>NZ_AZDT01000052.1 GCF_001434785.1 Levilactobacillus namurensis DSM 19117 | reverse complement strand
GAGGCTACACATACTTTGTTGAAACAATGGTCAGTTTTGAGGGGTCTACCCTCAAAGCCTTATGTGCTTTTTTGGGCGTATAGCTCAGCTGGTTTAGAGCGCACGCCTGATAAGCGTGAGGTCGATGGTTCGAGTCCATTTATGCCCATTGACCGTAAGGTCGATATGGGGAATTAGCTCAGATGGGAGAGCACCTGCTTTGCAAGCAGGGGGTCAACGGTTCGATCCCGTTATTCTCCATTGATGCGAAAGCATCATAGAATTTGTTCTTTGAAAACTAGATACTATCAATTATTTTCCTTTAATTATTAAGATAATT
>NZ_AZDT01000051.1 GCF_001434785.1 Levilactobacillus namurensis DSM 19117 | reverse complement strand
AAGTCAAGACCACCCGTAAAACGGGTGGCTTGCTCACGGGCTATAAGCCCGGTATGTACTGCCAGCGTCTCAAGGCGCTGGCTTTTGGTCAAAAGCCAAATTGCATCAATCGCTGTGGCTAGCCGCTTTAAGCGGCGTTCGGACTGCTAGACCTTAACCCTTAAAAGGGTCGCTGTATTCTTTCGTCGTTAATTTATCTATCACCATATCATGCTTCTCTTGATCCCGAATATACTTCTTGATGGTCGCTTCGTTCATGCCTACGGTGGTGACATAATACCCTTCTGACCAAAAATGCCGATTCCCAAACTTATACTTTAAGTTAGCGTGGCGATCAAACATCATTAATGCACTCTTGCCCTTCAAATATCCCATAAAGCTGGACACACTCAACTTTGGCGGAATACTTAACAACAGGTGAACATGATCTGGCATCATATGCCCTTCAATAATCGTAACGCCTTTGTACTTGCACAAAAGCTTGATGTATTCCTGAAGGTCACGTCGATATTGATTGTAGATAATCTTCCGTCTATACTTGGGGGTAAATACGATGTGGTATTTACACAACCACTTCGTATGCGCTAGGCTATTAAGTTTATTGGCCATAGTTATAATCTCCTTTCAAACTACAATGTTGGCTTCAGACACCTCTATTGTAAGTTGACAGGGGATTATTTTGTATAACGAAATTGCTATCCACCCGCAAAGCAGGTGGGTTTTTGTTTCGCACGCTTTAGCGCGCTCAACTGGGCCTAAAGGCAATACTAAAAA
>NZ_AZDT01000050.1 GCF_001434785.1 Levilactobacillus namurensis DSM 19117 | reverse complement strand
AAGGAAAATTTCACGGCTGAGCCTTGTCTGGCCGTCCTCTCGGCTTACAGTTGTGTAACCCAATAGCAAAACATGATTTGCCGACGGGCCGTAGTGGTTGGTATGAATAAGGTTGCCACCCGTTTGTAGCCATGGCGCAAGCATGATGATGCCTACTGCGGACTCGAGGTCTGATAAGATTTACGCCTTAGTGTTTTAGTTTAAGAGTTCCACACGGTGATATTTCCAATTTTGGACGTCAAGAAACACTGTTTTTGATACGCTCAATTTAGCCGTGAGGTTGGGCCTGAAGAGGCTCAGTGGTGTCGTTTGGGT
>NZ_AZDT01000049.1 GCF_001434785.1 Levilactobacillus namurensis DSM 19117 | reverse complement strand
CATCGGATAACACACGACAAATGAAAGCTTTGGCGGAGCAAGTTCTTGCCCTAGAAACGGCGCAGGACCAGCAGGTCGTGCGCATGATGACCCTAGGTAAATCCTTGCCAGAGTTTACGCTTCTTCAAACAATTCCTGGCATTGGTGGCAGTACTGCCATTCGACTAATTAGTGAATTAGGTGACATCCGGCGATTCGATACACGTCAGCAATTGAATAGCTATGTTGGTCTTGATACAACAGAAGTTGATTCTGGTGACCATCAATCCGCTCGCCATATCACCAAGCACGGTAATCCCCATGCACGTCGAATCCTGTATTGGACGGTCGTTCTTATGCTTAATCCAAAAATGAGTAACAATCATATTCGCGATGCATACGAAAAAAGACGAGAAGCTTCTTCAAAGAAGAAGCTCATCGTCCGTCAAATGGATCGCCTTATCAAAACGATCCTATACCTGATAAAAACGAATCAACCTTACTCCTATGAGCTAGCACCTCAATCGAAGTAACATTCGTTATACCTATAGTACCAGCCTTGAAAAAAATTGAAACCTCCAAGGCTTATTTAAGCGGGTCAAAAACAATAAAATAACAGAAATAGGGCATTGGTTCGGTGACGAAAAGTCTCGTCACCGAACCAATGCCCTACACTCTCTAACAAGAATCATTAATTTAACAACATTCTTATTGACAAGACGTAGAAAA
>NZ_AZDT01000048.1 GCF_001434785.1 Levilactobacillus namurensis DSM 19117 | reverse complement strand
ATCTCTTTAGATGCATTGGGGTTTAATGAACTGAAACACGTCGTGCTTCAGTTCGGTGGGAAAGTGGAAATCGTCTTTGAAGCGACTGGCGTTTACTCCCGGCGCTTAGAGTATTTCCTTCAACAAGAAGGTTTGAATTACCACATTTTAAACCCACTGACGGCTAAGAATCGTATCACTACTGGATCACGATTAAGAAAGAACGACGAACGTGATGCTCGACGTTTAGCAATTACCGAGTTTACAGAACAACTAGAACCATA
>NZ_AZDT01000047.1 GCF_001434785.1 Levilactobacillus namurensis DSM 19117 | reverse complement strand
TTGACTTATGACTCTATCCTTTGCCCACGTTGTGGCAAAGTTACGATGAACCATAACGGCCATAAGACCGTTGTGGTCCGATTACCACGAGTTAGTGAACGTACGACCCTACTTGTACTTAAAAAGCAGCGTTTTCGTTGTCAAAACTGTGGTAAAACGCTTTTAGCTCAGACGCCCTTAATTCAAAAGCAGCATCAAATATCCGAAAACACACTTCACGCTATTGATCTAGCTCTAACCGAAGATCGTACGATGAGTAGTATCGCGACACAATACAACGTCTCTACTAACACAGTATGTCGACGTTTAACTCTACTAGGCAAAGAAATCCAGCCTGCCTACAATGGTTTGCCAAGGCAGTTGTGTATCGATGAGTTTCGGTCAACAGGTAATCAAATGAGTTTCATTGCGATTGATGCAAAAACTCATGATATCGTCACCATCCTTCCAGGGCGTAAGAACGCCGATATTAAGCGATTTTTCAGGAACCATTACTCGAATAAAAATCGGAGGAATGTTAAAGCTATTGTCATGGACTTTAATTCACAATACGAGTCAGCCATTAGGACGCTTTTCCCCAACGCTAAGCTAGTTGCGGATAACTTTCATCTGGTCCAAATGACACTTAGGTCCTTAAACCAGACGCGAGTTCAACTGATGAAACAGTTCAAACCCGATACACGTGAATACCGACTTTTAAAGTTCTACTGGCGCTTCTATTTAAAAAGCTATGACAGTTTAGAATCCACCGAAGTATGGTGGTTCTCACACTTAAAAGACCGCCAGACCCAAGAACAACTGGTCCAAGAGGGACTAGGTCTCAGTGAACAATTTATGCATACTTATTTTTCGGCACACCAGCTCGTTAAAACTTTTCAAGACCGCGACTATACCGGATTTCTCGAGGTTCTCGGTAGAGTTGAGAACGTAAGTCCTCAACTCATGACAACCGTAAAAACCTTTATTCATCGAAAACGACTCATCAAAAATATGACACACGGAACTCTCTCAAATGGCCCAATAGAAGGTATCAACCGTAAGATCAAACAACTTAAACGAACAGCTTACGGTTACAAGAACTGGGAACACTTCATCTATCGAATCCGTATTGAATTCCTAATCAAGGTCGAAAAAAAGAATCCAATTCGTAAATGAATTGGATTCTCACATTAGT
>NZ_AZDT01000046.1:17637-62490 GCF_001434785.1 Levilactobacillus namurensis DSM 19117 | reverse complement strand
CGAGGATAGGACGTTGCCACGCGACGTGAAGAACCCAGTGATTGGGTTCTTTTTTTATACCCAAAATTCGTAGTGCCGGAGTTTGGAGCCCCCCCAGATTCCTTTAATCCTAACGATAACGCTACGGTGCTGAAACGTGCGGCCAACCACCAGAACGCCCTAAAAAAGCCAGCCCTCACGAGGAGAGCTGGCTTTTTTAGAGACTTAAGACTTAGTCGTTAAACTGGTAAACCTTCGTTTCGTATGGCCGCAAGGTGGTCCCGGCGTCGTCAGCGTAGTTGCCAATCAATCGTTGACTAGCCTGAGCTTGGCCGTAATCACGAGTCACGGATTCCGCCGTGAAGTTACTAATGACCAATAACGTCTGGCCCTGGTAGTGCCGCTTGTAAGCAAAGACCTGGTTGTCTTCTGGGTCCAGTGCTTGGTAACTCCCGTAGACGATTAGGTCGCTGTGGTGCCGCAACGCAATCAACTGGCGGTAGTAATTAAAGACGGACTGATCATCATCGACCTGGGATTTGGCGTTGATTTGAGGATAGTTTGGATTCAGCGCAAACCACGGTTTACCGGTCGTAAACCCTGCGTTGGCGGTCGCGTCCCATTGCATCGGCGTCCGGGCGTTATCCCGAGAGATGTGGGCCAGATATTTCAGCATGGTCTGACTGTCGACCAAGTGATCTTCTTCAACGTTTTGGTGGTAGGCGTTCAGACTTTCCAGATCTTCGTAATCACTGAGCTTAGTGTAGTGGACATTGGTCTCCCCCAGTTCCTCGCCTTCGTAGACGTACGGCGTTCCCTGTAACATGTGCAGGGTCGTCCCCAACATCTTGGCAGCTCGAACCCGGTATTGCGGGTCATCGGTCGCAAAGCGGGAAACGGCGCGCGGCTGGTCGTGGTTGTTCCAGTAGAGACTGTTCCAACCCTTACCATCTAAGGCCGTTTGCCACCGGGATAAGGAGCGCTTGAGGTCAATTAATTGAACGGGCTGGTCGTTCCACTTGCCTAGCCGTTCATCGGGGTTCGCGGAGAGCCCCACGTGTTCGAATTGGAAGACCATGTTCAGTTCATTGGCATCCAGGCCAGTGTATTGAATGGCGTCTTCAGGCGTAGACCCCGGCATTTCCCCAACCGTCATCACGTCGTAGTGGGACAACACTTCCCGGTTCATTTCCTGGAGATAGTCGTTGAGCTTAGGACCATCGGACACCAGCGGCTCCGAGTTCCCGTACTGGGCTCCGGGAGCGACCGGTGCGTCTGGGAGGCCGGCGGGCTTGGAGATCAGGTTGATGACGTCCATCCGGAAACCGTCGACGCCTTTATCTAACCAAAAGCGCATCAGGTTCCAGACTTCCTGGCGAACTTTAGGATTCTCCCAGTTCAGGTCCGGTTGGCCGGGGGCGAAGAGATGAAGGTAGTACTGGCCCCGCTTAGGTTCGTAGGTCCAGGCGCCACCGCTAAAGTAGGACCCCCAGTTGTTCGGCGCATGGCCGTCGACTGGGTCGCGCCAGATGTAGTAGTCGGCATACGGGTTGTCCTTGGACTGGCGACTCTCTTGGAACCACTTATGTTGGTCAGAAGTGTGGTTGACCACCAGATCCATTAAGATCTTCAGGCCGGTCTGATGGGCCGTCGCCAGCATCTGATCAAAGTCAGCCATTGAGCCGTAGACGGGTTGAATCGCTTGGTAGTCACTGATGTCATAGCCGTTATCCTTATCCGGTGATTTATAGATGGGATTTAACCAGATGACGTCGGCTCCTAGCCGTTTGATATAGGGGAGTCGCTGGGTCAGACCGGCGAGATCACCGACCCCGTCGCCGTTAGAATCCTGATAGCTGCGGGGATACACTTGGTACACCACAGCGTTTTGCCACCATTTTTTGGTCATGATAAATGTCCTCCTTGTGGAATGAGTTACGGAGATTAATGTAAATTTCAATTTAGTAATCGCTTACAAAACCGATTTTAGCAGTTTCCCGAAGTCCTCGCAATAGCGTGAAGGCAAAAAGACAAACGTTTGTGTTAATTTGGAGCGAGGTTAGCGAAGGCGGTAACACTTTTGACCAAAAACCGGTAGAATAGAAGGTAACCATTAAACAATCAGGGAGGTGACCATGATGGGCGTAACCATCAAAGATATCGCTAAACAAGCGGGGGTCTCGCCCGCGACGGTTTCCCGGGTGTTGGCCAACAAGGCGGGCTTCTTCGGCGCCCAGACGGCACAAAAGGTCCGACAGACGGCCAAGGAACTGGGCTACCGGAAGAACACGGCGGCGACCGAACTGGTCACGCAACGAAGCCATGACTTGGCGGTCATCGTCAACACCACCAAGACCAACTTTGCGACGCAGATCATCGAGGGCATCCAGGCCACGGCGTTTCCCGCGGACCTCAACGTGATTATCCTGTACGCCGGCGATGGTGATGCGGAACGGCAACGCCGGGCATTGGAGACTGTGATTGAGCGGTCGGTACGGGGGATTCTCCTGCTCTCCGTGGACCTAGCGCCGGAAAACTTAGCGCTTTTACAATCCACGGAGATCCCGTACTGCTTCCTATCCATCTCGTTCGAGGGCCCCAAGATGCCGTTCATCACGTCTGACGATTGGCAAGTGGGGTATCAGGCCACCAAGTACCTGTTGGAACGGGGCCACCGCCGAATCGGACTAGCGGCTGTCGATACCCAGGTCTCCATCACCGGGCAGCTCCGGGAGGCCGGTTACCGCCAGGCGCTGGCTGAGGCGGGAATCACCCCACGACCGACGTGGATTCACCCGGGAGATTACAGTTACCCGGCCGGTCAAGCGGCGATGCAGGCGTACGGGGCTCACCCGGACGTCACGGCAGTCTTGGCCGGCAGTGATCTGGCGGGAATTGGTGTGATGAATCAAGCCCGGATGCTGGGCCTGATGGTGCCCGTCGACCTGTCCGTGATGAGTATCGACGGGACGGACTTGTGTGACATCGTCCAGCCGCAGCTGACCAGTCTGACCCAGAGCTTCTACGACATGGGTGTGGCGGGCGTTAACCGGATGCTGGCGACCGAGACACCGCAACAACAGCGCTTTACCCCAATTCAGGTGGTGGCGCGGGATAGCGTGGTCGATTTTGTGGCACGAACTTAGAATTTGTTGAGGCTGGTGGTCTCCCGTTAGTGGGGGACCACTTTTTGAGTGGTATGCTTAAAAACTTTTTAATGGCGAGCCAATGCGACAATCCTTACGGCGCCCGGGGGTCTCCGTTGCGAAGGGGGTCAATCATTTACACAAACGTTTGAGTTTTTGATTTAACGCTATTGCAAACGTTTGTGTTCGGTGCTAGCATAAGCATCGTAGTAAGCGCTTACAGTAACCGGAATTATTTTGAAATCGGGAGGCAACAACATGAAAGTTAGCAGTATTTCGAACACTTCTCAAGCGCACCCCGTTGCGACGCCCGTAAAGCCGAAAGTCACTCATCATCTGCCATCATTGAAGTTAAGTACGATTTTTGCCATGACTTTTGGATTTTTCGGGGTCAATATGGCCTTTTCCTTACAACAATCACAACTAGGTCGTATCTTTCAAACGATTGGGACCGACCCGAACAAGCTGGGCTTCTTCTTTATCCTGCCGCCGTTGGCCGGGATGGTCATTCAACCCTTGATCGGAAAGTACTCCGATAAGACCTGGAATCGGTTTGGCCGCCGGATGCCGTACCTATTGATCGGTGCACCGGCTGCCGCCATCGTCTTGGTCTTGCTTCCCAACGCCGGATCGTTTGGCTTTGGTTACGGGTCCGCCGCGGCGCTGTGGTTTGCCGCGGTCGCCACCCTGTTTATGGACCTGACGTCTAACGTCTGCATGCAACCCTTCAAAATGGTGATTGGGGACATGGTCAATGAAGACCAAAAGGACTTGGCTTGGTCTTGGCAACAATCATTTTCTAACCTAGGCGGTGTCGTTGCTACCATGGTGCCCTTTATCCTGGCGGCCTTTGGAATCGCCAACGTGGCCCCCAAAGGGGAAGTTCCATTAACGGTTAAGATTGCCTTTTACCTGGCCGCCATCGTCCTACTGGCGACGTCCATCGTCACGATTATCAAGGTGCATGAATATGACCCCGCGACTTATGCGGATTACCATAACCTAGACACTACCAAGAAAGTTAAGCAACCCAGTCTGTGGCAACTTCTTAAGACTGCACCAAAAGTCTTCTGGGAAATTTCTGTGGTCCAATTCTTTACCTGGTTCGCCATCCTCTACTCCTGGACCTACGCGACGGGAGCGATTTCGTTGAACGTCTGGAACACCAGTAATTCCGCTTCGGCGGGGTACCAAGCCGCTGGGAATTGGTTCGGGGTGCTGACCTGCATCCAATCCATCGCGGCGGTGGTCTGGGGCCTATTGGTTCAAGCCCACACCAAGCCGAGTCACCGGAAGTTCTGGTATCAGGTCGGGTTGTTAGCCGGCGCCGCGGGCTTCTTCGGCATCTTCTTTATTCACAATAAGTGGTTGCTGATTATTCCGTTTATCTTGATTGGGATTACTTACCTGACCATGAACACGCAGCCGTTTACCTTACTGACGGAAGCCCTGAATGGTGAGAACGAAGGGTCGTATCTGGGCCTATTCAACTGCAGTATCTGCTTGCCACAGATCTGTGCCTCCGTTGCCAGCTTCTGGATCTTCCCGTGGGTCGGTCATTCGATGCCCGCGATGTTCCTAGTTGGCGGGGGTTCCCTGATTTTGGCTGCGTTGAGTGTTCATTTGATTCATTCGAAGTTTGATGATCAACCGGCGGCTTAAAACGGAAGCGTTGCGGTTGATTATGGGAGGTTTTTTAATTGGCAAATTCAAAGTGGTTTCAAGATTCAGTCGTCTATCAGATTTACCCACAAAGTTTTCAGGACAGCAATCATGATGGAATTGGGGACCTCAACGGCATTACCCAGCGTCTCGACTACTTGCAAAAGTTAGGCGTCGATGTGTTGTGGCTCAACCCAATCTACCAGTCACCGTGCAAGGATAATGGGTACGACATCGCCGACTATAAGGCGATTAATCCCCAGTATGGCACCATGGCCGACTTCGACCATTTGCTGGCGGAAACGCACCGGCACGGGATGAAGCTATTGATGGACTTGGTGGTCAACCACACGTCCAATCAAAACGCTTGGTTCCAGGAAAGTAAGTCGTCACGGGACAACCCGTACGCCGACTACTATATCTGGCGCGACCCGGTCGATGGTCACGAACCCAATAATTGGGGAGCGGCCTTTGGCGGTTCGGCCTGGACCTATGTCCCGGAACGAGGACAGTATTACCTGCACCTCTTCGCTCCTGGTCAACCCGACCTGAACTGGGAGAATCCCGACGTCCGCAATGCCGTATGGGACATCATGCGTTTCTGGTTAGACAAGGGGGTCAATGGCTTCCGGATGGACGTCATCAACCTGATTTCGAAACCAGCCGGGTTGCCGGACGCGCCAGCACCCGCCAACTACGCGACCGTTGAGAAGATGGTCGCGGACGGGCCTAAGCTCAACGACTACCTGCATGAAATGAATCGGGAAGTGTTGTCCCACTATGACGTGATGACGGTCGGGGAAATGCCGAGTTCAACCCCCGAAGACGCCGTAAAGTATACGGGACTGAACAGCCATGAATTGAACATGGTCTTCCAGTTCCAACACGTGACGTTGAGTCCTAATCCAGATAAGCATTTGGCCAAGTGGAACGACCAACCGGTGAAGTTAACGGAACTCAAGCAAGCCTTAGGGCGGTGGCAAAAAGCCCTAGACGGGAAGGGCTGGAACAGCCTCTACTGGAATAACCACGACCAACCCCGTGCTGTTTCTCGTTTCGGCGATGACCGCCCCGAATACCGGGTCCGGTCGGCGAAGGCTTTGGGCACCACCCTACACATGTTGCAAGGTACGCCCTACGTTTACGAAGGTGAAGAGCTGGGGATGCCCAACGCGCACTATAGCCAATTGAGCCAGTACGAAGACCTTGAGTCCATCAACTTCTATCACGAACTCGTTGAGCAAAAGAAGTTGGTTGACGGACCGACCATGCTGAAGTACCTGGCGCACATGTCACGGGATAACGCCCGGACGCCGATGCCGTGGGATGCAACGACTAACGCAGGCTTTACGGACGGCACACCGTGGTTTGCGTTGAATCCGACTTACCCCACCATTAACGCCCAAGCAGCGTTGGCGGATCCTGATTCAATCTTCTACTACTACCAGAAGTTGATCAAGCTCCGGCACCAGACGCCGATCATTCGCTACGGGACTTACCAAGAAGTGGACCCAGATGATGAGGCCGTCTTCACGTTCCGGCGGCATTACCAGGGCCAGACCTTGCTAGTCATGACCAACTTCACGGACCAGTCCGTTGAGCGAGATTATGGCCAAGCCCAGGCGACCCAGCGCTTAATTGGTAACTATGCCGATGACCAGGGGACCACTTTACGACCATACGAAAGCAAGGTTTACCTGTTTGACTAAAACACACAAAAGCGCTGTAAAATCGGGTGATTTTACAGCGCTTTTTTTCGGTCTAAACGGCGGATTACTTCGCAATATAAGTGGTCTTAAAGTCGTAAGGCACACCGGCGGGGTTGTAGATGATGTTCTTGACGTTGGTCCGTAAGAGCTGTGACTTGGCGGATTGGTACAGTGGAATCGTCCCCTGGTCCTTCAACAGGACCTTTTCGGCGGCGACTAACTTGGCCCAGCGCTTGGCGGGTTGGTTCCCGTACTGGTTTTCCGATTCGTCCAATAGCTTGTCGAATTGGGCGTTCTTCCAGCTGGCCGTATTGTAGCTGGAGTCGGCTTCGTAGACGTCCAAGAAGTTGATCGGGTCAGCGAAGACGGATTGCCAGCCGCTAAAGGTCAGGTCGTAGTTACTGTTGTGCTGCTGAGTGATCAGCTGAACGTAAGGCACCGTCTTGATGGTGATCTTGACCCCCGGCAACTTGTTTAAGGCGCTTTGGATAAATTCAGCGGCTTGCTTGGCGGCGTCGGTGTCGGCCACGGACAAAGTGGCGTTGATGGCCTTGGTGCCGGTTGCTTGGTAGCCCTGTGCCAAAAGCTTCTTGGCCCGCTTGAGGTCGTAGCTGGTGGCGGACTTCACGGCCGCTTCCTTACTGAAATCTTCTCCGGTCTTAGGGTTGTTGCCCATGCCGGCGGGCACGAAGCCCGTGGAAGCTACGGAGCCATCTTGCAGGACGTTCTTGACCAGCTGGTTCCGGTCAATGGCCGCGGAGAAGGCTTGGCGCACCTTGACGTTCTTGAAGGCCTTGACCGTCTTTTCATTTAAATCCAGGCGTTGGGTCCCCGTGGGGAGGCGTTTGACGAAGTTTTCGTTGTTCAAGTTGTTCTTGACCTGCTGACCACTCAACAGGGTTTCGTCGGTCTTCTTGGCGTTGAAGAGGTTGTAGCTGGTAGTGGTGCTGGTGGTGACCACTTCGTTGATCTTGGTCAGGTGTACGGCGGAACGGTCCCAGTAGTGGGCGTTCTTGGCTAGGGTCCAGGACTTGCTGGTCCCGTTCCACTTGGTCAACTTGAAGGGACCGTTATAGACGGTCTTGTCGGAGCGAGTCCCGTAAAGCTTGCCGTAGTGGTCGACAGCCTTTTGGTTCAGTGGGTAGAAGAGCGGCCAGGCCAGCAGCTTCTTGAAGTAGGAGACCGGCTTGGTCAGGTTGACGGTCAGTTGGTACTTGCCGGTAGCTTTGATGCCCAGCGCGCTCAGCGGTTTCTTGCCGGCATTGACGGCCTCGGCGTTCTTGACCTGGAACAGGTAGAATGCGTCTTGTGAAGCGGTCTTGGGGTTGACCGTGCGTTGCCATGAGTAGACAAAGTCTTTGGCGGTCACGGGTTGGCCGTTGGTCCACTTGGCGTTCTTGCGGAGGTTGAAGGTGTAGGTCTTACCGCCGTTGGTGACCTTGGTGCTGGTAGCTAGGGCGTTTTGCGGGGTCCCCGATTTGTCGAGCCGGTAGAGGCCTTCTTGGGTGTTTTGGAGGACCGTGAAACTCAGGGTGTCGGTGGCCTTGGAAAGGTCGGCCGTGGCGAGTTCCGAGGATTCGGTCCAGTTCAATTCTTGTTTGGCGGCGTACTTGGAATTGCCGGTGGCTTTGCTGGTGGTCTGGGTGCCGCAGCCGGCGAGGGCCAGGAGGCTCAGGGCGGAAACGATTAAGTAAGTGGTGGTTTTACGATAGGACATGTCAGTCAGCTCCTTTAGAGAATCATCGGGGTCAAAAAAATCGCCCCTATGTCTTAGACATAAGGACGATTACTCGTGGTACCACCTTGATTTATGACCGGCTCACACCGATCACCTCCGTAACTTCTCCGCGTACGTCGGAAAAGTCGGTGGCGGTAACGGGCCACAAGTCGGACAATTAGCTTGCACTGATCATCAGCGAACCAGGCTCATCTTCATCTCATCGTTGTAAGCCACCTTCTCAGCTACCGGTGGTCTCTGGCACTTAGCGGATGCGATTACTCTTCCTGGCATTGCTTTACAAATCTATTAAATTTCTAATGTGATTCTAAGAATAATCACTTTGGTGCAATTTGTCAACGGAAAAATTGAAAGTTGTTTTGCCGATGAGGGGCGTTTGAAGGGGGCATACATAGAAGAAATGGGGATGCTGGTGAGCTAAAAAAATTAGGTTAGAACCATTTTGAACGGGCAAAACCGTCAGTGAGTCGATGGACTCATTGGCGGTTTTGGGTACCTGAGAGACTTGAAACGGGACGCTTAGTTATTCCCGATGTAAGCGTCAGTGAAGTCATAAGGCACACCAGCGGGGTTATAGATGATGCCCTTGACGTTGGTCCGTAACAGCTGCGATTGGGCCTGTTGATACAGCGGAACCGTGGCTTGGGTCTTCATCAAGACCTTTTCGGCGGCGACTAGCTTGGCCCAGCGCTTGGCGGGTTGGTTACCATCCTGGTTCTCGGCCTGATTGAGGAGGTCGTAGAATTGGGCGTTCTTCCAGCCAGTGGTGTTAAAGCTCGAGCCCTTGGCGAAGACGTTTAGGAACTCGATCGGGTCGGCAAAGACCGATTGCCACCCGCTGAAGGTCAGCTGGTAGTTGCCGTTGGCTTGCTGGGTCATCAGTTGGACGTAGGGCACACTCTTGATGCTAATCTTTACGCCGGGCAGCTTTTGCAAGGAACTCTGGACGAACTCGGCGACCTTCTTAGCCCCGTCCGTATCGGAAACGGAAAGGGTGGCGTCGATCGACTTGGTCCCGGTCTCCTTGTAGCCCTTGGCCAGCAACTGCTTGGCGCGCTTCAGGTCATACGTGGCGGCTGACGGCACTTCGGCCTCCTGGTCGAAGGCTTCCCCGGTCTTGGGGTTCTTGCCAATGCCGTGGGGCACGAAGCCGTTAGAAGCTACGGATCCATCTTGAAGCACGTCGTTGACCAGTTGCTTACGGTCGATGGCCGTGGAAATGGCTTGCCGGACGGCTAGACTCTTGAAGGCTTTGACCTTATTTTGGTTGAAGTCCAGGCGTTGCGTCCCCGTGGGGAGGCGCTTGACGAAGTTTGGATTATTCAAGCTGTTCTTGACTTGTTGGCCGTTGAGGCTGGTCTCGTCAAGCTTCTTGGCGGTGAACAGGTTAAAGCTGGTCGTGGTGCTCTGGTTGACCTGGTAGTTGATGGCGGTCAGGTGTACGTTGGCGTGGTTCCAGTACTTCGGATTCTTAGCCAGCGTCCAGGTCTTACTGGTTCCGTTCCACTTGGTCAGCTTGTAAGGCCCGTCGGAAACGGTGGTAGCCGAAGTGGTCCCGAACCGTTTGCCGTATTGTTGAACGGCCTTCTGGTTCAGGGGGTAGAACAGCGGCCAGGCGAGGAGCTTGCTGAAGTACGACACGGGCTTGGTCAGATGGACTTCTAACCGATAGTCGCCGTCAGCCTTGATGCCCAGGGTGCTGGGGGCCAGCTTCCCTTGGTTGATGGCTTTGGCGTTGCGGACGGCGTACATGTAGTAGGCGTCCTGGCACGCGGTCTTAGGATCTAGTGACCGTTGCCACGAGTAGACGAAGTCGTGAGCCGTGACCGGGTCACCGTTGGACCATTTGGCGTTGTGTCGCAGGTTAAAGACGTAATCCTTCCCGCCGTTGGTGACCTTGGTGCTGGTGGCAATGGCGTTGGCGGGCTTACCGGTCTTGTCTAGGCGGTAGAGCCCCTCTTGGGTGTTTTGAAGCATGGTGAAGCTAACGGTATCCGTGACTTTGGAGAGGTCAGAAGTGGCGAGTTCCTGACTCTCCGACCAGTTTAGAACCTGGTTGGCGGCGTATTTCGAGTTGCCGGTGTTTCCCGCGGCTTTGGAGCCGCAGCCCGCCAAGGCCAGTAAGCTGATGGCGGATAATGCGACGTAGATTCCCTTGTGTTGCATAGACCCATCTCCCATTTGGTATAAAAAAATCGTCCTCATGCAATTTGCATGAGGACGATCTCCCGTGGTGCCACCTCGTTTTGTGATGGGTTCACACCCACCAGCTCCGCAACTTCTCCGCGTACGTCGGAAAAGTCGGTGACGGTAACGGGTCACGAATCGAGCCAACAGCTTGCACTGCGGGCCAGCAATCAGGCTCATCTTCGTCGCAGGGTTGTAACCCACCTTTTCAGCTGCCGGTGGTCTCTAATGGTTAGCGGAAGCGACTACTCTTCCTGATATTGCGTTGCGTTAATCGGTTGTTGAATATGGCCTTACTTTAGTGCGGAACGGGCGGGCTGTCAACAGGGGAAATTAGGTTGGGGGGTGATGGACCGGACGAGATTTGGGGTGGCTATATGGTAGGATTTTATATAAAAATATTTATATAAAGTTTTTGCGGAACACGGAAACAGCGGGAAGGGGGAGAAAAGTAATGAAAATGGTACGGTTTAATCAATAACTTGGTTTGTTATTAATAACAAATAAACGGTAATTAGCACCTGAAGATGCCCGTCGCAACTGCCATTAGTCTGGACGTAAAATAGGTTTAGCTAAAACTAGCGAATTATTAAAGACAGGGGCTGTTTAGACCATGAAGAAGTTTCTTTTAGGACTGTTGATCCCAGTGGCTTGCGTCAGTGTTTCCTCCGTATCGGCGAACGCAGCTAAAGTTTACGACGGAACGCCCAGAGCCATTCGTGGCTACTACCGCACCAAGATGCACAAAACGTATTTTGGGCATCACAAGTATTATTGGAACTTTCGAACCTTACATATCACGGGAAGTCGAATCACTGAAGATTATGGTGCCCAAACGGATCAAGCGTTGGTTTACCGGTTAGCGCACAGCAATCTTAGCAAGCATGATTTTATCTTGGGGGGGCGTTACGTGCCAATGGGCGGTGAATCCCCAGCTTATTTAGCATACATGCACAAGACCAAAAAAACGTTAAAAGTTGATTACTTTGATGAGTCCGGGTCTAAGGTAACCGGGCATGCCACCTATTATAAGTTTAGCGGTAAGACGTCTAAGGTTAGAAATTACCCTTACAAATAAGATTTAGAAAATTGTAGAATCCGTCAAAAATAACCTTCCTTAACGCCAGTCAGCGTCAGGGAAGGTTATTTGTTTTAGCCACAATAAGGTACGGGCTTGCTGTAGTAGTAGCCTTGCGTGGTTTGTGCGCGGTATTTTTCGGCCAAGGCCACGTCGGATTGATCCTCGATGCCTTCAACGGTGAGGCTCAGGTGATACAGGTCCGCAACGTCGCGCCAAGTCTGCAGACTGTTGTGAATCTCAGACTGCCGGTGTTGCCGACGGAAATTCTGGAGGGCGAACTTGATTGTGTCCATAAACGGGAGAATCTCACGAACCGCCGACGTCCAGGGGTTATCGGTCCCGACATCATCCAGACTTAATTCAATATCGTAGGCCTTGTACAGTGCGGCGAAACGGTGCACTTCGCTTAAGGACGGCGCTTCGGTCAGTTCAATGATCAGGTGCAGGCCCGGGACGGACTTTTTCAGACTAATCAGATGGCCAATCGTTTCTTGGTCGTTGAATTGTTCGCGGTTCAGGTTAAAGGAAATCTGGGGATTGTTCGGATGGTCACGAAGAATGTTCGTGATTTCCCGATGCGACAGGACCATCTGTTGGGCCATAGAAACGGCCGTAAAATTGGTCGGCGTTACCCAGTAATCGTGGTGCGAAGAGCGTAATAACAATTCATAACCAGCTAGCTTTTGGGTAGCCACGTTGATTTGTGGTTGAACAAAGAAACGATACATCGGGATTAAAATCCCCTTTCCATAAACTCGATGAGTTTCATACTACCCGCAATTATACAGCCTATGTCGTAAAATAGCGACTAAAAGGCGCTATCCAATATCAAAAACCAGTAACATTTTAACCGCGCATACCGTTATTCTTTCGGGTTTATTTTTATGGCTCTGGGGATGCTCACCCGCGTGAATCCCCCGGGACCCTAGGGGTTAGCGCCAGTGGCTACTTGCGAAAATCAGGGGATTCGGGGATGGCGTAATGCCGCGATTGTGATGCGCAGGCAGCCACATTTAGGACTTATTTAAGGGGCCTAGCGCTAAAAATGGGGGTTAATCGGTGGTATAGTAAATCTATTGAACAGGAAAGTAGGGGGTATCATGGCTAAGATTACGGCGTACGGGGTGCGGCCCAACGAGCGGCCGTACTTCGACCGGTTAAATCATGACCACTTCGAGATGACCTATGTGGCGGACTTATTGACCCACGCTAACGCCGACCAAGCTCGCGGTGCGGACGGGGTCCTGGTCCGCGGGAACTGCGTGGTGGACCGGGAAAACCTGAGCCGATTTTCAAAATGGGGAATTCGGGCGGTCTTCACGCGTTCTGTGGGCGTTAACCACATTGATCTCGCGGCGGCCGCGGAATTCGGTATCCAGATTGCCAGGGTGCCGGGCTACTCCCCGTATGCGGTGGCGGAACTGGCGTTGACCTTGGGGCTCAGCCTCTTTCGCCACGTTGATGCAGCAGTTCAGCAGACGCGTCAGGGGGACTTTCGGGTGCCCGCCAGTTACTTTAGCCGGGAACTCCATACGGCGACGGTGGGCATCATCGGTGCCGGACGCATTGGGATGGCGGAAGCCCGCCTCTACCGGGGGCTGGGTGCGCAGGTCATGGCCTACACCCCCCATCCTAAGGTCGCCGACCGGCAAGTGGTGACGTTCGGCGACCGCGCCACGGTACTGGGCCACAGTGACATCGTCTCGGTTCACGTCCCCTATATTCCGGGGGAAAACGACCAGTCTTTGGATCAGCACTTCTTAGCACAAATGAAACCCCAGGCCGTTCTGGTCAACACGGCGCGTGGCGAATTAGCAGACCCGGCGGCGATTTTACACGCCCTGGATGCCGGCCAGCTTGGCGGGTACGGGGCGGATGTGGTGACTCACGAGACCCAGTTGATTGGCCAGGACTTTGGCCAAGTCGCTACGGTCCCGGATGCGGCCGTGCGGCAATTATTAGCCCACCCGCGCGTGATGGTGACCCCGCACATGGGATCCTTCACCGAGCCGGCCTTAGAAGACATGATCAAAGTCAGCTACCAGAACTTTCGGGAATGGTGGGCGACTGGTCGGGTGACGAATGGGGTTTCAGTGCGAACCCATGGATAATTAGCTTAAAATTAATCACAAAGGACGTTTGATATGTTAAAGAGTAAAGAAAACAGAGTGCTCGCAATCTCCACCATCATTATTGGGGTGCTTGCGGGAATGGGATCGCTGGCGTTGAGCCTCTTTTATGACGTGATTGAGCACCTCTTCTTACGCTACAACGAAACCACTTGGTCGCCGGTGGCTTGGGCCGCGGGTGGTAAAATCCGGCTGATTTCGTTGGTGGTAGGGGGCATCCTAGCGGCCCTTTCGTGGTGGTTCATGCGCACCAAGATGAAGCCCACGGTCTCTATTAATCAGGGATTAGATGGTAAAAAGATGCCCGTGGGTACCACGGCGCTACACGTCTTCACCCAAATCTTTTTCGTGGGTGTCGGGGGGTCCGTCGGGAAAGAATTGGCGCCCCGGGAACTGGGAGCCATGCTCTCCCAGACCTGGCAACGGTTTATGAGTAAGTTCACGCCGGTCCAGTTGTCACCTGAAGACCGTAAGTTACTGGTGGCCGCCGCGGCCGGTGCCGGATTCGCCGGCGTCTACATTGCGCCGATTACCGGGACCATGTTTAGCCTCGAACTGTTGTTGAAACGCATTGATCAACGGTCGATTCTGGTTAGTCTGACGATGTCCATCGAAGCCATGCTGGTGGGGTCACTCCTCAAGGGGTTCCATCCCTACTATGGCGTTGGCAACGGAAAGTTTTCACTGATCAGTACCTTGGTGGTCTTGGTCGTGGGTCCGGTTTGTGGGATTTTGGGCTCATTGTTCCGCAAACTGTTTAAATGGGCGAACGCCCACCAGACCCGGGATAATAAGCTGCTTTGGCAGCTGCCGTTGGTCGCGTTGTTGACGGGGCTCATCGCCTTTTACTTCCCAGAAATCATGAGTAACGGGCGGCCCTTGGCCCAGACCGCATTTGCGACCACTAACGCTGGGTTTATCTTGAAGGTCTTGTTAATCGGGGCGGTCTTAAAGGCCCTGGTTACGGTACTTTCCCTGCGCGCGGGGGCCTCTGGGGGGACCTTGACGCCGTCGATTGCGATTGGCGCGGTAGTCGGTGTGACCTTTGGGATCGTGGTTAATCACTTTTTCCCCGCGGTACCGATTTGGGAAACTGGATTACTCGGTGCGTCTTCGTTATTAGCGGCTTCGCAACAGGCGCCGTTGATGGCACTATTTATGATCTTTGAAGTCTGTCATTTGAACTACTCGGCCCTGTTACCGCTGGGGTTGGGCGTTTGCTTGGCGGTGATTACGTCTAAGTATATTTTGAAAAAAGCACACTAAATTGACATATAGTGTAAAGAAATGGCACGACTTCGGAATTTTCCGGAAGTCGTGCCATTTTGTGGTTTGATGGGTCTCATGACTCATTGGAACGTTAAACAAGCGCCCATCATAATTGATTGTTAGGGTGTAGCTGTTTGAATTGCGCGAATAAGTCTGCAAGGGTGGGGTTGGGATTGCCCCGCCGATAAATCACCACAATTTCATAGTCTTGTCGCGGTGCCTGATGAACCGGAAGAAGAACGATATGACTATCTACCGTCATCAAGGATTGGTCTAGTAGCCCCGCCGGATAGAACGCCATGGCCTGGTCTAAGGCCACCGCCATCTGGAGTTGTTCCACACTGGTCACCCGCTTAATCTGTTGGTTATCCACCATGAAGGGCATCCGCGCTTGGAAGCTTTCTAGCAAGAAGGTGGAGGATTCGGGGCTGTAATACAGGACGGGCTTGCCGGCTAAATCGGCGGGGGTCAGGAATTTCTGCTGACTGAGGGGATTGAGCGTACTAACGCCCATCACCATCTCGCCGCTGAAGATGGGTTGCGTAGCTAGTTCCGGGGAGCTTAGCGTCGGGGCTTGTCCGTAGTTGATGGATAGGGCAGCATCCAGACTCCCGTTGCGGACACTCTCGACTAAATGTTCGTTACTTTCTTCACGCAGCGTTAAATATAAATTAGGGTCTCGTTTTTTCATTTGAAAGAGTGCCTGCCGTAATAACCGTTCTTCGAAGGCCGAGAAGTAGCCGACCTGTAACGTTCGCCTGGCCTGTTGATTGAACGCTTGCAGATCAGCTAGGGTCTGGGTGTAATTGTTAACCATGTCTTGCGCTGACGATTGAAAGAAACGTCCCTGGGGTGTCAGCGTAATTCGGTTGGCATGGCGCCAGAATAGGGTTACTCCCAGCTCTGTTTCAATCTGGGTGATTTGTTTGGAGATAGCGCGTTGAGAGCGATATTGTTTTACGGCCGCCTGCTTGAAGCTCCCATATTGGGCGACTTGCAGGAAGGTTTTAAGTTTATCGATATCCAAGTAAAGACCTCCTAGATGAACTTAAAGTTCGCCTAGCGAACCGAAACCCCGGTTTGCGGTGAACCAATTTACAGCTATGATAGTTCCTGAATCATTCAAGAGATTACATCCAGTTTACCTTAAAATGCTCACTAACTCACTATAAAATGGAGGAATCATCATGTCGCTTACCCAGAATACTGCTTATGATTTAGTCGTTGTCGGTACCGGGGCTGCGGGGACGTCCGCTGCCTTGGCGGCTGCTGAAAATGGGGCTACTGTCCTGTTGCTAGAAAAAGGTCGGCACACCGGTGGTAGCAGTAACTACACGGAAGGGCTCTTCGCCGTTGATTCTTATTTACAAAAAGAACAAGGCATTCACGTATCAGGCACGGAAGTTCTCAAAGAAGAAGTTGGTTACTCGAAGTTCCGCGCCGATTCACGGATCTGGCGGCAATATATCGACCATAGTGCGGATACCGTAGAGTGGTTGAAGGACCAAGGTGTCGAGTACGAAGGCGTTCAAGCCATGGGAGCTGGGGAAGCCACATGGCACATCTACAAAGGGATGGGGAATGCCGTCCTCCACGATGCTTTGTTACCTCAAACTGAGAAACGCGGTGTCGAGGTTCTGACGCAGACGCAAGCCGTGGCTTTAAAGCAGGATGCGAACCATGCCATTACGGGGGTCACTATCGAGAACGTGGCGACTCAAGAAACGGCCACGATTGCGACCCGTGCCGTGGTGTTGGCGACGGGAGGTTACCTGAACAACGCAAAATTAATGAAGAAATTAACCCACTACGATACAGATCGACTGGTACCGGTCAGTTCTGGGAAGGGGACCGGTGACGGGCTGACCATGGCCTGGGATGCTGGTGCGAAGTCGTATGGAACGGGGATGGCCATGCTCTTTGGCGGTTACTTGAAGGATCCCGACGAACCGTCATTTAAGATGATGCCTTCTCAGATGAACACGGCGGCTGGCCAACAACCCCTCCTATGGGTCAATGGGGATGGCGAACGTTTCGTGGACGAGTCTGTGGTTTATAACTTCTCTTACGCCGGGAACGCCCTGTACACTCAAGACCAAGTCTTTAGTATCTTGGACCAAGCCACGGTTGATCGGATGGCTAAAGATGGAAACTTCATGGGCCTGGGAGTTTACGTCAAGCGGGGCGAGAAGATGGACAAGCTGCAAGCCGAGATGGACCAAGCGTTGGCTGCCAAGAAGCCGTTCATTTTCAAAGCCGATAGTCTGGAAGACTTAGCCGCCCAGATGAATCTGCCTGTGGACCAATTGACCCAAACGATTGACCAGTATAACCAAGATTGTGCCAATGGTACGGATAGTTTGTTCGGTAAGGACGCCGATTACCTGGTTCCCGTTGCCCAAGGACCGTTCTATGGGTTCAAGTTAAACGTGGGTGCCTTCTGTACCATGGGTGGCTTGCAAGTCACGCCGGATAACCAAGTTCTGGATACTGCGGGCCAAGTCATGCCGGGACTCTACGCGGCAGGCAATGACGCCGCTGGGTTGGCGGGGGATACTTACGGCCCCAACATGCCCGGGACTTGCGTGGGGTACGCCTTCTACTCCGGACGGAATTCTGGAACCCATGCTGCTAAGTACGTTCAAAGTCAAAACGTCACGGAATAGGAGGATAATCATGAAATTAATCGGGATTGTTGGGAATAACGCCAACCGGTCCTACAACCGGACGCTACTTCAATACATGGCTAAGCATTTTGCGAGCGATGTTGAACTAGAAGTGCGTGAGATTGGGCAGTTGCCAATGTTTAACGAGAATTTGATGAAAGCCGTTCCCGAAGCTGTTACGGAGCTGATGACGGCGATCGAAGCGGCTGACGGGGTCGTTATTGCTACGCCCGAATACGACCATTCGATTACGGCCTGCTTGAAGAGCTGCCTAGAGTGGCTCTCTTGTGTGGGGCATCCCCTGACCGACAAACCCGTCATGATCGTGGGGGCCTCTTTAGGCCAACAAGGTACCTCGTGGGCTCAAACCCAGTTACGAGAAATCTTAAACTCTCCCGGTATCAATGCCCAAGTTCTACCCGGGAATCAGTTCATGCTGAGCTTTGCTAGTCAGAAATTTGACGAACAGGGACAGATGACGGATGCGCGGACCGTAGAATTCTTGGAGAAGTGCTTCGGGTCCTTCCAACGGTTCGTCCAAACTAACCGTGAGACGCAGTTAGCCCTGGCTTAGGGGCATTAGCAGGCTAGAAAAATACATTTAGTAAAAATGGTCCGTGAAAATCTTCAGATTTTCACGGACCATTTCTTTATGCGACGGTTTATTTTAAGTACCAGGTTAATCTTGACGCCGATTGGGATTCTCCATCGGGTTTTAATGAGCGTTCCAGCCTTGTCTTGACGCACCCAGTCAGGCCGATGACCACCTGCTAGTCTTGCAAATTCAACTCATAAGCCCGTCGCGCGTTATCCTCAGGATTCTCGGCGGGTTCGTCCACGTAGATCTTCCCCCGGAAGGCGTACCCGAAGCTGGTTACGATGGCCTGCATCCGCTTATTCAGGTCGTGGGTGTCGATACGGAAGTTGCGGATGCCGTCGCGGTAAGCCGAACTGATCAGGTTGGAGAAGAAGTAGTGGCTCAGGTGCTGACCACCAAAGTCGGCACCAATCGCGATCCGGTGAATCGTGGCGTAAGGGTCCGTGGTGTTTTGCCAGGCCCCGTTATAGATCTGGTGATAGTTAGGGTCGTCGGCCACCACCATGGTCGCCGTCCCCGCAATCTTCCCGTCCACCATTAACAACCAGCATTGTTGCGCAGCAATGTCGCGTTTCAACGTGGCGGTATCCGGATACCCGTCCTGCCATTGCGGGCTACCGTCGGCCTTTAATAAGGCCTTAGCGTTATCGATGATGGCCATAATGTCTGGCAAAGCTGCCAGGGTTGCGCGTTTGATATAAATTAAGCTCATAACAGAGCCCCCTTCGAGAATGTCTAAACCCTAGAATACCACGGTTGGACCGCAAAGGGCAGACAAAATCCGCCGTCCCTAAAGACCGCGGATTTTAAAAGTTACCAAATGCTAGAAGTGTTGCCGTAACTATCGAAGATTTGTGAGAAGGTATTCTCCAGCGAGCTGCCGATCACGCCGCCGACCAAGCCGCTAAAGATTCCTAGGGCTAAGGAGAGGGCGATGATGGCGACCACTAATAAGTAGAAAGTGTCCCACCGGGGTTGCGGCGTGTCGCTGACCACGCTGTAGACGAAGGCCATATTTAAAATCAGCATGGCCGCCCCAATCAGCAGGAACAAGAAGCCCCAACTGACCAGACCCGTCGCGGAGTCGACCGGCGTAAACAGACTAACGATGACGCCCAGCACTTCGATGGCGAGCCCCAAGTTTAACAGGCCCGCAAAGCTGGTGACGTAAGCCTTGAACGTCAGCTGACCGGTGGTGTCGTTAAGTCGCCGAAAGCCGTAGCCCACGCCCGCGTAAATGGCCAGCGTCAGCAGTAAGACAATCAGTACGGCAACGCTGACGCGCCAGATGATGCCCGTCAGGTTGAGCTCCAGGTTCGTGGCCTGATTGGCCGCGGACGCAGCCCGAAAGCCCAGCAACATCAGTCCCAGCGTTGGAAACAGGGCCGCTAGCAGGTAGGTCACGCCGCCGAAGAGAGCCGGGGTCTGCTCGACGGTTCGGGTAGGGTGCTTGACGGTTGCCAGCCACCAGGCAAAGTAGTTACCCGAGAAGCGTTTGACCCGTTGAACATCGTCGCGGCGCTGGTTAGGGGCCGCTTGGTCGGCGTTTGCGGCCTGTGAATGGGTCGTGGCTTGGCGCTGATCCGATGCGGTGTTCGTGGCTTGGTCCGGTGCGGCCGCAGCCGCTGGTGTCTTGAGTTGGTAACCGCAGTGGGTACAGAACTTAGCCCCCGCTGCGAGGGGTTGCCCGCATTGCGGACAGAATTTCGAGGTGGTCTTTTCCATATTAAAGTCCTTCCTTAGTCGTCATTATCGTGGTAGTCGTTGATCTTCTGCGCGGGTGTGATCTTCACAATCTGGTTGTTGAGACTCGCATCGCTATCGTGGCTGGTATCCTTAACCGTTGCCGTGTACTGGAAGGTCTGGATGTGGTCGTAGTCGTCGAGCATGAAGTCGTACTTGACCGTGTAGGTGACCAGACTGGTCCGGTCGGGACCGGGCTTGATGTCCTTGATGGTGGTGGTAATCGTGGTTCCGTCGATGTTGTCATCCTTATAGTAGCCTTGGCCCATGGACTTAAACTGCTGGTACTCGGTGTTACTACTGCCGTTTTCGAAGAAGGCGTCTAGGTCGTCGTCTTCGTCGTCCGTGGCGTCATCCATGTCACCGTTGTTCGATAGGTTCTCGATGGCCGTGAAGAGGTTACTGATGAAGTCGTCCGCGTCGCTTTCGTCAATCACGCCCGGATACTTGAGGTCGACGGTGTCCCCGTCGGCGTTCTTATCCAGCATCACGGTGTTCGACTTGGCCGTGCCGTTGGTCGACCCGTACTGAGCGTAAACGCTCATGTTGGCGGACCAAGGTTCGTCTTTGAGCGTAAAGGTCCCCGTGCTGTCGGCCGTCCCCACCTTCTTGCCGTTGAGGTAAATGGTGGATGCCGGGACCGTATTAAAGGTCGCCGAAATGGTCCGCAACTCGAGATCGTAGGTCTTATCGCTAGTGATGTGGTAGTCACTGCTGTTGGTCAGCTGATGACTGCCGACCTTACCGCTGGCCTGTAAGTGGTATTCGCCGGGGACCAGGGCCCCCAACTTCTTGGTATATGTATCGCTGTTCGCCGTGGCGACCGTGTGATGATCCAGGGAGATCACCGTCTTGGCGTGGTTGGTGGTGACCGTCGGATAGACCGGCGTGACGTTGATCTGGTACTTAGGGAAGAGCAGGAAACGGCGTCCCGTAGACCGGTAGGTGAAATGCCCGTCGGTGCTCCGGCCCCCAGCTGCCAGTTGAGCCTTTAAGCTGGCCAGCTGTTGGGGATGGTCACGGTAGTAGCGGTTGACCGGGACCAGCTTAGCGGTGGTCAATTTTAAATCAGCGCTACTGCTGGCGAAGTCGTGGGTCAGGTGTTTCCCGCTCCGGATATCGCTGGTGATGCGGTCTAGCGTGGTGGCTTTCGAGTAGTAGTGGCCACCCCAGCCAATCAGGCCAACTAGGACCACCCCAACTAGTCCCAGGCCCCACCACTTGGCCTTTTGGGACTTGGTCAGGGGTGTGCGCGGGCGCCGCTGGGGCGTCGGGGCTGGTTGCGGGGTCGTGGTCTGCGAAGCCGTTGGTTGCGGGTTGGGCTGTGTGGAGGCTGTTGGCTGCGGTGCCTCGGGCGTCTGGTCGTTGGTCACTTGGTCGGTGACCAGGTTGTACCCACAATTTTGACAGAACGTGTCGGTCGGGGCGACGGGTTGGCCGCAGTGGGGACAGAAGTTGGGTCGGTCGCCACTGGCTTGGTCGTCAGCGGGCGCGTAAAACGGACGTTGGTTCATAACGCGCCTCCTTAGACTTGCGGCTGGGCCACGAGGGCTTCGCCGTAGAGACAGAGTTGACTAGGGTTAGTGGGCTGCGGTTGAAGCACGATGTGGGCGCAACCGTCGTAGTGCTTGGCCAATAGAAGGGCCATCAGATGCTTCATCAGGTCCTCCCAAGCGGCCTTTTGCCCGGCTTGCGGGGCGACGTCACTTTCCGCGAAGACCAGGCCGGCGCTACGGTAACCCGCCGGAATCGTGGTGGCTTGGGTGATTACGAAGCGCTTAGTCTGGGCAATCTCGTCGTCCGTTAGGTCCAGCCCGGTCAGGGGGAAGGACAGATCACTACTGTGGGGCACCATGATGTAGTCGTCGGCTGCGGAGAGCTTAGCGCCACACTTCAGGCAGAAGTTGGCGTCGCCGGCGTTCTGGTACCCGCATTGGGAACAGATACGGCTAGTCGTTTGTTTCATGTTAAAGACTTCCTTTCAGTTAATCATCATCGTCATCGTTGGTTTCGAACTTACCGGTGCTGGCGTTGTACAGGCTGACGATCGAGTGGACTTGATCGTAGCGGTAAGTTCCGTCTGATACGCCGGTGTCCCGGTCGTAGGTCTTGATCTCGAGGACCTGTGGATGGGGTTCGGAGACCGTGTAGCGTTCATCATCGGGGTCGAAATCGTAGTCGTCACTGGCCGCGTCGATGGCTTCCTGGGCGTCCGAAGACATGTCAGCTTCCAGTTGTCCCCGCGTGGCACTGCTGGATTGGTCGTTGGGGTGCGGTTGTTCGCCGGTCCCGGAATTGCTGGTGGTCGTGGTGGTCGCGCTACTAGTAGTCTTCGCCGCCTTGGCGGTCAACGTGATGGCCTGGTTACGGTCCTGACTTCCCAGCAGATTCGTAGTGACGCTGGCCTTATCGCGGGTCCCCGATAGTTTGAACGTGTAGTGCCCGGGGAACAGAGGGCCGGCGGTGTAGGTGAAGTGGTCGTTCTTGGCCGTGATTACTGCGTCGTTGTTCGCCAGGATGGTGGCGTTGGCGGCGTTAGTGCTGAGGTGGGGATGCATGGTCGCCACCTGCAGCTTATACACGGGCAGGACGCCTAGGGTGTGGCCGGCCGTGACCAGCTTAAAGGTGTGGTCGCGGGTCTCGCCAGAATCCAGCAGGTCAGCGCGCATGTTCTTGACGTACTGGGGATGCTTGCGGGTGTAGTCCAAGAACGGCTGGACCGTGTCGCCCGTGATCTTGAGGCTGGGGTCGTCACTGGTCAGGTGCTTGGCTAGATCATTGCTTTGATTGGCCGTGATGGCGTCGGTGATCGTGGTGATCTGCTTGGGCTTTCCGGCTTGGCGGTGGTAAAAGCCGACACCTAGGAAGGCGACCACGATCACGGCCAAGACAATCACGCCACCCAAGACTTTGCCCAGCCAATGGTGGTGGGGCCGGGGCGTCGGTGAGTTGGCCCGCCGGCGACCAGCGGTGGCGGCCGGGGCCTGGGTCAGGTCGTAGCCGCAGTGTTCACAGAAGCGACTGCCAGCGGTGACGGGTTGATGACAATGCGGACAGGTTTGCATAGGGACGAAGCTCCTTTTTAAGAAATTAGATGGCTACTCTAATCATACAAGTTATAAATCACGCAGAACTAGGGTGGTTTTCCAGCTAAAAAAACAGGCCCATCAAGTGTTCTGACCTGACATTATTATACGCTAAACCGGGAAAGGGCGACGACCCGTTTTACTAAATTAAGCCATGAATTGCGGGTAAAATCCCGCGAGATTACAAAAGGCGCTCAGAAGTCGGAACTTCTGAGCGCCTAAGGCTTTAGTGTTCATGGGATTGACAATAGGTCTGGGCCGCGGCGAGCATATCGGCCGTCTGCTGGTTCAACAGGGGCGGCAGGTCGTCGAAGCTGAAGTACTGGAGATCCAGCGTCTCGTCGGTGGCCTGCTGGAGGGCCTGGCCGCCCACGGCGCGGACCAGATATAAGCGCGTGATCACTTGGGCTTGGTCGCCGTTGGGGTAGGTGGTGAACCCTTGGTCGAACAGTCCGATGGGGGCCACCAGCGCTACGTCGATGCCGCTGTCTTCTCGATATTCGCGGATGCAGGCGGCGTCAAAGGTCTCGCCGTACTCCAGGTAGCCGCCGGGCAGGCTCCAGTTGTGGGTGTCCGTCCGCAGGTTGAGTAAGACTTGGCCCTGGTCATTGAGTAGAATGCCCCCGCTCGCGTTTAACAGAATCGGTTTGTGCCCCACTAGGGCGCGGATTTCTTGGATATAGTTTGCCATCGAATCGACCTACTTTCCTTGAGGATTAGCCCTAGTGTACCGCAAACGCGAGATTATTTCTGGTTCGGGTGCCGGTAGTTCGCGTCGTAGAACTTGCCGGCGCGGATGTCGTCGGTCATCCCCGCGTAAGGGGCCTGGTTGATCACGTCATCGTTGTTCTGACCAGCGTCGCCAATGTAGGTGATCTTAGCGAATTCGGGAACCACCAACTTAGGGTAGGTGTCATACTTTTCGCGAGAAGCTTCCATTAAGTCAATGTGGTCGTTTTGGTAGGTCACCGTGATCTCAGGATGGTCTTCAACCCACTTGGGGAAGAAGATGGTCCCGTTGAGCTTCTTATCGTTCGGGACAAAGTCGAGGGCCACGTCGGTCCCGGTGGGTTCCGTCCAAGCCACCTTGTAGATGCCGGGAACCAGCATCACGATGTGGGCTTCTTGGTCGGTGACCCAGCGGCCGGCGACCATCCCACCGTGAATTCGGTAATCCACGGTGTGGTCGTTCTTGGCGTACCATTCGTATTCCCAACCGTTGTCGTAGGTGTAGATGAAGTGGGTGCCCAGGAAGTCGTCGAGAGTTTTAAAGGTTTTTTCAGTCATGTGTTGCGCGTCCTTTCTGTATTTACACTATGTCAATATTTACATGTTTTAAATAACTTGATTAGGATACGAGGATTGGTCAGTGAAGTCAAGGCCCAGCTTGAACTTTTTTTCAAAAACTGGTTCAATAAGGACAGGAAACCCCGGCAGACCGGGCAGAAAGGACTGAGCATCATCGGCCAGCGAAATCGACTGCAATACATTATTTTAGGGTTATTGAACCAGCGCTCCCAGACGGGCTATGATCTGACCAAGGCGTTTGATCACGAAATTGGGGAGTTCTGGCAGGCGCAACACAGCCAGATCTATCCCATGCTCAAGCGGATGGAGACCGATGGCGAAATCACCCATCAAGATGCGGTGACCGGTGAAAAGCTGGCCAAGAAGGTTTACCAGCTAACGCATAAAGGCCGCCAAAAGTTGGAGGCCTGGATCAGTGAACCGTCGCCGGAACTGACGGCGACCAAGGACGAGTTCATCCTTAAGCTGTACTTTATTCGGTCGGCGGATGACCCCCGGATCCCGGCGATGATTCACGAGCAGGTGACGTTACACCAAGCGCAGCTGGACCACCTCCACTTGCGGATGGCGACGGTCTTCCCGGACCAGGCCGCCATCGACGCCGCCTACGGGCACTACTTGATTCTAGAGCACGCGATTGAACGCGAGACCCAGTACTTAGCGTGGTTGAACCGCCATTAATGGTAGATTGGCACATCGGCCCCCCTGAATGGGGCGCCGGTGTGCTTTTAGTTTAAGGAACGGTTCTATTTACAAATGAGCGGTTTTTATGGTTTATGATCAAGGGGAGACATAGCCTTAGGTGTTAGTTAAAACCTATGCTATACTCCAAGGGAAAACGCCCGAAGGATGATGAAGGAGGAACAACCTATGCGACACCGCGCAAGCCGCTGGGTGGCCCTAGGGGTCGCCGTTTTGGCGGGAAGTTTATGGACCACAAATGTAACCGCTTCAACTACAAATTTAACCTCGACTCCTGGCTCGCAAGTCACCCAGACGGCGGCCCAGGATTACCCGATTGGTGAGGTTGAGATGCCCTACGCCTTGCTGTACCGGGACGGTCAGCTGGATAAGAGCTACCTGGTACCCCAGGCGCCCAAGTCGCTAACGGTGGCCCAACTGGCCGACCAGGACTACCTGGACCAGATTACGGCTGGGTTACCAGCGGATCAGGCGGAAATGTTTGAGTCGTTACCGAGTAGTTTGCGGGACTTTCTGGAAGACCCCGTCGTCCTCAAACCCGGGGAGCGGGCCGTGGACTTTTTAGTTGCGCGTGAAGCGGACAGCGAAGAGATGATCTGGACCGCGGATGAAATCAAGGAGTTAATGGGTCTCCAGGCGTTCCAAGACGCGTGGTTCTTGAGTCAGATTGCCCAGTATCAGGTTAAGGGGATGACGGAAGCCGCCCATGCAGACCTAGTCGCTAATTATCAACAGAACTTACGACCGCGATTAAGTCGTCTCTGGGAACTAGCGCAACCTGAGGGGATGAGTGAAGATAAGTTTATTGATGCGATGGACATGATGATTATGGATAAACAGATGTTTGATAAATATACCATTCCAGGGATGAAGGACTCCCTGATGCTCAAATACGGGGTCACCAACGATTCGCCAGAGACCCTGAGTCAGTGGAACCCCGCCCGTTCGGAGAAGCTTATGCTGGAACGGATGGAGGCGCCCATGACGGACTACCTGACTAAGGATGCCGCGGGGACCTACCGGATTGACGGGTTTATTTTGGCCATGGCGGCCGGCGTCTTGGGGGATGTGGATCCCATCATTCCACCAGATCCCGGCGAACCGGAGCCTACTCCAGAGCCGACCCCGGAACCTAACCCCGAACCCGCGCCGGAACCTGACCCGGATCCTGAACCTGACCCCAATCCGGACGGGAATGGCAACGCTGGTGGTGGAGATGGTGTTGCGGCTAAGGGGACCGTCGTGACGGCCACCCGCAAGATTGGCCTGTACCGGACCAAGAACTTTACCACCCAGACGCGGCGCCAATGGTACGCCAAGAAGGCTCGCTCTGACCGGCCGATGTTCGTGGTCACGGGTTATGCGCGGACGGCGAAAGGGACGTTGCGGTACCAGGTCCGGGATGTGAACCACCAGAGTAAGACCCGGGGGCTGACCGGTTACGTGACCGCTAAGGCGGCCTACGTCACGCCGACCTATTACCAGGGACGCCACGCGGTGGTCACGGTGATCAATCCACAAGGCGCTAACGCTTACCGGCAGAAGAACTTGACCCAAAAGGTCCGGCATTTCCGGCAGGGTCAGGTGGTTAAGGTGAAGCGGATCGTCCACCACCGGTTGACCACCCGGTTCGTGCTCACCGACGGGACCTACCTCACGGCGAATAAGAAATTGGTTCAGGCGGGGAAGCGCCAGTCGGTCCAAAAGATTCGGGTCCGGCGGGCAATCTACCGGTACCAAACGGCCGACTTCGCCCAGCGTGAACAGCGGTACACCGCTGGTCAGACCCTCAAAGTGGTGGGCTGGGCGTACAGTCACCCGACCGACCTGACGCAGGGGAGCACGTTGCGTTACCGGGTCGCTGGGGGTTACGTGACCGCCAATGCCAAGTACGTGCAGGTGATCAAGTAGGTTCGGCGGTCATCCCGGATTGTCCCTAGTCAGGGAACCGGATTTCCGGTAAACTCAACGGTAACTAACGAAAGAGAGTGATTGTATTGACAGTACGGGTACACGCAGAACACCCCCAAGTTTATCTTTCCGGTCCCTGGTTCGCCCCAGGAGAACCGGAACGCTTGGGTGCTTTAGAGAACTTGATGAACGACATGGGCATCAGCTACTATTCACCGCGTCTAGACGGAATCGACTTGACGCCGGACGCGACGGATGCCGACCGGGATGCGGTCTTTGCCGATAACACGGCGCATCTGAAGACCGCCAAGTTGGTCTTAGCCGTGGTCGACGACTACGATACCGGGACCATCTGGGAGACGGGGATGGCCTTCGGGCGCGAGATTCCCATCGCGTACTACATGGAGACCCTGAAGACGGGTGAGACGTTCAACGTGATGTTAGCGAAGTCGGCCGTAGCGGTCTTAGAAGACCTCGATCAGACCCGTCAATTCCTGGCAGACCCCACCAGCAAGGACTTCACATACCATGGGGCAATTCGGTAAATGAAATAGGATATCAAAAAAGCCACGGATAAGGTATCCGTGGCTTTTTAACATCCAATTATTAATAAAAGATAATTAATAATTGGTTTAGAAGCTTGTTCCCAATATAAGGTTCACTTTAAGCAAGTCGTAATGGCTACTTTTATTTAGCAAGATATAGAGCATAATTGAACTTTGTTTTGAAGAAGGTATTAATTTTCCAAGGATAACCGCTCTTCGAAGCGCTAGCCCCCATACCATCATCCATATATATTCCTAATTTATACCCTTGATTAATCAATTCTTTAATTTTGCCTTTTGTATAACCATTCTTTTTCAGTACTTTATACACATTCTTAGCCTTAGCTGCATTTGTCTTAGTTACCGGATCTTCAAGAATGTTATAAATGTTTTCGCTGTAGGTGAAATTTGCCAATTTTTGCTTATGATTTAGCGCAGTTAAGTTAATAGCATGTTCGTAGCCCTTTAAATCCATAAGACTCTTTCCATTGTACAGATTAGCTCCACGGCGAGATACATCTAAACTAACTTTTGCACCAGGGAAATATTTAAGAAGTGCCCGTGACAGCTTTTGGGATTTATCGGTCTTTAAATACTTAATATAACTACTATCTGACTTGAACGTACTAATATCCTTAGCGATTGCCGGAGCTACATAGCCATGCCAAACATAGCCAGATACCTTATTCCCAGTGACTTTATAGTAAACTTTCCCGTGACGCTTGAATGATTTATGAACGTACCAAGAAGTGTATTGATAATTTTTGATATTATGTAACTTTTTGGTGAATTTCTTATTCCAAATATAACCGTTTTTCTTAGTATTCGTATAATACAATGGTGCAGCATCATCTTTGGGCGCCGACCATTTGTAATTTTTAGTATTTCCATAATTCCATGTGTATGACGTTATTTTCTTGGCACTTGCCGTTGTCCCCGTAGTAAGTCCAATCCCCGCAACTACGCCAAGCAGCATTAACGTTGCAACATTTTTGCCATGTAACTTCATGTTATTATTACCCCCTAATATATTCCTTCATATATTAGTGTAACGTAGATAGATTAATATTAAAAACCACCCTGTTAACCGACAGGGTGGTTTATGGTTGTTCTTCTAAATGGAATTCTCGCTGACTCATTGAATCCTCATGGGGTGCCTTAGTTCATATAAAGTTACGGGTACTAGATTGTGCACTCGGGTATCAGGAACGTTCCTTGTGTGCCTCACACCATTTATATAACGGTTAGTGTTCCCGCCGCTTGAACCGCAGGAAGCCTAGGCCACCAATGGCGATGGCGGCCAGCCAACCGATGAGACTGGTAGTTGATTTTTGTTCGTTAGTCTGTGGCAGGGTAGCTTGCGCCGTCTGGTTAGGAGTGGCAGTTGCGGCTGCTTGGCCAGTTGTCAGGGCCGTTGGGGTGCTGGTAGTCCCCGTCTGAGGTGCCCGTAAGCCCGTTGCAGCGTTCCCGGAACTTACCAAGTCGCCGGCGCTCGTGTTACCAGATTGGCCAGGAGTAGTTGGCTTAGTTGGCTTGGTTGGTGTTGTCGGAATCTCAGGGTCAACGGTATTGCCGTTTTCCCCGGTATCGATATCGCCACCGCCATTGTTGCCGTCGCCAGTGTCGATATCACCACCGCCGTTGTCACCTCCGCCAGTGTCGATGTCGCCGCCACCGTTGCCACCATTGTCGCCACCGCCGTTATCACCGCCACCGTTACCGCCGCCAGTGTTCACGGCTTGGTAAACGTAGGTGATGTCGAGGTTCCCGGCAGTGTATTTACCGGAGGCGTTGTCCGGAGTTTTGACCAGCGTGTAGCCGTCGATGGTCCGCGGCGTCGTGGTGTAGTCACTGCCCTCGTCACCGGTCATGGTCGTCGGTTCCGCAATAGCTGTTCCGTTCTCATCAACGTAGTGGACGGTGATGGTCCCTTGTGCGGCTTTGTCGGCCGTGTAAACGTAGGTGACTTCTTGCGCTTCTGTGGTAACGGTCCCGGTAGGATTACCGTTAACTTCCTTAAAGGTGTAGCCGTCGATAGCCTTTTGTTCAGTGGTGTAATCACTACCCACGTCTTGGGTAAGAACCTCATCTGGAGCGATGGTGTTGCCCTGGTCATCAACGTAGTGGACGGTCACGGTACCTTGTTCCGCGGGATCTTGGGTGTAAACGTAGGTGACTTCTTGCGCTTCTGCGGTCACGGTCCCGGTGGGGTTCCCAGTGACGTCCTTGAAGGTGTAGCCGTCGATCTCCTTTTGTTCGGTGGTGTAGTCGCTACCCACGTCTTGGGTGAGAACTTCATCTGGAGCGATGGTGTTGCCCTGGTCATCGACGTAGTGGACGGTCACGGTACCCTGTTCCGCGGGATCTTGGGCGTAGATGTAGGTCACTTCTTGGTCCTTATCCGTAAATTGACCTGTAGCGTTTCCTTGGATTTCTTGGAACGTGTAGCCGTCGATGTCCTGTTTCTGGGTGGTGTAGTCACCGCCCACATCACCGTAAAGAACTTGGTCATCGGCGATGGTGTTGCCCTGGGTGTCCTGGTAGTGAACGGTCACTGTTGAGTCGTAGAGGACGTAAGGTTGAACCAGGCCAAATTGAACGATTCCCTGCATCGTGTAGGAGCCAGTGAGATAGTAGCTGTCTTTGACGGGAACTACCGTTGTGCCGTTATATTCGCCGGTAATGCCAGGTGCTTGTTCTTGAATATTGGTGAAGTTTAGGCCCCCGTTACCATCTTGCGTCACGTCATCTTTAGTCTTTGAGGCCAAGAAGTGCCAACTGTACTTGTAGTGGAAAGTGGATGAATTGAAATGAATGGGTTGAGCCACCCCATTGTTAGGCTCTAGGGTAACCTTAGTGCCATCAATTAAGTAGATGGTACTAGGAAGATTAGCCGTCTTATCCGCTCGGTTAACGTAAATGGGGGTGTCTTTAATGATAAATTGGTTTCCGTAGGTGATGTCTTTCAAGTTAGTTAGACCTTGGAGAGGCCGGAAATCAGAAATATGGTTAAAAGAGGCTGAAAGTTTAGTCAGGTTAGTCAAGTTGGCCAGCGGCGTGAGGTCACTAATGCTGTTGTTTTGGATGTTTAGTTCGGTTAGTTTGGTTAATCCAGATAGTGGTGTGAGGTCACGGACATCACCAAAGTACATACCTGAGGGCGAATTTAGCCCGTTATTGAGCCATAGGGTGGTTAAGTTCGTGGCATATTCCAGGCCATCTAGGGCATAGTCGGTTTCACCATCAATATAGGATTCGGATAAGAATAATCTGTCCAGAAGGGCCATGTCTTCCTTGGTGATGTCGTTGACACTAGACCAGGTTTTGCCGGTGTTTGTCAGCTTTTTAAGCGCTTTTAAAACATCGTTCTGCAGGTACGTATTCGGCATCCAGTCATTGATAGTTTCCGTGGCGTCCGTGGTTAACGCGGTCGGTGCGGGCGTACTGAAAGCTGTCGGTGCGATGGAATTGTTGAGTTGGTTGTCGTCCGTCCCATCCGTTTGGTTTTGATCTGAAAGGTCGTCGGTTAGGTCCTCGGGTGCAGTCGTTGTGTTGGAGTCGTCCGCATCAGTGGCTACATCGGAATTTTCAGTTTCCGTGGTGGTGTCTGGATCGGCTGGTTCGGTGGTGTCGTCAGTTTCTGTCGTTGTATTTGGATCGGTTGGTTGCGTAGTATCTTCGGTTTCTGTAGTGGTATCTGGATCCGTTGGCTCGTTAGTGTCTTCAGTTTCCGTAGTGGTGTCTGGATCGGTTGGCTTGGCGGTGTCTTTGGTTTCCGTATTGGTGTCTGGGTCAGTTGGTTCGGTGGTGTCGTCAGTTTCGGTAGTAGGCGCGGGAGTATCCGGGTCAGTGGTTTCCACTTTTGTCGTCGAAGTTAACGTGACCGTCTTGGATGGGGTCACAGAAGCGGTCGTCGCTTGACTCTGCTGGTCCGCCGCCTCAGTCGTCGTGTCCGCCTGGGCGCTGGTACTGGTCGCTGATAAAAAGGCCAGTGAGAGGGCCGTCGAGCTTAAGAGTAGCCATTGGTAACGCTTACTTTTTAGTGTACGTGCATTGTGTGTCGTCATCATCCATACTTCCCTTCTAAAATCAATAAGTTCGGGTTTGATTGGGTCTAACACCGTCTAAGTCGCTAGATCATTTATCCCCATCTAGGATAACATGCGGCAATCATTTAGTCCATACTACAAAAGATTTTTATACATTATCAATTAGTAAGTTTGCCGAAAATACCAATTTAAAAGGGTTTTGTTAGAAGATAGCTCGCGGCTTACCCGCTGCACAAATAAGAAAATGTGTCCATGCCAATACTGCAAAAATGACAAAGCAGACAACGAATTATCGGAAGCAGACGAACGATGATGGGACCTTTTGACTATTTTAGTAGTTAATGTTCGGACTTTTACCAACCGCTTCAACGACTCTCCCCAATAACTAAATCGCCTAGAAAAAAGTACCGAGCGAATTAGTTTTGGCCCAGTTCGGTGGTTAAGCGTTTTCTCAGAATTCACAAGCCTTAAGAATTCTAGGGGATTGGCGCCTAAATTAGCGTAAAAGGTATGAAATATATCCACATCATTAAGATTGTCACCATGAAAATGTCCATAGTGCGTCAGATGGGCATATTGTTCACGGCTCGCTGCCCCCATACTAGGGACTTACAAGTAATGACCCCTCAATCACAGAAAGCGAGTAATTCAACCTATATGACGTTTAAATCTTTAAAGATCAGTTTCTTAGTTATCTTCACCATGAGCTTAGCCTTCATCGGCAGCACCGCACACGCCGACGCAGCGGTTAAGACGCCTTCTTGGGGTCATTGGGAATCATCTAAAATCACCTATACCTACAGCGGCAGCTCCAAATACTACCAAAAGATCTGGAAAAGCGCCGTTAAAAAATGGAACAAGACCGGTGCGGTGAAGTTAAAGGCCGTTAAGAGTCAGAAAAAAGCCGACATCGTGTTACAAACGTCCGCTTCTCTGAGCACCCAAAAGGGCCTGTTCACCGGCTACACCAACTATTCCTTCTACAACCATCAAGATGAGGACGCCGAAATCGTGTCGGCGAACTCCACGCTAAACCGGGACCTGTTGACGTCGTTCAGCTACACCAAGAAGCAACGGACCAACGTGGCGACCCATGAACTGGGCCACGCCCTGGGCCTGAGCCATTCCAAGAGTCGCCGCAGCGTGATGTACGCCAGCAACCGTTACGAATCCATCAGTCATCAAGACAAAGTTGCCTTAGAAAAGGCCTACGCGGACTAATCAGTCGTCCGGGTTAAGTCCAATTGGTTTTCAGGTTAAGTCAAAATTAAAACGGGTCACTCCGCCAAGGATGGTGGGGTGGCCCGTTTTCGTATGGCCAGCGATGAAGGTGGCATTTTTAACCCTGAACGGTTAACCAGATTCTCGGGAACGTCACAGGTTAGTTAAGCGCCAACAGCAACTTATCCCGGTGAGACGCCATTTATTGAAGGTTTCGTAGAAATTAGGTTAAATAGATAAGAGCGTTAGAAAAGGTAAGTCGATGGTCAAAAATCGGGATTACAGTTTAGCGGCGCAACCAGTATGCTAACTATATGAAAACGATTACAAAAGCAAAATTATTACGACAGACCTGATCCATTCTTAAGGAGGAGGGAAATTTCATGAGTAAATGGCAATTATGGAAACAACGGGGGTTCTACGGGGCCACGGATATGGCCGGGAACCTGATTTGGCAAATCGTCGGGCTATACCTTCTGTTCTACTACACCACGGTTCTGGGGATCTCACCCGCGTTCGTGGGGACCCTGTTCTTGGTGGTCCGGGTGATCGATGCGTTCGATGGGGTGGTTTACGGCTACCTGATCGACCACACGCATTCGAAGTACGGCAAGTCCCGGCCCTACTTCCTGTGGTTCGGGGTGCCTTTGGGCTTATTGACCATGCTATTATTCTTTAACCCGTCGTTCGGTGGGAACCGGGCCTTCCAACTGGCCTGGATCTCCGTGGTCTACACCCTGTTCAGCCTGGTCTACTCCGGGGCCAACACGCCCATCACGGCGATTCTGCCGAGTCTGACGTCGGACCCGGACGAGCGAACCAACCTCGCCAGTGCCCGGATGGTCATGACCAATATCGGGACCGCCGTGATTGGGGCCATCTCCTTACCGATGGTCGCTAAGTTAGGCGGGGGCAACACTAAGCTGGGCTGGACGATTTGGGCCGTGATTATTGGGGCCGTGATTATGTTGCTATTCTTCGGCGCCTTCCTGAATTTACGAGAACACAACGCCGTTGAGACCACCCAACAGACCGATGATGCGAACGGCATCAAGAGTCACCTCTCCGTGGGAGAATCTCTGAAAGGGGCCGTGAAGAACAAGCCGTGGGTGATTTTGAGCCTGGGCTTCATCCTGTTACAGACTTTCTGGGTCATCCGGATGCAAACAGCGGTCTACTACCTGACCTACGTCTACCGGCGGACGGACATGATTGGCCTGTTCAACGGACTGATTATCGTGGCCGTTATCGGGAACCTCTCCGTGCCGTTCTTGAGTAAGCTGATGAAACACCGTAACGTGATGATGGTGTCCCTAGTCACCTTTGCCATCGGTGAAGCCATCATGCCCCTAGGACTGAGCTCGGGAAACCTGATCTTCCTGTTTGCCGGGACCGTGATTGCGACGATCGCCATGGGAGCGGCGTTCTCCATTTCCTTCGTGATGATCGCCGATACCGTGGAGTATTCCCGGTTGGCGCTCAAAATCGATGAACCCGGCATCCTGTCTTCGGTCCCCATGGTGGGGGCTAAGTTGGGCATGGGCTTAGGCGGCTTCTTGTCCGGCTGGATCTTATCCTGGGGCGGGTTCCAAGCCACGGCCAAGGTCCAAAGTGCCACGGCTAACGCGGCCATCTCCATCAGCTTCATCTGGGTTCCGGTGATCTTAGCCTTAGCGATTGCCGGCATCCTACTCTTCTACAAGCTGGATGAAGACCAAGTGGCCGCCTCGATGAAGGCCGCAAAAGCGGAACAGGACGCCACGGAAGTTGATTCGGTGACTGACGATGAGGAGCTGAGTAGTGATGAAGGTCTCTAAACGGACGTTGGGTGCGGGCGATTACCGGGTCACGGTGACCTATTATCAACCGGACCCAATCGCGGATCTGCACGTGATCCAGAAGCGGCCCCTAGCAATCATCTTGCCGGGCGGCGGCTTTACCTTCTACTCGCAACGGGAAAGCGAAATTATTGCGTTAAATTATCTGGCCCAAGGATTTGCGGCGGTGGTGGTGGATTACCGGTTAGCCGACCAACCCCCAGTATTGCCCACGGCCCTGTACCAGTTAGGGACGGTGGTGGCTTACTTTCGGGCCCGGGCGGTCGCCGATCATCTGTCGCCCGACCACTTTATCCTGGCGGGCTTCTCGGCCGGGGGTTACCTGGCCGCCCTCTATGCGGATCACTGGTCGGCGCCGTTTCTGACTCAGGCCTTGGGCGTCGCGTCGGACCAACTGAAGGTCAACGCCTTAGCGCTAGCGTACCCGGTAATCGGGTTACGCCTGGGCTGGCCTAGCACGGCTCCCGAACGAGAAGCGATTGCCGGGGAATGGCCCTACCATGAGGCTGACCAGCTAGTCACAGCGGCCAATCCACCGACCTTTATCTGGGCGACCCAGACAGATGAGCTGGTGCCGGTCACCAACGCCCAGCACTATATCCAGGCCTTACGGGCGGCGGGCGTTTCCGTCCAAAGCACCATCTATGCGACGGGGCCCCACGGGTTATCCTTGGCCCGCGCTTTTACGGCGTTTCCCAAGAGCTACGACGCGGCCGATGCGACGTTCGGAGCGGCCTTCGTCCAACCCACGGTCGCCCACTGGTTCGCCGATGAGTTAGACTGGCTGGACCAGGTCTGGAACCTGACCGCATTTTGGCGGAATCAATGAATTTGCGGTAACGCGCGACCGACGGATAACGGCGCGATCACTTGAGTTATGGGGAGGAAGATACCATGTTAAATGACACGACAACCAAACGGTCGACGGACTATCAAGATGAGCTAACGCGCTTGGCACACTTGACGACGCACCAGGTCCAAAACGGGGTGACCAGCTGGTTCAAGGAGCGGGTGACGCCGCACACCTACGAGCCGTTAATCTGGGAGACCGTGAAAGATCTTCCGGAGAATCCGCACCTGGACACCGACCTGACCAGCTTGCGCCAGGGAACGGAAACCTCCGGGCAGCGGGACCTGACCACCACCGACATGAAGATCCAGATGCGCCAGATCGTAGCCATGAACCGGCGGGTGCGGGTGATTCGAATCGCCCGGATGGATCACTTGAACGCGGACCACGCTTTGGTGTACTTTCATGGCGGGGCCTATTACGGGGGCACGCCGGAAGACGTCTTAGTCGCCATGAAGTACCTGGCGGAACAGGCCAACTGCGTGGTCTATAACGTCGATTACGCCTTAGCACCCGAACAGCCGTATCCGGCGGGGATCTTGGACGGGTTGGCGGTTATCGCCGATTTGAAAGCGACCTACGCCCAGATCTCGGTCAGCGGGGACTCGGCGGGGGCCTCGATTGCCTTAGCCGTGAGTCAGCTGTGCCGGTCGATGGGTATCTGCGAGATTGCCAGCCACATCCTATTCTACCCCACCGTGATTCAGGGGTCCGACTATCAAGGGGATCTCTGGAACGACCGTCAGATTGACGTGGTCGCGGGTCAGCGCCCCGCGTTACACCGGTTCTACCAACTCTTTGAACAATTAGACGAAATCATGAGTGACTACTACGTCAACGGCCAAGCAGTCGACCTCAAGGCGCCACTCCTGTCGCCACTCTTGGCGGACCCGCACAACTTTAAGAAGACCACCGTGTTGATTGGGGAATTCGATCCGTTTCGGCTCCAGGCCGAGGCCTTCATTCGCCAGGTGGGCTCCGCGAATCAGGACGCCCGCTATATTCGCTACGGCGGCATGAGCCACGCGTTTTTGAACTTTACCGGTAACGTCCCGGCGGTCCAGGACGCCTTGAAGATGGCGGCACAGTCACTTTAAAATTTTACAGGCATAGGGGAGGAATTATTTTGACGACACAGGATTATCATTTGACCTTACGGGACGTGGGTAGCGACCGCCCGGAGTATCTGGAGACCATCTTTTCGTTAGCCAACGGCCATTTCGGGGTTCGGGCCACGGATCCCATCAGCGGCAACCCGATTAGTGGGACGTTGATCAACGGCTTTTATGAAACCGCGCCCATTACCTACGGCGAAGCTGGGGTGGGGTACGCGAAACAGCATCAGACCATCGTGAACCTGGCGGACTTGCGGCACCTGACCATCACCACGGTCAACGGGCACTTGTTCACGGCCAGCAAACGACTTGCGGCGGACCTGAACCTGACTACGGGAAAGCTAACGGAACAGTATCAGGCCAGGTCACAACAGGGGGAGACCATCCAGATCACGGTCGACTCCCTGATTGGTCAGAATCGCGACGATTTCTGGGCGGTGCGATACACCTTGTCCGCGGACAACTACGCGGGCCCACTGGTGGTCAGCAAGTCCATCGCGGTTCCGGCTGCGGCCGAAGCCATTGCCTCGGCCGACCCGCGGAAGACCCGGATGGCGGGCCTGCCGAACTGCAAGACCGCGTTTACGGCCCCGAACCTTCAGCGGTACCAGATCCAGACCAAGCAATCCCAATTAGCGGTGACCCTCTACCTGCGGATGAATACGCCGGCGGGAACCCTGTTGAACTACCGGGTCGACCTCAGCGACAACCAACCGCACGTGCTGGACTACCAGGCCTACGTGGGCGCGGTCAGTGAGTTCAACACCATCGACCCAGTGACCCCGGCGCTGGACAGTTCCCTCGAGGAGCTGGCTGATGATAACCAGCGCTTCTGGCAAAAGGTCTGGCGGCATGGTGAAGTCCGGGTGGGGGGCAACCCGTCCCTGGACCTAGCCATCCACTATAACGTCTTTCAGCTGAACCAGTCCGCGGGGCGGGATGGCCGAACCAATATCCCCGCGAAGGGCCTGAGCGGTTCGGGGTACGAAGGGCATTACTTCTGGGATACCGAAATGTTCATGTTGCCCTACTTCATCTATACGCACCCGCAGATGGCCCGGCAACTGTTACAGTACCGCTACCAGGTCCTGCCGCAGGCGCGGGAACGGGCCCGGCAGATGGGGGTCGAACACGGCGCACTGTTCGCTTGGCGAACCATCAACGGGCAGGAAGCCTCGGCCTACTATCCGGCCGGAACCGCGCAGTACCATATTGACGCCGACATCGCCTACGCGGTGGGCAAGTACTACGACGTGACTGGTGACTGGGACTTTATCGCCCAGTGTGGGTTCGAGATGGTTCTGGAGACGGCGCGGTTCTGGGCCGACTTCGGGACCTGGCACCAGGTGGGGGACCTCCGGCGCTTCGAATTCTTGACCGTCACGGGGCCCGACGAATACACGGCGCTGGTCAATAACAACTACTACACCAACCGGATGGCCAAACACAACTTGGAGCTGGTGGTCCAGTTAGCGGACGACTTGGCCAAGCATGATCCGGAACGCTTGATGGACCTGCACGTGACGCCGGCGGACCTGGCGCACTTCCGGGACTTGGCGGCGCACATCTACCTGCCTTACAGTCAAGACTATAAGATCAATGCGCAGGACGACAGCTTCCTCAGTAAGCCGCACTGGCCAGCCGACCGGATGACGCCGGATAACTTCCCGTTGCTGTTGCATTACCATCCATTGACCATCTACCGCTACCAGGTCGCCAAGCAGGCGGATACCATGTTGGCGGACTACCTGTTTCCGGACGACCTGGACCCGGAACAGTTGAAACGTGAGTACACCTATTATGAAGGTGTCACCACCCACGATTCATCGCTGTCGCGGTCGACCTTTAGCATCTTGGCGGCCCGGTTGGGAGACACCGAGAAGGCCTACCGCTACTTCATGGATACGGCGCGGATGGATCTGGTCAACCTCCAAGGCAATACCGCCGATGGCCTGCATTTAGCCAATCTGGGAGGTAGTTGGTTGGCGTTAGTGGCGGGATTCTCCGGCTTCCACGTCCAAGCTGGTGTGGTCCACGTGACCAACCATTTGCCCCAGGAATTGACGGCACTGTCCTACCGCTTAACGGTGGGGAAGAGTGTGCTGGAAGTCAACTTAGCGGCTGATGTGACGCGGGTGCGCTTAATCAGTGGTCCCAGCGTGCACGTGAGCGTCAACGGCCGACCGGAATCTTTGATTGCGGTGACGAAAAACTAAACCAAAACTTGCAGCGCAACCTTAGATCGGTTGACGATGTGGGCAAGCACCACCAGTGGGACAACCTGCTGGTGGTTTTTTGCAGTGAACACTGACGTGAGGGGGAAATCCAGTCACCAGTTATAGGTTGAAATGTTAGCTATACCAATTTCAGAAGCGGTCGGCAGGTAGGTTGTTTTCTGAAACTAACCGTAAATCCTGAAGCCAACTAAAAATTCACTAAAATAGGGGTTGCGGGTCAAAACAGGTTGTGGTATTTTTAGATTTGTAAGCGATTCCAGTTCTCAATAAAACGATTCACGTGAGATGGCTTTGAAACTAGACCACTTACAACTTACATATAGGAGGCATCATGCTCATGAAGTTAGCACAGACCCTAAAGACCACCCTTAGTATCGCGCTTATCGCGACCGGTGCGTTCGCCTTATCCGGGACCACGTCGGCCCAAGCCAAGAAGAAGACCACTACGAAACCCGTGACGATCTACTTGACGCGGCACGGCGAAACCACGGGTAACGTGATGGGCCGGGTTCAAGGCTGGAGTGATTTCCCGTTGACTAAGAACGGGTTAGCGGTCGCCAACGATTTGGGCCGGGGGTTAAAGGGGAAGACCTTCAAGTACGCCTACGCAGGGAACCTGACTCGGCAGGAAGTCACGGCCAAGCACGCGTTGAAGTACTCCGGTAACGCCAAGGTCAAAGTCAAGATCTCTTCTGCCTTACGCGAAGGCGGCTACGGGAGCTTTGAAGGGGACAGTATCGCCACGGATAACGCCCTGATCGCCGGTGTATACGGCTACAAGAACGGTGACGAAATGATGGCTAAGCAGGGGAAGGCTTACTGGACCAAGTTACAGGACGCCTACTACACCTTAGACAAGCAGAACAGTCAAAAGACTAAGCTGGTCAAGGGTGACCGGGCCGAAAGTTCCAAGCAAGTCCAGAAGCGGATGGCTAAGGAATTGAAGCAGATCGCCAAGACCACTAAGCGCCACGGGGGCGGGAACGTCCTGGTGGTCAGCTCGGGGATGTCGATCAACGAATACCTGGCAAGTATGACCAAGAAGTACAAAGGCACGCCGCTGAAGAACGCTTCAGTGACGAAGCTGACGTACAAGAACAATAAGTTATCAGTTTCCGGCAAGATTGGTTCCCTGTACTACGTGAACAAGGGTGCCAAGCTGGCAAAATAACCCAAGTTAATTGAATTAGTCACCCAAAACGACCGGCGCTCCCTTGCGTGCCGGCCGTTTTGACGTTGTGGATGCTGGGAGTTGACGGGACATTGTTAAAATAGTGCGGGTCAGTGGCTTACCGGGTAGTCAGGACTGAAACGCCGTAGGCATCACTTCGAGCCAAAGAGCGGTCTCGAAGCTGGGCCTTTGACTAAGAAAGGCCAAGACATTCCCCTGGTCAACTTTCACGACTGGCGATGGGGTTGTCATCTACGGCAACGTTACAGCATGGTGTTGTGGTGGCTGAACTCACGTTAGGTTCAAGGTAGATGCTAATCCGATTTTATCGGTGTTCATAAATCAAAACGTCTGTTTCTAAAAATGATTTTTGAATACGTTAATCCAGAATTTAGATATTTTTATGATTGAGCTGAGTGCTCAAATTGTTTACATTAGAAGAATTAAAATGGATCTACTGAACTCAAGGTCTGAAGTTGAGACTATTCAGGTCCACGTCTATTTGTCTAAAAGTGATGCGCTTAACAGGTGGCTTAAAATGAATACCCTGATTAGGCTTCTTCAGATAGTGCTTTCTGATCAAAAAGTAGTGGCCGTAAATTCAGCTCAATCTACAATTCAGTTCAGGGTAGGGGTTGCCCTAACGCCTAAACTGAGTGAACTTTTAAATCTTCTTGGAACCTACCAAGTTCGATTTACGCTTACATCTATTGATATGGTTTTGTTTACCATCGAAAAGTCGGAAAATGAGCATTTGGATAAATTATTGCAGTCACTTCCTGATTTGAACGGGAAGACATGACCAGGAAATTAAAATGGGATTCTATGACGACACTAAACCGGGCACTAGAAATCAACAATTTCTAGTGCCCGGTTTAATTAAACAATCAATTTTTTAGCCGAAATGCTTGTACCGGAAGTACTTGTAGCCCAGTTTCTTATGGAACAGTTGTTGGGTCAAGCCGGAACGGTTCGCCAACAACAGGTAGATGCCCAGGTAGATCAGGCCCCAGACGGCCACGTAGACCATGGCTACGAACTTGTTGGTGATGCCCGTCATGGGGTACAGGCCGTGGGTCGCAATGATCAGGACCACCATGGCGACCAGTAACAAGGCGTTAACGATGCCTGTCTTCTTGAGACTGGTCAGGTTCAAGGCGTAGTGGTGGCGGATCAAGCGAAGACTCGCCAGCAACACGAATCCGAAGGCGATACTGGTCGCGAGGATGGCGCCCAACCCTTGCCAGAAGTAGACTAGCGGGTACTGGAGCGCCAGCTTGATGACCAAGCCGCCCAAGAGAATCCAAGTCGCCTTCTTACTCATCCGTAAGGCCTGCATGACCGTCAACACGTTGATGGCCATTCCCAGAATAAAGCTCTGGAGGACGTTGTAGATCAAGTAATGGCCGCCCAGCCGGTCGAAGTTGAAGAAGACCCCGTAAATCGGAAATGCCAGGGCGCAAATCATCAGTACGGCCGGCAACAGGAAGAAGGTCATCAGGTTAAGGTTCGATTCGATGTCCCGTTCGATTCCCGCGCGGTTGTCCCGCAGGTTCGCAATTTTACTGGAAATCAGCGGAAGCGACGTCTCCGAGATGGCCATGGCCAGCGAGATAACCACCGTGGTGATCTTGTTGGGGTTGGCCGAGAAGATGGTGTAGGCGTACTGGGTCTTGATGGCGGAGAGGTGTAAGGCCCCCTGCATGATTTGTTTGAAAAACAGTTGGTCGAAGAGCTGGCACAGCGAGATACCCGACCCCACGAAGATAAACGGAATCGACTCGTAGACCACGATGCGTAACATCCGCAGGAGTTCGCGCCGTGAGACGACCGCGTCTGCGGTCGGGGTTTGGGTGCGGTAGCCGCCCAGTTGTTTTAACAGGTACAGGTAGCTGGCCACGGCCCCGATGAAGGCGGCGAAGACACTTACGAAGACGGCGTATTTATAATTATTGCCGAAGACCTCAATGATCAGGTAGGTCCCTAGCAGGATGGTCACGATGCGAATGAACTGTTCCCAGAGTTGGGACAAGCCATAGGGTTTCAGGTCAGAATTCCCCTGGAACCAGCCCCGCAAGACACTCATTGACGGAATTAAGATGATGGCCGGGACCAGACTGCGGATGGCGATGATGGCATCGTTGGGGGACGCCACGGGACTGGAGTGGGCGATGGTGGGCGCCAGCAGGTAGAGCAAGATCCCACACAAGATTCCCGAGGCCAGCATGACCAGGAAGCCAATCTTAGCGACGCTCCGGGCGTTGGCCGGCTCATCCTTCCCGTTGAAGTAGGCGACACGGCGGGCGACCGCCGAGGGGAACCCGGCCGTCCCTAGCGAGATGAACAGCGCGTAGGGCGTGTAGGCGGTGTTGAACAGGGCCTGCGCGGCGGTCTGATGATAGGGTGAGCCAATCATGTACAGCCAGGGAATCAGGTAGACGACGCCCAGAATCCGCGACACGATGCTCCCGAAGGACAGCCAGAAGGTTCCGGAGATGATTTTCTTATTCATATTTTTAGGCACTCTCTTACTCAGCCAAAACGGCGATTAGTTTGATTTAAGCGGTCATGGAACCGCATTTGTCCATTTTAAAGGTTCTTAAATCAAAAGAAAAGGCCGTCAGCCGGGTCTAGCGGGGATTTTCGACCCCAGATTCGACGAGGTGAGCGATTAGGCGATCAGTTTCAACCCCACCGTGGCACTTAAAATCACGACGACCCAGAGTAACTTACGCCAGTCTCGCGATTCGCCGAAGAACAGCATGCCCGTGATCACGCCGCCCGCGGCCCCGATACCGGTCCAGATGGCGTAAGCCGTACCCATGGGCAACGTTTGTAAGGCCAGTTCCAGACAGCCGAAGCTTCCAGCAAAGGCCACGACCATGGCGGTCCAGAGCTGCCAGGTATGCCGGTGTAAGGCCCAGTTCATGAAGGTGACACCCATCATTTCACACAAGCCCGCAATGATTAACCAGATCCAAGCCATGCCTTACGCCTCCTTTTCCGTGACGGTCTGTAGCCCGCCGATTCCGACTAACAACAGTAAAATCAAGCCAATCTTCAAGAGACTGACGGCCTCGCCGAAGAGCAACATGCCCACCGTGGTGGTGCCCAGGGTCCCCAGGCCCACGAAGACGGCGTAGGCCGTCCCGGCCGGCAGGTGACGACTGGCGGTGACTAAGAAGTAGAAGCTCAGGTAGACGGCGATGGCGGTCAATCCCCACTCCCACCAAGTCGTGGCGTGCTTAAAGCCCACGACCCATGAAATTTCGAAAATGGCGCCATAAATGACGCTGAACCAGTGTTTCCACATCAAAAATTCCTCCTTCACACAGGTAAAATGGCTAGAAAAAAGCCTGGGGGATTCTGTCAATGACGACAAAATCTCCCAGGCTTTTCTCCTTCCGTGTCCCGGAATATTTTCCGGGGCCTTCTCTCGGACCAGACTCACGTGGTGACGGAACCCTAGAAGGCATTTCTGCGTGTTTAATTGAAATCAGCTTAGCAAGAATTGAGACTTTTAGCAAGGGAAATCTAGAAAATTAAATTTAATGTGATTAAAATCACGAAAAAATACAATCGATTACATCGAAAGCTTAATGGGGATTGACGCACTTTTGGAACTCTGAGAACCCGTAGAAACGGCTATAATTTGGGATTGTGAATGATATACTAATCTCGCTTTTAAAAATCAGGGCAACCGATAAGTGAACGCGGTGCGTCGAAATTATCAGAGATTGTGATTTAAAAGACGATAAATTTCGACGCCAACCACGACCTTCCCGGGAATTAAGGTGGCGTTCATTGCAACCGGTTGTCCGAAACGGGTTAAGTGAGAAAGGAACATCAAACAATGAAAGTTGAAGCAACTTCGGATTTGGCTGCGACGGCCAATCCTAGTGCGGCTCGAACCATTTCAATGGGGAAAGCCATTGCGTACTTTGCGTTTTCACTGGTCATCAACTCCGCGGGGAACGTGTTGACGTTGGTCACCAGTGCCAAGATTCACCCGTCCTTCTTGGGGGCCGCCTATTGGACGGCGGCGGAAGCCAACTTAGGGACGGCGTTTCACTGGAACCTCTTCTGGGCGTTTCTGATCATGGGCTTCTTAACGGCGGTCTTAAACGCGGTGCTGATGCATCACTGGAGCTGGAAACGAATCATCGGCAACATGGTCTTCATGGTACCGTTCTCCGCGTTGATTCAAGTCTTTGAAGACTTCTTTATGGGCAGTTACCCAACTTTGTTCGGCGGGCTACCGGATGCACGCAGTACGGGCATGGTCATCTTCTACGTCTTCTTGAACTTCGTCGGGGTGGCGTTGATTGCGACCGCCATTTCCATCTATCAACGGGTCAACTTGGTCCTGCACCCGGCGGACGATCTGATGCAGATTCTGCGCTTCCGCTACTTTAAGGGGCAAGCTGCTAAGGCGATGTGGGTGTCCTACATTCCGCCGACTTTGATGGCCATCGTGGCGATCATCGTGACCCGGCAGTTCACCAACTTCGGGTTAGGGACCATCTTCGCTTTCGTCGCCCAAGGCGGCATCACGGGGATTGCTGACAAGTGGGTCTTCCCCAAGCTCAAGCACCAAGCCCTAGACGTGGGTAAGCCAACGGACAACGACTAGTTGCGTTTAGAAGGGGTCTTATCCATCCGGTCCCGCTTGGCGCCTTACCGGGCGGCCAGCTAGGGCTGGAACGCAGTGGGCACCACTTCGAGCCAAAGAGCGGTCTCGAAGCTGGGCCTTTGACTAGGGCAGCTGAGAAACGCTCCCCAAGTCAAATTTCACTGCTAAGCCCTAGCTGACCGCCCTCACGGCTTACGTTAGCGGTAGCATGAGCAACTGTGTCATGCAGTATCGCGCACCAATGTGAGGTCCCGTCAGCCGATAGGGCCCAGCCGGTGAA
>NZ_AZDT01000046.1:0-17627 GCF_001434785.1 Levilactobacillus namurensis DSM 19117 | reverse complement strand
AGCGTTAGGCCAGTGGTTCTCTGGCCTTAGGCTAAGGCCGAGCTTTGAGATTCGCGCTCTTGGCGAAGCTCAAAGTCGTGCCCACTGGCGTCACGGCCCTGCCAATCGGCTGACGGGACCGGATGTTGACCACAATTTAATCATTATAGGAAAGATTCGGAAAAAGGAAGGGAGATGAGGCCCGTTAGTGGGACTGATTGAAATGAAAAGTAACGGGAAAATGGGAGTAATTGTGAAATAATGGTTGAATGTCGTAATCGATTACATTTTGACCATCCCAAGCTTTCTTGACCTTTTCATCAAAATAACTGGCGTGAAAACGTCTAGGCAACGTTGGGTAACGATGCTATGATGAAAGCGTTTTAAAGGTGATGACATCAGTCACGACTAACGATATAAATTTAAGCGGAATCGCGTCTCAGAATTCCGCAACCACTGGAGGTGGCAATTTTGCAACTAGGCAGCATTGAAGCGGGGGGAACCAAGTTCGTCTGTGCCGTGGGTAATGAAGATTACCGGACGCTAGATAAGGTGCGGATTCCAACGACCACGCCCGAAGAAACCTTGGACAAAACCGTCGCTTATTTCAAAAAATTTCCTGATTTAAAAGCCATTGCGATCTCATCCTTTGGCCCCATCGAACTGCGGCGGAACTCGCCGAAGTACGGGTTCATCACGGATACGCCGAAGAAGGGCTGGGCCAATACTGATTTTCTAGGACGGCTCAAGCAAGACTTCGACATCCCGATGGCCTGGACCACCGACGTGAACGGGTCAGCTTATGGTGAGTACGTGACCTCGACGCTCTTCAATGAAAAGATCAATTCATTGGTCTACTTCACGATTGGGACCGGGGTCGGCGCGGGTGCCGTGATCGACGGCAAGTTCGTCGGCAGTATGGGTCACCCAGAAGTTGGCCACGTGCGCTTGAAGCGTCATCCAGACGACCTGGACTTTCCTGGTATCTGCCCGTTCCACGGGGATTGCTTGGAAGGCCTGGTCAGCGGACCAACGTTTGATGCTCGGCTGGGAAAGCCCGGCAAGGACGTGCCGTTGACGGATCACGTCTGGGACATCATGGCGTACTACGTGGCGCAAGCCGCTTTGCAGGAAACGTTGCTACTACGCCCAGACAAGATTGTCTTCGGTGGCGGCGTGGTCAGCGAACCCTTCTTAGTGAAGGTCCGCGCTGAATTCGCCAAACTCTTGAACGGCTACGTGGACGTCGGTGATCTGACCGACTACATCGTGATGCCACTGGTTAAGGAGAACGGGTCTGCTACCTTAGGAGACTACGCCTTAGCCCTGAAAGAATACAACAAATAATTAGCTTTAAAAGGAGTAATTCAGTTATGAAGTCATTAGTTTTAACGGGTACCAAGAAGTTTGAAATCCAAGATCTGCCAACGCCAGAAGTTAAGCCGGATGAAGTCTTAGTCAACACCGCTTACGCGGGTATCTGTGGGACCGACCGGGCCTTATACGCTGGCCTGCCAGGCTCTGCGGACGCTGTGCCACCAATCGTATTGGGTCACGAAAACTCCGGGGTCGTTGCGGCCGTTGGTTCTGAAGTGAAGAACGTTAAACCGGGTGACCGGGTCGTCGTAGATCCTAACATCTACTGTGGCAAGTGTGAATACTGCTTGACTGACCGTCCAGAACTTTGTGACAACTTATCCGCCGTTGGGGTTACCCGTAACGGTGGGTTGGAAGAATCCTTCACGGCGCCAGAATCCGTGGTTTACCCAATTCCTGACAGTGTTTCCTTGAAGGACGCTGCCACGACGGAACCATTATCCTGTGCCGTTCACGGTGTTCAACTGTTGAAGTTGACGCCTTACCAAAAGGCTTTGGTCATCGGTGATGGCTTCATGGGTCAATTGTTCGTTCAATTGCTGGAAGCTTACGGTGTCCACCAAGTCGACTTGGCCGGTGTGATTGACGAAAAGCTGAACTTGAACAAGGAAAAGTTCAACGTTAAGAACACTTACAACACTGCTAAGGGTGACAAGATTCCAGCCGACTACGACGTGGTTATCGAAGCCGTTGGGATGCCTCAAACTCAAGAAGAAGCCGTTGAAGCAACCAAGAAGGGCGCTCAAGTTCTGATGTTTGGTGTCGGCAAGCCTGATCAACACTTCTCCATGAACACTTACGAAGTTTACCAAAAGCAACTGACCATCCAAGGGTCCTTCATCAACCCATACGCTTTCAAGGACGCTATTGCTCTGTTAGCGAGTGGTGAAGTCAACGTTGACCCATTGATCAGTCATGAAGTTGAATTGAACCAAGTTGAAGATGTCCTTGGCGGCAAGATCAAGGGTGTCAGCAAGGCGGTCGTTAAGGTCGGCGGCGAAAAGTAGTCACTGGACTGAACGACAGTCAGTAAAGGGTCGTGGTAATCGTGAAAATGACGGCAACATCTAAGCTAAGTGAGGCGCAAACTATGACGAATCAACGGACCATGTCCATGTCGCGAGCACTGGCGTTCTTCGCTTTATCGCTAGTGATCAACTCCGCCGGCAACGTGCTGACGCTGGTCACCAGTGCGAAGATCCATCCCTCGTTTTTGGGGGCGGCCTTCTGGACCGCCGCCGAAGCCAATATGGGGACGGCGCTACACTGGAACCTCTTCTGGGCGTTTCTAATCGTGGGGTTTCTGACCTCCGTGTTAAACGCCATCCTGATCCACCATTGGGAATGGAAACGGGTGATCGGCAACATGGCCTTCATGGTCCCCTTCTCCGCGTTAATCCAGATTTTCGAGGATTTCTTCACGGGTAAGTATCCCCAACTCTACGTGGGACTGCCCGAAGCACATGGCGTGGGGATGGTGCTGTTATATGTGGCGCTGAACTTCTTAGGGGTCGCTTTCATTGCGGTCGCGATTTCCATCTACCAACGGGTCAACTTGGTCTTACACCCATCCGATGATTTGATGCAGATTCTGCGGTTCCGTTACTTCAAGGGCAACGCGACCACGGCCATGTGGGTCTCCTACGTGCCACCGTTTTTGATGGCGGTCTTTGCGGCCATTATGACGGGTCAAATCGTTAACTTTGGGTTAGGAACGCTATTTGCCTTCCTCTTCCAAGGGAGCATTACCGGTTGGGCCGACAAAGTGGTCTTCCCGCACCTGAAGCATCAGGCCTTGGATGTTGGGAATGACAGTGTCATGTCTAAGGAGGAGTAACTTATGGCAGTATCAGATTACATTACGGGAGTCCAACATATCGGAATTCCATCCATCGATTTAGATAAGACGATTGCCTTTTACAAGAGCATCGGGTTCGAACAGGCGGGTCTGTTCCACAACGGCGAGAACCGCTGTGCCTTCATGCGATTGGGCAACCTGACGATTGAGACCTGGGAAGGCGATCCAACCAACCCAGAAGCTGGGGCAATCAATCACGTTTCTCTGAACACCACGGACGTCGACAAGGCGTTCGCTGCGGCCAAAGAGCAGGGGTTGAACTTGGTCAACACCGAGATTCAATCCATCCCAACGTTCTGGGATAAGGGGATTCGCTTCTTCAACATCTTGGGGCCCAACCATGAAACGATTGAGTTCTGCCAGATTCTCTAAATACGAACCGTTACTTTAAACGTTATGGCTCCGGAAATCATCAACTGATTTCCGGAGCCATTTTTTGGACTTATCTTAAAACACACCGAGTGTGGGCGTCATGCGCCTTATCGAGCGGCTGACAGTCGGATCACCCTGCTAGTTGGGCCCGGTTAACTTTCGGAGTCGCTTTCAGACCGTCCCTAGTATAGTGGCTCTAATCAGTAATTGGGTAAGTGGTTATCCTAAGCGATGGTTAGCGGTTGTCAGTGGTTAGGCGGGGTCTCTATAGTGGAAGTAAAGAATGGAGCGGGTGTGGGATTGTCCCGCTTCTAAGCGTTTCTGATGGATTGTTTTAGGGGAGTGGCATGACATGAAGAAATGGTTAACGGATATTCTACAAGGCCCGACGTTTGACGCCACGCGTCAAGCGAAGGCCGATATCGCGACGATTGGGCAGGCGGCCGGGTACCACATCATTGATATTCGCCGCTACGGGGGCCTCAAAGAGTCGAACGAGGCCCTGATGGCCCGGATTCAGGGCGCAACGGCGGGCGTGTCCCAGGGCGACTTACTGGTCTACCAGTACCCGTCTTTGAATGACGGGCGCTACGAGGACTTCTTTATTCGCCAGATGCATCGCCGGGGAGTCCGGGTGGTGGCCCTGATTCACGACATCGAGACGTTGCGGGACCAACACGCCCCACGGTGGATTCACGAGTTTGCCTTCTTCAACCAGTGTGACGTATTGATCGTCCACAGCGAACGGATGACGGCTTATTTGCGCCAACAGGGGGTTACCACGCCGGTAGTCTACCAGTACCTATTGGATTACTTAGATGACGGTGCGACGGACGTCCGCCACGCGATTCAGCCGCAGGACTTCCAACGCCGAGTAGTCTTGGCGGGGAACTTACAGAAGTCGCAATACCTAGGGGATTGGTCGGCCCAGACGCCCATCACCGTGTTTGGGGCCGCGAATCCCCAATTGACCCGGGCCTTGATGGCCAATCCGCAAGTGGACTACCGGGGCTCACGGGTCCGGCGCCAGCTCTTACGGGAGTTGCCGCCGACCTTTGGCTTAGCCTGGGACGGGAACACGACGACTTACCGCTATAGTTCCTACACCCGCTACAACCATCCACACAAGGTCTCGATGTACCTGTCGCACGGGTTACCAGTGATCGTCTGGAAGGAAGCGGCGGTTGCCGACCTGATTGTCCGCAACCACCTGGGATTAGCGATTGATTCGTTAGACCAACTGGATCAGGCGATTCAACAGCTTAGTGCCGCAGATTTGGCGACCATGTTGGCCAACGTGGCCCAGGTCGGCCAGCTGATTCGTAGCGGCTGGTTCACCCGCCAAGCCTTGGTCGCCGCTGAAGCCAAGGTCTTGGCCCCCAAGTTTACCCTGCAGGCCACGGGACCGTTGAGCCAAAAGACCTTGGGTCGGTAAGTGGCGATTAAGGCGCGTCCGGGAAAAGGCCGTTAGTGTCAATGCGTACGAACGGATCATCTATTTAGAGATGCTAAAAAGGAGCCTTGGCAGTGCCTGAGGCTCCTTTTGGTGTATTAGTGTGTGATAATTTGGGCGGGCAACCGGAATTCCTCTGGGGCCATTCGGGGCTGGCGAATGCGCGCCAATAAGCGGTCGACCGCCGTTTGGGCAATCTGCGATATGGGTTGCTTGGCTGTGACGATGTGGTAGGGCAGAAAGTCGAACCAATCCTGGTCATCGAAGCCCCCCAGCTGAAAGGGGGGTAACTGGAGTTCGGGGATGCGGTGCAGGACTGTGTCCATGATGGTGTTATCCGCGGCGAAAAGGCCGTCACACCGCTGGTTGACCAGAATTTGACGAGTCATCTGCGAGACGTTGGAATTATCTGTGCGCGCGTTGACCTCGATGGCGGGATCAAAGGCCATCCCAGCCTTCTGGAGAGCCTGATGGTAGCCCTGTAGCCGTTCAGTAGCTGTCATGGAGACAGCACTGTTGATGATGCCCACGCGGGTGGATCCCCGGTCGATCAACCGGGTGACCAGGTCTTCGGTGGCTTGGACGTTATCGACCAACACCCGGTCGAAGCGCTCAGCCTTGTGGGGAGGCATCCGGTCAACGAAGACCGCGGGGGTGTCCCCTAAGCGTGTCGCGTAGTCGGTGGGGCCACCGGCGCTGGTGATAATCACACCGTCGACCCGCTTTTCTAGCATCAAGTCGAGCGCCTTGGTCTCCCGGGACAAGTGCTCGTCGGTGTTCATGATCAGCACGTCGTAACCGGCCGCATCGGCCGCGTCCTCGATGGCCCGGACGATTTGGGTGAAGAAGGCGTTCAAGATGTCGGGGATGATGACGCCCAGGGTGTGGGTGTGCTGAACACGGATGCTTCGGGCCAGACCGTTGGGGTGGTACCCCAGTTGCCGGGCCAATTCCTGGATTCGCTGGCGGGTGTGGGCCTTGACCTGGGGACTGTCATTGAGCGCCCGGGACACCGTGGCTTCGGAGACGCCAGCTTGAGTCGCAACGTCTTTGATGGTAATTTTGTGCGACATCGTGCGCACCTCCTTTAATAAAGTGTTTCAATCAGTCGAAACCGGCGAGTCCCGTGGAATCGCCGGTACTGTAAGCTATCAATTCTATAGTAGCGTTAACTGGTTTTCGCCGTCAACTAATAACCATCAACTGGAGCGGGCCCTGGTGGGGTGAAAAATGGCCAGAACGGTAAAAATTTTGAAAAAAGGGGTTGCGCGATTGTGGGGTTAAATGCTAAAATTATTACCTGTTGAGTCAGTGATGACGCAATTATTGGGCTATAGCCAAGTGGTAAGGCAACGGGTTTTGATCCCGTGATGCGCTGGTTCGAACCCAGCTAGCCCAATCAGAATCGCCGTTGAAGCCGTCGTGCTTTGACGGCTTTTTTTGTGCGCGTAAACGCGGTGATGCCGGGGATACGCGGCGCATTATAAAGACTGTAATTATTAATTTTGCGTTCCGGGCACTTTGTCACCAGCCGTTGAGGGGTTCTTTGCTATACTCATACCAGCAAATAAAGGGGTGAAGAGGATGCAAGTGAGTCGTGAATGGGGACTTGGCGACGGACGCCAGGTTGTCGGGTGGTTCTTGGTAGGGGTTGTGGGATTCGGTGCCTGGGTGGTGTTCCGTCAAGTGGGCTGGTTACTGGTCAGCGGGGTGAGCCTGGTGAGTGGGACCATCTGGTTACATACGGCGTGGCTGGGCCGGGAACGGATCTGGCATCAGCTGTTGGCGATGGTCCCTCTGAATGACCAGACTCGGGCGTTAGACCTGGGTTGTGGGTCCGGCCCCTTACGCCAGTTGGCGATGCGGCTACCGGTGGGCGGTCAGGTCACGGGGGTCGTGCCGGTGGATTCTGCCGCACGATGCCCGGCGTTGATGTCGCGGTGGCAAGCCGCTAATCTAGCCGACCGGGTGACCGTTCAGACGGCCGACCTGCGAGACTTACCCTGGCAGCCGAACCAGTTCAATCTGGTGGTCTCTAGCTTAGCGCTTCACCGGGTCCAGCCCAGAGCCGGACGGTTACAGGCGCTTCAAGAGCTGAATCGGGTTCTGGCACCAGGCGGTCGCGTCCTGATCATGGACCGGGGATTTGCCTGTGCCGAGTACCGTGAGGCCTTACAGCGCTTGGGTTACCAAGACATCCAGGTGACGGGGACCGGCTATCACGGCTGGTGGGGTGGCCCCTGGTTACCCACGCTGACGTTGACGGCGGTTAAACCGCGCGAGGGGACCTTAGTCAGCTGAACGAAAAAACTCACGGGGAAAATCGAACCTTTTACCCGTAAAACGGTTAAGGTGGCAAAAACGCGTGGGACGGGTGCGTAAATCGCTAAATCTGGCTTTGTCCAGTTTAGGGGATGGTCTGAAATCTCAAAAGTCAACACCCACTTTCAAATAACTATATATTGTGTGGACTCCGGAATGGGTGCTACTATATATAGCGTAGTTTCATTTGAGATGGGAGCGATGAGAATGATGAATACGGCAACCGCTGCACCAATTACGTTATCCGCAGCATTTATCAAAGAAGTTGAACAGACGGTGACCCCTCACTGGGGCGAACTCGGGTGGGTGACGTATAAACGGACTTATGCGCGCTGGCTACCGGACCAACAACGCACCGAAGAATGGCCGGAAACGGTCCAACGGGTGGTTGAAGGGAACATCAATCTAGACCCCCGCTTGCAGGGCGATACGGTGAGTGACCAGTTGCGCGCGGAGTTGACGCAGGAAGCCCAACGCCTCTTTAAGCTGATCTATGGGCTGAGTGCCACGCCGTCCGGGCGGAACCTATGGATCTCGGGGACCAACTACCAGCATCGCAATGGTGACGCGTTGAACAACTGCTGGTTCATCGCTGTGCGGCCCCAGGCTTACGGGGACAGCCACATTATCCCCGATTACCTGCAACCGGATCAAAAGGCGGTTTCTATGCCTTACTCCTTCATGTTCGACCAACTGATGAAGGGCGGCGGGGTCGGTTTCTCCGTAGTGCCAACGAATGTGGCGCAGATTCCAGCCGTGGACCGGTCCGTTGACTTGACGATTCTAATTGACGAAAACAGTCAATCGTACGCGGATTCCGTAGCTTTAGGTGCCGTCAACAAGGCGGACTGGCTGGCGACGCACGAACTGCAAGGTGCGCGGTACTACGAGCTTCCCGATACCCGGGAAGGCTGGGTACTGGCCAACGCCAACCTGATCGACGCACACTTTGATCAGACCAACCCTACGGACGCCAACCGGGTGGTGCTGGACATGTCCAACATTCGACCTAAGGATGCGCCCATCAAGGGCTTTGGCGGGACCGCTTCTGGCCCGATGCCATTAATTGAAATGTTATTTGATATCAACCAAATCTTGAACGCTAAGCAGGGCCACCGCTTGACTTCGGTGGACTGCACCGACCTCGGGAACCTGATTGGAAAGACTGTGGTGGCGGGGAACGTCCGGCGCTCAGCAGAGCTGGCCTTAGGCGGTGCCGACGATGACGCGTTCATCACCATGAAACAAGATAAGAAGCAACTCTACCATCACCGGTGGGCCTCGAATAACAGTGTGGCAGTTGACTCCGCATTCGACCATTACGGACTAATTGCGGACGCCATTGCCCAAAACGGGGAACCCGGTATCGTGAACCTCGAACTGTCCCGGCACTATGGCCGGATGGCCGATGGTTACCAGGCGGGCATCGATGACGCCGTAGAAGGGACCAACCCGTGTGGGGAAATCTCGTTGAGTAACGGGGAACCCTGCAACTTATTCGAAGTCTTTCCGGGCGTTGCGGAACAGCAAGGCTGGCAACTGGAAGACGCCTTCGAATTGGGCACCCGGTTTGCCAAGCGGGTCACCTTCAGTGATTACGACTGGGAAGTCTCGCGTAAGGCCATTCAAAAGAACCGGCGAATCGGGATTTCGATGTCCGGGATTCAAGACTGGATCTTGGATACCTTCAAGACGCGGGTGGTCACGGGCTTCAACGAAGTCAAGGACCCCGAAACGGGCAAGTTAGTGGCCCAACCCATCTATAACCAGGCGGCCGTTAAGCGGGTGGACGCCCTCTACCACGCCGTTGTGGCAGCTGACCAAGCCTACTCGGACGACCTGGGATGCCAATCGTCGATCAAGCACACTACGGTGAAGCCATCCGGGACCGTCGCTAAGTTAGCGGGGGTTTCCGAAGGGATGCACTTCCACTACGCAGGTTACCTGATTCAACGGATTCGGTTCCAGGAATCCGACCCCTTACTGCCGGCTTTAGCGGCTTGTGGTTACCACATCGAGCCGGACGTTTACACCAAGAACACCATGTGCGTTGAATTCCCGGTCAAGGCGGCGAACGCGGACGACCCTAACTTTGCTTCGGCGGGGAACGTGTCGATTGCGGAACAGTTCGCGACCCAGGCCTTCTTGCAGACGTACTGGTCCGATAATGCGGTCAGTTGTACCGTGACCTTCCAGCCTAATGAAGCGGGAGAGATTGCGGACTTACTGACGCAATACCGGCACACCACCAAGTCGACGTCGCTCTTGCCATACAGCGGCAGTGGCTTCAAGCAAGCGCCGAAGGAACCCATTGATGTTCAGACTTACCAGGCTAAGCGCGCTGAGATCACGGGCGACGTTGCCCAGGTCTTTGACCAGCAGAACAACCACCACGACCAGAAGGATATCGAGTTAGTCGACCAATCCGACTGTGCCGGTGGGGCCTGCCCGATTCGCTAGGAGGCCAGTATGAAAATTTATACCCGCGTCGGCGACCAAGGGATGACCAAGCAGATCAGTGGCCGGATGGTTCCGAAGACGGATGCCCAGATTGTGGCGCTAGGTGACCTCGACGAGCTTGAGTCCTGGTTGGGCAACGTGATTGCAATTATGGGGAACACCCACACCGCCGAACGGCAGGAGTTACAGGACATTCAACGGAAGCTCTATGATTTGCAAGCCGATATTAGTGTCAAACGCCACCAGGTCATGGTGCCGGACGATACCACGCGTTTGGAAACGCGCATCGACCAGCTAACGGCGGAAGTGCCAGTGCTTAAGGCGTTCATCTTACCTGGTGGAACGCCGACTGGTGCAGCCTTGCAGTACGCCCGTACCGTGGCGCGCCGGGCTGAACGATCCGTGGTTCGCTTGAATCAAGAACAGCCGTTGGAACCAGCTATTCTGACTTATTTGAACCGCTTGTCCGACTTTCTCTTCGCCTTGGCCCGCACCATGAATTGGCGCGAGGGCTACCAGGAAGTTCCCAGTAAACCAACTAAAGCATAAACCGATGACCGACCGACCCGTTCTGGGCTGGTCGGTCTTTTTATGGTACGATGAAAGCGATAACAATCGTGACATTAAAGGAGTGTTTCGAAAATGACGACTAAAATTATTCTGGATTGTGACCCGGGCCACGACGATGCGTTGGCCATGATGCTGGCGTTGACCAATCCCGAGATTGAGCTGTTGGCGGTGACGACTTCGGCGGGGAACCAGACGCCGGAAAAGACGTTGAATAACGCCATGCGGTTACTGACCCTGATGCACCACCAGGAGATCCCCGTGGCGGGAGGTAACCGGACACCCCTCTTGAAGCCTTTGGAAACGGCTGGCAACGTGCACGGTAAGTCCGGCTTAGACGGTGCCGACCTGCCAGACCCCGACTTTGCCGTACAGCCCCTGACCGCGATTGAGCTCATCGCGCAGACGTTGCGGGAGAGTACCACGCCGGTGACGTTGGTGGTCACGGGGCCCATGACCAATATTGCGTTGTTCCTGCGGGTCTACCCTGAATTGAAGACTAAAATTGCCCAGATTGTCTACATGGGTGGAGCCATGGGATTGGGTAATTGGACGCCATCCGTGGAGTTCAACATCTACGTCGATCCTGAGGCAGCTAAGATTGTGATGAATGCAGGGATTCCATTGGTCATGGCTCCGTTGAACGTGACCCACAAGGCCCAGATTCTAAAATCGGAAATCGCCGAGATCGGGCAGATTGACAACCCGGTAGCCCACGCGTTCGCCGACCTTTTGAACTTCTTTGAACGCTATCACGAGGCGCCTAAGTGGGGCTTTAAAGGCGCGCCGCTACACGACCCTTGCACGATTACGTGGTTGATTCATCCCGAGTGGTTCAAGACCGAGCGGATGAACGTGGACGTGGAAACGGCTGGAGAGTTGACCCGGGGCGAAACGGTTTGTGACTATTATGAGTTGACCGGCAAGCCTAAGAATACGGAGGTCCTCCTGGATATCGACCGGGCGGCCTTTATCCAGTTGATTAAGGATTCGTTGAAGACGTTCGGGTAACACTTGAACTGAAGGATGCAAAAAATCAGAGGGAACGCTTTATTTTGAGCGTTCCCTCTGATTTTTTCTTAGGATTCAGTTTAACACGGGACTAGTCGTGCTTCCGGGATTTGAGACCGACAAGGCTCAGGGCACCGGTTAACAGGCCCATCCCCAAGATGGCCAGACCATTCGGTTTAGCTTCATTGGTTTGAGGCAACTGGGCTGACGTGGTTGCCGTGGCCTTTGGCGTCGTAGTCTGAGCGCTCAGGGTAGTGGCGGTAGCGGGAGTCGCCGTCTTGGCTTTGGCTTGGTTGGCGATTACCGCAGACTTACCAGTCGTAATCGTAGCGCCGTCACCACCATGAATGATTTTGGCGGAAGTCGTCGATTCTTGAGTAGTGTTTACGGAATCGGCATCTCCTGAAGTAACCAGCGGCGTTGCAGTTGTGACCGCATTAGTGTCGATGGTTTCGGCCGAATCATCGGTGGTCGCACTTGGCGTCGTAACCGTGGCCGTGTCACCGGAGCCGCCCGTTACAGCGGTCTCGTTGCCGGTGGTTGTATCTGGATTAGTCGGCGTGGATGGGTCAACTGGCGTGGTGGTTCCCGGATTATCCGGATTGGTGCTAGGGTCGGTCGGCGTGGTCGTACCTGGGTTGTCCGGATCGGTGCTAGGGTCGGTCGGCGTAGTCGTACCCGGATTATCTGGGTCGGTGCTAGGGTCGGTCGGCGTAGTGGTTCCCGGATTATCTGGGTCGGTGCTAGGGTCAGTTGGCGTAGTCGTACCCGGATTATCTGGGTCGGTGCTAGGGTCGGTCGGCGTAGTGGTTCCCGGATTATCTGGGTCAGTGCTAGGGTCGGTTGGCGTTGGGTCAACCGGATCAGGAGCATCTACCGTAACGGTCGCCGTCTTGTAAACCATGTAAGGTTCACCCTTACCGTAGTAATCATCGGCAACTTGGTAAGCGTAAGTGACCGTAAAGGTGCCGGCTGCCGTGACCTTACCATCCTTTACGATACCAGACGGGTCGGAGATTTGAGTAACTTGAATATCACTAGCTTGTAGGGGCTGGTCTTGGTTGTCAAAGCCAGCCACGAAGTTATCGAGTTGGTTCCAGTTGTCGCCGACTTGGAGCGTCTTGTCTTGGGTCTGCAAGACCTGACGAACAATCACGTAAACTAAAGGATTTTCCGTTGGGTTTTCAATCAGGGAAGGGTTGCCATCGGAGAGGTAGCTCATCAACTCATAAGGTTGCCCGTTGGAACCTAACGTCACGGCATACCCTAAGTGATTAATGGCGTCGGCAAAATCAGCGTTCTGATAGTTAATGGTTACGATACCACCAGTATAAGGATGGTCCGTCGTAGAGCCAGTCGAACCGGAGAAGAAGTTGTGGTAGGAAACTTGGTCTTGGCCGATCTTTGGCATAGCCGCTTGGACGTCTGCCGGTGCCGCAACATATGGATTGCCATCGTCATTTGGGTTGACCAAAACGGCTTGGTAGTTACCGTTTAAATCATCCTCTTGGTCCGCAATTCTAAAGTAAAAGCCATCGTCGTTTCGAACGGCACCAAATGAGTATTGGCTCATAATCGAACCACCATTGATGGTGTATGGATCAGTCTTTTGGACGCTGAGTGGCACGTTTAACGTGTAGCCCGACTTAGCCGCTAATTGCCCGACCACGTGGAATTGTGTCAAATCAGACCATTGAAAATCGGGATCCGCAGCGAGCATGTCGGAGTAGGAGTCGTATTCTGTGTCTCCAACAACGAAGTGAACGGCTAAGCCAGTGGGCAGGTCAGGAATTAAGTCGTCAATATTCACGTCATTTGCCATGGTGACGACGCTGGTGTGGGTAGGGTAGCGGTTATTGTAGTAAGTTGGGAGACTAAAGAACGTATTCGCTGCTTGAACCGTATCAGTGGTATTGGTCAGGTCGAATAGGGCCGTCAAATCGGTAGCGTGACTGTCCACAATGACCATTGACGCATTGTTGTGTGTATCAGCGTGAGAAGTTAAGGATGTACTCGACCCATTTTCGTTTTTGGCCGTGATCCGAATCGTGGCATCTACGGGCGCCGTATTGGTCTTTTCTTGCAGGTCTGGATTGTTGGTAATGGCTGGTGTGGGTTCGGTAACGTCCGGATCAACTGTGGCGGTTGGCGTCTGTGGCGTCGCCGTTGGTAAGTTGGTAGGGGCGTGGTAGCTAACTGGGTCCACCGCCGTTAAGTTCACCGTGGCGCTCTTCCATTCGGGCGTGAAAGAAATGATTTGTAGCGTGCCATTGCCTGTGCCGGCAGCTGGAATGACGATTGGTAACGTGATGGTATATTGGTCGCCCGCGTCAAGACTGCCTTGTAACTGGATTTCTTTTAGGGTCGTCCAATCGAATCCTGAAGGCTGATAATACGTCCCGTTGGTGGTAGTGGTGAGAAAGGATTGTTGAACACTATCAGGAACACCCGCAAAGCTAGTAGAGCCAGCCGTTGGTGCGACCGTCCAAGCCGTCGTATTGCTTGAGTAGGCGGGCAAAACGACGTACATCCATAGACCTTGACTGGTATCCGTCTGGTTGGTAATGGTGTAGGTAACGTTCAGGGTTGTGTCATCGGTATTTACGGCGACAACCTGATTGTTAGCCTGGGTAGAATCCTTGGATGTCTGGGTTCCTTTAGCGTTGGTTGCCGTGACAGATACTGCCAAGTTCACCTTATCTTGACTCTGGTCTTGCGCTGCACCAGAATCTTTCACGAGTAATGGATCCGTAATGTCCGGAGCACTGGCTAAATCTTGGGGGTCAGATAGTTGGGTCGTTTCATCCGTGTTCCCATCTGTCTGGTGGGTATCTGGATTGTCAGTATCAGTATTGGTATTCGGGTTATCAGTGTCAGTATTAGTATCTGGGTTGTCAGTATCGGTATCGCCGCTTGAGATCACTGGGTCCACCGCTGTTAAGTTCACCGTAGTAGTCTTCCATTCGGGCGTGAAAGAAATGATTTGTAACGTGCTATCGTCTTTGCCGGCGGCTGGAATGGTGATTGGTAACGTGACGGTGTATTGGTCGCCCGCGTTAAGACTACCTTTTAACTGGACTTCTTTTAGAGTCGTCCAATCGAATCCTGAAGGTTGATAATACATCCCGTCATCGGTGGTGAGGAAGGACTGTTGAACGCTATCAGGAACGTTTGCGAAGTTGGAAGCGTCGACCGTTGGTGCAACCGTCCAATCTGTCGTATGGTTCAAGTAGGCGGGGAAAGTGATGTACATCCACAGACCCTGACTGGTATCCGTCTGGTTGGTAATGGTGTAGGTGACGTTTAAGGACGTGTCATCGGTATTTACGGCGACGACTTGATTGTTAGCCTGAGTCGAGTCTTTAGATGTCTGGGTTCCTTTAGCGTTGGTTGCCGTGACAGACACTGCTAGGTTCAGCTTGTCTTGACTCTGATCTTGTGGTGCGCCGGAATTTTTCACCAGTAGTGGGTCCGTAATATCCGAAGCACTGTCTAAATCTTGGGGTGTGGATAATTGCGTCTTCTCATCCGTGTTCCCGTTAGTATCTGTATCATCAGTTGAGTCAGCATTGACGTTGTTGGTCGTGTCATCATTTACAGCATTGTTGGTAACGTCGTTATTTGAGCTGCTATCAGTAACGTCGTTGGTATTGGCGTCGTTATTTGAGCTGCTATCGGTAACGTCGTTGGTATTGGCATTGTTGTTTGAGTTGCTATCAGTAACGTCGTTAGTATTGGTATTGTTGTTTGAGTCAGTATCGGTAATGTTGTTAGGATTAGTGTCATTATTGGTAACATCATTGCTAGTGTCATTTGAGCCATTAGTATTTGCTGGGTCAACATTAGAATTGGTTACGTTTTCATTATTGGACGATGAATCCGCATTAACGGTTTCAGTGACCGGTGTCGAATCTGAATCCGTGGTCGCTGCGTTGGCCGGGACGGTCAACGCCAAGCCAGCACAGAGACTCGTGACACTGATTGCCGCGTAGAGCCAGCGCTTGCCTGCCTTGTAACTTTTATAATGTACTTTAGTCTCTAACATGCTCCTCATCCTCCAGTCAAAGTCGTTTAGTATGTAATCCTCTTTTGCTTTTAACACCCTCATTGTATAATCAATCACAAATAAGCCAATAATTAATTTACAATAGGAAGCATTTTTAGGGTAATTGGGTGTTATAAAGCTCCTTTTTGCTTGTTAAACACCGTAGTGGCAAGGCGTTAGTTAATTCTTTTAGCAAACTACGGGCACTTCTCGTTTAACCTTTTCTGGATAACCATATTTATCTAAATGGGGTAAGCGTTAATGGACGGCCCCCCACAGATTTTAACGACTGTAACACACGAACTTAAATGCGCATAGCTGCCGTAGTGCCACTAGTTAACCACCGCAACGACCGTTACGGACTCTAACGAAAACGTAAAGATTGGGGACGGAGGTAGCAAATGAGTAGGGGATAGCGGGAAAACTATGGTATAAAAGAAGACTACCGGATAAGAAATGGAGGATGAGGTTGTGATGCGGACAATCAGACGATTATTGGGCATGTTGGTCCTCGTAGTGGCGGTTGTCCTGGGTTACCAAAATCGCGCAACGTTGGTCCCGCAAGCTACGGCGAAAGTCAATCAGTTACGAACGGAGCTGGTCACGGCCCTAGATGGCAACTGGGTCAACCGGTTGATGGGGCAAGAGCGAGACATGGCCAAGCCAAGTTCCTCGACCACCACCACCCCGATGGAACCCATCGTGGAGGGGATGCGGTTGTCGCCCACCTATTATTACCACTATAGCGCAACGCTTCCTGCCGCTGGTCGCCGGGTCTTTGCGGACGCCGTGTCGCGGTACAACGCCACGGGCATCGTTCACCTGGTCCAAGGGACTGCGCCAGCGGGGAAGAATTCCATTACCTTCTCGGTCTATCATAAGCGCATGGCCCAGAACAGCGCGGAGATTGAGTTAGGCCATGGCGGTCCCAGCATCACACAACGGGTGAGCCTGGCGGGGACCCATGATCAGAATAACGCCAACGCCAGTCTCAACGCGGACTATGGCGGGGCGTTCAGCGACGCGGTGGCGACTCACGAGTTGGGGCACGCCTTAGGCTTAGACCACAGTCAGTCCCTGTTATCGGTGATGTATCCCATCAGTCAGGGACGCAGTCAGCTATCGGCGGGCGACATTGCCGGGCTGAAGGCGATTTATGGGTCGACGAACAAGTAGACAGTTAACGGCTCGTCGAAGGGTGTTCTTTCGACGGGCCGTTTTTGATCAAGCAATTTTAATTGGTTAGACCACTTATCTTGCGTGCGAGAAAACCGCTTTAAACCGCCGTCTAACGCACTTTAGCGTTTTTAAATCCGAAACATTCGGCGACTCCCTACCGTCGGACTTTGATATATGGTACAAACGTCGCAGACGATTTGGCCTGACCAAGTCCTAAAAAATGTAAAAGGGGTGCTAAGTGTGAAGTGGCGAATGTGGTGTATTGGCGGATTGCTGGTTCTACTGATGATGGGGGGACTCTACCATAGTCAGCTGACACCGGAGGGTACGCGCTGGGTGAACGCGCAGTGGGACCGTGTCTTGCGGATCCTGCATCTGCCCCAGCCAGTTCGGCCGACACCCGCGCAAGCTGCGACCACTAAGGGGGCCACACCCATCTTTAAGATCATTCACGGCGAGTCTTTGGCACGGACCTACTACTACCGATTCGATCATAACCTGCCTACGGATGGCCGCGACGTCTTTGAGACGGCCGTCGCCACGTTTAACCGGACGGGGTTGGTTCACTTGAAGCCCGGTGTGGGGCCCGATGGGAGTAATCAAGTGGTCTTTTCCGCTTACCGGCAGACGGCTAAGGACCCCCAGAAGATCGAGTTAGGTCATGGGGGCCCGGAAATCGTGAATACGTTGAATCCGCGGGGCATGTTGACCAGCAATCAAGCCACGGCCAGCCTGAATCGGGCTTATCCGCAGTCGTTTAACGATGCGGTGGCGACCCACGAATTGGGCCACGCCTTAGGGTTGGAACATAGCCGGGACATCGATTCCGTGATGTATCCCACGAATCAGGGTAATACGGACCTGACCACCGGGGACTTAGCGGGTTTACGAGGCGTCTATGGGTCCCGGCCACGGGTTGCCCATCCCTGAGTTGAGCAGGAATCCTTATCCTGAATTATTCATACCTTTCAAAAAAGTCGTCAGTTTTCATGTTTTTCAAAAAC
>NZ_AZDT01000045.1 GCF_001434785.1 Levilactobacillus namurensis DSM 19117 | reverse complement strand
AAGTTACGTCCGAGAATTATATTATTTCATCTGTCAACTTGACAGGGACTAGTACAGAGTTTTACAGAGCTAATCTTAGACTGTTTCAAGTTCAATTAAGCTTTCAAAATTTGGTCAATAGCGGCTAATTCTTCAGGATCAAATTTCAGATTCTGTACAGCCTTGACGTTTTCGTACAAGTGTTCTGGCTTGGAAGCCCCCGTAATCACACTCGTCACTACGGAATCATGGAGTAACCAAGCTAACGCCATGTGGGAGAGCTTCTGCCCCCGACTCTGCGCAATCTTGTTCAAAGCGACCAGCTTTTGGGCCACTTTATCCCGTCCCTGATCCAAGACATATTGGCTGGACCAGTGAATGTTCACGTCATCGGGAATCCCATCTAGGTACTTATCCGTCAGTAGACCTTCCGCTAACGGACCATACGCAATGACCCCGGCGTTGTTCCGGCGCATCTCGTCAAACAGGCCGTCCTGGTTGGCCTTTTGGTTCAACATATTGTAGGAGACCTGGTCCGCCACGAACGGCGTGTGCAGATCCTTGAAGATCTTGATCATGGCCGCCGCTTGTGGGGCCGTGTAGTTGGAAATCCCCACGTAGAGCGCCTTCCCTTGGCGAACAATGTCGTTTAACGCAACGGCCGTCTCTTCGGGTGACGTCTCCGGATCGAACCGGTGACTGTAGTACACGTCAACGTAGTCCAAGCCCATCCGTTCCAGCGATTGGTCCAATGAGGCAATCAGTGCCTTACGGGAGCTCATCTGGCCATAAGGTCCAGGCCACATATGGAACCCGGCCTTCGTGGTAATCACGAGTTCGTCACGGTAAGGTTTCAGTTCCCGGGCAAAGACCTGCCCGAATAGCCGTTCCGCTTCACCAGTTCCCGGACCGTAGTTCGCCGCGTTATCGAAGCTGAAGATGCCCGCATCGAACGCCTTTAAAATGATGTCTCGCGTATCCGCATAGTTGGCACTTTCACCAAAACTATGCCACATGCCAAAAGAAATTGCCGGTAGTTGAAAACCGGTATTGCCTGCTCGGCGAATCGGCATCTTCTCGTACCGTTTTTCATCTGCTACATACATAAACTTGTCCCATTCCTTTCTACTCAATACCTAGTCTAAAGTATAAAGGAATTGGTGCGGACCGGTCAAGCGATTCACTAGGGCTAGTGGCGGTCGTCACTTAATTTCACGGCCTGCGAAACGTGACCGTTAGTGGTGGCCAATAACTCCTTGGCATCCGCGATGGTGCCCTTGGTCTCAATTAGCACAATGGCTAACGGAACATTATTCCCCGAACGCGCTAACGCCCGCTCAGCGGCCAGTGTAGACGTCTGGGTCGCTTCCGCAATGATCTTCTTGGCCCGCTCTAAAGTCTTATCATTGGTCGGGACCACGTTGATCATCAGGTTCTGGTAGACTTTCCCGGACTTGATCATGATCCCCGTAGACAGCATGTTCAACACCATCTTCTCGGCCGTTCCCGCCTTCAACAGGGTCGCCCCCGTAATGACTTCCGGCCCCACAACGGGCGTGATCGGATAATCCGCCAATTCGGCGAGTTCACTATCGGCGATGCACGAGAACCCAATGCCTAAGGCCCCTTGCGCCTGCGCATACCGTAACGCGGCTACCGTGTACGGCGTCTGACCAGAGGCCGCACTAGCAATCACGATATCGTCCGCCGTAATGTTAACCGCTTCCAAATCAGTCTGGGCAAGTTCCGGTGAATCCTCCGCTGACTGGACGGTCTGGGTCAAAGCTGCTTGGCCCCCCGCAATCAGCCCAAACGTCTGTTGGGCCGTTAACCCGTAAGTGGGCTGTAATTCGGTAGCGTCGATGACGCCTAAGCGACCGGACGTGCCGGCACCCACGTAAATCAACCGACCGCCCTGATCAAACTTGGGATACGCCGCATCAATGGCCGCGGCAATCTGGGGCAATTGTTTCTGTACCGCCCGGGCTACCCGCTGATCTTCCCGATTAATCGTGGCCACCATATCCAGTGTCGATTCCCGATCAATATGGGTCGAACGGTGATTACGTTGTTCCGTCAAAATTTCGTCTAATTGCATATCGTCATCCTCCAACCTACGTGATAAACATTTTATGTATTCGTTTTCATAAACCCTACTTTAGGTATAACATGTTCCATAATGAATTTCAATTGTGATTTCAAAAATGTTAGCAAGCGTTTTCATTTCTAGGCAACCAAAAAGCCACCCGGTCAACACCGCGTGGCTTTTCATCATGTTTTCATTAATCTTTAGGTTCTGGGCTAGAGTTTACTGGTGAACTTCCATCCACTGGTAACCCCGACTCATCCCCGCTGGGTTCCAGACGTAGCCGCTCACTTTAGCGTTCCACAACTCAACAGTGGCTGGTTGATACAACGGTACGACCCCTTGTTGGGTCATCAGTCGCTTCTCAGCCGTGACCAAGTCCTGGTAGCGGGCAGTTGGCCGGTTGGCATCCTGATTCTCCGACTTTTGAATGGCGGCGTCGTACTGCGCATCACTAAACCCACCATTGTTATTGGTATTGCCAGTACTCATCAACGATAAGAAGTTGATGGGATCCGCGAAGTCAGCACCCCAACTAGAGATGACCAGATCAAAATTCCCGGCGTTCGACCGACTCAGCCGCGTCTTATAGGGCAGCGAGTTGAGCGTGATCTTCACGTTGGGTAACTTGTTCAATTCGGCCTGCAGATACTGTGCGACCGTCTTGGTTCCTGGTAAATCATCACTCAGTAAAGTTAACGTCAACTTCTTGGTCCCGGTGGCCTTTAGCCCCGCCTTCATCAGCTTCTTAGCCTGGGGCAGGTCGTAGGCTACCCCCTGCTTAACGTAAGCATCCCGGGCAAAGTCAGCTTTGGTCTTGGGGTTACGCGTCAGGTTCTGGGATACAAAGCCTAGCGGTGCCTTGGACCCGTCTCTTAAGACGTGACTGGCCAGCTGCTTTTTATCGATTGCCAGGGACAGGGCTTGCCGGACCTTCAGATTCTTCAAGGCCTTAACTCGCTTTTGGTTCATCTGCATGTAGTACGTGGTCCCCCCAACGTAGGTCTTCAGGTTAGGGTTATTCTTCAGGTTCGCCACTTGAGTCCCGTCCAGCGTCGTGGCATCCAAGGACTTCTTCTGGAAGAGGCTGAGACCCGTTGCTGGGTCCGCCACGACCTGGAAGTTCAGCTTGTTCAGATGAATCTGCCGCTTGTCCCAGAACTTAGGGTTCTTCACTAACGTCCAGTTCTGCGACGTGCCTTGCCACTTGGTCATCTTGAACGGACCATCGTAAGCCGTCGCACTGCTGGAATGACCATAATGACTACCTTCCTTAGTCACCACGGATTCTTCTTGCGGGAAGAAAGTTGGGAAGGCCAGCAAGAGTTTGAAGTACGCCACGGGTTTACTCAACGTGACTTCTAGGCGATAATCCCCTAACGCCTTGACCCCTAATTGGGACGGTGCCAATTTTCCGTTTTGAATCTGATCAAAGTTCTTCACACCGGCCATCAAATAGGCGTACTCAGAAGCCGTCTTGGGGTTCACCGTTCGCCGCCACGAATAGACAAAGTCGTGCGCCGTAACGGGCTTCCCGTCGTTCCAGTGGTTAGTCTTCCGCAGATCAAACACGTAGCGCTTGCCCCCATTGGACACCGTGGTCTTGGTTGCCAAAGCGTTGATCAGCTTTTCATCCTTGCCTAACCGAAACAATCCCTCTTGGGTGTGGTAGAGCATGGTCAGACTGGTTGAATCAGCCGCCTTAGAAACGTCCAAGGTCGTCACCTCTGACTTGGCAGACAACTTAACGGATTGATCAGCCGCTAGCTTGGTTGACGACGAAGACGACGAATTAGATTTGCCGCAAGCCGCCAATCCCCCCACGACCAGCAGGGTCAATCCTAGTAAGATACCAAAATGCTTTCCTCTCAAAATCCTATCTCCTCACTACAATTTAGTTGTGTGTAACCATTTTAACTTGTTCGCTCGTTCGAATAAAGCCCCAAGTTGTAACAAGACCGCTTCTTGACCCTTAGCCGCGTTGAACTGGATGCCCAGGGGTAAGCCCTCAGGCGTCACCGCCGTCGGCAAACTAATGGCGGGCTCCCCCGTTAAGTTCGCCTGCTGGGTAAAGGGAGACCGGGTCAGTGCCGGTAGCCACTGATCATAAATCAGCTGCTTTTGGGCTGCCGGGCTCAAACTAGCAATGTCTTGCATCTTCGCAACGTGTTCGGGCGACACCAGCGAATCCCCCACCTTAGGCGCCGGCCAAGCCGTCGTCGGCGTTAGGATCACTGGGTACTGGGCATGGAGTTGGGCCATCTGCCAAGCCGCCTGATCCCACTGCGCCAACGCTAGACTGTATTCGGCGGCACTCGTCTTAAGCCCCGTCTGGTACAACGCCCAGGTCAGCAACTCCATATCATCAACCGTCAGCTTACGCTGCAAGCTCGCAGCCAGTTGACTCATGAACGCCGCCGTTTCACCCGCGTTCATGGTGTAATAGCTCTCCATTAAGGCCACGCCATCTACGGGGATCTTCACTTCTTCCACGGCGTAACCCTGTTCTTCTAAGAACTGAGCCGCGTCTCGAACCGCTGCCACTGCCGTCGGGCTAACCGGCGTTCCCACTGGTGAAACGGTAGAGAAGCCAATCACACCGGGTCGGCATTTCTGCGAAAGTTGCGCCGCAAACCCTGGCTGTTCCAGTGGCGTCTGAAAGACCGCCGCGGGCTGGAGAGTCTGTAGGCTGTCCAGCAAGGCCGCCGTATCGGCAATCGACCGGGTCAACGCAAAATCAATCGCCGCCCCCTGCCACGACCGCCAATCACTGGGACCGACCGGAACTCGGCCCCGCGTGGGCTTCAATCCAATCGTTCCCGACCAAGACGACGGAATCCGAATGGACCCGCCCCCGTCACTACCGGCCGCAATCGGGACGAATCCCGCGGCCACACTGGCCCCAGCACCCCCAGAAGAACCACCAGGTTGGTAGTCTAAGTTCCAAGGATTCCGGGCCGGGCCATAGAGTTGGGCATCCGTAATGTTTTTAAACCCAAATTCCGGGAAGTTGGTCTGACCAATCACAATGAAGCCCGCTTGCTGTAACGCCCGCACGAAGAAGCTGGTCTCCGTGGCCACGTTATGCGCTAAGAGGCGCGACCCACTGGTACTCGACTCCCCCTTAAGCTGCTGACCCAACCCCTTTAACAGCAACGGGACTCCCAAAAATGGTTGGCCCGTATCCGTCTGAGCGGCTGCCTCGGCCATGGCCTGCGCCTTACGCGTGGTGATGACCGCGTTTAACTCTGGATTCTGCCGGTCGATCTCCGCAAACGCCGCCGCAATCAGTTCTTGGCTGGTTACCGCCCCTTCACGAATTCTCCGCGCCCAAGTGAGTGCCGGTGTGCCGACCCAATCTGTCACTGTCATAAAAAAACGACCTCCTATGATGATACCACTAATTTTATGTAAGTCACCTACTTGGATTTACCTTACCTGGTTGTAAAACCGTTTTCAAGTCGTTATACTTAAAAAGTCTTAAATCACAAACTCCGAAGGGACTGAAAATTTGATGAATAAGACGAAAAAATGGTTGGTTTTAGGGTTAGGTTTGAGCATGGTACTGAGTGCGGGACTCGTTGGTTGCGGGAAATCCTCGACTCAGACAACGGCTCAACAGGCAACAAAGAAAAAGACGCTTATCGTGGCGACCTCCGGGACACTCTACCCGACGTCGTTTCATGATCCAAAGTCCAAGAAGTTAACGGGCTTTGACGTCGAAGTGGTCAAAGCGGTGGCCAAGGGGCTCCACAAGAAAGTCGAATTCAAAGAACTCGGCGTGGACGGCCAATTGACTGCGGTCAAGACGGGAAAGGCTGACATCGCCGCAAACGATTTTGGCCTGTCTCCCGCTCGGAAGAAGGACTTCGCCTTATCGACAGTCTATAAGCACTCCTTCAGTAGTCTGGTCGTCCGGGATAAGAACGATTCCGGAATTCACTCCTGGGCAGACATCAAGGGGAAGAAGGCAGCCGGTGAAGCGGGAACCAATTACCAACGTCTGGCCCAACAGCTAGGTGCGAAGTTGGTCAACTACGACAACGTCTCCAACGACGTCTACATGCGCGACGTCAAGAATGGCAAGACCGACTTCATCATGAACGACTATTACCTGCAAAAATTGGCTCTGGCCGCAACGCCGAACAGCCAGTTGCACATCGCCAAAGGGCTATACTTCACCACTAGCGATGACGGTAGTGGTGTCGGCATGTTGATGAAGAAGGACAACACCGCTCTGCGGCACCAGATCGACAAAGAGGTCAAGGTGCTGTTGAAGAACGGGACCATCAAGAAGCTGGCCGTCAAATACTATGGGGCCGACGTCACCCAGCAGCCCAAGGTTCACATCTCCAAGAACTTCAAGATCAAGTCACAGTACAACGGCCAATAACTGGTTAGGGGGCGGACACCATGCTCCATGACTTTACCATTCCGGGGTTCTTTAACGCCCCGCTTGCTTGGTCCTCGGTACCCCAGATTCTAAGGGGGCTACCGATGTCGGTGTACCTGACAGCCGTAGCCTTTCTCTGTGCGCTGATTCTCGGACTCTTCTTAACGTTGGCCCAACTCAGTCATTGGCGCCTGCTGCACGGCATCGCGCGGTGCTACATTTCATTCATGCGCGGGGTGCCCATGTTAGTAGTGCTCTTCATTGTCTACTTTGGGTTCGGCGCAAACGCCCTGCCGGCGGCGATCATCTCGTTTACGGTGGTCTCCTCGGCGTTCGTCTCCGAAGTCTTTCGGTCCGCCTTTATGGGCATCGACCCTGGTCAGTACGAAGCCGCCTATTCCTTAGGCCTCTCTTACCCCAAGGTCATCCGCTACATCATCTTGCCCCAGGCTCTCCGAATCGGGTTACCGGCGCTTGGGAACATCCTGCTCGATATGTTTAAAAGCACATCGCTAGCGGCCATGATCACGGTCTCCGAAATGTTCATGCAAGCCAAGATCGTTGCGGGCGCCAATCAGGACTACATGACCATCTACATCACGATTGCCATTCTCTACTGGCTGTGTTGTGTCGTCCTGACGGCGGGACAAAACTGGCTCGAGCGACGGTTAGATTACGACCACCACGCCAAGCAAGCCACCAATTAAGTCATGAAAAAAGCTTGTCCTTACCGGGACAAGCTTTTTTGAAACCCTAATTTAACAGCCGACCAGGCCCAATGCATCCCGTACGCTAAGGCAAAGGCCAGTAACCAGGTCCCCAAATAACAGGTCAGCATCCGGGGAACCAGCGGCCAGGCCGTGGTGAGCGACCAGAGCAGCGTCAGCCAAAAAACGTGACCTAAGAATGCCCGGTAGGCGTAAGTCGCCAGCCAGTGCATCCAGTTGACGGTGCGCCCCCAACGACTGATCTGTCGGAAGCCCACCAGCGCAATCAGCAAAATAATCGCGAACGAATACAGCGTTGCCGACCACTGATAGTAGCTGGCGTCGGCCAACTGAACGGGAAGCCCCCGGTCAATCAATTGCCAGGTCAGCCACCCGTAAGCACCCGCCACAACCGCCAATAGCCCCCACCGATACCGGTCGAGCCATTGCGTCCACCGGGTCCCACCACTAGCCAAGGTCCCGGCCACTCCGTACGGCAGGAAGCTTAGACAGATCCGGTCGACTAAGTACGTCGTGAAGTGCGGAAAGGCCGCTAACCAAGCGGCGTACACGACAAACGTCACCCCCAAGGCCCACCAGGAGCGACGGGCTTGCGTCCCACACCACCGAGCCAGCCACCAAAAAGCGGGCATCACAATGATGAACTGGAGCATCATGCTGTTATACCAGAGGTGAGGCGCCGCATTTCCGTTAACGAACTGCCACAGAAAACTCCGGACATCGTGGTAGGCTTGGTGCTCCTGAACTTGGGGAATCACCACCAGATAGGCTAGCGTCCACCAAATGGTCGGCACGAACATGGCGTGCCACTGCTGCTGGTAATAGTCCCGGTAGGCCCAGGCCGGCCGGTCCCGATAATGGCGCAGAATCGTATACAGGATGCCGAAGATGAAGGCTGGCGCCGTGAACTTCACGGCATCGTAAACCAGGCCCATCCCCCACTGCTGACCCGCCGTGGGAGCTTGCGCCATCCCAAAACCCAGTACCGACTGGATCATCACCAAAGTACAAGCCGTTGCCTTGAGATAATCGCCAATATCCGTTTGTCCTGCTACCCGTCTTGCTTGCAAATCCTCACCCCACTAAAAAAGGGGCACCCCTATCGGAGCCCCCCAAAAAAACGTCTGAATCATTACTGCTGTTGCTTTTGAATTGGCGAGCGGAAGAGTTGATCCACTGGCTGTTCGTGATAAATCAGATTGATGGCCCGACCAAATAACTGGTCAACGGACATGATTTCGAACTTATCGCTTTGCTTTTCTTCAGGAATCTGAATCGAATCGGTGACGACCACCTTTTCCAACTCGGAATCGTTAATCCGTTGCGTCGCATCCCCCGAAAGAACTGGGTGCGTGGCACAGGCAAAGACGTCCGCCGCGCCAGCCTTCTTCAAAGCCCCTGCGGCCACCGTAATCCGAACCGCCGTGTCAATAATGTCATCAACTAAGATGGCGTGCTTGCCTTGAACGCTCCCAATCACGGCTTCTGGGTGCGCGGCATTCTCCGTCTCACTCCGGTTATCAATGATGGCGATGGGGGTCCCCAACAGCTCAGCTAACCGCCGGGCCCGACTCACACCAGCATGATCCGGTGCTACCACGACCGTGTTGTCCGCCGTTAACTCGGACCGGCTTTCAAAGTAGCTCGCCAGCAACCGGTCACTCTGTAAGTGGTCGACCGGAATATCGAAGAATCCTTGTAATTGGGCTGCGTGCAAGTCTAGGGCAATCACCCGATCCACCCCGTCCATCTGTAACATGGAAGCGACTAACTTCGCCGTAATGGGTTCACGGGAACGCGCCTTACGGTCAGCCCGCGAGTAGCCGTAGTACGGAATGACCACGTTGATCTTCTCCGCACTGGCCCGCCGTGCAGCGTCGACCATGATCAACAGCTCCATCAAATTCGTATTAACGGGATCCGAGACGGACTGAATCAAAAACAGTTCATCCCCCCGGATACTCTCGTCGATACTGATTTGAATCTCACCGTCACTAAAATGCTTAATTGTCGCCTTTCCTAATTCAACGCCAGCTGCCTGGGCAATCTTTTCGGCTAAGGGACGATTCGAGTTCAGGGCAAATACTTTCAATTTACCCGCTTCGACCTGTTCTGACATAACAGCCTCCTAAAGTTCTAACTGCGTTCATGAAGTCTTACTTGCTTTTATTATCGCAATTTCAGCCAGGAAACGCAACGATTTACCGAACACTTTTAGCGCTTCCTCATAAATTGTTGGGGGGTTACCCCCTGCATCCCAATCATGGGATCGATGCCGCCCGTTAAAACTAATTGGGGCGTCAACCGGTAGTCAGGCGTCGGCGTGGCGGTCGCTGCCGGTTCTGGCGTTGTAGGCGTCTTCGGTGTCGCCGAAGGATCCGCCACCGTTGACTCAGATTCTTCAGTCGTCGCTTCGGAATCTGACTTGGCCGGTTGATCTGGCGCCAAGACCGCTTGAATCCGGGCCGTCAACGTGGTGTGCCGGTTGACCGACAGGTTCTCAACACAGGTCCGAAAGGCTTGGGGTTCACCAATCAGAATCAGCATATCGGCTGCCCGCGTGACCGCCGTATATAGCAAGTTCCGTTGCAACATTCGGCTATACTGGTTGACCATCGGGAGAATCACTAACTTAAACTCCGACCCTTGAGACTTGTGGATCGACATACAATAAGCCAGTGTGAGCCGGTTCCAATCGTTACGCGCGTACGTCACTTCGGTCTGCTCGAACGCAATCGTCAACTGGTCGCTCTTAACCTTACTATGCGGTGCCTTAGCCAAGTCGATTCCCGTAATGGTCCCAATGTCGCCATTGAAGACGTTGTTTTCCGGACTGTTGACCAGGTGCAAGACCTTGTCACCGATGCGGAACTTCTGTTGCCGAAAGTCGACTTCCTTTTGCTGCGCGCGGGTCTTGGGATTCAAGATTTCCTGTAAGATTTGGTTCAACCGATCGATTCCCGCGACGCCGCGGTACATCGGGGCTAAGACCTGAATATCCGCCGCCGTGAATCCCTTTTGGTGAGCTTTAGCCACGATCTGGTCGATCACCGACCCGACCTGGTTCGCGTGACAAGCGATAAACGACCGGTCCTTTTGATTCTGTGTGAAATCCGCTGGCAGTTGCCCGTTCTTGATGGCGTGAGCCAAAGGAATGATCGACGACCCATCCCCCTGCCGGTAAATCGTATCCAACTGAATCTTACTCAGATGAGGACTATCGAGGAGGTCGTGAAAGACCTGGCCCGGTCCCACGGAAGGCAGCTGGTCCTTATCGCCGACTAAGACCACTTGCATCCCCACAGGAACCGCACGCAACAGCACCTTCATCAGGGAAACGTCGACCATCGACGTCTCATCGATGATCAAGAGTCCCCCCTCGAGGTCCTTAGTCGTGGCAGCGTCTAGGTCGTCCTCCCGCCCGGTTAACCCTAACAGGCGGTGAATCGTGCTGGCGGGTAATCCGGTGGTCTCACTCATGCGCTTAGCCGCGCGGCCGGTGGGCGCTGCCAATAGAATTGGAAATGGTTTTTCTTTATATTGATTAATATCTAACGACAATTCGTTGAGCCGTGCGTACAACTGGACCAGCCCCCGAATAATGGTGGTCTTCCCGGTCCCCGGCCCCCCGGTCAGCAACATGACCTTGGCCTGAATCGCCGCGATCAACGCCGCCGTCTGAGAATCATCGTAGACGATGGACAACTGCTTCTCGACAATGCGTAACTGCTTACGAATTGCTGCTTCATTAAACTTTTCTGCGGGATCTTGATCCGCTTGCAACAGCCGGTTCAGGTGTTCGGCAATCTGCCACTCCGCATCATACAACGGCTTTAGGTAGATTCGTTGCTCATCCCCCACGACCTTCTGCTGCTTGGCTAGCGTCAGCAGTTGATCCGCTAGCAGTTGGGGTTGTAACCGAACGTTGCGGCTGTTCTCCAAGAGACTCAGCGTCTGCGTCAACAACGGCTTGGCGGTGGTGTAGGTATCGCCGTTCGCCACGGATAAGTCGCGTAGGGTCTGTAAGAGTCCCGCGCGAATCCGCTCCGGCCGGTCCGGGGCGTACCCCAATTGCGTGGCAATCTGGTCGGCCCGCTTGAAGCTGACTCCAGTAATATCTTCGGCTAACTGGTAAGGATTCTCGTGGATCACGTCCAGAGTCTTCTCCTGATACCGGTTATAAATGGCCGCCGCTAATGTGCTCCCGAAACCGTACCCGTTGAGCCCAATAATAATCTGTTCCATGCCATTATTGGTCTGCAACTGATTGATCAGTGTCTGCGTGACCTTCTCAGACAGGCCCAATCCGGTTAACACGTGATGATCATTTAAGATCTTCTCGATTGCGTCGGGGCCTAACGCATCCACGATCTTCGTGGCCGTCTTCTTCCCCAGCCCCGGAAAGTCCTCACCACTTAAGTAAGCGATGACCCCACTCCGCGACGTTGGGGTCTCGTTTTGATAGTTATCCGCCTGGAACTGCACCCCGTACTTGGGATGCTCGACCTTTTTCCCCGTAAACCGGTAAGTCACATCGTCCTTGATATCAGCGAAGTTTCCCGTGACCACAATCTCGTCTTCATGCCAGTCTAAACTGGTCTCGCTGATCTTGATCAGCATGACCTTGTAAAAACTGTCGTTACTGGCAAAAAAGACCGCACTGACCGTCCCGACGACGTAGTCCGCTTGCGCTCCCTGATTCGCTGCCAATAAGTCCAAAGATTCGGTTGCCATACCCGTTACTCCTTTTTCTTGCGCTGTGCGTCAACAAACTTTTCAATCTCCGTCAGGCGCTTCTGTCCCTTCGCGTAGTACTGGGGATCAGCGGCCTTGGCCCGGGCAAAGTAAGCCGCATAAGGCTCACCCTGCACCATCGCCACTAGCCCCCGATCGAAGTTAGCGGGACCGTTCTGCGCGTCTTGGCTGAGGATCTGGTCATAATAGTGGCCCGCTTGTGCCATATCACCGACCGCTAAGAGGTTCTCCGCCACGACCTGCAACGTTGCTAGGTCTTGGGGTTGGCTCGCTAGTGCGGTCAACGCAAAGGCCAGGGCCCGCTTATGGTCGCCATTGGCCATGTGCGACTGGGCGATCATCAGATACCCCGCCCCTTTGAGCTGTGCGTTCAATTGGTCAAACTGGGCAATGGCCTTAGGGTAGTCCTGGGCCGCGTAATAGACGTTGCCTAGTCCGTAGTGCAACCGTTCCACGGCGTCCGGACGTTCCGCGAAGAGCCCCAAAGCCTTCATCAGAAGTTCTTCAGCCTGCGCGTAGGACTGCAGGTCCACCAATGCGGTCGCCAATTCATAATAGGGTTCAAAGTCCCCCGGGTGGCTGGTAATCTGTTGCACCAGCCGGTGGACTAGGGCTTCCGAACGTTGCTTGGCTGCCGCTCGGTGCCCCGCTTGCTTTTCTTCTGTCATTTTATTCAATCCTTTAAATCGTGTCCGTTGGGGAAGGCGTCGCCGTGAGGAAGCTGGTATTATTCCAATCGACCAGGTCAAAGTGCTGCCCGTCTTGGGTCTCTAACACCGTCACACTAGTATTGCGAATCCCGCCCCGCTTGCGCAGGTCAGCTAACGGCGTTCCCAATAAGGCGTTGATTTCAGCATTTAACGCCGCACCATGGCTGACGATCAACACGTTATCGTCATCATGCGGATTGTCGCGCACGATGCGTTGAATTGCCGGCGTCATCCGGTCAATCACCTGTGTAAACGTCTCGCCGCCGATTCGGTCCGTCACGTACCGGTCCGGATGGTTTCGAAAGGCATCCAGTTCGGTCGGGTACTGCTCCTGAATTGCCGTAAAGGTCTGCCCCTCTAAGGCGCCCAAGTGAAATTCTTCTAAGCGACTCAGTAACGTCAACGGAATCCGCTGATGCAACTCCCGCACTACATGCTGGGCTGTGACCCGGGCGCGCTTGATAGGACTCGCGTAAGCGTGCCGAAAGGGGATGTCTTGCAAGTAATGGCCGACCTGGGCCATTTGCTGATAGCTTTCCGGCAACAGGGGCGAATCACCGCCGGCACCCTGAAAACGCCCTTCTAAATTCCACTGTGTCTTTCCGTGACGAATAAAATAGAGTTTCACTTCGGCATCGTCCTTCCACGTTAATTTTTCGTAATCCTTACATATTATGACAGTTTTTCGCTGGTTTTCAAAGTCCTTCCTCCGCGTCCCGTCAGAATCTTTTCCCACTAGAAAAGCCCCGCTCACGACAATCGCCGTAAACGGGGCTATGCTTCAAGACTAGATTAACTGTAATTGACGCTCAGCGTTGTATGCAGCGTCAATAATGGCGCTACCTAAACACTCATTACCGTCATAGAAGACCACGGCCTGACCAGGCGTGATTGCCCGGGCCGGGTCGTCAAACTCAACGGTGACCTGCTGGCCGTCATCACTTAAGTGAACCGTCACACCAGTATCCTTTTGCCGGTAACGAAACTTCGCCGTGCAATGGAAGTCATTACCCCGGTCGATCGTGTTGACCCAGTGAATGTCGGAAGCAGACAGATGCGTCGCGTACAGGTGCGGGTTATGGTAACCCTTGCCCACGTACAGGATGTTTTGCTTCAGATCCTTGCCAATCACGAACCAAGGCTCGTTATCGATCCCGTCACCGCCGATACCTAAGCCCCGACGCTGACCAATCGTGTAGTACATCAACCCAGCATGCTCACCCTTGACTTCACCGTCAACGGTCATCATCTTGCCGGGCTTAGCTGGTAAGTATTGCTTCAAGAAGTCCTTGAACTGACCCTTTTCACCAATGAAGCAAATGCCCATGGAATCGGGCTTCTTAGCCGTGGCCAATCCGGCGTCTTCGGCCATCTGCCGTACTTGCGTCTTCTTGACCAAGTCCCCGATTGGGAACATGACCCGGTCCAACTGCTCAGCGGATAACTGACTCAAGAAGTAGGTCTGGTCCTTATTCTGGTCAACGGCCCGCAGCAAGTGGTTATGCCCCTCGGCATCACGCGTCAACTGCGCGTAGTGCCCCGTTGCGATGTAATCCGCACCCAGCTCCAAAGCGTAATCCAAGAACGCCTTGAACTTGATCTCCTTGTTACAGATAACGTCCGGATTAGGGGTCCGGCCCTTCTTGTACTCATCCAAGAAGTACGTGAACACGCGGTCCCAGTACTCCTTTTCAAAGTTGACCGAGTAATATGGAATCCCGATCTTAGCGGCAACTTTGGCCACGTCCTTGTAGTCTTCGGTAGCGGTGCAGACACCGTTCTCATCCGTGTCGTCCCAATTCTTCATGAAGACGCCCACGACGTCGTAACCCTGCTGCTTAAGCCGCAACGCCACGACGGAGGAATCGACACCACCACTCATACCTACAACAACGCGCGTTTGGCTGTTGTCTTGCATGGTATCACCATCATTTCTATCAGATTCTGGAGAATCTACGAGTTGAAGGTCGCACAAGTCCAGTATTAATCAGTGTACCCATTTGCTTCCTATTTTGCAAGCCTGGTGTTTCTTTTCCAAGATTCCTCACTTTTCAAGGAACAGGCTGTGACCATCATCCACCTTACCGGGTGGCCCTGCCCCCGTTTGCAAAATGACCGCCCCTCACCCGGTCAAGTCCAGGTAACGGACGGTCATTCTCCTACGTTGCCAAGGTAGTGGCAACGTCAGGGGTACGCCAACTAGCGGAACCCCCACTACTTTTTCTGTAAGATTTCACGATCCATCAGGTTCTGGAGAATAAAATGATACTGCTCCACGTTCCCCTCGGCGTGCGCACCCTTGAAGATATTGACGCGCCGATTACCTGAGGCGTTGGTCGTCGCCATCTTGAACCCACTGAGGTCCTTCGCAATCGTAATCTTTAACATCTGATTCTTATTATAAGGAGAGGTCGGGTCTACGGAACGTTCCAACGTATAGTTGCCGGCATTCGACACCTGGAAACCCACGTCCTTTAGGGCGTAAGCCTTCACGTTAGGATGCAATTCGTAGGTATCCGTATCTCCCTCGATCTTCATAGCTTTTTGAAAGAGCACGTTACTTCACTCCTTTAGTATGCTTTAATCGTTCCACAATTGCCGCAACGTTCTTAATAAACGCGTCGAGATCCGCCGTAGTGGTGTACGCCCCGAAGGACAACCGAATCGACTCAGCAATCCGGGGACTGTCGGCCCCAAACATGGCGGTCAGAACGTGGGACGGCTCGATTGATCCGGCCGTGCAAGCCGAACCCCCTGAAACCGCGATGCCGGCAAGGTCCAGATTAGTCTGCATGACATAAGTCGATACCCCTTTGATCCAGAGATTCAGCACGTGGTTTAAGTTCTCACCATCCAACGACCCGTTCACGTCAAAGTCAACGCCCGCGCGGGTCAGGCCATCGACCACGTATTGCTTGAAGTCGTGGTACGTCTGCTGACGCTTCTCCTTGACTTCCGGCGTCAGAGCCTTGACCGCCGTGGCAAAGCCAGCAATCGCCGGGACATTTTCGGTCCCTGCCCGCCGCTTCTTCTCCTGGTCGCCACCCTTAACAAAGCTTGGGAAGTTGATGCCTTCGCGCTTGTACAGGAAGCCCATCATCTTCGGGCCGTTCAGCTTATGGGCGGACGTTGATAGCAAGTCGATATGGTCGCGTTGGACGTCGATGTCAAGCAGACCGTACGCCTGCACTGCGTCCGTGTGGAACCAAGCTTGGTGGTCCTTTAAGATTTCACCGATCTCATGAATCGGCATCCGGCTCCCCACCTCGTTGTTCCCCATCATGATGGAGACTAAGATGGTATCATCCCGCAAGGCAGCCTTAAAGTCGTCTAGACTGATGCGTCCATGCTCATCTACGGGCAGGTAGGTCACGTCAAACCCGCGCGCTTCCAAAGCCTTCATGGGTTTTAAGATGGCCTCGTGCTCAACGGCCGTGGTAATCAGGTGCTTGCCCAAGTCTTGACGGGCTAAAGCCGTCTGGGTCACCGCCGTATTGTCACTTTCGGTCCCCCCACTGGTAAAGATGATTTCTTCATCGTTAGCCGCGTGAATGCTGTCCGCAATCACCTGTCGGCTATTCTCCATAATTGTGTGAGCCTCTCGACCTAACCCATAAAGGGTCGATGCGTTGCCATAGACATTGGCCATCTTATCCGTCATCTCCGCCAGAACCGCTGGGGACATTGGCGTCGTCGCCGCATTGTCTAAGTAAATCTCCTTCACACCCAAAACCTCCTAAACCTTAGGTTACTTCTGCTGATCGGCGAACAGGGCTAATAACATCTGCGCTGAACGCTTCCCAGCCTCAATAATAAACTCATCAAAATCAACGCCGGAATTGTTATCGGCGGTATCGGACATCGCACGAACGACCAGGTAAGGAACGTCGAATTGGTGAGCCACTTGGCCCACCGCGGCGCCTTCCATTTCCCCGGACAACGCGTCTGGGAAGTGTTCCAAGATGGGCTTGGTAGCGGCCGGACCATTCAAGAATTGGTCACCGGTCACGATCAACCCACGCTTCGTGGTCAGTCCCGTCTGCTTGGCTGCGGTCTCTAACTTGTCGCCCCAGTCCTTCGAAGCCGTAAACCGGGCCGGTTGTTGTGGCAATTGGCCGTATTCGTACCCGAACGCCCGGGCGTCCGCATCGTGGTAGGCCGTTTCCGTCGAAATCACCACGTCTCCGATCTTCAACCCGCTGGCTAAGGCCCCGGCTGACCCAGAATTGATGACCACATCAACGTTAAATTGGGTAATCAGTAAAGCTGTGGTCAACCCGGCTTCGACTTTCCCAATTCCAGAACGCACTAACACCACGGCCTGGTCGTGAATGGTCCCTTGATAAAATTCCACTCCATGAATACTCGTGGTTTGTTCGTCTTGCAAGGCCGCCTTAAGCTCCTTGATTTCTTCTTCCATGGCACAAATAACTCCAAAAGTCATTCCAGCTGGTCACTCCTTCTAAAATTCAACAAAAAATAGAATCAAAAAGACCGCCACGATGCCTAAAACCAACCAAAAAATGGCCCAGTTCAACCGTCGCTTCAGTCGTTGTTCTTTTAGTTCCGCAGATGTGGGGGTTGGTTCATCAGGCCCCACATCTTCTGGTTCATCCTCAACGGGATGTTCACGCGCATACTTACGCTCCACAGCAACGCGCTTACGGTCGCGCTCAGCAAACTCGCGTCCCGCAGCTTCTTGTTCGCGGCGATAATCCGCTCGCGTCTTGGGTAAATCGTCATCCGACTGCCAATCATGTTGACTCACAAGGCGTCACCTACTTCTGTAAGAGCCAGTAATAAATGGCCGTAATCGTCTTCGCGTCATTGATCTCGCCACTCTCGATCATGGCCTGGGCCTCCGCCTTGGTCACCGTCAACAGTTCCAGATTCTCGCCTTGGTCTCGCGGTAATTCCGTGGTGACCGGCTTGAGGTCCGTTGCCATAAAGAGCGTCATATACTCATCAGAAAAGCCGACACTGGAATAGAATCCCGTGATACGCTTTAACGTTCCGGGTTCGTAACGAATCTCTTCGTTCAACTCCCGCCGGACGGCATGTTCAATATTATGCGCATCCCGTTCGTCTAACTTCCCCGCCGGAATCTCCAGCGTGGCCGCCGCAATTGGGGCCCGCCATTGCCGTTCCAAAATCATGTGGTCGGGGTCCGTCAGGGCTAGAATGCCCACCGCCCCCACATGGTGCACGACCTCACGAGTCGCCGATTCACCGTTTGGGAGCCGAACCTGTTGCCGTTCAAGCTTAACGATCACACCGTCGTATAACGTTTCACGTGATTCAACATGTTCTTCTAAGTCCATGGTTATGCCTCCTGGTTCGTTGTGTCATCCACTGGCGTCACTTTAGCCGCCTGCGGGCCACGTTGACCTTGAACGATTACAAACTGGACGGTTTGCCCGGCTTCAAGCTTCCGAAACCCGTCACCCAGGATTCCCGTGTAGTACACGAAAACATCGCCATCGGCTGGGGTGGTAATAAACCCAAAACCGCGTTGCTCATTATAACTTTTTACTTTTCCGGTTAACATTCGCTGGACTCCTTCCCATACATACTGCAGATTATACGCGTTTTCCAGAATCCCCGCAAACCGCACCCCTCAACGTCAAAACGGGTAACCGACACCACTGGCGTCAGTTACCCGTTTTGCTTAAAGCGTTAAGATTCACTTAATCATGGTTTAGGCTTACTTCTCGTCAAAGCCTTCCGTCGCCGTTTCCGGGAAGTTCTCCCGTACAATGGCTGCACACCGCGCACAGAAGTCAGGGTAAGCACTGTCAATCCCGACATCTTGCTTGATCAACCGGCACCGTTGACACTCTTGGCCCTCGGCCGGCGTTACCTTGATGGCTACATCGCCAAAGTCAACGGCATCTGCTGGCTTCTGGTCGTAAGTTGCCAGGTCCAAACCGGAAACCAACAGAATCTGTTGAACGTTCACGTCCAACTGATCCAGCATCGCTTGGACGTCCGCATTCACGTACAGGTCCAGGTGGGCTTCAGCAGCCTTACCGATCAACTTCGCGTTCCGGGCTTCTTCCAACGCCTTCAAGACGTCACTCCGCAGCTTCATGAACTGGGCCCAAGTTGAGGGTTCCCCATCGGCAGCTACTTCGTTTACGGTTGGCAGATCCATGACCGCTGGCATCTCCGCCAATTGGACAAAGTCTTCTGGCTCCTTCAAGAAGGTCCAGATTTCTTCCGTCGTGTGTGGCAGGATTGGCGTCAACAGCTTGGTCAACGTTACCGCAATCTGGTAGAAGACCGTCTGCATAGACCGCCGGGCCGGACTGTTCTGCGCTTCAATGTACAGCACGTCCTTGGCAAAGTCCAGGTAGAAAGCGGACAATTCGGTAATTACGAAGTTCATCAATTCCTTGTAAATGCTCAAGAAATCATAGTGTTCGTAATGGTCTTCAACGCTCTTGGTGAATTCGTTCAACCGGTAGAGCATGTGACGATCAACAGCGGTCAAGTCGTCCACGGCCACAGCATCCGTCTTAGGATCGAAATCACTGGTGTTAGCCAACAAATAACGCATCGTGTTCCGCAGCTTCTTGTAGCTATCGGAGATCTTCACGAAGGCTTCCGTTGAGACCCGCACATCGGCAGACGTATCCACTGACGTGACCCAGAGCCGGACAATGTCGGCCCCCATCTTCTTGATGATTTCACTTGGCGCAATCGTGTTCCCCAAGGACTTGGACATCTTGTGGCCATCCTTATCCAAGGTGAACCCTTGTGAAACGACCTGTTTGTAAGGTGCCTTCCCTTCAGCCGCAACACTAGTGATCAGACTGGAGTTGAACCAACCCCGGTACTGGTCTGACCCTTCCAAGTAGAGGTCAGCCGGGTAGACCAAGTCGTCCCGTTCGGCCAAGACCCCTTGGTGGGAAGTCCCAGAATCGAACCAGACATCCATAATGTCGGTTTCCTTCGTGAACTGACCATGTGGTGAATGTTCGTTGGTATAGCCTTCTGGTAACAGATCCTTCGCATCCCGGTCAAACCAAACGTTCGACCCGAACTTGCCGAACAGGTCGGCAACGTGATTGATTGTTTCTGTTTCCAAGATTGGCGTCCCATCTTCCGCGTAGAAGATAGGCAGCGGAACACCCCAGACCCGTTGCCGGGAGATGACCCAGTCGCCCCGGTCCTTGATCATGTTGGCTAACCGCCGTTGACCCCAATCCGGTTGGAACTTGACGTCCTTTAAGTTATCAAGGATCTCATCGCGGACCTTATCCACGGACGCAAACCATTGTGGCGTTGCCCGGAAGATGACCGGCTTCTTAGTCCGCCAGTCAAACGGATAGCTGTGTTCGTAAGGCATGTACTTGAGCAAGGCGTTCGCCGCCTTCAACTTGTCCAGCGCAATCTGGTTGGCATCTTCGTAGAAGACCCCTTTAAAGTCCGGACCAGCTTCTTCGGTCATGTACCCCTTATCGTCCACGGGTACCAGCACTGGTAAGTGGTAAAGGGCGCCGACGTTAAAGTCGTCTTCCCCTAATCCTGGCGCCGTGTGGACTAACCCGGTCCCGGAATCAGTCGTCACAAAGTCGCCTAACATGACGACCAACTTCCGGTCAGCAATGAACGGATGTTGTGCCGTGATGTTTTCCAGGTCTCGACCCATGACCGTCTTCAACGTCTGTACGTCTTCCCAGCCGAACCGTTCAGCGTTTTCCGCCACTAAGGAACTGGCCAGAACGAACTTCCGGTCATCCCCAGCTGGTTGGACCACTGCGTATTCGATACCGGCATCGATCGTAATCCCTTCAGAAGCAGGAATCGTCCAAGGCGTCGTGGTCCAGACCACAAAGTAAGTGTCGTCATCTAAGACGCCCTTACCGTCCACCACTTGTTCCGCGTAGAAAGCGGATGGTGACGTCACATCGTGGTACTCCACTTCGGCTTCCGCCATCGCGGATTCGGAAGACCAGGACCAGTAAACCGGCTTTTTGCCCCGGTAGATCAGTCCCCGTTCAACCATCTTACCGAAGACCCGCACTTCAGCGGCTTCGAATTCTGGCTTCAACGTCAGGTACGGATTGTCCCAATCGGCGGAGACCCCTAACCGCTTGAACCCATCCCGTTGCTGGTCCACTTGCTTCAAGGCGTATTCCCGACACAGATCCCGGAATTCGGAAGTGGACATCTTTTTCCGGTCATAACCGGCCTTGGTCAGCTGTTGTTCAATCGGCAAGCCATGGGTATCCCATCCCGGAACGTACGGTGCCCGGTAACCACTCATGGACTTGTAACGAACGATGATGTCCTTAGAAATCTTGTTCATCGCGTGACCCATGTGAATAGGTCCGTTCGCATACGGCGGCCCATCATGTAAGATAAAGGTCGGTTTCCCTTCGTTCAGTTTCTGGCGAGCTTGATACAACTTGTTATCTGCCCAGGCTTTTTGGCGATCAACTTCCTTGACCGGCAAATTACCGCGCATCTTGAACTTGGTCTTACCCAGGTTCAGCGTGTCTTTAATTCGCATACCAGCAATTCCTCCTTGTATATTCTCTACTCACGGTCGATCAACCGGTGAGCTCAAGCTTACGCCTCAGCTCACCGGTCCATCCCCGTTGCCTTACGATTCTCATCAACGCCAAATAAAAAACGACCTCGTCACAAGGGACGAAGTCGTTCGTGGTACCACCCAATTTTAGAAATCATCTTATGTAGAAAATTTCCCTCAAAGCCGTAACGGGGCTATCCGCCGTGACCTACTACCTTCAATCACGGAGCATCGGAGAGTGATGACGAACACCTGCTGACTGCTCGGGCTTCCACCAGTTCCCGATTCGCTGTAAGTCTTCAGAATTCGTTGGGTCTCTCCAGACCATTTTTAGTGTTTGTCGTAATGTTCTTGATCGTTATCTGGGAAGATAACCACCGTTTCTTGACTCGCGTCACCACTGTCAGTTACGGGGGTTTCCGTCACCTGAGCGGCCGCGTCATCGACCTGCGGTGCTTCTGAGTTTACGCCTTGGTCCGCAGCCTTGTCAAGTCGGTCGCCCACGACCTTCTTGATTTCCTCGTAGCTGGACATGGAGCCTTCCTTTAACAGACTATCCCAGTCATTGGACTTGACGACTTCCAGCTGACTTTCCAGCATGACCTGAAGCCGTTGCCGGAAGACCCGGGTACTCTTCTTCAAATCATCCGTTTCGACCGCTAACTTCTTGGCCCGTTTCGAGGCCTCGTTCATGATTTGATTGCCCTTGTTGGTGGCTTCAGAAACAATGTCAGAGCTCTGCTTTTGGGCTTCGCGGATAATAATTTCCGATTCCTTTTGGGAGTTTGCTTTCACCTTATCGGCAGCTTCCTGCGCAACTAAGATGGATTGGTTCAGTGAATCTTTGAGGTCGTTAAAGTACTTCAACTTTTCGTTGGCAGCATCTAACTGTTCTTCCAATTCCTTGTTGTGGTTCAGCGTGATCTGGTAATCCTTAATCACTTGATCCAAGAAGTCATTGACCTCATCAACGTTGTAACCACGCATTTTCGTGCCAAACTCTTTATTATGAATATCTAATGGACTTAGTACCATCGTACGATTCCCTCCACATCTATTTCTTCAGCACCGACAGGACGACGCGAATCTTCTCTTTCTTGGTGCGGCCAGCCACTTCGTCCAACCGAATCCGGCCAAACCCGCGTACCGAGACCAGGTCGGCCACGGCTAATTCGTAATCCGGCTTCTCCGTGTCCGCCCAGTTGACCCGAATCTTCCCGGCCTCAATCAGTTCTTTGGCCCGGTGCCGGGACAAATGAAACCCTGAGCCAACAATGTTATCCAACCGCAAAGACGACAACGTCGCCGTCTCCGGCGTCCATTCATCCATGGGGCGTACCCGGCTCTCCCAGTCGGCCAAGACTAACCGGGCCTTGACCCGGCCAATGCGGTCAATCTGATTGCTCAAGTAGTTGACCATGTTGGTCTCCGTAACCAGTTGCCAGGTCTGACCGTCCGTTAAGATATCGCCCACGATTTCCCGCTCGATTCCAGAACCCAGAAGCGTTCCCAAAATCTGACTATGGTGTAACGTGGCGAACTTAACCGGATAATCGACCCGGACTAAGGACAGTTCGAAATCCGTGATCGTGGGTTCATAGTACGCTGGATAAAACAGCGCGCGTTGCATCTCAGCACCCGGGTAACCACCATTGAACCGAACCGCAATATCAGCCCGTCGCGCCAGTGTCGTGGCAACGTAGACCTGCCGGGGGTTCAAAAAATGTGTCAAGACGGGGCGATACTCGTCTTGGACCTGCTGTAACCAATTGCCGACTGCCGCAATGAAGGGCGCCTCATCCGGCCGAAAGTGCTGGGTAATGTTCTCATCCACGACCGACGACTCCTCTCCGTTAACTCAACATGAGATTGATCAGCATGCCTTCCAGCGCGTACAACCCATACTGGACCAACGTTAGCACCACGATGGCCACGACCGGGCCAAAGCCCAACGGCCCCAGCGCAATCCGGTCAAAATAACTTAAGAATGGGTTGACGATGCGCCCCACAAACTGCCCCAGCCGCGATTGGTACGCGCCCGGTAGCCAGCTCATCAAGGCATACACCACAATCAATAGAATATAGGCGCTAATGCACCAATTTAAAACTTTAAAAATGACGCCTACTAGACTTAGCACAGCAACGCTCCTTTATGATGTGAATTGGGTTCCCAAATTGGCAGCCACGTCCCCGGTCACTTCAAAGTTATGCGGGGTGCACAGAAAGATCTGTTCGCCAATCCGTTTGATTTCTCCGCCGACCGCGAAAGCCGTGCCATTCAGAAAATCAACGATTCGTTGTGCCTGACTCTCATCGACTCGGGCAAAGTTGACGATAACGGCATCGCCATCCGTAATTTGCTTCGCGATTGCTTTCGCATCCGAGTAAATTCGTGGTTCGCAGATGGCAATATGACTAGCAGCTGATTTTGCTGAACGCATGGAAACCACCTTCCGAGTATCAACAGGCCGTTGCGGCGCCCCGACCGTCGGTTTGACCGGCGATGCTGGCTCCTGATAGTCTTCGTCATCATAATCATCATCGTTGACGCCAAAAAATTTACTGAGACTAAACTTATCCGCCATGGTTGGCCACTCCTCTCACAACGAACGCTGCTGAGACTATTTCCGCCGCCGCTTAAAGAACGGAGGCGTATCTTCGCCTTGGTTATCGTCCGCTGCAGAATTTTGGTTCGAACTTGGGTTAAAGATATTAAAGTCCGGCTTATCGACCCCTGCAAATTCATCGTTACTGGTTGAGCGCTTCGGTTCTGGCCGGTGCGCTGGTTCGCGAATATCCCAGTTGCCAAACGGGTCAGCTTGCTTGGTCGTCGCATTGTTAGCTGCTTGATCATTGGTCCGCGTTGCTGGCTGAGCTGGGTTAGTTTGCGGATTGTTAACTCGCCGTGCTGTCCGGTTCCGCGCGGCTTCTTTTTCTTCACGCTTCTTGTCGATCCCGGTTGCAATCACCGTGACCCGCACTTCATCACCGAGTTCTTCGTCAATCGACGTCCCGAAGATGATGTTGACGTCACTGGTAGCGGCGTCGGAAACAATCTGGGAAGCTGCTTGGGCTTCGAACAAGGACAGGTCCGGACCACCGGTAATGTTCAAGAGGACTTGTTCGGCCCCATCGATGGAAACTTCCAGTAATGGTGACGAAATGGCCTTCTTAGTGGCGTCTTCCGTCCGGTTCTCACCGTTAGCTGACCCAATTCCCATTAACGCAGACCCTTGGTCCTTCATGACCGTCTTAACGTCCGCAAAGTCCAAGTTGACGTAGCCGGGACTCGTGATCAGGTCAGAGATTCCTTGGACCCCTTGCCGTAACACGTTGTCGGCTTCTTGGAAGGCTTCCATCATTGGCGTCTTCTTATCAACGATTTCTAATAACCGGTTGTTGGCAATGATGATCAACGTATCAACGTTTTCCTTCATTGCGGCGACCCCTTCAGCGGCAAACCGTGCCCGCCGAGGACCTTCAAAACTAAACGGCCGGGTGACAACCCCCACCGTCAAGGCGCCACCTTCCTTAGCAATCTTCGCAACGATTGGGGCAGCCCCGTTCCCGGTACCGCCGCCCATGCCGGCCGTCACAAAGACCATATCGGCCCCTTCTAGGGCTTCGGTGATGGCTTCTTCACTTTCTTCAGCGGCCTTCGCCCCGATTTCGGGGTTCGCACCGGCACCTAACCCGCGCGTCAATTTCGGGCCAAGTTGAATCTTGGTCTCCGCCTTAGAGGCTTCCAAGGCTTGGACGTCCGTGTTCGCCACGATGAACTCAACACCCTTGACGTCTTCGGTAATCATTCGGTTAACGGCGTTGTTACCCCCGCCGCCGACGCCGATAACTTTGATATTGGCGCCGTGATTTTGAGCAGAATCTAATGAGTATTCCATTATGTTTTCCTCCATCTCGCTTTAGTCAAAGAAGTCGCTGAAGAACCTCTTAAACCCTTCGGATCGTTTCTTTTTCGCTTTCGGTCGCTTCTTAGCCGGACGCCTAGTGGCTGACTCGGATTGGGTCATTTCCGTGGACGCCGCTGATTCTGCCGCCTCACGTTGCCGCAATTCATCCGTTTCGTCGGCCAACTGGGTCGATCCCGTCAATGCGCTCTTGATCAAAAGATCAATCTCGCTGAGACCACCGAAGTAGTTCACCAGCGCCAGCGCTAGGGTAAACGACGGATGCCGGAGTCCCATCTGGTCGGGAACGTAAGCCCGGACCGTCGCGTCGAACTCATCCGTGGCCAGCTCCGTGATACCTGGTAGAGCCGAGACTCCACCGGTCAGGACGATGCCCCCAGGAAGTTCCAGGGCCTGGACCTTATCCAGATTCGTCCGGAGCCGCTTGAAGATCTGATCCAACCGCGCCTCAATGATCTCGGCCAAGTACTTCTCCGAGACCGGCGTTGGCTGACTCTGACCGACCACGTCAACGGGAAACTCATCTTCATCGCTGGCTTGCGTGGAATCCGCGTAACCGTAATCACGCTTTAACTTCTCAGCACTATCCAGCGACGTGTTCAAGACCACGGAGATATCCTTGGTAATGAACTGGCCACCCTCTTGATCCACATCAATATATTTCAATTGATGGTCGTGAATCACAGCAGCTGTCGATTGACCGCCACCCAGATCGATTAGGATAGTCCCAAAGTCTTGTTCGCCATCATTCATGACCATCATGCCTTGGGCCAGCGGATTGATGACCGTGCCCCGCAAGTGTAATCCGGCCTGTTCGACCGCCTTGCGCGTATTGTGCATAATCGTCTTCGGGCCCGTGAACAGGGTCCCGTGGAGCTCTAGCCGAACACCGACCATGCCCCGGGGATCCTTGATGCCGTCAAACCCATCGACCACAAATTCATCGGGCAAGATGTCAACGACTTCCCGTTCTGGGGGTAAACTTTGAATCAACGCGGCGGCCGCAACGTTGCGCACGTCCCGTCCCGTAATTTCACGCGACTGATCGTCAATGGCGATCATGCCACTGCAAGTTTCAATTTTTAACATGTTAGCCGGAATCCCGACAATAACATCGTGAATTTCGATACTAGCCTTCTCTTCGGCTTGTCGAACGGCGCGCTGGATTGCTTCAGCTGCCTTGTCGATGTCCACAATGACACCACGACTGACACCATTCGAACGTTCATTCCCCACACCAATAACGTTCATTTGCCCTTTTACATTTTCAGCAACAATGACTTTTATTGAGGTGGTTCCTATATCGAGACCTACGTACATCCCTGAATTATCCATAGAAAAAGGAACCTCCTAAGCTAATCGATCTATTAACACGTATGAATTCGCTTTTTCTCCTAATTATTTTTCAGTTTACCACATTTACTAGGGGTTGAAAAAGCCTTATTAGCGCTTTTTAGCGCTGAAATCAAAATGATTTATTTCTTAAACGGTGCAGAGTACGCCCCAACTTCCAAATTGACCACGCCCTTTTGCTTCATCTTGCTGGCAATACTAGGATAGTACGCCATTTTGGTCGCAAAAGTGTCGATGCGGGCATAGACTTCGTTCCCGTCGTTCATGAACAAGTGAATCCGGTCTGGATCGGCCTTAGTCGGTGCATCGTGAATCTCACTGATGTTGCGCTTAATTGCCGCTGGCAGTTGCGCATATTGCAGAATCACGCGGTGGAGCGTCTTCGCCGATTTAAAGCTCCCGTAGACCGGTGTGCCACTCTCGGGCTGCGCGTCCGATTGGTGGCTCACAATGCCGTTCTCCAGGACCTCGTAATACCGTCCCTGCCGCATCACGTACCCGGCCGTCACGTATTCCACGACCCGCACCCGGACCCGGTTGGGCTGCTGAAAACTGATCTTCACATTCTTCAACCGGTTGTTCCGTTTCAGCGCTTGTCGTGCTAGCCGACGCTGGTGACCCAAAACATTGAAAATCGAGTCGCCGCGCTGAATCTGAACCGCCGTGGTCACTTGCCGCGTCGACAGCGCCTGTCGTCCGGTTACCCGAACGGACGCCACGTGGCTGAGGGGGGATACCAGATACACCATCACTAGAATCACCACCATAAACCCTGACAGCACTGCCGTCAACCGACGAGCCAGCTGTCGGTTCCGTTGGTGGCGCAACCGCGGTAATTTATCCCCGATACGCTTCGCGTGGCGAAACCATTTAGGCGTCTTGGCTTGCTTTCGACGCTGAGCAGCCCGTGATTGATACGCCTCCCACGGCGTTAGCTCCCGCGGGGTCTGTGATTGCTTTCGATTCAACCGAAACTTCACGGCTGCTCACCTCCATCACTGGTCTCTTCCAGTGATTATTTCTTCAAAGATAAGACCACGTCTAAGACCCGGTCCGCCGCATCCGGCACGCCTAAGTGTTTCGAGGCATCGGCCATATCGTGACGTAAGGCATCATCGTTCATCAACTGATCGGCCTTAGCCACCAGCGTGTCGCCCGTTAGGTCAGCTTCCTTGATCAGCTCGGCCGCCCCAACGGTCACCAGTGACTGGGCATTCTTAGTCTGGTGGTCTGCCGTCACGTAAGGACTGGGAATCAGAATGGATGGGATCCCGTCAGCCGTGATTTCAGCCAACGAGGTCGCACCGGCCCGCCCCACGATAGCAGCGACGCGGGGCAAGACTTCCGGCATATTCGGAATATAGGGCTTGACCACCACGTTCTCAGCGATCGTGGTCCCTTTCAACTGCTCCATGACCCCGTCATAGCGTTTCTGCCCCGTCACGAAGACCACTTGATACTTGCGGTCGTTAAAGGCCGGGATGGCGGCGACGGTTGCCGCGTTGATCTTAAGTGCCCCTTGGGAGCCCCCGAAGATCAACAGGGTCGGCACATCATCCTTAAGTCCGTATTCGTCCCAGGTGAAGTGGCTGACGATTTCCGCCGCTTCTTGGGCCCGTGGGTTCCCCGTCTTGACCATCTTATTGGCCGGCAATTGATCAATGGCGGCATCGAAGACGTAGGCGATCTTATCCACGTAACGGCTCAAGAACTTGTTGGTCATCCCCACCACACTGTTCTGTTCGTGAATCATCGTGGGAACGTGTAACCGACTGGCGGCGTAAACCACGGCACCGGAGACATAGCCCCCCGTTCCGACCACAACGTCAGGTTTAAACTCACGAACCATCTTTTTCGCCGCGTGGACGCTCTTCAAGAATAGATAGACCGTCTTGAAGTTCTCCAGGGACAGGGAACGTTTGAAACCTTGGATGCGGGTAGCCTTAAAGGGAATGCCCTTCGCCGGTACGATCGTACTTTCCAAGCCCCGCTCGGAACCCACGTATAAGACCTCCGCTTCCGGGTCCCGTTTCTTTAACGCTTTAATTAGGGCTAATGCCGGGTAGATGTGTCCCCCGGTACCGCCACCGGATACCATTAATCGCATGTTAAACTTCCTCCTGTTTCCCCGTTAGCTTCTCGACTGCCTTGATAAACAGATCACCCCGGACTTCAAAGTTCGGGTATTGGTCCCAACTGGCGTTGGCTGGCGACAGCAAAACAATGTCGCCGGGAGCACTCAACTGGTAGGCTAACGGTACCGCCGTCTCAACGTTTTCCGTCATCTTAATCGTTGCGATGCCCGCATCCTTCGCAGTCTGTGCCAAGAGCTTAGCGGTCTGACCGAAGAGAATGATGGCCTTCACGTGGTCCTTGAACGCGGGAATCATCTTCTCAAAGGTGTATCCCCGGTCCAAGCCCCCCGCTAATAAGACAACGGGCGCCTTAAAGCCCTTCAGAGCCATCTCCGTAGCTTCCATATCCGTAGCCTTGGAATCGTTGTAGTATTGCCGACCCTCAGCTTCTAACACGAACTGGGTCCGGTGCCGAACTCCACCGAAGTTGCGCAGAACTGCCTTGATGGCGGCCGTTCCCACACCCTTCAGTTTAGCGACCGCAATCGCCGCCAAGGCATTTTCAATATTATGATCACCAGGAACCTTGACCTCATCGGCCGGCATGATGGCTTCGTCCTTAAAGTACAGAACGCCATCCTTCTCGTAGGCGCCCTCTTCCGTCACATCCAGGCGGGAGAATGGCACCACTTGGGCGCGGGATTGTTGGCTCAGCTCACGCCATTCTGGATTATCGAAGTTGACCACGAAGTAGTCCGCCGCCGTCTGATTAGCGGTGATCTTCATCTTGGCCGCCACGTAGTTAGCCCGCGTCTTGTGGTAATCCAAGTGGTTCGAGAAGATGTTAGTCAAGACCGCGATGTGCGGATGGAACGTGGTTGTCGCGACCAGCATGAAACTGGAGATCTCCACCACCAGTGTATCGTCCTTCGTGACTTCTTGGGCGACTTTGCTGGCTGGAATCCCGATGTTGCCGGCATACTTCGCGTGGCCCGCTGAACGGTCCCGGTCGAGCATCTTCTGGATCATGGTCGTCGTGGTGGTCTTCCCGTTACTCCCGGTGACCGCGACTAACTCCGCTTCGTTGACCTCGCTAGCTAATTCCATTTCCCCTAAAATCGGCAAGTGTAACGCTTGGGCCCGTTGAACTACCGGAACGTCATAGGGAATCCCGGGGTTCTTGATCATCAGATCATACCCCGCATCCAGGAGTTCGGGGGTCTGCTCACCCGTGATCACCTTGAAACCAGCCACTTGTAACTCCCGGGCTTCCGGATTCTTGTCTAAGGGCTGAACATCACTGACCGTTACGTCGGCCCCTAACCGCTTTAAGAGTTTAGCCGCATTGAAGCCACTCTTCGCCAGGCCCAATACCAGTACCTTTTTACCCATGTATGTTGTGATTTGTTTCATACCGCTGCTCGCTCTCCGTTCACTTAATATACTCATTGCCCTAGCCGTTTAAACCCTAAATGGGCCGATGATATGATTAGTCATACCATTACCTAGTACTAGAGTGACAAAAATTCCTTGAAATGTCTACTATTCCATAACGAATTTAGGACAATTGTTACCCCAAATCGCTTTCCCTATAAAAAATGGGCTCACCGACTCTACCGAGCGGTCAGCCCATGAGTCGTCAGAAAATCGTTATTTTGCCAAGATGACCGCGACCCCACTCACTGCAGTGATCAAACCCACTGCCCAGAACGTGAAGTCAATCTTCCATTCACTCCACCCTAACATTTCAAAGTGGTGATGGATGGGACTCATCAAGAAAATTCGTTTCCCCGTTAACTTAAACGAGGCCACTTGCAAAATAACACTGGCCGTCTCAATCACGTAAACTAATCCAATCCATAACAGTGACAATTCATGATGCAACAGAATCGAAACCGCCGCTAAGGCGCCACCCAAAGCCAACGAACCGGTATCCCCCATAAAGATCTTGGCAGGTTTGTGATTAAAGATCAAGAACCCTAAAAGACTGCCGACTACGGCAAAACAAAAAATACTGATGTTAAGTTGGTGCTGATTCAGCGCCACGATTCCGTAGGCTGCAAACGAGATGCTGGCTAACCCACTGACCAAGCCGTCCAAGCCGTCGGACAAATTCACGGCGTTGGAGAACCCGACCAGCCAGATGATGGCAAAGAGGGCGTACCAGCCACCCATGTGCCAGGTTCCCAATCCCGGAATCTGTAATTCCATGGGCAGATGTTCGTGTGCGTAGACCCAAAAGAGCAACAACGCCCCTACAATCTGTCCCAGCAGTTTCTGCCAGGCCTTCAACCCTTCGTTCTGCCGGTGGAACAGCTTGATGCTGTCATCCCACGCACCCAGGGCACCGTACAGGATCAAGATAAAGAGCAAGATCCAGGTCGTCGATAACACGTGATGCGGTGCCACCAACCAGCTGGTCACCAACGTCATCAAGATGATGGCGATAATGAAGAGCAAACCTCCCATGGTCGGAGTCCCGGACTTTTTCTCGTGCCAGGTGGGACCTTCTTCCCGAATCATCTGGCCTTCGTGTCGTGCCCGAAAGTACCGAATCAGTGACGGCATAAACGCCGCCGTTATGACTAAACCACCCACAAAGGGTATCAACGCAGTTATCATGATCTTACTCAATCCTCATTCTTATTTATTTTGTTTCAAGGTAATGGTCAGTGTCGACCCAGAAGCCACGGTGGTTCCCGCTTTAAGACTCTGCTTCGTCACGTACCCATCACCGTTAGTGGTCAATTTGATGCCCACCAACTGTGCTAATTTTACCACATCACCCTTCGACCAGCCCGTCAAACTTGGGAGGGTGACCTGACCGCCCGTGGTCAAGAAGACCCGCTGATCCCGATAGAGGGTGGTCCCGGCCGCAACCGATTGCTTGCGCACCTTAGCGCCGTTCCCCAGAACGGTCACGGTCGCGTTCGACTTGGTCAACGCCTTAGTGGCCGCTGTCAAAGACTTCCCGGTCACATCCGGCATCTTAGTCTGTGTGGTTTTACTGGTGCTATCTTCCTGAAGGGCCCGGGCCATCACTGGTTTCATCACGGAAGCCAGTAACTGCGTCGCCGTCTTGCTGCCTAGGTGCGGTTGCTTCATGGTAATGTACATCACGTACTTCGGATTAGAAGCTGGCACCATCGACGCTACGGAGTACAGGTAATTGTCGTCGCCGGACAGATAACCCGACTTTCCGCTGCTGACCTGCGCCGTCCCAGTCTTGACGGCGACCCGGTAACCACTCATCTTATAGTCGCTCCCGATACCATAACTCTTGTAGACCACATCTTCCATGTGCTTACGGACGGCCTGAGCCGTCGATGCCGAGATGGGGTTACCCACCGTGGTCGGCTGATACCGCTTGACGGTCTTGTGCGTGTTGGGGTCGACGACCTTACTAATCACGTAAGGCTTCATCATCTGCCCATCATTGCTGACAGCCGTTAAGGCCTGCAACATCTGGAAGACCGTCACTTGAATCCCTTGTCCGAACGCGGTATCCGCCTGTTCGATCGGCCGGGTGAAGGCAATGTCTCCGCTCAGTTCACCCGGTAGGCCCGAGTGGGTACTCTGCAAGAAGTGGAACCGTTTGATGTACTTCTTCCAAGTCTTGGCGCCCATCTGCTGTTCCAAGTGGGCCATCGCAACGTTACTTGAGACGGCGAACCCTTTGTTATAGGTAATGGTTCCCCACCCAGAGGTATTCCAGTCAGGCACCACTTGATTGCCGATGGTGTAGCGTCCGGATTGATAGGTCGCGTTTCCGTTATAGTTCCCACTATTAATGGAAGACGCCAACGTGAAGATCTTCATGGTCGAGCCCGGTTCGTAGGCATCCTGCACCAGGGTGTTCCGCCAAACGTTATTTAACCCTGATTTTGTGGTCGCATTAAACGTTGGGCGTTGGGTCGCCGCAAGGATGGCTCCCGTCTTCGCGTTCATTAAAACGGCGTTCATGGAGTTGGCTTTGACCTGACTCTGGACACTACTCATTTCCGTCTCCAGCAAGGTCTGAAGGCGTGTATCCAGCGTGGTATAGACGTTATCCCCGTTCTTCGCCTTCTGGTACTTCTGCTTGGTTCCCGGCAGTTGGTACCCGTACATGTCCTTCTTAATCTTTTGGGAACCGTCCGTCCCGGTCAGTTCCCGGTTAAAGGCCTGTTCGATGCCCATAGTTCCCGTCAAGTTGGTCTGACCATTCTTAGTCTGGGATTGGGCTAACCCAATCAGGTGCGATGCAAAGACCCCGTTCGGGTAGAGACGCGACTCCTGTTGGACAAAGTTAATTCCGGACAAATGGTAGCTTTGAATCTTTTGTTTAGTGGTCAGCGAAATATTCTGTCCAGCCGTCCCAAATTCAACTTGGAACGGGTGACCCTTACTAGGCGTCAAGATATCCAGGGCTTTTTGCCGCGTGATCGGCAGGTTTTTCGCCAGAACCGTAGCGATCTTTTCTTTATTTGTAGCATACAATTTCTGGCCGTTCAACCCGACCTGCCGCTTATCCAACACCACGTATAATGAGTACACGCTGGTGTCTTCCGCGATGGGCTGGTTGTTGGCATCATAAATCGTCCCCCGCTTAGCCTTCAACGTCTCATTTGCCGTATACAAACGTTGGGCGGCGGCACTCAAATTAACATTCTGAACTTTTTTTCCGATGGAAATATACGAAAAGCGGCCGACGATAAGACAGAAGACCGCAAAAAAAACCAAAAACAGAAACTGGCCAAAGTGCTTCCGGTTTCTGCGTGTATTCGTGTGTTTATTAGGACGCTTAGGAGAATTGGTCATTATTTATTAACATTCCTTATTCGCGCGTTGTCCAATTCCAATCCCTGTTTTCGTGCAATCTTATCAAGCCGACTGCGACTTTGCAATTCATTGATTTCTTGTTGGGTATTCGTGTTGCGATTCTGATACGTCGCCGTGGTTTGATTAATGGACTGCAATTGGTGTTGTGCGTTGCTCATTGCAATCTTCGAAGAAACAACAAAAACCATCATCACCGCTAGAATGAGTCCCCCCACCGTCATGAGACACTTCTCAAACTTAGAGACGGGGAGTTTCTGCGGCTGACCTTGTGGGGTCGGTTGGAGCTGCGGTTGTGGTTGTTCTATGTGTTGGCGTCGTTTGGGTTCCGTGGTGAGTGGAACCGCCTCTGCTAAACTATTTTGCGCCATAAATAATCATCTTCCTATGTCGATATTTATTTTATGAGTGAGTCGAATCTAATCTTTCGAGAATTCGCAATTTAGCACTGTGGGCGCGATGATTGGCTGCCAATTCCGCGTCCGTCGGAACGATAGGCTTGCGGTTGACCAGCTTGTAGTCTGGCTGCAACTGGTCGGGAATCACGGGTAAGCCGTGGGGTAATTCTGGTAACGATGACTGCTCTCGGAACATGGTCTTGACCAGCCGGTCTTCCAAAGATTGGAAAGTGATCACGCTGATCCGCCCGTGGGGGGCTAACAACTTGATGGCCTGTTCCAGCGAGGCTTCTAACGCACCCAACTCATCGTTGACCGCGATACGAATCGCCTGGAAGACCTTCTTGGCTGGATGTCCACCGTGCCGCCGAGCGGCCGCGGGAATCCCTTCCTTGATGATCTCGACCAGTTGGCCCGTCGTATCGATGGGCGCCGTTTGGCGGTGGCGTTCAATAGCTCGGGCGATGGGCTTGGCAAACTTCTCTTCGCCGTACCGGTGAAAGATCCGAACTAAGTCGTTGAACGACCATTCATTGACCACCGTCCAAGCCGTCAACGGGGCACTCTGATCCATCCGCATGTCTAACGGTGCGTCGTGCTGGTAGCTAAAGCCCCGGTCGGCTTCGTCGAACTGCGGAGAGGAAACCCCCAGGTCGTACAAGATACCGTCCACCTGGGTGACCCCCAACTCGTTCAACGCGGCCTGCAGATTTCGGAAGTTGTTCTTGATAAACGTGACCTTCCCTGCGGCTAAGGCGTCCTTGAGGTGTTCTTGGTTATAGTCAATGGCGGTCTGGTCTTGATCAAAGGCATACAAGTGACCAGTCGTCAATTGTTCGAGAATGTGCTGGCTGTGACCACCGCCACCTAAAGTGCAATCGACGTAAGTTCCTGTTGGTTGGATGGCGAGACCCGCCACCGCTTCGTTTAAAAGTACTGTGACGTGATGAAAGTCTTCCATAAACACACTCCCTTCTTTAAAAGTCAAAATTTGTGATTAAAAATCAATTTTTTCAGCGATATCGTCAAAGTTTTCCTCAGCGGTCGTTGCAAACGCGGTCCACCGCTCGGCGCTCCAAATTTCAAACCGGTTGGCGACCCCCACGATCACGCACTGTTTCGTCAATGCTGCGTGTTCGCAAAGGGGCTTAGGGAGGTTGATGCGGCCCTGCTTATCGACCTCACATTCCGTGGCAGCCGAGTAGAAGAACCGGACAAACGCCCGGGCGTCCTTATGGTTGAGTGGCAAGGCTTTCAGTTTATCTTGCAAAAGCGCCCACTCAGATAATGGATAACCGAATAAACAACCATCCATCCCGCGGGTAACCACGAAATGGTCGCCAAGTTGTTCTCTGAATTTGGCGGGGATAATCAGCCGTCCTTTGGCGTCAATCGAATGCTCAAATTCGCCCATGAACATAGCCAATCCCCCTAACTTGTAACTATTCCCAAGTTTACCACACCCCCCCACTTTCTACCACAACGTTTCCGAATTTTTATAAATTTACGCACAAGCACGCAAAAAGCCACGGCGAACACCTGTTCACCGTGGCTCAACCCTTAATTTTTGACCCTTAAAAATGGGTCAATAAACCTGAATTATTCACCAGAAACTCCAAAATCCCCATCAAACACATGATTCAAGTGCT
>NZ_AZDT01000044.1 GCF_001434785.1 Levilactobacillus namurensis DSM 19117 | reverse complement strand
TCTTCTGGGAACAGATGAGGTTCTAATAAGTGTTCGGATAATTCTTGCAATCTCCCCCACAAAATTATTAACTGCGTAGGAGACACTATTTTGCTAGCTAAAACAACGTATGCTACTAAAATCGCTGCATTACCATCCATAGTTCATCTATTATTTGCCATTGTTTACAATGCTCCAGAACATGTTTCTGAACTTTTAGACAGATTCAATCTTTATGCCACAAGGTGTTCCACAAAAACGCATTACCCTCTCAGTCTTTCAAAAGAAAAATGGCAAAAATTTGAAAAAGATTTTCTAATTCCAAGTTATGATCAAGGACGGACTTTTATAAAATATACGAGTTATAAGGCTGGTGTCTATTAAAGTGGTGAAAAATTATACCTTATCGACGATAGCTAACGTCATATCTCTATGTCTGTTTGTCGTTTTAGCTTCATTTCAATCTTCATCTTTCACAAGTATTGGCGCAGAGCTTTATTGGAAAACCAATTCAGTAGCGCTTTTCATAATTCTAATCGTAATTTCAGTGGTATCCTGGTTAATCCGTCGCACCAAAGTCCTATTTTACTGTAACTTTATTACACCATTATCATTACTTACCTATATAATAACAGTTGGTTTCTCAAAATATTCTATGAAGTACGTATGGATTCTACTGTTATTAATGCTTATTTCAATAATTTTAAATTCCTATAACATCGTAAAATCCCATAATCATCGCTGATGAGCACGCTCCTCCTTAAATAGACAAACAGAACATCAAAGTTTGTCTATTTAAAGAGGAGTTTTTCCGTAAAGGACTATAAAGAGGCTTCTTTTCAAAGGTTCTCCTAATATCAGGGCTTACACCAGTAAGTTCGGGTCATCCTAGTACAAAAATAAGGTGGTTCTCCCTGAACTTAATTTCTTACAACACTGACGGGTTACTCTACAGAACCTAGTGACCATGATGCAAGTGGACACGAAAAAAGCCGACCCAGCAAGCCAGGTCGGCCACAACCAGTCAGGAAATTACTTACCCAACTTAGTCTTGTTCGTCATGTTTAACTTGTCATCGAAGTCGTAAACCACTGGTTCACCAGTAGCCATTTCCAGATTCATGATGTCGTCATCAGAGATCCGTTCGATGTACTTGCTCAAAGCACGTAAGGAGTTACCGTGGGCAGCAATCACAACGTTCTTGCCGTCGAGTAACTTAGGTGCGATTTGGTCTTCCCAGAAAGGCATAACCCGTTCCAGAGTGACCTTCAAGTTTTCCCCACCAGGGACGATGTTTGGATCCAAGTCAGCGTAACGACGGTCGTTCACAGCGGAACCTTCGTCATCAGCACTCAGAAGTGGTGGCAAAACATCGTAAGAACGCCGCCAGATGTGAACTTGGTCGTCCCCATACTTTTCAGCGGTTTCCTTCTTGTTTAAGCCTTGTAATGCGCCATAGTGCCGTTCGTTCAAACGCCACGTCTTAACTTCTGGAATCCAAAGTTGATCGGATTCTTCCAAAACGTAGTGTAACGTCTTGATAGCCCGCTTCAGGACTGAAGTGTAAGCGTAGTCGAATTCCAAGCCGGCTTCCTTGATCTTCTTACCAGCAGCCTTTGCTTCTTCAACACCCTTTTCACTCAAGTCAACGTCAACCCAGCCAGTGAATTGGTTTGAAAGGTTCCATTCACTTTGGCCGTGGCGAATCAGTACTAATTTTGCCATTCCTTAGACCTCTTTCTTTCGTAGAATACCTTGTTATTCTACACCATCTCCCTAAAAATTTCAGCTATATTCACATTTTTCACAATGTTCGGTCACCCAGACAGCAAAAAACGCTCGACCGTTGCCAGTCAAGCGTTTTCATTTACTTCTCAGTCTTGCGGAACCAGACAAATCCGCCTAATCCAACCAGCATCAACAGGCCAATCACAACTGCGATTGGTGCCGGCTGATCACTCGTCTGGGGCAACCGATCCGTTGTTGCCGGGGTCGTCGTCCCTTGACCAGACGTTGCGGGAGCCGTAGCACTTCCCGTACCATTGTCCGCACTACCTTGACCGGATGGCGTCATCCCTGGCGTATTCGGCGTGGTTCCCGGCACGGTTGGCGTGGTGGTCCCTGGTTCACTAGGCGTGGTTGGCGTCTCCGGCGTGGTCCCAGGTACCGTTGGCGTGGTTGGCGCAACTGGTGCGGTCGGCGTCGTTCCTGGTTGACTTGGCGTAACCGGTGTCGTTGGGGCCGTGGTTCCCGGTTCCCCAGGCGTTACAGGCGTCGTTGGTACCGTGGTTCCCGGTTCTTCAGGCGCTGTCGGATTCGTTGGCGTCGTGGTCCCGGGTTGCTCCGGCGTTACTGGATTCGTCGGCGTGGTAGTCCCAGGTTCCTCAGGCGTTGCTGGATTCGTCGGCGTGGTAGTCCCAGGTTCCTCAGGCGTTACCGGATTCGTTGGCGTCGTGGTTCCTGGTTCTTCCGGTATAGCTGGGTTCGTTGGCGTCGTTGGTTCAGTTGGCGTGGTGGTTCCCGGTTGCTCCGGTGTGGTGGTCCCAGGTTCTTCTGGCGTCGTTGGCGTGGTGGTCCCTGGTGCCGTTGACGTTGGCTGATCCGTTACGGTGACGGATTGGTTCCCACCCGTTGTCGGAATCGTAAACTCAGTTGGCGTTGGGTTCAATTCATAGCCTTCTGGCGCTTGCGTTTCCACTAACGTGTAGGTGCCAGCGGCCAGACCCGGAATATACAGGTGACCCTCATTATCCGTGGTCAAGCCGTCCTTGATGACCGTGCCCGTAGCGTCCTTCAATTCGAAGACCGCTCCTGGCAAAGCCACCCCGTTGGCGCCCGTCTTAGTAACGGTTACGGAGCCTTGGTCTAAGCTCCCGCCGCCACCTAAGTCGGTATCCTTGTCATCCACAGCACTCACCGTCACTGGCGTGGTATCGCCAGCCACAATGGTGAAGTCATGAGGCATCGTGTTGACCATGTAGCCCGCTGGTGCCGCAACTTCAACCAAAGAGTAAGTGCCCGGATTGAGATCATTTATGGTAATCTGACCATTTTCATTGGTGGTCAGTTCCGGAATGATCACGTCGCCCGTACTGTCGACTAACTTGTAGACCGCACCGGCCAACTTGGTACCGTCCGGCGCCGTCTTGTTCAACACAGCGGTGCCTAACGCGCTACCACTACCAGTACCACTACCGCCCCAAGAGACGGTCGCGCTGACCGTACCACCGTTCGACGAGGTCGCGGTGTTGGTCCACTTACCATCATTATTGACCAGCTGTGGCGTGGTCTTGTAGTACATGTCGACCGCTTTATTCACGTTCGTGAAGCTAAAGGTGATGGTCGACCCATTAACGCTGACCGTTGGTGTGATCGTACCACCATCCGGAATGAAGTTCCCGTTGGCGTCATAATCACCGGTTGCGGCGTACACGCTATCCGGAATAAACGTTTGGTTGGGCCCTAAGGTATCGGTAATCGTAGCGTTTCCAATCGCCGCACTCTTAGAGTTAAACGCCACGTTCCAAGTTAACTGCGTGGGCGTCCCCTTACTGTCTTGACCGGAAATCCATCCGATTTTATTGATGGTCCAACCGCTTCCGGTATTGTTGTTATCACTAGTCCCCTTCGCGTGGAAGGATAACGACCCCGTCCGGTTAGACGCACTATCCGCGGCTTGATTATACGTGATGGTCCCTGTCGACGACCCCGCCTTAATGGCGAAGGTCCCGACCGTGACGCCGTTGGCATCCTTGATGTCAAACGCAATATCCGAACTTGGTTCCAAGCCGGATGGAACCGTCACAGTGGAGGTGTTCCCCGCGACTTTGACGCCGTTAGGAATCGACCAATTATAATTAACCGTGTAATCTTGGTACTTATCAAACGATGTACTATTCGTGACGACCTGTCCATTCTCATCCTTGATAATGGCATCGGCAGCGCTCAACCCAGCAACCTGGATCTCCGCCGCGTGTGTCGTCACCGGAGCAGTCAGGGTGATCCCAAATAGAATCGTTGCTAATCCTATAAATAGTGCATAAACAAACTTATGCATCATTACTCCTCCTTTGACTCATATTAAATTCGTTGTGTCCCGTCCATCAATCACCTTCCAAATAAATGCCTCGTGTCACAATGTCTGAAAGCAAGGATTCTAACGCTTGTCCTCCTGATTTCACGTTCATGATAGGCCGGGAAACGGTGGAATGGCGAATTTGCCATTCCATCACCCCCTGGTAGTGCCAGTCGTGCCCCGCAACTAATTAGATTAGTCTCTAAAGGGTTGCAAACGCCGGAATTTTTTCACCACAGCCAAAAGGCCCCGGTTGGGGGACCGGGGCCTGTCCATATACGTCAACTCACCGTCAGGTCATGCTGAACCAGGGGTCATTTCATAAATCACAACTTAGAACCGACGCTTCCAGATCCAGAAGCCCAGCCCCGCCATAAAGGCTAGGCCAACCAAGGTTCCCAGACTTGACTGGTGTTCATTCGTCTGGGGTAACCGGTCACTGGTTGGTTGCGGCGTAACGGTCGCGGCTTGCTTAGCCGGGACACTACGCCGTTGGGCCGCCGGCGTAACCGTGGTAACCGCCGCGTTTGGCCGCGAATCTACGGCATTAGTGGACTTGGTCGCAGCCGTTGGTGTACCTGCCCGGTGCGCTAGGATTGGCGTGCCGGACACCGTAGGACGCTGGGTTACCGAACCGGACGTCACCAGCCGGGGTTCCGGCGTGATGGTCACGGGCATCCCACTGGTGTGCGCGTTGGCCTTAGGCTTAATCACGGGATCCGTCGCCGGGTCGGTCGGGTCAGTCGTTGTTTGCCCGGTCACTGGCGTTTCTACCGGATCAGCAGGGTCCGTGGGGTCACTTGCGGGGGCCGTAGCTGGGGCGGTCACCGCACTACTCGACGAGTTGGTTGCGGATGTCGTCGGATCAGTTGTGGGGTCCGTGGCCTGGCTAGTGCTTGAAGAACTAGCTGCGGGGTCCTTAGAACTAGTTGCGCTGCTCGACGAACTGGTTGCTGGGTCCGCAGGCTGGGCCGTCGCAGAACTACTCGAGGCGCTAGTCACAGGATCAGCAGAGTGACTAGTCGTAGAACTGCTGGACGGACTGGTTGCCGGGTCCGTTGACTGGCTAGACGCCGCACTACTCGAGGAACTGCTAGTCGGGTCGGTCGGCTTCGTGGTCGTGGTACTCGGGTCCGTGGTTGGCTTGGTCGTGGTACTATCCGCACTACTGGTTCCCGTTGTCGGCTTAGTCACCGGATCCGTCGTCGCACTACTTGAAGAGCTGGTTGCGGTACTCGATGACGTCGCCGGATCAGCTGGCTTGGTCGTGGTACTCGAACTGCTAGTTGGATCCGTCGCCGGGTCCTTGGTACTGGAGCTGGAACTGGTCACCGGATCCGTTGGTTGCGGGTCACTGGTGCTGCTAGACGCGGCTGCGGTTTCATTCGCAGACCCCGTTCCGCCCCAGGCGACCTGCGCCGAGACGTTCCCTGTAGCGCCACCGGAAATGGCCGAGGTGTTTGCCCAGACCTGACCGGTACCCGTCACGGTTGGCGTTGCGTTATAGGTCATATTGACCGCCGTATCGACATTTTGAAAGAGGAACGTCAACTGGTTCCCGTTGCTAGTCACCACGGGTGTAATCTGTTGCCCGTTGCCCACAAAGGCCCCGGTACTGTCGTAGGCCCCTTCCGTGGCAATCACGCTACCAGGGACGTACGCTTGGTTCGATCCCAAGTCATCGGTAATCGTAACGTCCCCTAACGGCTTGCTGGCGGCGTTAAAGGCCACGTTCCAGGTCAGCAACGTTGGCTGCCCGTCCGCTGCAGAATTGGCAATCCACCCAATCTTATTAATGGTCCAATTATTCTGCGTATCCATGACCTTACTGGTACCCCGGCTGTACACGGCCAACGTCCCCGCTAGCGTGCTATCCGCGGTTGATTGCCCGTTAAAGGTGATGGTTCCCGTCGTGGCGCCTTCCTGAATGGTAAACGTCCCAATCGTTTGCCCCGTCTGGTCCTTCAATGGAAGATTCAGGGTACTATCCGCCGTCAAGCCGTTGGGCAACGTGACCGTGGCCGTATCCCCGTTGGCCACCGGTGTCCCCGTTGCGAGGGACCAGTGGTAATTGACCTGGTAGTTCTCCCAGCCACTAAAATCACCAGATGCGGACTTCCCCGTCGTATCCGTAACGGTCGCATCACTATCCTGCAGACCGGTGACCGAGACCGCTGCCGCTTGCCCCACCACGGGTAAGCCTAAAACACAGACGGCCGCAGCGGTCGTGGCCGTCACCGCCAGACGCTTTCTTAAAGCCTTTTCCATGAAAAATTCTCCCCCTCAATAGCTCGTCTCTCAATTAAGCAATCGCTAGAATCGCGTTCACACCTCCCCTTTAATCGCTATATCTACTATATGGGTGACGGCCTAAGTGGGCTTAAATTTTAACGTCCAAACGACAAGTTAGGGTAATGTTGCCACATAACCACTGGTGGCTTGGTTCGGTCATCAAGACAACTCAAAAACGCCTGGCCAAATCACTTGACCAGACGTATTTTCCCCGTATTCAATTAAGCAATCTTTTTCGTTTCTTCCGAACGGGCCTGTTGTGGCAGAATCAGGTTCAACAAGATACCGACCACCGTTGCGACCCCGATTCCCGTGAACTGGAACGTGCCAATCTGCAGGTAGGCGTTCCCGATTCCGATGACCAGGATTACGGACCCAATCATCAGGTTGCGTTTCAGGTTAAAGTCCACCTTGTTCTCAACTAAGATCCGTAACCCACTAGCCGCGATGACCCCGAAGAGCACGAAGCTGATACCCCCAATCACGGGCCCGGGCACCGTCTGAATCAACGCACTTAGCTTCCCGACGAAGCCGAACAGCGCCGCAAAGACCGCCGCACCGATAATCACGTAGACACTGAAAATCTTATTGACGGCCATGACCCCGATGTTTTCCCCGTACGAGGTAATCGGCACCCCACCGACCAGGCCGGCGAAGATTGACGCCGTCCCATCACCGGCTAACGTCCGGTGCAGGCCTGGATTCTTGAAGAAGTCGCGGTGGGTCAATTCATCCAGTACCATGATGTGTCCCAAGTGTTCCGCCATGGTCACGAACGCGATTGGCGCAAAACTCAGGATGGCGTCCCAGTAGATCTGTTTAGGTTGGTAGCTGACGAAGGGAAACTCAAATGCGGGCAGTTCCAACCACGGCGTACTGGCGACCTTCGAGAAATCCACGATACCCAGTGCCATAGACAAGACGTACCCAGCCACGATGCCCAGCAGGATGGCGATGTTGCTCCAAAATCCCTTGAGGTACATGTTGAACAGCACCGTTAAGAACAACGTAAACATGGCAATCCCGAAGTATTTCAAATCATAATGGCCGTGGTTCATCATCGCGTTGGTCGCCGCACTGCCGGCCACCGACATCCCGATGACCACCACCACGGGCCCCACCACGATTGGCGGTAAGGCCTTATCGATCCAGTCAGACCCGAAGAGCCCGACCAAAGTCGCCACCAACAGGTACACTAGGCCGACCGCAATGGTCCCTTGAGCCACCCCGGCGTACCCGGCCGCCTTCATCAAGGCAATGCTGGGGACGATAAACGAAAAACTGGAACTCATGTAGGCCGGAATCCGCCCCTTAGTAATCAGGATATGTAACAGGGTCCCCACCCCGGAACTAAACAGGGCGATGCTGGGGTTCAACCCCACCAATAATGGGACCAGCACCGTGGACCCAAACATTGAGAATAAGTGCTGTAACGATAGAAAGATCCATCCCGGCATCGCTGGCCGTTCGTACACGTCCAGGACCGCCTCGGGATTCCGATAATCATGTTTCTCTGCCACGTCAATTTCCTCCTCTGTCTTCACCCCATCCCCTCAATTCTGCCGACAAAAAATGCCCACTCTTCCCGTGATAGACGAAAATAGTGGGCTTGCGCCGATACCTTACTCGCCTCACGGGACGATAGAATTAAAGGAATGCTTATTGAGTTATCAACACTATAGTGGGTCTGGAATCCCCTGTCAACTGGCAAACAAAAACGCCCGGTCAGCTAAGCCTTGCGGTCATCACTGTCCAAGCGTTTTACCTAATTATTTTTCAGAATGGTCCTTCGAATGACCATGTGGCTCCGAACCATCCGGGTTCCGGTGAGGAATGTGTTCCCGTCCGTATTGACGCAACTTATCAACATCCACCCCGGGGTGCAGGCCGTGAACCGGCCGGACGCCCAAGATATCTAGGAAGAACGTGAAGATGGGGACCCCCACGATCAGGCCCCAGACACCGAAGAGTTGTTCTCCGGCCAGCAGGACCACGAAGGTGTAGAAGATCGGCAATTCCGTCCGACTCGCCATGAACTTGGGGTTCAATACGTAGGCTTCCAAAGTGTGGACCACCACGATCATAACCAGAATATAGATGATGTAGCGGTAACCGCCCACCGAATACCCCAGCATGGCCAGTGGAATAATCGACACGATGACTCCGGCCACGGGAACCAGGCTCAAGACGAAGATCATGATAGCTAACGTCGGCAACTGTGGCATCTGCATGATGGCCAGGACCACGGTAGTAATCGCGGTGTTGCAAAGCGCGATGAAGAGTTGGGCTTCCAGGACCACCCCAAAGGTGTTCACGAACTTGTCCGCGAAGAATTTGATGTCTTGGAAGAACCAGCTGTAGGTACTGGTCAAGAAACGCTTGGAGAACGCCGCCATCTGCTTGTCTTCAATGGTGAAGAAGAAGCTCAGGATCATCGACATGAACAGCGTGACCCCAAAGGACCCAATCGTTGACAGGTAGTTCAAGACCACCTTAGCACTATTCTGCACCTGACCAATCAGGTCGGACGTACTGATGTAGTTGGTAATCCACTGGGCAATCTGACTGGTGTCGTTGTCGGGATTCTGGTAGAAACGGTACAGGTTCTCGATGCCGTGGACCGACGACGTCACGATTTGCGGGAGATAGGTGGTGACCGCCCAATACAGGCCGCCTAAGACCAGCACGTAGGTCAGGATCACGATCAGTTGTGCGGGAATCTTGACGTGCCGCCGCACAAAGTGAACGATTTTCAAGACCATAAAAGTAAAAATAAACGTCAGCAGGATCATGTTCATCTCGCTGCGGACCAGCCACAGAACGAAGATCAACAAAGCCAGCACCACAAAGCGCCGCAACCGTACGTTATCGATGAAACGTTGCCATAAAGTCACTTTAGAACCTCCCCGGTTGATAGTAAGTTTATTATACCGCATCCCCCTTAATTTCCTAAGAATTTCCCACCCCCGACCAGTCTACGCAACCAATTCCACCGCTAAACTGACCCGACCAGACTCTGGCTACCACGCAAAAAGGCAGCCGCCCCGCGGTGACTGCCTCCCTAATCGTTTTCATTAAGATTCTAGTTGTTCCAAAACCACGTCTCGTTGATTACTGAAGGTCAACTGTAAGTCGTCTAGGCCTAAGACCTTGTGGATCACGGCAGAAGCCCCACCCATCAAGGACGCTTCCTTCGCGTTCTTGGTCAGGAGTAACGGCGCCTTCCGCGGAATCGCCAACTTATCAACGTAGCTCCGCACGTCATCCATCAACTCTGGCAGGAGTTCCAGGATCGGCGCGTTCAGGAGAATCGCGTCCGGCGCAAAGCTACTGGAGATGTTCCCCAAGACCTTGGCCAGGTAGTAGGAGAATTCGTCCAGAATCTGTAAGAGCTTCTGGTCGTGTCCCAGGTAATCCCGCCGAATCCGGTTCACGTCGACCCGGTTCAGTTGCTGGCAAGCCATGATCTGCTTCAAAACCGCCGTTTCAGAGACGTAGTGGTTCACGGTCTCGTTGGCTTCTTCTTGGTACCGGTCGGCTAACGGACACTTGCCAATCACGCCCGCTTCACCCCGGTGTCCCCGGTAAAGGTGCCCGTTGGTGATAATGCCGGCACTGACTTGGTCCCGAATCGTCACGGCAACCAGGTCCCGGTAGACCCCTTCGCCGGAGAAGTCCCGTTCGAAGATGGCCGACTGGTTCGCAATGTTTTCCAATACGACCGGAATGTTGAACTTATCGCCAAAGTACTTGGCCAGGTCGAAGTTCTTCAACCCCTTTAAGCCCGCATCCAGAATCTGATTATCGTAGATCATGCCGTCCAGCCCGAATGCCCAGCCCAGCAACTTGTTCTCGTGCTGTTCGATCACTTGGTTGATCCGGTCTTCGATCATGTCCAACACCGTGGTCAGATCCACGTTCTTCGTGGAAACACTGGCGTAATCGTGGGACTTGCCATCTAACTGACAAGTCAAGATGGTAAACCGTTGCCGGAGGATATTGATACTCAAGACGTACCCGTAATCCACGTTCAGTAACGCCATGACGGGCTTCCGGCCACCGTTACGCGTGCTGACCCCGTGACCGACTTCTCGAATCAACCCTTCGTGCAAGAGCTCACTATAAATATCCGAGACCGTCACCTTGTTCAGACTCAGGTTCCGTGAAATCTGACTCCGCGAGATGGGTCCTTCGTTCACAATCTGCTGTAGGACTTGTTTCTCGTTCGTCGTCCGCATAATGTGCTTGTTGATAATCATAATACCTGGTGATGTCAAACACCCAACTTAACCTGACCCTCAACCAACAGTGGTTCAGTGGGTCCGCTTGATCCCCCAAGATCGTCACGAACCGGTTAAGCGGCGCCACATCACCTTACCCCCCTTTAAGTGTAATTGGCTCTGTGGACCTAGTACTATAGTAAACCACCCTTACCAATCTAGGGTGAATAATGACTCGCCCGTTATTCAGGTGAATAAGCGTCTGCATTGCCCGCCAAATCAATGTTCCGATTAACTTTTTGTTCGCAAAACAACAAAACTAATTGTTAAAAAAGACACGATACGTTTGGCAGTTAACCTTACGAACCTCAAGAAAAAAGCCACTAGTCCGTGACGGACCAATGGCTTCGTGCTTACTTCAAATAAGTTTGGGTGTACTTCGTCAATGAGATACCCTTCTTGTGGGCTTGTTGCATGGCAACCCGGACATCTTGGTCACTCATGGCATCCGCTTGCCCCCCAGCAGCGTTAATGGTCTGCCGGGCCGAACTGATCTGCGCCGCCGTAATGACTTTGCCGTTCAGTTCCTTTTGCTTCTTAGTGACCGTGTACTCGTTGGATCCCTGGTAGTTCTTAGCCGCCTTAGATTCGGACGAGGTCAGAGCCGCACTACTACTGTTCTGCTGTTGCGAACCACTCGTGGTGTCCCGGCTACTGCTGGTTGCCGCCGAATCACTGGTCGTGGTCGTACTGGAGGACGCCGCTGATTGACTGGCGTTGTTGGCTTTCCGTAATGCCAGAGCTTGCGTGTACAGGTTCTTGTAGTAGCTTTCTTGGAACTGCTTATTGGTGAAGAGCTGGTCCAGCGTACTATTCGACTTGCCGTAATCCAACGCCTGATTTTGGGCCTGAGCCTGCTTCAAAATGGCCTTGAATTGCGCCACGTTGGCCCGGATGCCCTTGACCTGCGTCAAGCGCTTCTTCGCCCGTTGCCGGAGCACACCCGACCCGTCCTTGGTGTCTTGGACCTTCTGGTAACGGTTTTGGGCGTTCGCGAACTTCCGTGCCGTTAACGCGTTTTCCCCCGCGACGAACCGTTGCGTCTGCAACAGATAAGTCTGGGCTTTAGGATCATTGAGTTTTCGTTTCAGCGCATTCTGGAAGTACGTTTCCGCTTGCGTGTAATTTTTTGCTTGTAAGGCTGTTCGCCCGTTAGTCATGGCCGCATCATATTCCTTGGCTGTCGCATGATGATTGGAATAAGCGTAGCCGCCAATCAACAGTGCCACCACGATGGTTGCCACGACCCATACCCATTTTTTCACAGTAAAAGACCTCCGCTGGTTATTGTGGTTTCATTATACCATGCTCACAGGAAAAACTGATATTTTTACAAACTAACCGCCATAGATAGCGGTTACATCAAGAGTCTTCCCTTACACCCCTAGACCGATAAGCGTATAATGGCAGAGTAATTCTGTTTCCTTTACTGGAAACTGCGAAAACCAGAGAGAGGACCGCTGACATGCTTGAAAAAACTTTTTACAAAACGTTTCTAAGCCACACCTTTAACATCCCCGTTCGCGTCAACTATTGGGACGGCACTAGCGATGTTTATGGGACCGGCACTCCTGCCAACACCATCACCATCCACCAGGCGATTCCCGTCAAGGAAATCTCCCGCAACGCATCCATTGCGCTGGGGGAAGCCATCATGGACGGCACCATCGAAATCGATGGCAGTATCGAAGACTTACTGACTTCGGCTTACGAAAACGCCGACAGTTTCTTCCATAACAAGAAGTACATTCACTTCTTACCTAAACAGAAGCATACCGAAAAGGAAAGCAAGACGGACGTCCAAAACCACTATGATATTGGGAACAACTTCTATCAACTCTGGTTAGACGACACCATGACTTACTCCTGTGCCTACTTCGAGTCGCCTGAAGACGACCTTGAAACGGCCCAAGTCAACAAGGTTCACCACATCATCAAGAAGTTGCACCCGCAACCGGGTAAGACCCTCTTGGATATCGGTTGTGGTTGGGGCACGTTGATGCTGACGGCCGCTAAGGAATACGGCTTACACGTAACGGGGATCACCCTGAGTCAAGAACAATACGACTACGTGAACCAACGCATCCAAAATGAAGGGTTACAAGACGTTGCCGAAGTCCGGTTGGAAGACTACCGGGAACTGGGGAACGAACAATGGGACTACATCACGTCCGTTGGGATGTTCGAACACGTGGGTGCCGAGAACCTGGGTGAATACTTCAACTGCGTTCAGAAATACCTGATGAACGATGGGGTCGCCTTGATTCACGGGATCACGCGGCAACAAGGCGGTGCCAACAACGGTTGGTTGAACAAGTGGATCTTCCCTGGTGGCTACGTTCCTGGACTGGTGGAAAACACCACCCACATCATCGAGAACGGCTTACAAATCGATGACATGGAACCCCTGCGTCGCCACTACCAAAAGACCGTTGAGATCTGGGACCAGAACTTTAACGCTCACCGCGATGAAGTCGCTCAGATGTTCGACGAGAAGTTCGTACGGATGTGGGACCTGTATCTCCAGGCTTGCGCTGCCTCCTTCAAATCTGGTAATATTGACGTGATTCAGTATTTGATCTCGAAGGGGCCTTCCGCCCGAATGCTTCCTATGACGCGGGACTACATGTACGCTGACACGGATAAAGTCACAGATTAAATCAATTGGCGCGCCGACCGCGGATCGGCCCGTCACGATAAAGGTCCTCACCGTCTGGATTGATCACCCGGACAGTTGAGGGCCTTTTTGCTGTGGTCACTGAATGTTTTGACCACCTAGGCTTCGGGCCGGGCCAACCAGCAGGACTAGGCCCAAACCAATCTGCAAACGCAGAAACCACCGGCCCGCCGGTGAATCCTGCACTCGGACCCGCCGCTCCGGTTCAGAGCCACCCAGTCCCGGAGAAAGCGTTTCAAGACCCCGCCTAATATGATAAGATGGTTCCTGACACGTAGTCCCTACCATTTAGCCCAATCACGGGCCACTCTAGTCAAAGGAGCTTCACCCATATGCCAAAACTGTATATTTCCCGCTTCACCACCCGGATTCTCACCGGTTGGTGCGTCGTTTTAGCCATTATTCTGCTGACCCTGACCCTGTCTCACGTGGTCACCCCCAACACCATCACGCTCCACCCCTTCACCTTCAACGGCTTCTTAGCCGCCCTCTTGATGGGCTTACGGATCATCGTGCTCTTCTTGGTCTTCTCGACCCTGCCCATGCGCTGGCCGGTCACCTTACTGACCTTCCTGAGTCTGACCATGGGTATCGTGGCCATTTCACAGTTCGTCAGTGTTCTTCTCCAAGGCCAACCCTTGGTTATCCTGCTCTACCTGGTCTTCATCCTGGCCTTCTGCGGCTTGCTGTACATCGCTATCGTGCTGACCAGCGAGACCATCCAACACAACGACTGGGGCCAGAATCAAAAGGGCTACCTGATCAACTGGGGCACGTCGCTGCTTAGCAGTCTCCGGCGCTTTAGCCTGCCCTTGCTGGTGGCCTTAGTGGTCTACAGCGTGGTCTTGCCCCTGACCAACCACGTGACCTTCTAACTAATGATCATCACGAACAACGCGTCTAAAGCGTCCCCTCTCTGGTGGAACGCCTTAGACGCGTTGTTTTTGGTTAAGCCTCTTGCGTTACCAGATGGCTCCTCAATCGTTCCCTGGCTTACAAAAAAAGCCCCAGCTCTACGCTGCGACTTCACTCATGATTGTTTTAACGTTTTACATTTTAGACGTGAATAGCTAATGACAGGAGAAAGACTCCTAGTAAGCCGATAATCACCGAGAGTGCCATGGACCGCGTCCGGTAGGCCACGATGATAACGATGATCGAGGCAAGCATTTCCGGAATCTGCGTAAACATCACTTGGTAGGTCGCACTGTCGATGAAGATATCCTTCACCACCAGCGCCGTAAACAGCGATACCGGCACATATTTCATCCATTCGTTGAACCACTCGGGAATCTCCCGCTTGGTAAACAGCATCAGTGGCAGGAACCGCGGCACAAACGCCACGCAAAAGCCCAGAATAACCAGCCAAAAATGTTGTGTCGTGGTCCAAGTATTAACTGTACTCATAAACTTCTCCCTGCATCCTTATTTTCCATCCGACGTTTCAACAGCTGACTTCTTCGCTCCCGGACTCCGTAACTTCCAGAGCCAGTGACTCTCCGGCAGATACTTCCGCAGAGTCGCTTCCAGTGCGAATCCGATCAATGACGCAATGATCGTTGAGATCACTAAGCCCAACGTACTCTTGACAATCATCATGCAGACGGCTGCTAACAGCCCCGCCACGATACAAATCAGAAGCGTCAGGCGGTTCTTGATCTGCATCACGATCATGTACAGGAACAGCGCGGTTAACGCAAAGTTGACAATGCCCAGATCAATCTTCAGGGCACTCCCAATCAAACTCCCCACCACGTTACTGATTGCCCAGAATAGCAATGAGTAGTGCTCGACCATTAACGCTTCCTTGCCCGTCCACTTCTTATCGGTCGCGAACTTAAGGTAGTTAATGGCATAGTTTTCATCGTTTAGTGAAATCGCAAAGAAAAACAAGAATCGGTTAGACTGCCCTTTGAGGTAGGGGGATAGGCTCGAGCTCAGTAAGGCATATCGTAACTCTAAGAAAAACAGCATCAAGACAATTGAAAGTAAGGGAGAATTAATTGTCAACATCGTGGCAATCAAGAATTGCGCCCCTCCAGAAAAGATCAGGAGTGACACTAATCCCGTCAATAAAGTATTAAAGCCTGCCGCGTGTAGCAAAATCCCACAAGCCAGCCCAATCGGAACGTAACTTAAGTTTAGGGGCATGGCTACCCGGAGTGTCGACCGCCATAGTGGTTCGTTAGGATCTGGCACTTGTTTGGGGTTTGGCCTTCGTTTATTCAAGAATGTTTGCCTCCGTCGAATACTTTGAATTATGAAATACGTTATAAAACCGCACGCTGATATTCTACCATGTTTCACAAGATTTTCATACAGTTACCCGAACATTTATCAAGCCCCATCCCCACTAAACCCGGTCACCACGCCATCTCTTGTGAAAAGTTTTGAGGGCTTTTCACCATTTCTTTACCTGACGAATCCGGTCTAAAATTCCGGTTCACCTTTCCCCGGTTCAGCCGGCCCCTTTCAATCGCAACCATCCCCCGTCACAACGACTGACAGCGTTTCTCGCCCAACGCTAGACTAATTCCCCGGCTACTCGCTATCCGGCCGGAAATCGCGTGATAACCACAAAAATCGGCCCCCAAGAGGTTACCCTCCTGAGGACCGATTCCTTTACCGTTTAGGAATGACGCTTGCTGGTCGGATCTTCCACGGCTTGTAATTTTTGGTTGTCATCTAATTGGGACTCACCCATCAGATGCTTCTTCTGTAACCACCGCATGGTTGGGTAAAGTAATGCCATGCTGATGAAGGCGAAGAGGGCTAAAACCCCAACGGCTTGCCACTCAACGCCACTACCCATCCCATCGGTAATGGCTTGCCGGAACCCGAGAATCGAGTAGGTCATCGGCAAGAATGGGTGCACGACGTTGTAGAAGTGGTTGGTGACTTCCATTGGGAAGGTCCCACCGGAACCCCCTAACTGCAGCATCAACAGGACCATCGCGATAAACCGACCTGGGTTGTCTAAGAGCATCGACAGGAACATCACAATGAACATCGATGCTTCCGAGAACGCAATCGACAAGATGATCAGTTGCAGAGGATGCGTCACGGTCAACCCGCCCAGCATCATCAGTGACGGTTCGATCACAGCCATCGCAAAGGCTTCAACGGCCCCGATGGACAACTTACTCCAGTACCAGCCGGCAACGGAGCCCCCGGCCATGGAGACCTTCCGGATTGGGAAGGCAAAGTTGAAGACCAACGCCCCCACGTACAAGGCCACGGATAACACGTAAGGTGCTAAGGCGTGCCCGTAGTTCGGCACGTAACTGTAGTTTTCGTGCTTCAGCTTAGTTGGGGCGGCGAACATGGCGGCCGTCCGGTCAGTCAACGGTTGACTGTTGATCTGGTCGGCACCAGCCTTCAAGGAGCTTGCCAATTGGCCACTCCCGTCCTTCAACTTGTTGGTTCCCTGCATCAGCTTGTTGCTATTCGCATCCAGCTTAGCGGAACCGTCGGCTAATTGGTTGACCCCACTGGTCAAGGTTGGTACCTTGCTGTTCAAGGTCTGTAACCCACTGCTCAACTGGCCGGCCCCACTGGTCAATTGACCGGAAGCACTGTTGAGTTGACCAGAGGCACTGTTGAGTTTGTTACCGGCAGCGGATAACTTACCCGTATTAGCGTTCAACTTATTCACACCAGCAGCAGCCGTCTGTAACCCGTTCGTCAGGGTACCCGTACCGTTGGCTAATTGACTGGAGCCAGACTTCAGCGCTGCACCGTTAGAAGCTAACTTCGCAGTCCCGTTCATAATCTGAGTAATTCCGTTCTTCAACGTTGGAATTTGAGCGTTTAATGAGCCTAAGCCTGTGTTGAGTTGCTTGGAACCAGCCAAAGCAGCATCGACACCGGAGGCATACTTCGTCATCCCCTCATTCAACGTTGTGGCACCATCACTCAAGTCGTTGGCACCCTTGACCAGTCTCTGCAGGTCTGCCGTTTTAGCGGACAGACTGCCGAGCTGATTCAGCTTTCCGGATAACTCGTTAAGCTTGCTGCCTTGGGTTGCACTAGCCAAGTTTGACAGTGCATTCGCCGTGGTTGCATCGATCCCCCCGTTTTGGGTAATGGTCGATACAACACCGGTCATAACGCTCAGGTTATTGCCCGCGGCAACCACGCTCTTTTGTGCTTGCAGTAACTCTGCCGCAGCGGCGCTAACACCCGAATCCGTTGCCTTAGTTGACTGGGTCGCTTGCCCACTAATCTTGGCATTTTGACTTTCAGCCTGCTTCAAAGCCGACTGAGCAGCACTCAACGCTGCGTCCTTAGCACTATCATCAGAAGCGCTGCTTGCCTTCGAGACATTGGCTTGGGCTGCCGCAATCGCGCTCTTCGTCTCAGCCGCGGCATTCTTATCAGCCGAGTTGGTCGTCGTAGTCGTACTTGTGGAACTCCCCGTTGCTGCGCTCTGAACCTTCGCTGCAGCGCTCTTTTCAGCTGCCATAGCTTGGTTCATTTGCCGTTCAGCAGCCACTAACTGGGTCAACGCTGGCGTCAGCGTATCCTTCAGTTGCGTCAACTGACCGTTAGCATTCAACGTATTGATGTCGTTGATCATGGATTGCACTTGGGCAATATCGGTCATCGTGCTACCGCCCATCATACTATCCAATTGGCTCTGTAAAGCAGATACCCCTTGACTGACCTGACTGGCCCCGTTGGCTAAGGTCGAAGCACCATTCGTCAAGCTGCTGGAGTTGTTGCTCAACTCTGACAGTCCTGAACTCAATGATGTACTTCCAGAATAAAGCTTGGAAACGCCGTCAGCTAAAGGTCCTACCCCGTTACCTAACCGCTTGACACCGGTATTCAGTGTATAAACACCATCAACGTATTGGTAGACACCCTTATTCAAACTCTGAGCACCAGAATCTAACTGGTTAGCACCAGCCATTAATTTAGGCATCCCTGCCCCCAATTGACTGACCCCAGCCGTAAACTGGTTCACCCCACTGGTATACTGACCAACACCGGACGTGTATTGGCCCACGGCAGCGGTGTATTGCCCTAAGCCGGACTTCAACGTGTCCGCCCCGGTCGATAACTTCTGAATCCCCGTGGCAAGTGGCGTCACGGAAGTCTTCATCTGTTGTAATCCGTTGTTCAAGGTCTTAACACCCGTGGTGTAGGTGTTCAAGCCGTCGGTCAAGGTCACGGTCCCCTCCTTCAACTGGGTCGACCCCTTGGCGGCCTTGTTCGTCCCCTTACCGACCTTATAGATCTGGTCGAAAGTGGCTTGAGCGTAGGCCTTGGTGACCTTCGCACTGATCTCGCTCTTCAGCTTGTCCGCTCCAACATCACTCATGACTTTCGCGATGTAGTTCGCGGAAGCGTTGGTCTTGTAGGTGAACGTCATCTTCTTGGGATGACTGTCCAGTGCCGTCGCGGCGTTCTTCGAAAAGTTCTCAGGAATCGTGATGACCGTGTAGTACTTGTGGTCCTTCAATCCTTGTGCCGCTTGGTTTGCGGAGACAAAATGCCAGCCTAACTGGTCATTTTTCTTCAAATTCTTAATCGTCTGGTTCCCCACGTTTAAGGTCTTCCCTTGATAAGTCACTGCCTTATCTTGGTTGACCACGGCGACCGGCAATTCGCTGGTCTCGCCGTAAGGGTCCCAAACCGACCGTAGAAAGAAGATGCTGTAGAGGAACGGAATAAACATAATCGCCAACACGGAGATTAAAATCAACCGATTATGACGAATGTAGTTCCATTCGCCTTTTACCATGTTCAAAACTTCCAACTCCCTTTATCCTCAAAATATCCTTAAAAAAGCACATACTCGGCTAATATTAGAAAATATTCTCGCACAATAATACTTGACTTGTCAAAAATACAACAGGCCATCGACAATCTTTCAGTTTGGAAAGTTGCCGTCATATCAATGATTAACCGCCTAATTTAGCCCGTTATAAATTCCTAAATTCTTTTTCCGGCGGATGGACTTATCCAGGAATAAGGGTCTTCTACTCCCTCTAAAGGCGGCTTCTGATTTAAGGACTGCTGATAGCGTACCATCCGGAGGCCAACTTAAACTTGATACTAATCAAGTGACCGCCGATTTTTCAACTTTAGTCGCAAAAAAATGGTGACCACCAGCTACTCGCCGATGGTCACCATTTCGATGACAACTTTTAAACATTAGAATAAGGCAACGATTGACCGCCAGAGCCGCACGAAGACGTTAGCCTTTTCCACAGCTTGTGTGGTCTTTAACGGCACCTTGACCGTCTTAGTGTTCCCCAGGAAGCCCAATTGGTCGCCCTTCAGGGAAACGTTGGCCGTCCCGATCTGTTGGTTCTGCTTCACCGGTGCCTCCAGCGCACCCTTTTGGCTCAAGCTCTTTTTCAGTTGAACCTTAGCCGTTGCGTTGCTAGCGACCTGGTCGTTACGAATCCACAGCTTCAGGTCCTTCGCCAAAGCCGTCTTGGCCGTCTTTTCCTTGGCGTCGTGCGTGGTGACCGTCTTGGCGCCGGCCACTTGGCTACCTGCCTGGTAGGTCACCGTCTTGAAGTTGTTGTAGACGTACGACATCATCTTTTGGGTCTGTTGGAACCGCGATGGGTCGGTCTCGGACTTGTGCGCGGCGTGTAAGACCACCGTAATGATCCGGTTACCGCCATGGTCGGAAGTCCCGGTAAAGTTCGCCCCGGCAGCATCCGACGTCCCCGTCTTCAAGCCATCCACGTGGAGCTTCGAATAGGAGGCGGACAAGCCTTTGAGCATCCAGTTCCAGTTCTCCATCTTAGTGGCGTCTTGGGTGCCCTTCTGGAACCACATCTTGGTAATCTTAGTGGTCTGCAGGACTTCGGGGTACTTGGTCAACAGGGCCACGGATAGCTTGGCTTGGTCTTCCGCGGACCAGGCATTCTCCGTCTTCCCGGATAAGTTCGCATACCCCAGGTCGCCCACCTGCTTATTGGTCAAACCACACGCGTTATAGATCTTCGCGTTGGTCATCCCCAGCTTCTTAGCTTGCGCCCGCATCTGGGTCACAAAGGCGTGCGGTGACCCCGCAACGGCACTCCCTAAGGCTTCAATCGCCCCGTTAGCGGAGTAGATCAACGAGGCCTGATAGAGGGCCTTGACCGTGTAGCTGTGGCCTTCACGCAGCGGCACGTTCGAGAGGTTGGTGTTCTTGGCAATCTTAGCGATGGGCTTGCTGATGGTGATCTTTTGGTCCCACTTCAGCTTCCCGTTATGGATGGCATCTAAGACTAGGTAGATGGAGAGCAACTTGGTCATGGAAGCCACCGGTAAGGCTTGACTCCCGTTCTTTTCGTACAAAATCTGCCCCGTCTTGGCGTCAACGGCGATTCCGGCCTTGGCCTTCAGATTCACCGTCTGGGTGGTGCTGGTGGTGGCCGCATGGGCTACCGTCGGCAACGTCAAGCTCCCGCCTAGGGTTCCGGTAGTGACCATCAAGGCTGCGACCAGCCCGACAACAAATTTACGCAAACGTTTCATAGAAATTCAATTCTCCTGTCTTATGTAATCGCCGGCCGAAGCCCGCGGTATGGTTAATGCTTCAATTATTCAACAGTTTTCAGTTCGGTACACTGCCCGTCTTCAAGCGTTGGGGCACGGTCAACGGGTGGTCGTGCTGAACGGGCAGATGAATCACGAAACTAGTCAGCGTATCGTCCGATTCCACGTAGATGTATCCGCCGTGTAACGCAACGATACTCTGGGCAATGGCCAATCCTAGCCCCGTCCCCCCGGTCTCCTTGGAGCGCGACTCTTCGACCCGGTAGAACCGTTCGAAGATCAACGCCAACGAGGCCTTGGGAATCTTGGGCCCGTCGTTTGAGACCCGGACCTCTAACTCACCGGGACTCACACGCTGGGCCGCCAGGGTAATCTGCTTCCCGCCATCCCCGTACTTCAGGGCGTTGGCGACCAGGTTGTTGAAGACCCGGACCAGCTTCTCGGGGTCGGCTTCCATCATCAGTGGGTCGGCCGAATCGTCGGTGGCACTGATGGCCATCCCCTTCTTCTGGGCTTCCAGTTCGAAGCTGGCCGCCAATTGTTCCAGCATGGCCCCTAGGTCGATTCTGGTCAGACTCAACGGCGTGTCGGTCTGCCGCACCTTGGTGTACTCGAAGAGGTCGTCGACCAACGACTTCATCTGTTTCGACTTCAAAAAGGCCGTGTGGGTGTACTTGAGCAGGTCGTCTTGTGAATGGTACTGCTGGTCTTCAATCAAGCCCAGGTACCCGATGATCGAGGTCAACGGCGTCCGGATATCGTGGCTGACGTTGGTGATCAGCTCATCCTTCGACTTCTCAATGGCTCGTTCTTCATCCATCGAGTGGATGACCGAGTCGACCAGGGCGTTGACCGAGTCCACGACCCGTTGCACGTCCCCGCTGATACGAAACGGAATTCGGTGGTCGAAGTGACCGTTGGCAATGTAATGCAGTTCCTCAATGATGTGGTGCAGTTGCATCTGCCGGTAGCGGCGAATCAGGCGCCACCAGACCACCATTGCGTCGGCGACCATCATCAGACTAATGAAGAGATTCTCCCAACTCCACAATTGATAGTGGTGGGGACCTAACACCACGGAGCGTTTAATGATGAAGATCCCATCGCGGAGTCCGGGATTGCTCTCGATTGCCTGAACGATCAACACCAACAGGGCCAAGTTCAGCATGAGGAGCAGGATCACCGTGACCACGCCTTCCATAAATAAGGCGCTTTTCTCCCGGGTGGTCAGCTTCATGCTGGTCGGGCTAGTGGGATTCAATCTTGTACCCCACGCCCCAGACCGTCTGAATGACCTTCTCGCCGTTCGTGGCTTCTTCAATCTTATCGCGCAAGTGACTCACGTGGACCATGACGGTCTTGGCCGACACGATACTCTCTTGACGCCAGACCCGTTCGAAGATTTCGTCCGCCGAGAAGACCCGGTTGGGGTGACTCGCCAGCAAGTACAAGATTCCGAACTCCAGCGCCGTCAAGGAGACGGTCTTGCCAGTAATGGTCTTGACTTCGTGTGAGTCCTTGTTGATGGTCAGCGTACCAATGTCCAAGATGTCCGGACTATCATCGGTCACTTGATCTTGGCTCCGCCGCAATAAGGACTTGACTCGCGCCATGACTTCTAGCGGGTTGAACGGCTTAGTCACGTAGTCGTCCGCCCCAGTGATCAACCCTTGGATCTTATCCATGTCGCCCGTCTTGGCCGACAGGATCAGGATTGGAATCTGGGAGTCTTTACGGACTTCCTTGATGACTTCGATGCCGCTCATTTCGGGCATCATCACGTCCAGAATCATTAACGCAATATCCGGCGTGGTGTGGAGCTTGGTCAGGGCTTCCTTCCCGTTGTACGCAGTCAGGGGTTCGTACCCTTCGTTTTTAATGTAGATTTCGAGTAATTGTGCGATTTCTTTATCGTCGTCGACAACTAAAATTTTCATAGTGAGTTTCTCCTTCGCAGCGATCATTAGCCCGAGTGATTGTTCTCGGCGTTTAAGCCTATTCTACCAAAGAATCTCTTGGTCCGATTGGCTTGCGCCCCAACCTTTAACTGGGCGTAAGGCCCTTTAACAGTTCTTAATTTTACACTAATCCGCAGGTCGTCGCTACCGTGGGCTTCCGGTCACGCCTCCCACTTAACCCAGCTGAACCTTCACCCCACTGCGCGGTTCAGTCGACGAACCGTCCCGGGGGCCAAAACACCCCCTCAGGTTTGAAAAAGGTTTCATTTTAAGGCCATCGCCAAAAGGTGGCACTTTGTCAAAATTGGTTAGACCAGCCGGATTGTGACCGTTTTTTGAGCAAGCTTAGGCTTGATTAATCGCCTGATTACCAACTTTAAGCACCCGGCTTGTGAAAAAATCGTCGACCATCTGAGCTTTTTATTCCGCGATTTAACTAACCCCTCGACCATATCGGCCCGGGCACTTTTTTCGCCACCGACCGAGTTCCTTTTTCCGAACCCATTTTTCCGCTTGCACCCAGTCGCCATTTGCGCCAACTCGGTAGCCCGGCCTAACAAATTTTCACTCAATTTTCTGTCCCAGCCCACCATTGACGATCGCCGAACTCCGTCACCTGACTCCCCCATTTTAGGAATTCCTAACTCCTCCCGTGTACGCATTTTCCGGCCGTTTTTTCGCTCCCCACCTCAAAATCACGTCCTATATTAGCGCCTTTTTCACTTAACCGCGATACCCCTAAACGACTACGCCCCTGAACGAATACGTACTTTAAATTCAAACAAGGGGTTAACGTTCGTGACACTTTCATCCTATTTTCAAGTTTGATTTATCGACCGTTCAATTTATAATTCGCTACTTCGACCCAGCTATTATCACTATGAATCATTTCCGTCAGGCGAATGTATCATACACAATCGACTTTTCACCTCTATCCAGAAACGCCATTCTGTCCCATTTTTCGGCCGTTTTCGGGGTCAAAAAAGTCGTTTATACCCACAAGCGAAAAACTGTCCCCTTAAAATTGTCCATACCTTCAAATATGTTGCACCACAGCCGGTCACTTTCAAGGCATACTAATGGTGTTCAAAGGGATAAGCAATAACGAAAAAAGAAACATTCGGGATTTTACAGAAAGTGGGATATAAATTATGTTTAACAAGTTGATCAAAAACATCGCGATTGTCGCTGCCACGGTTGCCTTAACGTTAACGGGTTTCACCGGATCCATCAAAGCCGCTTCCTTAGCCAAGACGCCTTCTTGGGGGAGCTGGAAGTCCACGACCATCACTTACAAGTGCGACGTGAACTCCAAGTACTACCAAAGCATCTGGAAGCAAGCCGTTAAGAACTGGAACAAGCAAGACGTTGTCGAATTAGTCCCAGCCAAGAGTAGCCAAAAAGCTGACATCACCTTAACTTCTTCCAAGTCCTTGAAGTCTCAAGGTTCCGACTTAGCCGGTTACACCAACTACTCCTACTACCAAAAGAGTGGCGACAACGAAATCGTTTCCGCCAAGTCCACTTTAAACAAGAAGTTGTTGACCAAGTACAACTACACCAAGAAGCAACGCGCTAACGTTGCGACCCACGAAATTGGCCACGCCTTAGGCCTGAGCCACTCCAAGTCCGAAAGCAGCGTCATGTACGCCTCCGAACGGTACGCTACGATTGATTCCCAAGACAAGGCTGCTTTACAAAACGCCTACAACGACTAATCCATCACTTGTTAAACAAATTCCGAATAACATCTAAAAACCAAGCACCGAGCCCCTATCCCAGGGCTCGGTGCTTTTTTGTGCGTTCAACTAAGTTGCAAAAAGAGACGCCTTCCATACGCGGAAGGCGTCTCTTGATTACCAGTTAATCTGATGCTTACTTGTAGTTAGGAGCTGCTTTGGTGATTTGAACGTCATGTGGGTGGGATTCCCGCAACCCAGCATTACTGATCCGCACGAATTGGGCGTTATCGATCAGTGCTTGGATGTTGGCACTCCCCGTGTAGCCCATCCCGGAACGTAGGCCACCAATCATCTGGAAGATGATATCGTTGACGCTGCCCTTGTAAGCTACCCGGGCTTCGATGCCTTCAGGAACCAACTTGTTGGCTTCGTTGACACTGCCTTGGAAGTAGCGGTCCTTCGACCCCTTTTCCATCGCAGCCAGACTACCCATGCCCCGGTAAGACTTGTACTTCTTACCGCCATCTTCAATGATGTCACCAGGGGCTTCATCGGTCCCAGCGAACATGGAGCCGAACATCACAGCGTTCCCACCAGCAGCAATCGCTTTGACGATGTCCCCGGAGTACTTCATCCCACCATCGGCGATGATGGGTTTGCCAAATTCACGAGCGACCGCAGCGGCATCGTAAACGGCCGTCAATTGCGGTACCCCGACACCGGCTACGACCCGCGTGGTGCAGATAGAACCTGGGCCGATTCCAACTTTAACGACGTCGACTCCGGCTTCAAACAAGGCCCGGGTCCCTTCACCAGTGGCTACGTTCCCCGCAATCAACGTAGCGTCTGGCAACTCTTCGCGAATCTGAGCGACTTTCCGCAAGACCCCAGCGGAGTGGCCGTGGGCCGTGTCGATAATGATGGCGTCGGCACCGGCGTCTAATAAGGCGTGGGCCCGTTCGGAGGTGTCCGACGTTACCCCAACCGCAGCGGCAACTAACAAATGATTGTTCGCGTCTACGGCGGCGTTAGGGAACTTAGTCGCATCATTTTCGATTGCCTTCACGGCAGCGACCATGCTGGCTTGCTTATCCGTGGTCATGTTCTTGTGGATGACCCCCAGGCCCCCGTTTTGGGCCATGGTCTTAGCCATCTCAGTTTCCGTGACCGTATCCATCGACGCACTTAAGAAAGGAACGTTTAACTTCAAGTTCGGTGCTAATTGTACACTCAGGTCAACTTCATCCGGTAATACGTGACTTTCTGCGGGAATTAATAGTACATCATCAAATGTGATTCCTTCTTTAGCAAACTTCGTGTCCCAACTAGACATAACGTTAATCGCTCCTCTGTGTATTAGTCTCAGGCTCGGTTAGGAAATCCTGGGAGATATTGTTTTCTAATGTACCAGCCAAACGTTGACAGGTCAAGGTTTCTCATTGAACTTTTAGGTTAACTCCCGGAAACCACCCCAAATTCAACGAATTGACCCCTAAGTTTTCACGTTGAGGGGGGTTCCGCCTTGCCGGTTGGCCAGACAGAGTTAGAACCAGCATACTTGGGATAAAACTGGCCGCCCTCCGGTGCTCAGGGGCTGGAACGCTTGCGGGCACGATTTTGAACTTCGCAAAACCCGCGAATTTCAAAACTCGGCCTGATGGTAAGCCAGCACAAAACGCTGACTAACCATCATTTCGCTAGCTGAGCCCCTGCTCACCTCCGGGCTATCAACTGACGGGTAATTTAACCCTAAAGTTACTGGCAACCATCGGCTAATGAGACGGATTGCGACCATTGCTAAACCAGAAAGTTCGCTCGTGTTATGGTAACGGCTTTATCCGGCACACCACTATCCTCGAGGGAACAACCAATTGGCAGAGTTCTAGGGACAACGGGAATCACTTCAGGCTGCACAACGGTTAGCTTTAATCTACAGTCAGTAGATTATCGAGAGTTATTCCGTCGACTGGGACTGCGCCCATGATGGCCAGCTTAAACATGATGTTTGATTGCCATCAACGGCCAGTGTGAGCCGAGAGGGCGGTCAGACAGGGCTCAGCCGTGAAATTTTCCTTGGTGAGCGTTTTCAGCTCGCCTAGGAAAAGGCCCAGCTTCGAGACCGCTCTTTGGCTCGAAGTGGTGCCCACGGCGTTCCAGCCCTGTCTGGCCGCCCGGTAAGGCGGAAAATGACGACTACCTACTTGGCCCGGTGCGCCTGCCAGTACGCCCGAAAGCGCATCTGCAGGCCGCTGCCATAGCGGCGCCAGAGTGGGGTCGCCAGTAGGAACAGCCAACTCCAGAGCGACAACTGGGCGGCTAACCGTTGAACCAACGTCCGCTGGTAACGGTAGCTAATGGTACTGCGCCCCACGGGAACCTTGACGTGCACCACGCCGTTAGCGTCCAGGGACGGCCGCTGGGTTCGGCCGTTGACCGTGACGTGGTAGCCCGGATAGAAGATCTGCGGGAGCTTAATGGTCTGCGGGACTTCACTGGTAATCTGGTAGATGAAGCCGTTAGCCACGGTCTGCCGACCCTGTTGTTGCAGGTCCGCCAATTGCTGGCCGTTGGTCTGGGTGTTCATCACCGGAATCGAATGCGTCCGGACCGCCGCCATGGAGACCTGCCCCTTCTGGGAGACGTAGTCCGTGGTGATGTCCCCACTCGCAACCGCCGGATAGGTCGCCGCCGTGACGATTTTGGTGTTCGCACTCGTAGTCTGCTGGTAGAGCTGGTTGTTTAGGCTCAAAGACAACCCCACCACGGCTACCGTAGCGATTCCCACGACCAGGAACTGCCGGGGCACCGTGACCATGCGACAGGCCATGCTGATGGCTCGAGCACCCACCAGCGCCAACGGGAAGCACGCCAGCGCCAGGAAACGCCAAGGAAATTGGATGGCGCCCAGTAAGTTCTGGAAGAGTTGCCAAGGAAAGAGCTTGGTTGCCAGGAAGATGAAGACCCACGCGATGATCAGGCAATACCGGTCTAACGGCAACAACTTGCGCCAAACCACTAACGCGAGGACCGTCAACAGGATGAAGATAATCCCGAAGTTGATCTGGGACGATGACAAGGCGTTATCCAGCGAATTTCGGAGCAGTTCGCCGGGTTCCGTTGCGCTGGTGATCAGCGTGTACTGTTGCACCCCCAGTTTACCCATGGTTTTTAATTGTTCCGCTAATGGCGCTAGAAAAGTCGCCGCCAAGAAAATGGCGAACCCAGCGGCGTAGCCCAAGTGAACCGCTCGCCGCGCTAAGCCTTCTCGCCGGAGGAACCAGAGACTGGCCATCAGGACCACCCCCACCGCACAGAGGAGCAAGGAAACCACGTGAGTCAGCGCAACCAACGCCATCCCCACGGCTAGCCAGTACCACTGGCGGTCGTCCCCGTAGGCCAAGCAGTAGACGCCGTAGAAGACGATAGGCAGAAAGGCGAAGACCACGCCTTCCGCCAGAGCGCCCCGGACAAAGAAGTCCAGAAAGCGGTACTGGGCAAAGGTGTAAAGAACCGCGGCCAAGATTCCCAAGGCCCGGTTCCCCAATAGCTTATGGGCGACCGCCGCAGCGATGACCAACGTTGCCAAGGTCAGGAGAATCAGGTAGAGGTAGTACCCGCCCAATCCCGGAACCAGGGCTTGCAGCCACGCCGCTGGTAACAGGGTCACGGCTGGATAGAACAGGTTGATGGGATACCCCCATTGACTGAACGCGGTGGTGGAGACGGCCGGGATCTGCCACCAGTGGCCCCCCAACTTCAATTGCTGAGCCAAGCCCTGAATCCGGTTCAGGTGAAAGCCCAGGTCGTCACCGGTATAAAGCTTACCCGACGTGGCCCAAGGGAGGACCCATAACAGGCTGAGCACCAGGAACAAGAGGAGTTCGAGCTGCCAACCATACTGTTTCAAAATTTTCTTAATTGTTGTCCGCATAGCACAACGCCCCTTTCCTTACTCAGCGGACTTCCGCTGGAACAGCCAGTAGGTCACGTTGACACTCTCAAAACTCTGGGTGTGCTTGGTGACGTACCGGTAATTGCGGTACAACACTGGTGCCATTCGGGCCGTGCCCGGATTCAGGTTACCGCCCGTGATCTGCCCCGGATGGTACGAGACGCCGCGCCAATTGGTCGGTGCCTTGCCTTCCGGCGTGTTGAAGACCACCCACTCAACTTTCTTCTGGCGAATCGCCTGCAGCTGCGAGTTTAGAATCGTGGGGTCACTCTTGGTCGGAATGTTGTAGTTCTGGAAGTAATACAGGTTAGGCACCGCGCCCGACGCCGTGTAGAACCCCATGTCGATTGACCCGTAGTTCAACAAGGTCAGGTTCTTCCCCGAGCTGTTGGCCCGCATGATCCGGCCAAATTCCGTCTGCGCGGGCTCCTGGGGAACCTTAGTGGTCAGCGTGGTCACCGACGCGTTGTTGGGAAACAGGCGCGAACTGGTGAAGTTGTTGTTGACCCCTAAGACCAGGAAGAGGCTGGCCATCATGGTGGTCAGAATCACTAGAGTGTCGTTGTCGCTCTTGATGGTTTGCCGGTCGAAAATGAACTTGCAGAAGTAGATGAACGGCAGGACGAAGAACGGAAAGTAGGCCAGTTGGTAGTACTGGAAGACGTTGCCACTGCTGTAGCCGTAGAGGGCCAAGATATCACTGCCCAGAAACGTCAAGAGGTACAGCAGCTTGGTGAAGGCGTCCGGTAAGATGTCGCTTCGAAACGTCAACGCCAAGGTCCCAACCAGACCCAATACGAAGAACGGTACGCTGGATAAGAAGAACTGGGACAACAAGCTGGTCGACTGAATCAGATTCGACACGAACGAGACGGACGACGTCAGGTAGACGTGCGTATTGAAGAAGAAGTAGACGTAGAAGAAGGCGCCCATAGCGTGGTTAAGGGCAAAGTAAGCCAGCCAAGGGACCGTGGTCACCAGAAAACCGGCGCCACTCCAACCTACTAACTGGCCCAGGTGCCGCCAGTCCCGGTGCCGTAACAGGTAGACGCCCACGAACAGGTAGAAGACGATCCAGGACCCCAGTAACGTGTACTTCGAGAGAAACTCGATCCCCACGAAGGCCCCCTGAGCGAAGAACCACCAGTGACTGACGTTGAAGCGCCGTGCCTTGAGCATCAAGATCAGGTAGATCAACGACAGAATCAGTGGAATCACGTAGAACTCGGCGGTGTCGCCGTAATCGTAATACGGGTGATACAGGAACAGGGCGGGCGACAGCAAGCCCACCAGCAGCGCCTGTAAGTGGTTCTTCAAGACCAGCTTGGCGATCCGGTGGGTCAGAAACATCGCTGCGATTAACGTCAACGCTTCGAAGACGTAGATCAACACGAAACTCCGATGGTCCACTAAATAGGCTAGACCATGGATTAAATAAATGTACGGCCCCTTTTGTTCGAAAATCTGTTTGTAGAGGACTTTGCCATGCATCATGGCCTTCCCGACGCTAAAGAACGCGTTATTATCGGGCGAATAATCAAAATAAAAGACCGGTGACGTGTAGGTACAGATGGCCATGATAAAGGTTCCGACCAGCGCGTAGAACGCCAAATACTGGGTGTCTCGCTGGTGAAGCCAGTGCTTCAACTTTACTAAGATAGGACTCACCTGATTTCTAAAATCCCGACTGGTCAGGGCCCCACACACCGCGGCTCTACCAGCCCAGTCACCTGCATTATAGGGAGCAGGCTTCCTGGCTTTCAAACTTTTATCGGTGACTGAAACTTGATTGGAAAATGGCCTAACCAAGGCCAATCCAGTATGATCGAACCGGCGCTTAACGGTCACGCCGCGGAAAGGCGACCACCAGAAAAGGCTCCGGGGAAGTCGCATCCGCAACGATGCAACTTCCTCGGAGCCTGAAAAGTTTTGAACGGGGTTACCGGTAGAGGTCAGTATGGGTCCCCTTATATAGAATCAGCATGTGGTGTGCATTATCATACGCCAGATAAGACAAGATACCATACGGAACTTGGCCCCGCAATCTGTAATACTGCGGCCCCATCTTCTTGCCTAACCGCATCACGTGGGTCTTCTTGTCGAAGCCCTTCGGCCGATAGCCGACCCACTTCCAAGTGACGGTCTTGGCACGAATCGTCGCCTTCATCTTGGGCTCGTTCATGTTTTTCTTCACGTGCTTGGTCTGGTAATAGTAACCCGCCTTAGAGTGCCAAGTTCCCCGCCACTTCTTGGGAATCGTCCGGGTCTTAGCTTTGGCCTGCACCGGAACCGGCTCTAAGGCTGAGATGCCGGGAACGGTCGCCCCTAGCCCCAGAATTGCGACCACACTGGCCACCATGATTTTTGCGTTCATCGTCTACTCCATTCGCCCGGCAAACTGTATGTATCATTAACCCGTAAAGACTGGTGATTAAGCTTTGCCGGAATGATTTCACCGTTCAAAGTATAGCACCATCCCCGCCAAGGGTGGGGCTAGACGTCCTAGACGCAAGCCGAAAAAAAGCGCACCCGCAGGTACGTTTTTTTCACCTATTTGACGCATGATCAGGTCATGCGTAGATCTTGTAGTGGATCGTGTAAGCCCGGTAACCCTTCTTTTGAACCGTGAACTTGAAGTAGCCGCCGTCATGACTCAACAAGTAAGCCTGGTGCCGACTCAAACGGACATCGAACTTGCCGTTGTGACGAATCTTAAAGCTGGCCACAAAGCGACCGTGACGATCCCGTAATGTCACGAAATCCCCACGACGACCCTTCTGGAACCGAATCAACCGACTGTACTTCCGGTAATGTGCCCGGCCCCGCAGCTTCTTAGCACTGGGAACGACCTTCTCCGGCTTAGCAGTTGGCTTGCTGGAAGACGTAGAACTGACAGCGCTCGAAGAACTGCTGGCAACACTGCTACTGCTGCTGACCGCGCCATTATCCGTGTAATCCGTTGGCAAGTTTCTGGATGCGTACGGACTACTGGAGACCAAGCTGCTGTCCGCGTTCTCCGTGTCACTGGCGTTACCGGATACCGTAGTTGCGGCAGCTCCCCCGAGAGCTAAGGCCGCCAAAATCGCCGACGCATATTTTAAGAGACGCAACATGCAAACTCCCCCCTACCGACTAAAATTTTAGGTAGTCTGAACTGGCTATCTGCCCCCATCATAGAGCGCCCGCTGGCCGTGTCAAGAATGGGTTTCACAACTTGATTTTACGAAAATTTAGACGACCACCGTTTTCACGAAAAGCCGTCTGTACGTAAGCGTCCGCGCCGGTACGGCTCACCGGCAAATCCGACGGTCAGCTAACTTTGCCGGGTGACCATTTGGCCGCCAAATCCCTAGGCTGGTCATCCCCTAAGCCCCCGATTCACCTGTATGAGCAACAAAAAGCGGCCATCCCCCTGGGGGAACGACCGCTGACTTGAAACCATCTTAAGTTTAACCGAAGAAGCCCCCACGAATCGGGTAGCGCCGCCGCATCCAGAACATGCCGGCCATGGACAATAAGCCCACGATAATACTTGGCCATGGCATCAGAACTGGGTTGACCACTCGTGGTAAGAGTTGGGCCAGGTAGAAGAAGGCCATCCAGACTAAGAAGCCTAGAACCACCAGGGTCACCCGAATCCAACCGTTGTACTTGTGCTTGACCTTAGGATCAAACAGCCGCGGCATGATGGGCAGAATAAACCCAGCGACCAGTGCACTGATCAAGATCGCCGTGATTCCGACGGGACTGCTGGTCTGCATCAGCTTCGGTGAGAAGAGGTACATGATCCCGAACATCAGGTTGAAGATCATGAAGAACGTCAACGCGTTGTAGATCATGTTCGGCCAGTAGTTGGGCGCCCCGAACGTCGCGACTTCCTTCTGCGGACCGTCAACCACGAACTTCACGCGGTCTTCGATGCTACCGTAGAGGTTCTTAGCCGTCTTCCCGGACTTCTGACCCTCGACCAGTTCGTCGACCATGGCTTGCACGGCCGCCGCCTTCTTCTCGGGCGCCAACTTGGTGCTCTCTAAGGCCTTGTTGAAGCGGTACATGTATTCGGCGTTCCGCTTGGTCAGGCCTAGGTTATCAAACGCCGACCGTTCGTTAACGGCGACGGAATTACGATTTTGCCGCACCCCAGCGTTCCGGGGTTGCTTATTTTCTGTACTCATAAACTTGATCCCTTCTAAACGTTGAAGCGGAATTCGACAATGTCACCGTCTTGCATCACGTAATCCTTACCTTCGACCCGTAACTTGCCGGCTTCCTTAACGGCCGCTTCTGTCTTGTACTTGTCCAAATCGTCAAACGCCATTACTTCGGCCCGGATGAATCCGCGTTCGAAGTCGGAGTGAATAATCCCGGCAGCTTGTGGTGCCTTGGTCCCGGTCTTGTAAGTCCAAGCCCGCGTTTCCTTACCGCCAGCCGTGAAGAACGTTTCCAGCCCTAACAGGTGGTAGGATGCCCGAATCAACCGGTTCAAACCAGGTTCTTCGACCCCTTCGGCCTCCAAGAAGTCCGCCTTTTCGTCATCGTCAAGTTCGGCGATCTCTTCTTCGGCTTCCGCAGCGACCCCAATGGCTTCGGCGCCTTCCTTGGCGGCGTAGTCCTGGATGCTCTTGAAGTACTTGGAGTGTTCGGGGTCGGCCATGTCATCTTCCGCAATGTTCGCGACGTACAAGACCGGCTTGCTGGTCAGCAGGAACAGGCCCTTCACGATCTTTTGTTCCTCTTCGTCGAAGTCCAGTGAACGCACTGCGCCACCGGCTTCCAGGACTGGCTTGATCTTTTGTAAGACGGCCAGTTCTGCCTTGGCTTCCTTGTCGCTCCCCTTGGCAGCGCGTTCCACCTTGGCTAACCGCTTGTTCACGGCGTCCAGGTCGGCCAAGCCCAGTTCCAAGTTAATGGTTTCGATATCTTCGATGGGGTCGATCTTCCCGGACACGTGGGTGATGTTGTCGTCATCGAAAGCCCGAACCACGTGCACGATGGCGTCGACTTGCCGGATGTTTTCCAAGAACTGGTTCCCCAGTCCTTCACCCTTGCTGGCACCCTTCACGATCCCGGCGATATCGGTAAATTCAAAGGTCGTCGGCACGACCTTCTTGGCGGGGATCAGTTCTTGAATCCGGTCCAGCCGCTTGTCAGGAACTTCCACCATCCCCACGTTCGGATCGATCGTCGCGAACGGGTAGTTGGCCATTTCGGCCCCGGCATTGGTAATCGCGTTAAATAACGTTGACTTCCCCACGTTGGGCAACCCAACGATTCCTGCAGTTAATGACATAAAGCTTATTCACTCTTTTCTGAATTTTCGGCATCGGCCTTGCGGACCAGTACCTTCTTTAGTTTCTTCTCAAATTCTCGCCGGGATAGCATGACCACGTGCCCGCAATTGGTACACTTGATCTTGATGTCCGCACCCATCCGGGTGATCTCCCAGCGGTTCGCCCCACATGGATGGGGCTTCTTCATTTCCACCACATCGCCTAAGTCGTACATGGTTATCCCTCCAGTACTTTGGGTCCCACCACCCGGTTAATCCGAGTGGATATCTAACAAACTTAAAATGCGGTTCAAATCATCGGTCGACAGGTACTCGATCTCGATACGGCCTTGGTGGTCGTCATGGGTACTCTGATTGATGGAGACCTGCGTTCCGAACCGTTCCTGCAACTGGTTTTCCGTTGACCGGAGGAACGGGGACTTCTTCTTGGCGGGCTTCTTGGCCAACTTCTTGGCCGCGCCGTTCAGCTTGCCCACCTCAGCTTCCAGTGCCCGGACGGTCATCCCCTCGGAGACGGCCTTCTTGGCCAACGCGACCAACTTGGTCTTATCCTTCAAGGACAGCAACGTCCGCGCTTGGCCCATCGACAACTGATTGTGCTGTAGCATGTCCTTGACCACTTTCGGCAGGCCCAACAGACGCAGGTAGTTGGCGATGTAGGGCCGACTCTTACCCAGTCGTTCGGAGACCTGCGCTTGGGTCAGGGTCAGCTTAGTCATCAACGTATCGTAAGCTTCGGCTTCTTCCAGCGGGGTCAGGTCCTCGCGTTGCAAGTTCTCCAGCACGGCGATTTCCATCATCTGTTCTTCGGTCACGTCGCGGACGATGGCCGGAATCGTGGTCTTCTCCGCGAGCTTGGATGCCCGGTAACGCCGTTCGCCTGCTAGAATCTCGTAGCGTTCGACCTGCTTATTGGGCTGCCGGACGATGATGGGTTGGAACACTCCGGTCTTTTTAATGGAGGCTGCTAAATCAGCAAGGCCCTTCTGATCAAACTTTTGGCGGGGCTGGTAGGGGTTCGGGCGGATGTTGGCCAGGGTCAAATCGACCACCGTCTCTTCACCCGTATCGACTCCGTTTTCAGCGAACAGCGCGTCGATTCCACGCCCCAAACTTTTCTCTTTCTTACTTGCCATGGGCAGCTAGCACTTCCTTTGCGAGTTCAGTGTACACGACAGCGCCCTTGGACTTCGGCGCGTAATCAATAATCGGCATCCCATGACTTGGGGCTTCTGCCAACTGCACATTCCGCGGAATGATCGTGGCGTAGACCTTGTTTCTGAAATACTTCTTCACTTCTTCGTTGACCTGCTTGCCCAGGTTGGTCCGGGCATCGTAGAGGGTCAAGAGGACCCCTTCAATTTTCAGGTCGCGGTTGAAGTGCTTCTGGACCAGCTTGACCGTGTTCAACAGTTGGGTCAACCCTTCCAGCGCGTAGTACTCACTCTGCACCGGAATCAGGATGGAATCCGCTGCGGTGAACGCGTTGATGGTCAACAGGCCTAACGATGGCGGACAGTCGATCAAGATGTAATCGTACTGGTCGCGGACCTCGTCTAGGGCGGCCTTCAACCGGGTCTCCCGAGCCATCATGGGGGTCAGTTCGATTTCGGCCCCCGAAAGCTGAATGGTTGCCGGAACGATGTCTAATCCGGGATGTTCGGTATGCAAGATGGCATCCTGAATTGGAATTTCGTTGACCAGTACGTCATAAATTTCCCGCTCAATGGAGGCCTTCTGAATGCCGACCCCACTGGTCGCGTTCCCTTGCGCATCCGTATCGACAAGCAGGATCTGCTTCCCCATACTGGCTAACGCCGCGCCCAGGTTCACGCCGGTGGTCGTCTTACCGACGCCCCCTTTTTGATTGGCTAATGCGATGATATAGCCCATACTTCGTTCCACCTCTAGCTTTCTTTTGGAATGTCAATGATGATGCGGTAATGGTCCGCCGTCTCTTCTTCTTTCGTGGTTAGCGGCAAGCCCGCATCGGTCACCATCTTGACCGACTGGCGAATCGTGTTGACCGCCACGCGGGTGTCGCCGTTGACGCCCTGCCGACTGATCTTCCGGCGGTGCTTGGGTTCGACCTTCTGCGCCTTGATCAAGGCTTCAGTCTCCTTGACCGTCAGCTGCCGGTCGATCACCTGGTGCAGAATCGTGACCTGCTGGGCGTCGGATAAAGCTAGTAAGGCCCGACCGTGACGCTCGCTGATCTGCCGGTTCAAAATGGCGTCTTGGACCGGCTTGGTCAGCTTCAACAGGCGCAACTTATTGGCTACGAACCCCTGACTCTTCCCGATGCCCGTTGCCAATTGGGCCTGGGTCAGATGGTTCAGGTCCATCAATTGCCGGTAGGCCGTGGCTTCTTCGACCGCGGTCAGTTCCTCGCGTTGGAGGTTCTCAATCAGCGCCATTGACGCCGTCTCGTCATCGTCGAAGTCTTCGACAATGGCGGGAACCTCCGCCCATTTTAACTGGGATACGGCCCGAAAACGCCGCTCCCCGGCGATGATCTCGTAATGGTCCGGTTGGTACTGCCGCAACACGATGGGTTGTAACAACCCGTGCTCGTCAATCGTCTGGGCCAGTTGGGTGATCGCCGTGGCGTCGAACCGCTGACGGGGCTGGAACCGGTTCGCAATAATCTGCGCGACCGGAATCATCACCACGTTTTGCTTCACGGGATGGGCTGAGCGTTGCGCCTTATCCCGATTATTCCCAAATAATGAAAATGGCAACTTAACTTACCCCCATCCCATTAGTTTTCTAACGGCTCCCGGTTGGGTGTGCCGGCCTTGCGTGGATAACGCTTAGGCGTCTGCTTAAGCTTATCGATGACCACGATGTGCCGCGGGTCGTTCGAGACCGGCAACGTAAAGTCGTGGTCGGCACTGAGCTTGCCGCCCAGCGTCGTAATGGCTTGCTGACTGACTGCCAACTCATCGGCGGTCTTCGCGGCCTTCAACGCCACGAACTGGCCCCCGACCTTGGTCAGTGGCAGACAGAGCTCGCTCAACACGGACATCCGCGCCACGGCCCGCGCCGTGACCAGGTCAAAGGCTTCCCGGTGTGGGGCCCGCTTGCCCCCGAACTCCTCGGCCCGGGCATGGTAAAAGGCCACACCGGTCAGGTCCAGCTTCGCCGCCAGCTCATTCAAAAACGTGATGCGCTTGTTCAGCGAATCCACGATGGTGACCTGTAGCTGCGGAAAGGCGATCTTTAAGGGCAACGACGGGAACCCGGCCCCGGCCCCCACATCGCACAGCGTCAGCGGTTGGTCCCGCAACGCTGGCAGATAGAAGGCGGGCGTCAATGAGTCGTAGAAGTGTTTCAGATAGACCTCGGACTCTTCGGTAATCGTGGTGAGGTTGACGTGTTCGTTCGTCGCCACCAAAAATTCATAATACGTCGCAAACTGCTGCATCTGGGTCGGCGTTAAGTCGATTCCCTGTTCAGCCAGCGCGGCCTTGAAGGCTTCTGGATTCATTGTTCATTCTCCCATTTGATTTCCTGTGAAACACAATTGTTTCACGTCTGAGTCTACTTTACCGTACTTATAGTCGAAACGCAACCGGACAGATAGGCTGACCCGGTGCATCGACGTCGTTTCCTATTATACCGAAAACTGGCGCGACATGAAACGGCCGAGTGCGGGAAATTGGCCACCTGCGGATTCAACCACGGTTCACCTCTAAGTCTAGGCCGCCCAGCCGTCGCCGTGGTTTACTTTCCGCTCAAAAAGCCCGGCAGAAATCTTTCTTACGTTTAGTCAAAGGGGTAGTGGCAATCACCCGCCTTACCGGTTGGGCCTGAAGAGGCTGGAGCGTGGTGGGCACGACTTGGAGCCCTGAAAGCCCCAGGTCTTCAAGCTCGGCCTTTGGGTAAGCCAGCTGAAAAACGCTGACTAACCCAAACGACACCACTGAGCCTCTTCAGGCCCAACCTCACGGCTAAATTGAGTGTACCCAAAACAGTGTTCCCTAACACTTGAAAGTGAAAATATCAACGTGTGGGATTGTCAAAACTAAATAATCAGGCAACTTCAAATCGATGATATGCAATCACCCTGGCTTTGCTTTAAAACCGGCCCTAATAGTCCAAGGACCTCTGTTCAATCTACAGCGCCAAATAAATATGCCACTGCCACTCAAAAAGCTCTGTAAAACTGCTTTGGTTGTACTAGTCCCTGTCAAGTTGACAGATGAAATAATATAATTCTCGGACGTAAC
>NZ_AZDT01000043.1 GCF_001434785.1 Levilactobacillus namurensis DSM 19117 | reverse complement strand
CGAGGATAGGACGTTGCCACGCGACGTGAAGAACCCAGTGATTGGGTTCTTTTTTTGTATTTTCACGCCAATTTAAATGGCTGAACTGTTAGTCAAGAAAACCATAGAAACCGGTTACGCGACTGGGTCTTAACCGCGCGGCGGTTTTTAAGGTCGAGATGGTAGACGGCTTGGTTAAGCAATCACCAGATTATCGGGCAACATAGTCACTGGGCTGCGTCGGATGACGGTCCGTGTGCTATGATAGTGAAGTGATGTTTTGGTGAAAGAGTTTGAAAATCAACTTAAGACTAGGAATGGGTGGAAAAAGGATGAAAAGGTATCGGAACTACCGATTAAGTCTGGGATGGCAAATCCTAATTGGCTTAATCTTGGGAATCGTACTTGGAGCGGTCTTCTACGAGAATAAACTCGCCATCACCGCCATGCAGAATATAGGGAACATGTTTATCGGCCTGATTCAAATGATCGTGCTGCCAATCGTGGTCTCGTGTCTGACCGTCGGTATCGCCAACATGGGCGATATCAAGAAACTCGGTCGGGTCGGTGGGAAGACCATTATCTACTTCGAAGTCATGACCACCATCGCAATTGCGTTAGGGCTGCTGATTGGGAATGTTTTCCATCCTGGGACGTTTATCGACATTCATCAACTACATAGTACGGATATCAGTCAATACGTCTCTACGGCCAAATCAGCCAAGAATACGGGCATCTGGGCGACCCTCATGGGCATCATCCCGACCAACTTCTTCAAGTCGTTGGGTGAAGGGGACATGATGCCAGTCATCTTCTTCTCCGTCTTCTTCGGACTAGGAACGGCGGCAATCGGTGAAAAGGGTAAGATCATCATCGACTTCCTGGACGCCGTTTCACAAGTCATGTTCAAGGTCACGAACTGGGTCATGCACACGGCACCTATCGGGGTCTGTGCCTTGATTGGGGTCACGATTGCGCAAATGGGGCTATCGGCCCTAGCGCCGCTGGGATACTTCATCGTGCTGGCGTACGGGACCATGCTCCTGTTCATCCTGGTCTTCATGGGACTGGTTGCCCGGCTCTTCGGGTTCCGGCTCTGGGAACTCTTAGTGGTGATCAAGGATGAAGCCGTCTTGGCCTTCTCCACGGCCAGTTCTGAAGCCACGTTACCGCGGCTGATCGATAAGATGGATAAGTTCGGGGTCAGTCAAGGTATCGTGTCCTTCGTGATTCCGACCGGCTATACGTTTAACCTGGATGGGTCCGCCATCTATCAATCACTGGCCGCTTTATTCTTAGCTCAGGCTTACAACATTCACCTGAGTCTGGGGCAACAGATCACCTTGCTAGTGGTCTTGATGATCACTAGTAAAGGGATGGCCGGGGTACCTGGAGCGTCCTTTGTGGTTCTGTTGGCGACCGTCTCGACGATTGGTGTGCCGATGAGTGGGTTGACCTTCATCGCCGGTATCGACCGACTGGTAGATATGGGCCGGACCGCGGTCAACGTGGTGGGGAACTCCTTAGCCACAGTGGTTATCGGTAAATCAGAACATGAATTCAGTGAAGAAAAGAGTCAGGCCTACTTAGCCCAGATTCGGCATAAGGAAGCTTAACTGATTAAACGCAAAACGCACCTGTCAGATCGTTAATGATCTGGCAGGTGCGTTTTTTTATGATCAAGAGTTGTTGGCGTTATGCCAGCGCAATCAGGTCACGCTGGGCGCGCTTGCGGGGTGATTCCCATCAGCCCATGGGGTTGCCAAGTGACGATGATTAACCGTTCGATGACGGTTTGGCATAACGAGACTTTTCGATACAAACGGCATCTTGGCGTTCAAACGGACACGGCGTCAGTCACTGGCCACTTTCTCCCCGCTGAATTCCTTCAACGGTGAAGCCCAGAATCCTGGCTAGCACGTCAATGCATCATGGCTGGATTGGGCCGAAAAAATGGGGTGGCTCAAGCTTGGATGGTCCGTAGACGGGGCTACTGGTCGGTTCCCAAACGAATTCGAGAAAGTCAAACGGCTAGCTGATCAACTACAACGTTGATCCCGTTTGAGGTAAACGGCGAACCGAACAAGTAGCTTTAATGCAGTCGGCATCGATCGCCGTATCAAGCAACGGCGTCCGAGACGGGAAAGCGGGTCGCGGTCACGTCAAAGCGTCAACCAAGAGGTGTGAACGCTGACGAACTTTCCCACCGGCAAGTGATCACAACACGATCCGGGGTCATCTTTAACTGTTGTCATTGTTCCCACCTCCTTTAAGGTCAAAGTCTAGATAAATTAAAAGCGCCCAGCAACGACTAGCTGGGCGCATCGAAATTCATGCGAGTTTAAAACAGGCTAGTCGTTGAGTTTTAGCACTATACGGCGTAGTTTGTTCAACAGCTACATTAGATCAGGCCTTCGTTGACCTGAACAGCTGACTCATTGGCATCTCTCGATGTTTCTGAGTAGTAGCATTTTCCGTATAGGAGCCTCACCTAACAGCTTCTAATTGATTACACTGGTTAGTATAAAGGATGGTTGGCCAAAACGCAACCAAAACACGCCGACCTAACTCGGATCGACGCATTGAACGCAATTTTCGGAGTGGAAGTTTCGTAAATTAGTCCAGCCAACTAGTTTAGAATGATTCTTGATTAGTGGGCAAAAAACGCGTATGCTAAAGAAGAGTCAGAGATTAGAATTTGAGGGGAGCTAGTTTTTTATGAACTTTATTGGAACCGAATTACCCGATTTTCAAGTCAACGCTTATCAGGATGGGGACGTTCACGCGGTCACAACGCAGGATCTTTTAGGCCACTGGTCCATTCTCTTCTTTTACCCGGCTGATTTTTCATTCGTTTGTCCAACGGAACTAGGCGACTTAGCGGACCACTACGCAGCATTTAAGGCCCAAAACGCTGAGATCTACAGTGTTTCCGAGGACACGGAGTTCGTGCACCAAGCCTGGCACGAACGGAGCCCTGAGGTCGGTAAGGTCGCGTATCCGATGTTGGCCGACCCGGCGGGCACCTTAGCACGGCACTACCAAGTCTTAAACGCGGACTTGGGCCAAGCTTACCGGGGCGTCTTTATTCTGGATCCGGCAGGCAAAGTCCGTTCCTACACGATCAATGACATGGGAATCGGCCGGAATGCCGAAGAAGTCTTACGGACGTTGACCGCCGCCCAGTTCGTAGCTGAGCACGGCGACCGAGTCTGCCCCGCAAACTGGCACAAGGGCGATGCGACCCTGAAGCCAGGGACCGACTTGGTTGGGAAGCTTTAAACTTAGAGATGACAAAAGGGAGCGGTTTTTTCCGCTCCCTTTTTTGTAGATTTAAGAATTACAGACCTTGTTTGATTTGGGCGTACCGTTGGGCGTACCAATCTTCCCAAGTCGTGTCCTTTAAGGAACCATCGGCGTTGTATGCAATCCCCACGGTCTTTAAGATATTGAGGAACAATTGCCGCTTGTTCCGCAGAACACCAGCGATCAATTGGTCGGGGGAGAAGAACCGGTTTTCAAACAGGTAGGTGTTGATATCGTTCATTGAATAGTCGACCCGAAAATCAGATAAGATTTCCAAATCGTTGGTCTTGTAGTGCCGTAAATAAAAGTGGGCGAACTCAGTTAACGCCGTGTCCTGTGCGCCTTCGTCTAAGTCCGTGATTAAAGTTGAATCTGCCAAAGCGTGGAACCTCCTCTAAAATACTCATGCTGCTGACCACCGCTGATCAGTCTTCTAAATCTATTATGGCACATTTTGTGGTCGGGTAAAGTCTCCCGCAATCATTTTTCGGGTGATTCCGTTTTCAATTTGACCAACCAGTAGATATTCTCATCAATTTGCCAGGCGGTGAGCGCTACGGCGCCGTAGTGTATAATAAGAACCTAGACGGCTAGGTCGGTGAAGTAACTCACTGGCCTAGTCAGCAGACCACCCGCATAGATGCGGGAAAGGGGAGTTAGTGGAAGATGGAAGTGTTAGTTGTGGGGGCCAACGGACAGATTGGTCGCCAGTTAGTGACCCAATTGCGGCAACGTGGCGACGTGCCGCTGGCTGGCTTGAGTCCCGTAGAAGACGGTGAGGACTGGGAAGACCTGGGCGTGACCGTTCGGCGAATCGACCTGTTGTGCAAGCCGGAGCGTCTAGCCAGTGCGATGCTGGGGGTGGACGCCGTGATCTTTGCGGCTGGTTCCGGTGGTCGGACCAAGGATGACATGACCCTGTTGATTGACTTAGATGGGGCGGTCAAGACCATGCAGGCTGCGGAAATCGCGGGAGTTTCGCGGTTCTTGATGATCAGCATGTTGTTTGCGGAAGACCGCAATCGGTGGGCTGACCCGCTGAAGCCGCTATACGTTGCGAAGTTTTACGCCGACCATTGGCTGACCCATCAGACCCACTTGGCCTACACCATCGTAGAGCCCGGCGCGCTGTCCTTTCACGCACCGACCGGTCGGTTCCAGAGTGATCCGTTAGCCGTGGGGAGCATCTCCCGGGCCGACGTGGCCGCCTTTCTAGTGGCTGCGCTCCACGACGACCGGACGATTGGCAAGACCGTTCCGTTACTGAGTGGAACGCTGAGTTTGCCGGAGCTGTTGGACCAGTTGTAGGTGCTTGTAACCTAGAATCATAAAGGGAGGTTCCCATGTTAGTGCGAACGCTCTATCAGCCAGCAAAACCAACACTGTTAATGTCGTTGCATCCGGCGATGGCGACCCGGATTCAGCGTCAGGAAAAGGTTCTGGAATTTCGCAAACGGTTCTTCGCGCACCCGTTTCAGGCCTTCGTGTGCATCACGGGGCCGCAGGGCGGTGTCGGCCTTTTCTTAGACGTTGACCAGCCGGAAGAGGGCGACGTTGCGACCCTGATTCAACGGGGGATGCAAGTGCAACGGGACGACCCGGCGGCGTTGCGGCAGTACTTTGGCACCGCTGAGCGGGGACTGGCATTGCCGATTCGGACCGCAGCGACCCTATCCTTGGTGCCGCGTGACCAATTACGGGCCAAGTTTCCGGGATTCGTGGCACCCCGCGCCTACCAGTTCTTGGATAAACCGGCCAAGCGGCCACTATTAAATGATTTATTAACCAGCGACGTCCAATCCTCTTGGACGCGCACTTAAAAACGCAATGCTAATCAGCATTGCGTTTTTTGGTGGTGCGGTGATCGTGCCGGGTACTGAATTCGGCCAGGAGAATGGCCAGCCACAGTGCACCGCAGAGAATGGTCAGGTTGTTGGCCAGCGGACCGGCTAGAGTGAGCCAGCTGATGATTGTCATCAGTGTTAGCAGGAGCGTTATCAGGTAAGCCCAACGACGACAACGCTGCCACCGGCTGATTGATGAATCGTCACTGATGGCGTCCGTAAATTCCCGCAGGCGCGTAATGGCTAAAAGGTTCAGCAGGCCCATCACGTCTAGCGTGATTTTAGCGATCAGCAGGTGTTGGGTAAAAAGGATCGCCACGATGAAGCAGACGTTGATCACCAGAAGTAACTGGGTGATTGGCCGGATCCGGCGGAGGACTTCGGGCTTACGCAGCGTTTCGGTAACGCCGGCGTCTTCCTTGATCAGCGTATCTAGTGACAGGTGGTAATAATCACTCAGGCGAATCAGGCTGTCGATGTCGGGATAGCTATGACCCGTTTCCCAACTCGAAATGGTTTGTCGTGTGACGTTTAGCGCTTGGGCCACGGTGGCCTGAGTTAAGTGCTGGGCCTGGCGAGCTTGTTTCAACCGTTCTCCAAATTCCATTGGATCATCTCCCCTTAGTTAAGTTCAGCATAGCAAAGGTCACCCTAAAAGACGAGCAAAGATTCTAAGCATGGTTGCTGGACCGGGCTTAGACGGCTTGGGGAAATTAGTGGAAGTCTTTTGTTGGCAACAAAAAAACGACGCCGCAAGCGACGTCGTTTAGCGTTTTTAAGACTTTAAATTTATTGTTCTTCGTACCATGAGTAGTGGAAGTTTCCTTCACGGTCACGACGTTCGTAGGTGTGAGCACCGAAGTAGTCCCGTTGTGCTTGCAGCAAGTTTGCTGGCAGCACTTCTGCCCGGAAACTGTCGTAGTAGGTGATGGCAGCGGAGAAGCTTGGGACTGGAATCCCGGCTTGAACGGCCGTAGCAACCACGTCACGAACGGATTGTTGATACTTGGCTGCGATGTCCTTGAAGTAGCTGTCGAACAACAAGTTGCTCAACTTAGGATCCTTTTCAAAGGCATCCGTGATGTTTTGCAGGAATTGGGCCCGGATGATGCATCCGCCACGCCAAATCTGTGCTAATTCACCAAACTTCAAGTTCCAGTCGTAGGTTTCGGAAGCGACCCGGAGTTGTTCGAACCCTTGGGCGTAACTCATCAACTTACTGAAGAAGAGGGCTTGACGAACCTTTTCAACGAATTCAGTCTTGTCACCAATTTCGGCCTTGCCTTGCTTGGCAGCAGCTGGCAATTCCTTGGAAGCCTTGACCCGTTCGTCCTTCATCATGGAGATGTACCGGGCGTAAACGGATTCGGTGATGACAGATTGTGGCACTTGGATGTTCAACGCATCTTCGGAACTCCACTTACCAGTTCCTTTGTTGTTCCCACGGTCCAAGATGGCATCGACGATTGGCAAGTTCTTGTCGTCGCCCAAGTCATCCTTACGCGTCAAAATGTCAGCGGTGATTTCGATCAAGTAGCTATCAAGTTCACCCTTGTTCCATTCCTTGAAGATGTCCGCCATTTCGTCAACGGAGATTCCGGCAACGTTGCGCATGATGTTGTAGCTTTCGTCGATCAGCTCTTCATCACCGTATTCGATCCCGTTGTGGACCATCTTAACGTAGTGACCTGCACCGTTCGGGCCGATGTAGGAGACACATGGCTTGCCATCTTGCGGTGCTTTAGCAGAGATTTGTTCCAAGATTGGGGCAACTAGGTCGTAAGCTTCCTTTTGGCCGCCAGGCATCAGGGAAGGACCTTGTAAGGCACCCAGTTCACCACCGGAAACCCCCATGCCGATGAAGTTGATCCCGGACTTGTCGAGTTCCGCGTTCCGGGCCATGGTGTCATGGAAGTTCGTGTTCCCACCATCAATCAGGACATCACCTTTGTCCAGCAATGGTAAGAGTTCTTGAATGACGGCGTCAGTTGGCTTACCAGCCTTGACCATCAAGAGAATCCGCCGAGGCGTTTCCAGGGACTTCACGAAGTCTTCAACGTTATAACTTGGAATCAAGTTCTTGTCGCTGTGATCCTTCATGACGTCCTTGGTCCGGTAATCGGAACGGTTGTAGATTCCAACCGTGTATCCGCGACTTTCAATGTTCAGGGCTAAGTTCTTGCCCATGACCGCCATACCAACAACACCAATGTTTGCTTGTTTGTCTGCCATTAGTAACCTTCCTTTGTGTATCAGAATTAAAATCAGGCTTTACAGCGTTAAGTGTATCATCTCACAAAGTGAAAGTGAAATAATATGACTTACTTTTTGAAAACCGGAACGACGTTTTCAAAAAGGGGAGGGTAGTGGCTGAAATGGGTGAGTTGCTCTGGCGTTCGTCACAATCAAACCGTCAATGGCACTATTCAACGCAAAAAAATCCGTTTCCCCTCTGAGCAGAAGGAAACGGATTTTTTAGAGTGCTATTGATTACTTGTTTAAGCGGTAGATCCATTCACGGTGATCGCGTTGGATGAGTTCTTCAGCCGCAGCAGGTCCCATAGAATGTGGCGTGTAGTTCGGGAACTGTGGTTCTTGTAAGTCCCAGACCCGCCGAATCTGGTCGACGAACTTCCAAGCGTAGGAGACTTCTGGCCAGCTGGAGAAGTTGGTCCCGTCACCCTTCAAGACGTCATGCAACAGACGTTCGTAAGGTTCTGGCGTTTCCGCGGACTTGGCAGCATCGACCATGTAGTCCAACTTGATAGGTTCCGTCTGGAAACCAGCGTCGGCAGTCTTGGCGTTCAACTGCAGGGAGAACCCAGCGTGTGGTTCCACGAAGATCGTCAAAACGTTGGCCGCCAGTGGCGTCGATTGACTCTGGGGGAACGCGAAGATGTCGACTAACGGCTTCTTGAAGACCACGTCCACTCGAGTGAACTTGTCGGCTAACATCTTACCCGTCCGGACGTAGAATGGCGTCCCGGACCAGCGGTAGTTGTCGAATAACAACTTCCCGGCCACGAAGGTTTCAGTAGTTGAGTCGTGTGGGACATTGTCTTCGTGACGGTAGTCGGGTTGGTTATCGATGGCGCCATATTGGCCCCGAACGAAGTTAGTGGCGGCATCCGCAACGTTGTAGACCCGCAGGCTCCGTAGTGCCTTGACCTTTTCAGCCCGGATATCGGTATCCGTGAAGGCGACCGGTTGTTCCATGGCTAACAGGCTGACGATTTGCATGATGTGGTTTTGGACCATATCACGCAGCGCCCCACTGTTATCGTAGTAGGAAGCCCGTTCTTCGACCCCTAGCTTTTCGGACAACGTGACTTGTATGTTGTCGATGTACCGGTTGTTCCACAGGGATTCAACCAGCGTGTTGCCGAACCGCAGGGCTTCGATGTTTTGAATCATTTCCTTACCCAAGTAGTGGTCGATCCGGAAGATTTGTTCTTCTTCGAAGGACTTGCTTAAGGCGTCGTTTAATTGCTTAGCAGAGTCGTAGTCGCGACCGAATGGCTTTTCGATAACCAGACGGTTGAAAGCGTCCTTGTTAGTCGACATTAAGCCTTGGGTCTTCAAGTCTTGGGCAATCGTGCCAAAGAATTGTGGGGCCATGGACAGGTAGAAGATCCGGTTACCTTGTAACTTGTACTTCTTGTCCAACTTTTCGGCGGCATCCTTCAAGACGGAGTAGTGCGCCGTATCCGTTACGTCGTGAGCCTGGTAGTAGAAGTGGGAGATAAAGTCCGAAGCTTCCTTGGAATCAGCACGGTTACCGCTGTCCGCCAGTGACTTCTTGATAGCGGCCCGGAACTTGTCATCGGTCATAGTTTGACGAGACGTCCCGAGAACAGCAAAGTGCGTGCGCAGATTGCCTTTCTTATATAAGTTGAAAAGACTCGGGTAAAGTTTCCGGTAAGCCAAGTCACCGGTACCACCGAAGAACATGAATAAAGCTGTACGTTCAGTTGCCACGAGATAGTCACTCCTTAAGTGAAATTCTAATGTGATGTTATATGATTCTAGCAAGTTACGTGTTGAGAACACGGGTTGTACATCGGTTAAAACGAGAAGGGCAAGTTCAACTCGTTACCGCGAGGGTCTAAGCGCTTTCGTCTAGACCACTTCGAAATTCATTATACGCTACCCGCCTGTGAAAAGCGACCATTTTAAAGCAAGAATTTAAATTTTTGACAACCGGTTGCAATGCCGTAGAATCAACGTTTTCATTAAATTCCCGCTTTCATGAAAACAAAATAAATCAGTGCGAAATGCTATGGAAACGGCTTTCGTGGAACCGCTTTTTTGTAATCGGTACCATTAAAATGCAAACCTAGATGGGTCGATACAGCATTTAGGCCCCCGGGTCGGGTCCCCAAGATCACCTCTAGCGGTACCACCTAAAGTTCCCATCTGGTGATCAGCGGAAACGCCCCCGACTCGTCACCGTTAATTTACCCAGAATCGCGGATCGATGCAAGGATTGTCCCTCCTAATTGAGGAGTTAATTTAAGGACGTTTTTAGTTTGCTAAAGAAAAGCTAAACTCTGCAAAGTTTATGTAACTAAATTGTACGAAATCTGTTATACTACGAGACGGTTAAAAAAAGTGTCGGTGGCTGACCATCGACGAGACTAAGGGGTCTGAACAATGAAAAAAATGATGGTTGCATTAACTGGATTAGTCACGTTAGCAACGTTGGGGGCGACGGTACCCGCAACGCCAATCACGGCCAATGCCGCGAAATCGACTAAGTCGACTTACGTGAGCCCAAGCCTGAAGGTCAACGCCATTTACAGTAACGCTAAGAAGGTTACGGGGACGGCGACTAAGGGTGTTAAGATCCAAGTTAAGAAGTCTAAGAACGCTAAGAAGGTCTTGGGTAGTGCGACGGCTTCTAGCAAGACGGGGAAATTCACGGTTAAGTTATCCAAGTCCTTAAAGACGAACAGCAACGTGTACGTCTACGCGACGAACACCAAGACTAAGGCTTACTTCTACCGGATCATCCGGGTTCAGGCAGCGGCAACTAAGGCAGCTACCAAGAAGACTACGACCAAGAAGTCAACGAAGAAGACGACTAAAAAGACCACGACGAAGAAGACCGCAGCTAAGAAGACTACGGCCAAGAAGACGGTCAGCTACGGCGTTAAGACGCCTACGGGAACTTGGAAGTCTAACACGGCCAAGAAGTACTCCCAAAAGATTGTCTTCAGTCAAAAGACGGGTTACAACCAAACCCTGTACAAGAATGGTAAGAAGGTTAAGACTTTAGTATCCTACGCGAAGTACGACGTTGATGCTAAGACCCCAACGTTCTGGAAGATTACCTACACGCCTAAGGGCGCCAAGAAGGCTTCCTCATTCTACCTGCGGTTCACGTCCGCTAAGAAGTTCAAGATCGTTAACGCCAAGAACCAGGTCGTAAAGACCAAGGCCGGCGTTGCCCCAGCAGCTAACTGGACGTTTACTAAGAACTAAACCAAGTTAGTTAAAGGCGCTCTTCCCCATCAAACGGGAAGAGCGCCTTTTTGGTTAGTGTGGTAAATGCGGGCGCTTAATCAGCCGGCTGGTCTTCGTCATCGTTGTCATCTGCGTCGAGGAGCGGATTGAAGGCTTTGTCACGCAGACTCTTGCCCTTTAACCCCGCGTTATCTAACCGGCTAGCGGTGTCGTAGCCCAGCTGCTGGCTCTTATCGACGAAGTATTGGCGGACCAGCATTTCATAGTGCCAGAAGTCCCGTTCGTACTGGTCGTAACTCGCCAGGTGCTGCCAAGGACGGGACCGTAACAGGTAGCCCACGAAGTGCCGGATCAAGACGTGGTGACTAGCTCGTTCGAAGTCGGGATAGGTTTCCGGAAAGTTGGTCTTGACCCATTTCAGCCAGCTAGCATCCTTCTGGAAGTTATAGGTGAAGTCCAGAAACGCCATCTGACCTTCTCCCAAGCGGTTGAGTAAGGTCTGGTCCGGATACCGTGCCGTGTTGTGGTGCAGGGCGTCGATCAACTTTTGAGGCTGGACCTTCTGGTTGTACAGGGGCACGTTGAATAGGATCACCCCAGAGCTAATGTACTTCTGCGAGTCCTTGAGTTCGGGGAACTCGGGCTTTTGGAAGACGGCCTTTTGACTATAGTAGAAAAAGTCGGGCACGGCCGCAAAGAGCTTGTCATCCGGGCACAGGTCGAACATCGGGGTGATGTCGCCGTAGACTAGGGTGTCGTTATCTAAGTAGAGCTGGCGGTCATAGTTCGGGAAGAAGCTGGGAGCGAAGAGCCGCCAGGTCACCACCAGTGGGAACCGCTCGTTGTGGTAGTCGTCGAAGTCGGCCCGGGTGATCGGTGGATTGAAGAAGTAGACCTTCACCTGGGGCTTATGGAACCGCTCGGGCAGACTCCGCACCAGTTCAATGTCTGAGTTGAAGATGTCGTCACCCATGACCAAGACGTCCAGAGGCTCGGCGCTTTGGTAGTGGTCGATGACTGAGGCTAGTGATGTGGCCGTTAACAGGATATCTAGCCGGCTTACTGTATAGATTAAAGCGTGTTTTGCCATAGTCAGTCCCCCCTAGAGACGTGCATCGTGAATGCGCCCTCAATCCCAGCGGGTCAGCGTCTCACGACTTATCAGTTGGTTAATCTTCTTAATTGTAGGTGTCTTAAAAAAGGGTGTCAACTGCTTAGGACCTACCGGAAACAACTTGCTGAAATTAGGGGCTGGGCGTAAAAAAGACGCGAGCTGGGAAGCTCACGCCTTTGGAGGAAAAACTGGGAGAATTGAATTAGTTGGTTGCGAGTTGTTGCTTGGCTGGCGTCGCAGTCTTAGCGACCCGTGGCTTGTATCCAATCAAGCGCATCGCGTTGAAGATGACGACCAGGATCGACGCTTCGTGAACGAACATCCCACTGGCCATGTAGATGTAACCGTAGATTAAACCGATTAACAGGAAGACCACGGTCAAGATGGCAATCGTGATGTTTTGCTTGGTGTTCGCAGAGGTCTTCTTGGCTAACCCGACCGCGTGGTTCAAAGCGGTGAAGCTGGATTGCATCAAGACCACGTCGGCCGTTTCGATCGCGACGTCGGTCCCACCGCCCATGGCGATTCCGATGTTGGCCGTAGCTAAGGAAGGACTGTCGTTGATCCCGTCACCGACAAAGGCAACGTTACGACCTTGGTCTTGGAACTTCTTGACGAACTTGACCTTGTCAGCGGGAAGTAAGTCGGCGTGAACTTCGTCGATTGCCAGCGAAGAGGCAACGGCGTCGGCGGTGGCTTGGTTATCACCGGTCAACATGACTAAGTGCTTGATGCCTTGACGCTTCAAGGCTAAGAGTGCGGCTGGAACTTCTGGCCGAATCTGGTCAGCGACACCTAAGATGTAGGCTAACTTGCCTTGGTAACCCACTAAGACCGTGGATTGACCTTCGTCTTGCATCTTGTGGAGGTCTTGTTCCTGTTGATCCGTTAACGTAATACCGTTGGCGGTCAATAACTTGGCGTTCCCAACGTAGAGTGGGGCGTCATTCCAGGTGCCGACCATCCCTTGACCCTTGACGGTCTGGGTGTCCATGGCACCAGTAGCGGCTTGCAGGTGAGCGGCTAAGTGTTGCGTAATGGCTTGGGCTAAGGGGTGGTCAGAAGCCTGTTCGACTTGGGCCACACCAGCTAAGAGACTGTCATCCTTGCTGTAACGTTGCATGTCCGCAACCGTCATCTTACCCGTGGTCAGGGTACCCGTCTTATCGAAGACTAAGGTGTCGACTTTGGCCAGACTATCGACCACGTCGCCCCCCTTAATTAAGATACCGTGCTTGGCACCGTTCCCGATACCGGCAACGTTGGAGACGGGCGCACCGATGACCAAGGCCCCAGGGCAACCCAGAACCAGAACCGTGATGGCTAACCGTAAGTTTTGGGAGAAGATGAAGACTAGGATCGCAATGACTAAGACTGCGGGCGTGTAGTATTGGGCAAACTTATCAATGAACTTTTCGGCAGGAGACTTGGTGTCTTGGGCTTCTTCGACCAATTCGATGATCTTGGAGAACGTGGTCTCGTCACCGACTTGGGTAGCTTCGATCTGGAGGGTCCCGCTTTCCACGATGGCCCCGGAGTAGACGCCGTCACCAGATTGCTTGTTGATGGGCCGGGATTCACCGGTAATGGAGGCTTCGTTGACGTAGCCAGAGCCGTCGGTCACTTTACCATCGACAGGGACCTGGCCCCCGGCCTTGACTAAGACCACGTTGCCTTCTTCTAGGTCGTCGACGTCGACTTCACTGGTCGAGCCGTCGTCTGCTAAAAGGGTGGCGGTGGTGGGTGCCATTTCCGTTAAGGATTGAATGGCGCCCCGAGTCTTGGCTAAAGTCTTCTGTTCCAGGTAAGAACCGAAGAGGAAGAGGAAGGTCACAATGGCGGATTCTTCGAATTCACCAATCGCGAAGGCCCCGATAACGGCGATACCGACTAAGAGTTCAATACTGAAGACCTTGGCGCGTAATGCGCTGATGGCCCGTAAGACGATGGGGGCAGCGGCGATTACGGAGGCGATGATCCAGGCCGTGTCGGTGACGTACGGGACGTGGGTGAACCAGGCGTTGAGGAAGCCCAGGACGATTAGGCCCGCGGACCAGAAAGTAATGGGAGTGGTGTGTTGATAGATATAACGTTGAAATGCCATGAGAAATCGTTCCTTTCTAAAATTGCTATGGCTGACGGTTTGAATAAATTGATGATTGCTAATTGATGTGTTCATCATAAGGCGGATCGGCGATGATTAACTTGATGTGAATCAAGTTGGTGAAAAAAGATTAGCTAGCTTGATGAACACATCGCTGATCACTTAACAGGACCTATTATGGGCCGGACTCGGTGGGATTAACTTGATGCAAATCAAGTCTGGTAAAAAAGGGGATAATTTTTGGGAATTGGCGTGAATTTCAGGGCCGCTAACTGGCCGGTATTGTGATGTTACTGGCTCTATCTATTGTGAATTGAGAGAGTTATAACCCAGCCATACAAGGGGGTTAACGCCACAATACCAGCTATCCAAGGCAGGAGTTTCTTCCTTACTTGGATACATAGTCACGTGAATGCCAAGTTTTGAGTATGCCTCGGAATCTAGTGATCATGATGATTAAAAGTAAGTTCATCAAGAGACTCATCAAAAACTTGCAATTTAGTATTTCGTCTCTTTCGATGTGTTATATTGAGCGCGTAGAAAAAGAGATCAACTCTTGAGCGTCTATCTCCAGAAAAACAGTTGTAGCCGTTTCAAGAACGATGACTGTTAGTTAGAATTAGGATTTAGTTACATGATCATTGGTCTTTCCCAAACCGGCCAAAGTTTGAGGGAAAGGCTATTTTTGTTGTCTCGGTAGATGCTGTACAGCAAGGAAATTACTGCAACACCTAAGGACAACCATGATACAAGCATCACGGGGCCTCCAGCTAGATTTGTACTTCATTACCCGATAAGGCGGTTGCCCCACCGCACCCCCATTGGTCATCGCCTCAACTCGGTGGCCAATGGAACACTTCTTAGATTTAAAACGGCGCCGTTGCGACCATTCTGTCCAAAAGTAAAGCCCCACTTCCGGCATGGAAGTGGGGCTTTACTAGCTCGCAGTCTAGTGAGAATTAGTCTTCGTCATCGTCATCATCGTCTTCATCCAGGCCGTCGCGGGCATCGTTGCCTAAGAGGGCTTGGAGCTCCCGGATGATGTGGTTATTGGTCCCCCGCAAGTCAACTAAGAAGGCTGCAAGCGCTGGCCGTTCCTCTTTTTCGGCTAACTTGATGGCCCGGTCGATGAAGAGGTTGTGGGTGTCGGCGTCGTGGACCAGTTCGTTAACTTGGTCTTCAGCACTGTAGTACTTCTTGTCGCCGCCTTCTTGGAGCATGTTGTAATCGTGATACTCCTGAGTGGTGGTTGAGACGATTTCACCCTCGTCGAGTAACAGTTCACCTAAAGCGTCGAATTGACGCCGGTAAGTGGCGATGTACTCGGTCAGCAGTTGCCGAACGCTTAGGGCTAACGGCCCCTTAACGGACCAGCGAACTTGGTGGAACTTCACGATGGAGATGTGCAGGTTAGCCAGGATGTGGTTGGTCATGGCCCCAGCGGTTGGGACGTGGTGGTCGTGTTCAGTTTGAGCTTGTTCAGCAGCGTAGCGGTCTTCAATAGTAGTGGTCATTGGGAGATAACTTCCTTTCGTTTTGGCGAGATTAGAGTGCTTTTACTTTGGAACTCTTGACGGTGTAGCCTAAGTCGGTGACCACGTTAGCCAGGTCATCGGCGTTGGTTTCACTGTCGTCGAATTCAGCTTTGATTTTGCTGGCGTTAAACAGGACTTTGACGTTCTTCACGCCGTCGTGCTTGCCTAAGGCGCCTTCGATCTTAGTCATGCAAGATGGGCAAGTCAGGTCGTCTAATTTCATGGTTACTTTATTCATAATGAATTCCTCCTGTCTTGATTACATAAGTTAGTATACGGTCGGCAGACCGGAAAATACTTGACTCAAATCAAGTTGTCGAAAAAAGTTGCTTTTTTTCGCCATTAATTTTAAAAAGTGGAAAATTCGCCCGCTGATTAGTTTGGGGATGGCGCCGAGTAGGTGTTTCGCTTTCCCGGTAATTATGCGACAATAAAGCCAATTAGATGAAAGAATAAGTGAGGGAACAACATGTTTAAAATCAAGCAAGAAGTGAGTCTCTTTGGGATTCTTGCCGCGACCTTACTCCTGAACGCTGCGGCGGCGTGTATGTGGCCTTTGACCACGGTGTATATGCATAATCAACTCCACCAAACACTGGCCTTAGCGGGGGTCGCGCTCCTGGGGATGTCCCTGTGTATGATTCTAGGCAACTGGCTGGGGGGCTGGTTGTTCGATAACTGGTCACCGTTTAAGTCTGGTTTGTTGGGAACGGTCTGTTCGCTGGTACCGATGGTCACACTGATCTTCTTCCACGGGTGGCCAATCTTCGGTATCCTGTTGCTGTTCATTGGCTTGGGCGACGGTATCGTGATGACTGTGGTCAATTCGTATGCAGCCAACGTTAAAACAATTGCCAGCCGGAAAGTTTTTAACTACCTCTATATTGGGATGAACTTGGGGGTCGTGATTGGGACCCTGATGGTGGGGTACCTGATGGACCACGGAGTCGTCTTGGTCTTCTCGGTCGCGGCCGTTTTCTACCTGATTCAACTGGTGATCTTACTGGCGGACTTCCGGGTCAACCTGGTTACTGAAAAGACCGAACGGGCGACGGGGCCGGCTAAACCCGCCCATCTCCGGTTGATTTGGCTGATTGCGTTGATGGTCTTCTGCCTGTACCTGAGTTACTCGTTGTGGGAGAGTGTCATCTCGGTCCACATGACCGGCTTAGGGATTTCTTTTGAGAAATACAGTCTGTTGTGGACGTTGAACGGTTTGATGATTGTCTTTGGCCAACCCCTAGTTAACCGCCTGGGCGCGAATCTAAAACTCAGTACCCAGATTTTCACGGGAACGTTGATCTTTGTCCTCTCCTTCTTAATCTTGGTGTTTGCGAAGAGTTACGCGACGTTCGTGGTGACCATGATTATCCTGACGGTGGGGGAAATGACCGGGTTCCCGGGGATGCCAGCCTGGATCGACAGTCTGGCGGGGAACAATGATAAAGGGAAGTACCAAGGCCTCTACAACATGGCGATTTCCTTCGGTCGAGCCGTGGGACCCCTCTATGGTGGCCTGTTGATCGAGTATGGCAGTTATCAATCGCTGTTCTGGTCGGTCACGGCCATCATGTTGCTGTCCTTGGCCGCCGTGATGGTGCACAATCGGCAGATTCGCCACCGCCGGATCAAGCAAGACTAAGCGTGATGAAACTAAAACTGGCTGACTAATCGGACGCTGGTCTAAAAAAATACTAAGCTTAGAGGCATAGAAGTTACCCGACGGGGTGCTCCTATG
>NZ_AZDT01000042.1 GCF_001434785.1 Levilactobacillus namurensis DSM 19117 | reverse complement strand
TTAAAAGGTGAAAACGTAAAATTCCCATCAAGCACTTGAATCATGTGTTTGATGGGAATTTTGGAGTTTCTGGTGAATAATTCAGGGTATACTCTAATTGAAGGATTAATTTAATTCGTAAATGTTTTAACCATTATTAAGAAAGCCTAGGTGAACCATTTGAAGATTATCATTGTCGGCTGTACCCATGCGGGGATCGCCGCCATTAAACAGTGCTTAAAATATACCCCTGATGCGGAGATCACCGTCTATGAACGTCATGCGGATATTTCCTATCTTTCTTGTGGGACCTATCTGCACTTAGGCGGGACCGTTAAAAACCTTGACGCCGTTTTCTACGCCGATCCAGCCGACTTCACCCAACAAGGTGTGCACATGCACCTACAAACGGACGTCATCAAAATCGACGCCCAGCAGCACACCCTACTGGTTCAAGATCTCCAAACCAAGCAATTCAGTCACGACCACTACGATAAATTGATCATGGCTACGGGGTCCGCCACCAAGATTCCCGTCATCACGGGCATCGAGAACCCTAAGGTCATGCTCTGCAAGACCTGTGACCAAGCGCATCACCTGTACGCCGCCGCGCAGACCCACCACCGAATCGGTATCTTAGGCGGCGGGTACACCGGCGTGGAACTCGCCGAAGGCTACGTCCGCTCCGGCCACGACGTCACCCTCTTTCAACGTAACGACCAACTGCTCAACACCTACATGGACCCCGTCATGGCCCAGAAGGTTCAACGCCTGCTTCAAGCCAAGGGCGTCCACGTGGTCACCGGCGCCGACGTCACGCGTTTCGATGAAACCGCCACGGGATTGACCGTCACCACGACCCAAGCCACCTACGAAGTGGACATGGTCGCCGTCTGCCCTGGGATTCTCCCCCAGTCAGACCTCTTGAAGGGCCAAGTCCGACTCAGCAAGAACGGCGCCATCATCACCAACGCTTATATGGAAACTTCCGACCCCGACATCCTCGCGGCCGGCGACGTCACGGAAGTCCGGTACAATCCGACACTCCACACCACCTACATCCCCCTGGCCTCCCACGCGATTCGCCAAGGTGCCCTAGCTGGCATGAACGTGACCCAGCACCGGCTCCAATCCATTGGAACTCAAGCCACGACCGGGATGCTGCTGTTCAACCAAACCGTGGCCTGCACCGGTCTGACCTTAGCAGCGGCTCAGGCCGCGGGCTACGATGCACGCACGGCATTCTACCAGGGCAACTACCGTCCCGACTTCATGCCGACCACGGCCCCCGTGACCATCGAACTGGTCTACGATCGTACCAGCCGGCGAATCCTGGGTGCGCAACTCATGAGTGCCCACGAAGTCGCCCAATCGGCCAACACGGTCTCGGTCCTGATTCAAAACAACAACACTATTGATCAGATGGCCTTCGTAGATATGCTATTCTCCCCGAACTTCGACGAACCCTTTAACTACCTGAACCTAGTCGCCCAACTCGCGGTCGACCAAGAGGATGGGTTCGCCAGTCAACAAGCTTAACGACTTTTAAACACGCCAATCAGGACGCTTACACCGGTCAACCGGTCGCGGCGTCCTTTTTGCTTGCCCGCCTTTTTGCTAGCTAACCAAAAAAGCGCTGTAAAACCGTCTTGGTTTTACAGCGCTCATCTGAATCTATCTTACTGCTTAATCACTGACCCGAGCTAAGAAGTACCGCTTCTTCCCCCGCCGAACGATCACGAACTTCCCATCAAACGCTGCTGATGGGTCGATCTCGGCGTCAGTATCCGTGACCTTTTCACCGTTAATCCGGATGGCCCCGTTGGTGACGTCTTCCCGAGCTTGCCGCCGGGATGATTCAATCTTAGTCGTGTCCACTAACCATTCAACGATGCCCTGCTTAGCAGAGGTGACCGTCACGGACGGCATGTTCTTGAATCCTTGTTCAATTTCGTTAGCCGTCAGTTCTGCAACATCCCCGGAGAACAGCGCCTTGGTGATGTGTTGGGCTTCGACCACGGCATCCTTCCCGTGAACAAATTCCGTGACTTCTTCAGCCAACCGCTTCTGCGCTTCTCGCTTTTCAGGGTGCGTCGCCACGGCGTCGGCCAACCGGTTGATCTCATCTTGGTCCAAGAAAGTAAAGTACTTCAAGAACTTCACCACGTCCCGGTCATCCGTGTTGATCCAGAATTGGTAGAAGTCGTAAGGCGAGGTCTTTTCCGGATCTAACCAGACGTTGCCGCCTTCGGACTTACCAAACTTGGTTCCGTCCGCCTTCAACAGCAGCGGAATCGTCAGCCCATAGACCTTCGCATCGGTGCCTTCTTGCCGGTGAATCAGGTCGATACCGGACGTGATGTTGCCCCATTGGTCGGCCCCACCGATCTGGAGTTGGACGTCTTCGTGTCGGTAGAGGTGTAAGAAATCAATGGATTGCAGAATTTGGTAGGTGAATTCCGTGTAGGAAATCCCCACTTCCAACCGTGACGCCACGATTTCCTTGTTCAACATGGTGTTAACGTTGAACAACTTCCCGTAGTCCCGTAGGAAATCTAGCAAGGACAGCTTGGACAACCAATCGTAGTTGTTCACAATCTTAAAGCTACCATCTTGACCAAAGAGGTGTTCCATCTGCTTGGTCAAGCATTCTTGGTTATGCCGGACTTGGTCCATGGTCTGCAGAACCCGTTCGGACTTCTTACCAGAAGGGTCCCCAATCGACCCCGTGGCCCCACCGATCACGATGTATGGCCGGTGCCCCGCCAACTGGAACCGCTTGAGAATCATGAAAGGAATCAGATGTCCGATGTGCATCGAGTCCCCCGTGGGATCGATACCGGCATACAACCCCACCTTTTTTTCGTTGACCAATTCAGCCAATCCGGCTTCATCCGTCTGCTGGTTAACCGCCCCGCGCCACTTTAGTTCATCAATAATTGACATTTGCTAATCCTCCTATTTATCACAACAAAAAAGTCCCCAACGGTCCAAAGACCATCAGGGACGAATTAAACAATCCGCGTTACCACCCAAGTTGCTGCCCTCATCAGGCAACCGCTCGTCATCGTTAACGGAATGACCCGCTGGACGATACCAGCCGCTCCACAGCGTAATTCATGCTACCGGACGTTCTAACTCACAGCACCGTTAGATCTCTGGACCGGCGCCGGGCACACTACTCAACTGCTTCTTCGCTTATGACTCTGATATTACCGGCAGAATCGCGAAAAGTCAATGCCTGGTTAGAATAAGTCGGCGACCGTCCCCCAGATAATCTGCAGGTTCAGAATCGTCAAGACGATCGAACTGGTCCACGCGAGTACCGTGACCCACGGCTTATTCGCGTAATCCCCCATGATCTTCTTCGACGACGTGAAAATCGTCAGCGGAATCATCGAGAACGGCAACGCAATCGACAGGAACACCTGAGAATTGACCAACAGACGGTCTAGGGCCTGTTCACTTCCCCCGTAAATCAGGGTACAGATGATCACCGGCGCCACCGAGAGCAGCCGCGTGACCAACCGCCGGACCCACATCGGGATCTTCAGGTTGATGAACCCTTCCATAATCACCTGTCCCGTCAAGGTCCCCGTAATCGTGGAGTTCTGTCCGGAGGCTAGGAGGGCCGTCGCAAAGAGCGTCGAGAGAAACGGCGACGCCACCGCACCAGCCAAATGGTTATCCTGCAAGGCGTTATACAGTTGACTGAAGGTTCCCAGTTGGTCAGCGTCCTTCCCGAAGAACAGTGCCGCCCCCAAAAGCAACAGCAGGCAGTTGATCACGAAAGCCCCTACCAACTGGATATTGGAATCCCAAGTCGTAAACTTCACGGCCCGGCGCATTTCCGCCGGATCATTCCGGTCGAACTTCCGAGTCTGGGCGATCGACGAATGTAAGTACAGATTGTGAGGCATGACCGTCGCCCCCACGATTCCCAGAGCCATGGTCAGTTGTCCCGGATGGACGATTTGTGGCTGCGGGATAAAGTTCGCCATGGCCTGACCCATGTTAGGTTGCGCAATCACCACTTCGTAGGCGAAGACCACCAGAATCACCGTAATCAAGCAGACCACGATGGCTTCGATCTTCCGAAATCCTAATTTCGTCAATAATAATAGAAGTAACACGTCAAAAACGGTCAGCGCGACCCCGATAATCAGCGGAATTCCGAAAAGCAGTTGGAGGGCAATCGCGCCCCCAATCACCTCAGCAATGTCCGTGGCCATGATGGCGAGCTCCGTCATCACCCATAAGACAAAGCCCACCTTCTTGGTGGTATGCGCCCGCGTTGCCTGGGCCAGATCCATCTGCGTCACAATGCCCAGTTTAGCCGCCATGTATTGGAGCAACATCGCAATCAAACTGGAAATCAAGATCACCGACATCAACAGGTACCCGTACTTCGCACCCCCACCAATCGACGTGACCCAGTTACCCGGGTCCATATACCCCACGGCTACCAAGGCCCCCGGCCCCGAAAAGGCAATCAAGTTCTTGAAGAACCCCTTTTCCTTAGGGATGGCTACCGTCCTGTTAATTTCTTCCAATGACGGGCCGTTCGCGTAACCGGTATCCGCTGCGACTTGACCCGGTCGTTCTTTCGTTGAAACGTTGTCTGTCATTTTGATTCACACTCCCCTATCTTTTGTGTCCCATCATTATACCGGACCACCGGGGGCTGTAAAGCGATTTTTAACCATCCCTAACTTTATTTTCAATTCATCTATTAAACCAATTAGCCCCCAAATACGCAACGTTGGTGGCAACTCGGCATTTCCTAAATTGTCCCGTCCCATGCTGGGGGACGTCTGGGAAATCAAAATCGACGGTAAAATCACCGCCTTTTTGAAACAGCCTCCGTCTAACTGCTGGTTGCCTTGGGTCGTGCGTACCAGCAAGGCAGATTGTGGCAATCATCCGCCTTACCGGTTAGCCCTGAAGAGGCTGGAACGTGGTGGGCACGACGTAAGCCCTGAAAACCCCAGGTCTTCAAGCTCGGCCTTTGGGTAAGCCAGCTGAAAAACGCTGACTAACCCAAACGACACCACTGAGCCTCTTCAGGCCCAACCTCACGGCTAAATTGAGCGTATCAAAAATGGTGTTTCCTAGCGCTTGAAATTGAAAATACCAACGTGTGGAATGATTAGAACCAAATAATCAGGTGTAAATCTTATTAGACCTTGAGTCCGTGGTAAGAATCACCATCTATTCAGTTGGCTTGCACCATAGCTACAAACAGTTAATGAGCTTATTCATACCAGCCACCGCTAAAGCCATGTTCTGCTATGATTACACGGCGTTCCAGCCTGGTCTGGCCGTCCGGTAAGGCGCATGACCACCACGGCGGTCATTGGTTTATCATCACGGACCTCGAGTATGTTCAGTCTTCAGCGCCACATAGGCCACGGCAATTCAAAAGGGCTCTGTAAAACCAGCTTGGTTTCACAGAGCCCATCTTAGTCTGTCTACTTTTTAACTGTCCGACAATTCCTCGCTGGTCGGCGTATCCGCAGCGGCTGCCAACTGGGTCAACGCCCGATGCAGGGTCGCCGGCAACTGCTGGCGAATCACCTGTAGCTGGGCTTGACCCCGCGCCGTCAACGCCAAGTACCGTCGGCGGCGGTCATCCGGGGCCATGTGCTGGTCCAGATACCCCCGCTGACACAGATTGACCACCAGATTCGACGTTCGCGTTGCAGAAAAGCCCAACTTATGAGCCACCTGCGCCACGGATAACCGCTCCGTCGCGACGTATCCGATCACCTGACACTGGGGCAGGTTCAGGCTCAGGTCGGCCAACGGTTGATTGTAGCACTGGGTTACAAACCCGTAAATCGCCATGACCTTATTCAAATCATCCTGTACTGCCATCCAGTCCCACTCCAATTCGTTTAAAATGTATACGCTTACATCTAGTATACTACGCCATCCCCGATGACGTAGCCTGAATCTTAGTCGGAATGTTGAAAATCCAGCGCAAAGAGGGATAAGTCATGATGCCGTAGCGTCTTGATCAGCCGGTCCAGGTTCTCACCGTACTCCAATTCCTTAATCCAATGGAACGTCTCCAGGTGGTGCTCCTGGGCGAACTGGTACGCCAAGTCGTCCACCCCGTAGATCACCAGGTAGTTCGCCCGGCGCTGCGGGTCGATGGACAACTGGTCACACAGGATCTGCAGGTGCACGATGCCCCCCAACAACCGGTTAAAGACGTCCGTGGTGACCCCGACCATGTCGTAGGAGACCAGGATCTCAACTTTAGCCGCCGTCAGGTTCAATCCGTTAGTGTACTTGCTCAGGTACCCCTGCACCAACCGCAAGTCACTGCTGGTAATCAACTGCGGGTAGAGCCGTGCCATACTGGTCGTCAGTGCGGCCGCGGCGGCCGTGGATTCCTTGGTCGCCCGGTACAGCGTCGTAATTTCGGGCCGCAATAACGGGTCCACGCGGAACAGCATCATAAACTGACATAAGGCGAATAACCAGTTGGCAAACCAGTTACGCCCCTCAGCATAATCCGTTAATTCAACAACTCCGGGGGCCAACTGGTAGTCCCCGACCCGTTGTTGCAACCCGCGGTACAGGCGTTTCAAGCTATCCGGCCGCAACGCCCGAACAAAGTACGGCGAACTGGTCAGCAAGTAATCCAGCGTCGCCAATTGCGTCAGCACCTTCTTAGGCGAGTCTCCCAGTTGAAGCTGGAAGTTACGGGCCAACTCACGTAAATCCGTGAGGTGCGCCAGGGGTAACCGCAACGGTGCGTATCGGTGCCCTTGCGCCAACCGCAACAACGAAATCGTAATCAACAATTTCCGGTGCTGTGCCAAACCCGGCGAATCACAGTAGAGCTGACTTCCCGTATAGGTGGTCCGAATCGCCGTGGCTAACGGCCGGTACTGCAATGGCACCTTCGGCAACTCCGCCAACGTGGTCATCGTCGTGGTAAACAGGGTCAGATACAGCAGCTGAATCAGCGCTTCATTGCCCGTCAACTGCAACGGATTCGTGGTTAACTCCAGCTGATACTGGGCCAACTGTTCACGCATCGGCCGCATCCGCCGGTTGAACGTCGAGAGACTAATCTGGTGTTGGGCACAGACGTCTTGGGCCCGTTTTTCCGGGTACGCCAACGTGGTCAGAATCGCCTGATACGGAATGCTGTTCACGTACAGCCAGTGCCGATACGCATCCGGCGTCACGTCCGTCTCCAAGTGGTCCTTGGTCAGCTTGGTAGCTGGCGCTAGTTCTAGCAGGTCCGCCCGCAGGTTCAACAGCACATGGTAGGCCTGCGAATAGCTTTCCGACGTATCGGTCGCAAAATCAGCCAGGTTAAAATGGCCCCCCTGATCATTAATAAAGGTTAATAACCGAATCTTGCGCGTCGCCTTAGGCGTTAACATCGCAAAATCAATCTTCACATGACTCACTCCCCCGTGATAATTAGACAGCCCCCGGCCACCGGGCCGAGGGCTGACACAGTCTCCACGCGTTTAGGCGACGTCCGTGACCGTGGCGTGTTGGACATCCAACGCCGTCAACGTCTCCTTCAAAACGATTCGTGGATCATCATACCGAATAGACGGTAAGACGCTACTCAGGTAATTGCCGGTCAATCGTCCTGCGACGATTTCCGGTGCCACATGGACTTCTCGGCCGTCATTCAAAATCAATGTCACCCGTTTGCCTGCTGCTAACCGTCCAACTAGTGGTAACGTTTCAACCTTTTGGACCATTCAATCACCTTCCTATGCGTTTTTCTATACCTATTTTAACACGTCATTTCCAAATCCGACCGTCTAGTTACTCAACAACGTACCCACCCCGAAAACCGTTCGTGTGCAAAAGTTTACGTTTTTCTTATTATTTTTGCGGACCGCATTTTGCGAAGCGTTTTCCATGCTATGCTCTATGCCGGACTGGTTGAGACTATCGACATTTAACATTCAAGTAGGGGGAGAGAGACATACTATGTGGCTTAGCAATTTAAATACTTTTTTCGTCATCGGCTACCCAATCTTCGTATCCGTTATCTGGATCACGGGTAGTTTATTTTTCGGCCTTTTCCGGCGCCAACAGCGTCAGCGGCGAGTCCGTCTAACACCACAGACGGCCCCGTTCGTCTCCATCTTGGTCCCGGCACATAACGAGACCGCAACACTGGAGTCGGCCGTCTACTCACTGGCCAAGCTGGACTACCCGCACTACGAAGTCATCCTCATCGATGACGCCAGTACGGACGCTACCTTAGCTATGATGCAGCGCCTGAAAAAGCACTGGGCAGCAACGTTAGCCCTAACCATCGTTGCGTTGCCCGTCAACCAAGGAAAGGCCAACGCCTTAAATCAGGGGTATCAAGTCGCCCAGGGGGATTACTTAATGGCCATCGACGCCGATTCACTCCTGGCGCCCGATGCCGTCAGTCAATTGGTAACGACGCTCGCCGAAAATCCACGCTACGGGGCAGTTACGGGGAAGCCCGTGGTACGGAATCGCACCAGTCTACTGGGGCGCTTGCAGTTACTGGAATACGTGGCCGTGATTGACCTGATCAAGAAGGCCCAATCCTACCTGACCGGCAACATCACCACGGTCTCCGGGGTCCTGGTGGCGTTTCGCCGCGAAGCCTTAGACGCCGTGGGTGGGTGGAACCCGGACGTCTTGACTGAAGACATCGACATTACCTGGCGTCTGTACCGGCACCACTGGCGCGTGGCCTACGAACCACAAGCCATCTGCTGGATTCTGGTGCCCGAGCGGATGCGGGGGCTGATCAAACAACGGCAACGCTGGGCCCGGGGCGGCTTAGAAGTCCTGGTCACCAACTGGCGCGGGCTGTTCACGGCCCCCATCGGCCAACGGTGGCTGCTCGCGGAGTCCGTTATCAGTAACATCTGGGCCACACTGACCGCTTTTGGAATGTTAGCCTACGGATTTCAACTTCTGTTCTTGCACAGCCTATCGTTAGATGGTAACCTGTTGGTTCTGATGTTTATCCTAAACGGCATCCAGTTCACCATTGGGTTCTTCGCATCCCAATACACCGCCCAGCTTAAGGGGCCGGAACTACTGCTCGTTCCAATTTACGTTTTGTATTACTGGCTCATCAACCTGGTGAGCTGCCTGCTGGCCATCGGCTCTTACCTGGTCAACCCGCAGCGAACCGGGACTTGGCGGAGTCCAGATCGGGGGTTATAAATCGTGCAAAAACGGGAGAAATTTGCACCAATCATTCGCCGGCAGACCAGCTGGCGTAGTCGGAGTACTCGGGGCCTAGTCCTCGTGGTATTATGGGGATTCATCGCTTTAGTGGTCTTAGCCAACATCGGGTTCAGTCTGGGCTGGTACAGTGATTCACTAGTCAGTCTCTACCTCTTGTTCAACCTCAAGGTCCACGGCGATAATCAATTGTTAGTCTTTATCGGGTGGTTAATCATCCTGACCCCAGTCTATTGTGGCTGGCGCTGGTACCGCCTCAGTCATGATAAGGGAGGTCGCTCATGAGCCACCGCTTACGTCGGAACTTGTTGCTGACCGCGGTCTTAGCGGTCATCGTCGGGGTCGGCTGGACGGTCCGCAAACAGGCCGTTCAAGAGTCCGCCATGCGCGAGAGTTACGCGCTACCCAAGACCTACCAGCAGATGCGCAACGGTATCATGGTCCTGTGTTACCACCGGATTCTGGACGATAACGTCCCGACCAAGATCATTCGCGACCTATCCCCGAACTCTCAGTTGCACGAATTCAACGTCCCAGCTGACCAGTTCGCCCAACAGATGAAATACTTACACGACCACCACGTCAAGGTCATTACTTCAGACCAGATGGCGCGGATGGTCCACCATCACCAGCCTATTCGCGGCAAATACGCCGTTTTGAGCTTTGACGACATCGACCGGACCGTGATCGACCACGCCGTTCCCGTGATGAACCGCTATAAGTTCCCCTTCACTGCCTTCATCATTACGGGGAATACCGGTGAATACCGGGAAGGTACCCAGCTGGCGACCTGGTCACAGATCAACGCCGCTCGGAAGACCACTCACGGTCGGATGGAACTGGGCCTACACACCCACGACATGCACCACTTGAACGCCCACATGCAACCCGTATTCATGCAACCCCACTTCTACGGCAAGTTCCAACGGGACTTCGCCCAGTCTAAGCGGGACTTGGTGCGGCACACGGGCGTCCGGGCCAACTCGTTTGCCTTTCCATACGGCGCCGGGACGGACCAGATCAACCGATTCCTGGCCCAGCAAAAGCTAGCCTGGGTGGCCACCCTCGATACGGGACTAGTCACCGACGACACCGACCTCAACGAAACACCGCGGGTCATCGTCAACCACGAGAGTTGGCCGTCCATCGCGCACTGGTTTCAGTCGTCCGATTCGTAACCGACCGGGGCGAATTCTAGAACTCACGTTAATGGTCATCAAACTATGGTAAAAGAACCGTCTGTCACCTGGAACTTTCCCGGTGACAGACGGTTCTTTTGATTTCAACAAATGCCCGGCACTCATGCTGGCCATCCCCCGTACGAGAACGTAGCCACCCGGTAAGCCACTGACCTGAACAATATCTAAAAACAGCCTGATCCCCGCGCAAGGAAGCGGGAGTCAGGCTGTTCGGCATCACGGTTTAAGTTTGCCCTCACAGGCAACGTCATGTCTTCAGACCCCGGTAACCACCAGATACTCGCCGATAGGATGCGTGGTCCCAGTCGTGAACATTATCGTAATTAGCCGTGATCTGTTTTAGAAACGGTTTGAAACCTAATTGATAACCAGAAACTCCAAGGACCTCTGCCACAACCATTCTGGTTTAAGACCAGCCCTAATCCTTATTTTCTACCGGCGCAGCTGTCGGGTGCGTCAAGCGCATCCCCAGGCCGTAGATGACCGCCGTAATGATCATCGCGATAAACGTCGCGCCAATCGTGGTCGAGATGACCGTGACCTGCTTCAATCCCCAGTACGCCACGACTCCCAAGAGCCAGCTGGCCACGGCAACCCAGTTGATCCCCCGGGTGTACCAGTAAGCCCCGCGAACCTTGGTGAATTCGGCCAACCGGTACTGCTTCCCTTTCAAGAAGAAGTAGTCGACCAAGAAGACCGCAATCTCGGGTCCCAGGAACATCCCGATACCATCCAAGAACGCCTCGAAGACGTCCAAGAAGCTGGCCAGGTAGACCGGAATGAAGGTGACCGCCGCTGCGACTAAAGTCACGATCCAGAGACTGACGTTTAGCGACAGCTGGTGGACCATGTTCGTCAGCGCCGACCCGGCCGACATCAGGTTGACCGCGTTAGCCGTAGTACTGGTCAAGACGATGACCAAGAGGGCCAAGACGCCCAGACCCAACTTCGCCGCTACCGTACTAGGGTCAGAGTTGTTCGGGTCGAAGTGGTTCAGCGTGACCGCCGTACCAATCGTGGCGAACAGGCCGATAAAGGCGAACCAGAATAAACCGAAGTTCGCACCCAAGAAACTGAAGGTCGTCGCCGCTGACTTCTTCGCCGTGAAGCGACTGAAGTCCGAGGCCGCCGTGACCCAAGCCAAGTTGAAAGCGGCTAAGGTGTCGGCCGCAACGCCGGAAGACATCCGTAAGTTGTGGGGCGGCTGCCAAGTCAGGATATCCCTGAACGAGACCATCCGGAAGACCACGACGGATTCCCAGACCACGAAGATGACCACCAGGACGATTCCAATCCGTTCGATCAACCGCACGGAGCGTTCCCCTAGCGAAATACTCAATAAATGCAAGACACTCATAATGACGATTCCGATGATCAACCCGAAGTTACCGCCCGCTTTCCCGTAAACGGGCCAGCCAAAGAGTTCCCCAAAGATGTAGCTGATGGACGTTGCGGCGATAAACGTGTTCACGGCCGCCCAGCCAATGAACTGCACCACGTTGATGATCGACGGAATAAAACTCCCGCGCAACCCAAACGATGCCCGGGTCAGCGCCATGGCAGGCAACCCCGTCCGGTAACCCATTTCACTGGCTAACGCCAATAAGAGGTACGACACCAAGCCCACGATAATCAAGGTCGTCGACGCGGTGACTAGCCCGCAAGCCGCAATCACACCCCCGATGTACCAGGTCCCGTTATTGGCGTTGGCCCCAATCCAAGTCGCAAATAAATCCCAGTTCGTCATGCGCCGATTCTTACGCGGAATCGACTCGACGTGGCCAAACGTTGTCGCCGTTGGTTTCGCTGTCGTTGCTTTTACCTCTTGTGCCATGCTGATTCACCTTTCTTAAGTTGTCAATCCGTTACAAGATTTCCCCAACAAAATCGCCTTGTGGCAAGGTGTTAAAATCATACGTCGCGAAATCCGCGACCTGCTTGGTGTAGTAATGGAGGCTTTCGGTCACCATCAAGTTGACGCCCTCCGCCTTCTCCTGCAAAGCCAGGATCGGCATGTCGCGCATCGTGGCGACCCCTAATTCGTAAGCGGTCCCGGAATCAATGTTCTGCGCTTCGAAGTCCAAGACCGTCACGATGACGTCAGCCGCAGCAATTTGCGTCATGTCCCGGTGGTAGATCTCCGTCGCCCATTCCTTGGTGAACTGTTCAGCCTGGGCGTCCTGATGTAACCGCGGAGAGTAGAAGTCTTTGACCGTCGGGTTGGCGGTCAGGGCTTGTTCCAACCGGGTCACCCGGTCGACTTGCTCGGGACTAAAGAACGGACTTGCAACGTAGATTTGTGCCATGAAAAAATGCCTCCAAAGTTTTGAGTTTCAACCAGCTAGCCACGAAAAAAGCGGCCGAATTCCGCAAGAATGTCGGCCGCTAGCCGCCAGAAAAATTTCCAGCTTCTACCGTACCTTTGTTAGTCTCACGGGACTAATTTAAAAGGACTATTTGGTTGTTAGAACGTATTATACGGACTCCCTAGCTGGTCGTCAATCCTCATTTCCTTGACAGCGTTTTCCGTTAAACGTTATACGTCCCTCATTTCTGGCCACTGGCGAATTTTTAGCTTTTTCGTATCAGTCCCTTAGTTGTCAAGGACCCGCTAGCTTGCTACACTTAAACTATTCAGGAGAGGAGCAAGATCAGTCATGCACACCACCAAATCCTTACCACCGCGCATTAAACGTATCTGGGGGTACAGTGCCCTAGGCAGCCTACTGGCCCTCTTAGTGATCACGGGGTTGCTCTGGCTAGCCCACCAATTCTGGCACTGGACCCCTTGGTTAGCCGTTCTCGGAGCCATCCTGACGGTCATCGAACCCGTTATTGAATTCGCTCTGATTCCTTACCGCTACCGCTTCAGCCGCTACCAGATCACCCCAACAGCTGTGGAGATGCAGTCTGGTTGGCTCTTCAAGAAGCGCCTGGCCATCCCGATTGCCCGGGTCCAAAACGTCACGCTAAACGCCGGGCCCCTACTCCAGTGGCAACACCTGACGCAGGTCACGGTCGCCACGGCTGCGACCAGCCACACCATCGAAGGCCTCGAGTTACCCGTGGCCGAGCAGCTGCGGGACCAAATCATGCAGCTGGCTCAGGAGGCGCGCCATGACCCAGCCTAAGCACACGCACCCCTTGGGGTATCTCCAACACACTGCTAAACAACTCAAAGACTACTGGTTTCTCATCCTACTGGCCCTCTGGCAGTGGGGCAACCTCTCGGCGTTCTGGCGCCTCACCATGGTGCTTGCCCTGGTGGTCTGGCTGCTGGTCTGGCCCCTGCTACAATGGCTGACTCTAACCTACCTGATCGAACCCACCGCCGTAGTGGTCAACTCCGGTATCTTTATCCGGCACCACCAGCACATCCCCTATTCCCGGATTCAGACCGTCCAGCGAAAACAATGGTTCTACCTTCGGCCGTTCCACCTCGAGACCGTCCAGATTGAAACGGCTAGCCATCAAGACGATGAACCGGAAGTCAAGCTACCGGCGGTTCCCACCACCGTCGCCGACACCCTCAACGCGTACCGTTTCGATCTCCCGCTGACGCCTGATTCGGCTCCCGCGACTGCGCAAACTGCGCCGGAAACAGCTGCCCCGGACTTACCAGACATCCGCCAACGTTACGTCACCAACCCCCACAGCATGGTCCTGTTCGCCCTGACCGGGACCGGCATCATCCCGCTGGCCCTGGTCCTGTTGACCCTTTACGGCAAGTTACCGCATCAGTGGACCGACTCGTTAATCAATGATGCTACTCACTGGGCTGTTCCGTTGCTCATCGGCGGCGCCATTCTGGTCCTACTAGTGGCCTGGCTGGGAGCCTTTGCCTGGATCCTGATTCGCTACTACCACTTCACCCTCACCCGGACCAGCAGTCAGTTGCAGGTCGCCAAGGGGCTCTTCCAGCGCAACACCATCACGGCGCCGCTGGCCCGGGTCCAAGCCGTTCGGTGCAAACAAACCATCCTGCGCCAATGGCTTCACCTCCAAACGGTCCAAATCTTGCTGGCCTCCAAGGCAGCAACCGATGACGACAACGACGACTTGGTCATCCTGCCAGCCATCGTTCAAAGTCGCCTCTACACCACCCTCAACCCGTTCATTGACTGGACTCCCCCGATGGCGCCGCGCCTGACCCAGCTCATCGTGCCCCGCCCGGCTCGCTGGCTGCTCAGCCGCAACGCCGTCCTAGTCGTGATCTTACCCGTTCTGATCGTGGGGTGGCTCTGGCAACCCTGGGGCTGGCTCAGCGCGCTATTGATCCCCCTCGCCATCTTGCAGGGGCAATACGCCGCTCGTAACACGGCCGGCAGCCTGTTGACGCACCAGTTGCTGGTTCTCCAGACAGGCCACTTTTGGACCCGGGAGACGTTCTTCGTCCGTAAGGCTCAGATTCAATCCCTCCGGGTCACTTGGTCGGTCTGGATGCAAAAGCGCCAACTCGCCCACCTGACCGTCAACGTCCGCCATGGTAATCACAACCAAGAGATCACGCTACGCTACATCAGCGCCAAGCAAGCAGAACGACTTTATCAGTGGTATAAAGCCTAATCTCCGGACACACCAAAAAGGGGCACCGTCCATCTAATTGGACGGTGCCCCTTTTAGCCTGCTGATTGTTCCCCAACGCCCAGCAGTTCCCCATGACGCAATTGGTTATGACCCTACTCCTGCGTCACATTAAACAAGTTATCTTATGCCTACTCTCTCTGGCCATCATCATTGCTAAACTGTCGGTCGTTACTTGGCCACGCAATCGAGTTGGTCTCCCAACTCATGGCTCATCTAAGATAGTAGCACGAAATGGCCCGGTGGCTGTTAAAGAAATGGTAAAGTCGTTCAACGGCTAAACCACCGTCTCCTACGCGTGGCGCTGCCGCCAGTCCTCTAACCAGTGTGGGCGCCACAACCAGCCGTAGCCGAAAAGCGACGTTAAGACAAAGGTCCAAGCCCCCGCCACTAGGTCCGTTCCATTAATGGTGAACAGTGCCGTCATGTAGACTACGAAGACTAGGTACAACGGCAAGCGCAACTTAGGGAATAACAGGTACTCCCCGTTATGCTCCAGGGAGAGGCGGCCGAACAGACCGGCGCCCCAGACCCACAAAATCAGACTGGCCGCTAACCAGAGTCCCACGGCCAACCAATCCCGTTGGGCACTGGTCCAGTGGTGCAGCAGGCCCTGGATGATGTTGACGACTCCAATCAACGAAATGGTAAACCCACCAATGGTCACCATCAATGGCCCGGTCTGGCCCACGATCAACGCGGCAAACCAGCTCAGGGCAAACATCCCCAGTGACATCGCCAGTCCTAGAGCCCACGAGGTCAGCACCCCCGGCCAAGCTAAGTTGAGGGTGACGCCATGGGGGACGTGCAGCCAGTAGATCAGGTACTGTTCCAGCGTCGTAATCACGGCCACCGCTACTAACCCCACCAGGCTCATGCCCAGCTTGGTCCAATAGATTACTGAACGGCGGTAGCCGCTGGCGAATAAGAACTGGTTAAAGTTCTCCGTGCGATCCAGCAGCATTAAAAACAAGCCGCCCAACCAGAACACGAAGACCAACCAGTACGAATACAGCGAAAAAGTTGCGTTGGCGCTACCCAGGTAGGGTTCCCAACGGTGAATTTGGTTCCCGAATAGGGTGTCGGTCGCCGACAAATTCCAGGTCGTCACGTTCAACAAGGCCAGGATCAAGCCCATAACCAGTGAAATCGCCAGTAACGCCCAGAAACGTTGCCGATACCGTTGCCAGAAAAGCGCTAATAAGTGTTTTGTCATCAGTCCGCCCCCTATTTCTCAATCCCAGTATGCCGCCGGCGCCACCACTCTAAGGGGTGCGGCCGCCAGAGCCAAAGGTACCCAAAGACCACGAAAGCGGCATAGATCAAGGTCATGGGTGACCAGGCTATGTGGTTACCCACGAAAATCAGTCCCAGGTACACCACGTAAACCAGGAAGACCGGCCACCGCAGTCCCGCAAAGAGCAGGTAGTGCCCGTCATTTTCTAATGACAGCCGCCGGTAAAGCCACGCGCCCCACGGCAATAAAATCACGATCGCCAGGAGCCACCCCAGGGCCAGGACGCCCGCCAAGCGAGCATCCGCTTGGGCGCTAACTGGCTGGGTCGGGAACCAGAGTCGTTCAATCACCGGCACCACCCCAATCAGGGATACCAGAAAACCGGCGACGGTGATGACCAATGGTCCGGTCTGGCCCACGATTAACGCGGCAAACCACCCAATGGTAAAGAAACCAACGGTCTGTAAGAAGCCGTACCCCCAACTAGTCAGTAGGCCGGGGAGCGCCAGATTGAACGTCTGCCCGGGCGCCAAGTGGCTCAGGTAGACGGCGTAGTGGATCACCGTCGTGACTAAGGCCATCGCCAAGAGGGTTCCAATGCCCAGCAAGGCTTTGTGCCAGTAAATGGTGGTGCGCCGGTAGCCGCTCATGAAGAGGAACCCGTTGAAGTGGTCCTTGAGGTCCCCGTTCATCAGCAATAACCCGACCAGCAGGCCCATGAAGAGGAGGCCACCCGGATACAGGGACAGACTCCCCATAGTAGCTTGCGTGTAGACGGTCCACTGGTGGATCTGGGCATCAAAGATGGCGCCCGTTAACTGGTGCGACCAACTGCCCGTCTCCGACCAGGCTAACCAGAATCCCAAGAGCACCGCAATCACGCCCAGTGCCCCCATCCGGCGTCGATAATGGCGCCACAGAAGTTGCATTAATGATGTTTGCATCTGCTCTGCCCCCTACTTCATCATCTGGTAACCCGTGTCCTGCGATAGGTTCGCTCGGAACAGGTCTTCCAAAGTCAGTGACAATTCCTCGAAGAGTACCGGTTGTAACGCCCGTAATTGGGCATCCAACTCGTCCGTATATTCGGGGAAGACCACGACCAAGACACGACCGGAGACCCGGATCAACTTACTGTTTTGCTTCAAGACTTCCGGAATCACTTTATCCTTGAAGACCAGCTGGACCTTCTTGGCTGTGGCCCGCACGTCTTCGAGGTTGTAATCGTGTGCTAAACGACTCTCCTTGAGGAGCAGGACCCGGTCACTTAGTCCGTCTAATTCGTTTAAGTCGTGTGACGAGATCAAGAAGCCCTTGGTCTGGTCGGCAACCTCGTCGATTACCATGGTCGCGATGTTCTCCCGCACGATGACGTCTAGGCCATCGAATGGTTCATCCAAGACGATGTAGGTCGCATTCGACGTCAGCGCCAAGATCACGTTGACCAACGCCCGCATCCCCTTAGACAGCCGGCGATACTGGTCGTTCAGCTGCAGGTCAAAGTGCTGGAGCAGCTTAACGTACCGGTCGCGGTCGAAGTTCGTGTAGACCAACGCGTAGAAGTCGGGTAACTCCCGCAACCGATAATTGCCCATAAAGTTGTACTGGGTATCAATAAAGAATAAGTGCTGTTGAAATTGCGGTTCCGCTTGGAGGTCGTGGTCATCAATGGTGACCTGGCCACTATCGGCGACGTACTGGTTGGTCATGGCCCGAAAAAGGGTGGTCTTCCCGACTCCGTTTCGGCCGACCAACCCCACGATTTCACCGGGTTGCCAGGTAAAATCAATCTCTTCAATAATCGGTCGGTGATCGATCGTTTTACTCAACTGGTTTACGTGTAACATTCAATCTTCCTCCTCATAGGCCGTTTTGATCCAGGCAATCACGTCACTCGCCGGGACGCCCAAGTAACGAATCTCCGTTAACAGCGTCAATAAGCGTCGCTTAGATGCCGTAATCTGGGCGGTATTGTTCCCGGACGTCGTGGTGTCCCGAACGTAGGTCCCCTTTCCCCGAATGGTCATGATGACCTGCTGGGTCTCTAATTGCTTATAGGCCTTGCTGACTGTATTGGGGTTCAATTGTTCCTGCCGCGCCATGTCACGCACGGACGGCAACCGGTCGCCGGGCTGCAGGATGCCCTGCACAATCTGTTGCTTGACGCGTAACACGAGTTGCTCGTAGTACGGCAGGCTGGATTCATCCCTAAGTTGCATGCCCTTCACCTCTCACTATCTGGGTTTTCCATGTGTTCTGTGTGTACTATTATACACAGTACACTCGAAAAAACAATTTGAATTTGCTAAGAATCCGTTACCTTACCCGCCAATCCGGGTGAACAGTGTTGCATCGAAACCAAAAAAGGCCTTTAATGGAAGCTTAGGAGGCGTTTCGTATGTCAAAGCAAACTGCACCCATTGGCGTCTTTGATTCTGGCGTCGGGGGGATCAGTACTCTCAGGACGCTGGCTCAGGCGTTGCCAAATGAGAATTTTATTTTCTACGGGGACTCCGCTAACGCCCCGTACGGTGAGAAGAGTTCCGAGAAGGTCTGCGTTCTGGCCAGCCAGGTCTTAGACCAACTCAAGCATCACCAGGTCAAGGCCGTAGTCATCGCCTGCAATACCGCGACCAGTGCGGCCAAGCAGCAGTTGATGGTCGCCAATCCGAATCTGCCCATCTTAGGAATCGAGCCCGCCTTAAAGCAGGCCGTCGATGCGGGGCGCCAACACATTCTGGTGATGGCCACGCCGCTGACCATCAGTCTGCCTAAGTACCAGGCCCAGGTCGCGAAGTTCCAAGCCACCACCCAGATCTACTCGCTCCCCTGCCCGGGATTGGCCGACACCATCGAGCTGGGGCACGCGGGCTTGCCACGGATTCAGGCGTTGATTGACCAGCTGATGGCGGACGTCAAGACCCAGCCCATCGACGCCGTGGTCCTGGGGTGTACCCACTATCCTTTCGCCGCTGACTTAATTGCGGCTGAATTCGACCATCCGGTCCAGATCTACACGGGCTACGAAGGACTGGCCAAGAACCTGGTCCGGCACCTGACCGACCAAGACCTCTTGCGGACGGCCCCGAATACCGACCGGCAGATTGATTTTTACAGTAGCCGCAATACCCCGGAGGAACTGGCGCTTTACCGCCACCTCTACCGTTACGGTCTCGACCAATAAGTCGCTAAAAAGGGCTCCTGAGTGGTCACGATTCGTTATCGTGACGATTCAGGAGCCCTTTTGGTACCCAATTATTGTCGTGCAGAGACCACCAGACCCCCAATGGTCAACAGGATGCCCACGATGACCAGTGGTGTGATGGGTTCATGCAAGATCAGCCAAGCCGTGACCACCGTGACGACGGGGACCAGGTAGATGTAGATACTGGTCTTGACCGTGCCCAGCTTTTTGACCGCGTAGGCCCAACTCAAGAAACACAGTGCTGAGGCCCCCAGGCCCAAGAACAGGAAGTTGACCAGGTTCTGCGACTGCAGAATCAAGCCGAACTTGACCTGCCCGTGAGTCGCGAAGAAGACCGGCAAGATGAAGATGATCCCGTAGATGAAAGTCCGCCGGGTCACCTGGACCGGGTTATGGCCCAGGGTGTTCAGGTAGCTGACCACGTAAGAATACAGCGCCCAGATCAGCGCAGCTAATAGGGCCAAAACATCCCCAGCGACGTTGATGTGCACCCCACTCCCGTTCAACGAAATCAACGAGATTCCTGCCATAGACGCCACGAAGCCCAAGACAAAGTGCTTCGTCAACCGTTGCCGCCCCAAAGCCGCCGCAATTAGGGCGATAAAGAGTGGCGAGGTCGAGACGATGACCCCGATGTTGGACGCATAGGTGAAGGTCAACGCGATATTTTCAAACAGGTAATACAGGCAGATGCCCAGGAGGCCAGCCGCTGCTAGGGCGCCCTCCTCCTTCCACGACGTAAATTTAAAGAACCGCGGATAGACCAGAAATAACCCGACTAACCCAATCACAAAGCGAATCAACAGAATCTCTAACGGGGCAAAATCCGTTAACAGGATCTTGGTAGAAATGTAAGTGATCCCCCACAGAAAAATCGTCAGAAGCGCGACTAAGTGCCCCTTCAATAAGTGCTCACGTTGTTGCATACCCTTGTTTCAATCCCTTCTCAATCAAATTCTCTCTCTTAGGTCGAACGTGGGGCAAAGGCCCCAATCCCGGTCCTTTGTCCCACGTCATGTTCCAATTTACTCTCTTAATCTCAACATTTGCGATACTCATCCGCCTTACCGGGCGGGCCTTGGCCTAAGCCGAGAAAAACCACTCGGCTAACGCCAATTTCACCGGCTGAGCCCTAGCGGCCACCGGGGCCTTACCATTGTACATAAATGACACAACTCGCGTTGCCAGCAGTACCCATGTAAGCCGGGAGGACGGCCAGACAGGGCTCAGCCGTAAAATTTTCCTTGGTGAGCGTTCTTCAGCTCGCCTAGGAAAAGGCCCAGCTTCGAGACCGCCCTGTGGCTCGAAGTGGTGCCCACGGCGTTCCAGCCCTGTCTGGCCGTCCGGTAAGGCGCTGGCTAGCACCACCGTTTACTTTCAGTCCTAGTTCAATGATGAATTGGCGCCGGCTTGGGCGGCTTGGCGGACGACCAGTTGGTTGTAGAACTTGGCACGGGTCTGGTCGTAATACGGCATTACAAAGATGGCTGGAATGCCGAAGAACAGGCCGCTCAACATGAACCACAGAATGAAGCTCAGGTCCATGACGAACAAGAAGCCCTTATTGCCGTCCATCATGTGCCGCGAACGGGTAATCGCTTCGAGCACCGTGATGGGATGGCCCTGGTCATAAGCGTCCCGGTAGATGTAGAACGCTTGGGAGTATGAATAGGTCTTGATGATGCCGGGAATGAAGAGCAACCAGCTCCAGAAAAAGACAAAGATTCCAGCTAGTATGCTAATGCCGACCCATCCCCAGAAGTAATGACTGTCTTCAAAGAGCTTGAAGCCGCGTTGCATTGGGTTGTCGAATTGGGCCGTTCCCCGGTCGAGATCAACCATGGTCAGCTGCACCCCAGCCCGCAACATCAAGCTCACGATGACTAACAGTCCCGCAAAGGACAGTGCCCCCGCTGAGGTTGCTAAACTATCGGTCCCCTCCAAGATGCGCTGTAGGCCACTAACGTTTCGATCCGAAATCATTTCGCTGACCCAGTTCAAGGCCAGCCATAAAATGGCAAGTAAGAAATAAAATTTAAACTGGTCGAGAACCTGTTTCTTGGCCCCCGCCTTAAGATTAATGCGATCTGCCGCTGTCATGTGTCGTCCCCTTTTCTCGCGGTCTACCCGCGTCCTCAATACTCCCTAGTATACCGTGTTTTCCCGGGAAACTGGACCCTAATTTTGCCCCTTAATCATGTGAGAAAAACACCAATCCGATGAGCTTCCCCATGGAAGCGGTTGTCCCCGTCCCCAAAAATTGGTAAACTACAACGAGTGCTTAAAAAGATTTTAGTGTAGACTATCTAAGGGAGTGCACATTCAATGAATAAGAAAAAATTTTGGGGGATTACCGCCGGTGTGCTGGTGGTCCTACTGATTGCGGGGGGCGCCACCGCCTATCACGAACGCCACCTGATTCGCCGGTACCTGTTGGTCCATCAACACTACGACAAGCCGGACATCCTCTCCACCAACCAAATCAAGCTCAACATCCGGCCGGCGCTGTCGACCAAGAACACCACGGCCACTAACCAGCTGACCAAGACCTACCAGCACGACTTACAACAAGTCAAGGTGGGGCCAGCTCAAGCCAAAGTGGTGGTGAACCCTTACAAGACGTCGCCGTTATCCGGGTTGATCCTGGTCAAGACGGCCCAACCCACCCGCGTTCGCTTAGTGGTGCACGGTAACCGGCCTGCCACCACCATCAAGCAGACCTTACCCGGCTACCGGACGCAACACAGCGTTGGGGTCTTAGGTCTCTACGCTGGCCGGGCCAACCGGGTCACCCTGCGCTTCACCACTAAGGACGGGCAGGTCACCCGACACACGTACCGGATGACCACCACCAAAGCGCCTAAGGGAATCGGGACCAACACCTTAAAAACCAGTCACCCGAAGCAGATGGCCTTAGGTCAGGGTCACACCAAGCTGACCTTCGCCGTCAGCAGTCAGGGCTACACCTACGGCTTAGATGCTCGCGGTAAGATTCGCTGGTACAGTACCCAGAAAATCTCCCACGTCTTCAAGGAACTCCAGAACCACCACCTGTTGATTTTAACCAAGATCAGCGATAGCGAACACAAGTACAACGCGTTACGCGAGACCGACTTTTACGGCCGGGTCTACCGCCAGTACAACATGAACGGACTCTTCCCGACTCGTCAGGATCCCAATAAGCTGTCCACCAACACGGTGATTCACCACGACGCCATCGAGTTGCCGAACCACAACTTACTCTTGACCGTGGACGACGGGAGTAAGAAGTTCGTTGAAGATACCATGATTGAACTAAACTACAAGACCGGTAAAATCGTCAAGGTCATCGACCTCAAGCGCATTTTGCCTAAGTCGGCTTACACCCAGTACGATGGGACGCACCGGCCGGACGGGAAGATCGATTGGTTCCACCAAAACTCCATGGTTTACGACCAGAAGCGTGACGAGTTAATCGTTTCCGGGCGTAATCAGGACATGATCTTCGCCATCAACTACAAGACCACCAAGCTCAAGTGGATCTTAGCCGCACCGGAGAAACTACCGAAGTCCTACCAAAAGTACCTGCTACAACCCACGAACAAGCACTTCCGTTATAACGGCGGCCAACACGCGGTTCAACTGATTCACCAGTCCCAACACCCAGGGGACAAGATCGAACTCGAGTTCTACGACAACAACGTCCCCGTCACCCGGGGCAAGACGGCGCAATCTAAGCAGTGGTCCGCCGGAGAAATCGTGACGATCAATCAGTTGAAGAAGACCGTAACCAAGACCTGGGAATTCGGCCAGCGTTTAGGCAAACGGAACTTCACCAACATCGTCGGCAGTAGTTACGCCGTGGGTAAAGGCAACACGCTGATTGGCTTTGGTTACGCCGACTGGGGCAAACGCAGCGAGTTCGTCGAGGTCAACCGCAAGACTAAGCAAATCGTCTTCGACGTGGACCGCACCCACTTCGCACACGGCGATTGGAGTTACCGGGCCCAACGGATGTCCCTATATCCTGGTACCGGGAGCCTAACGCTTAAGCAAATCACCAACTAAGTTTTCAATTGCACAGATTCCACCACTAAACAGCCCGTCAGGCGACTAACCTGACGGGCTGTTTTCATCTATATCGTTAATGTGCTAGCTGGAATGCTCCGCCTAACCAATTACTATCTAAATCATAAAATGGCCGACTGGTTAAGTCGGCCATTGTTCGTTATTTGCTACTGCTGCTTTGACTGGGGAGATCGCTAGGTTGACCGCTCGGACGTTTGCCATTCATCCCCCGCGGTCCCTTCTTCATCTGCTTAGCTTGGGCCGTCTTAGCCTGTTGCTGGCCTAACATGTACCCCGTTCCGCCGCCACCGACGAACAAGAGAATGCCGGCAACTAGCAGAACTAACCATCGTTTGGGCCCTTGATTCGGTCGTCGTTCCATGGTATCGATTCCTTTCTAGTTTCTGAGGATGCCTCTAGAATACCAGACGGGGCTTAACCCTAACTAAAATAAGCCGCTTACCTTGCCTTTTCCTCGGGAATTGGTTACTATTAGAACTATCAAAACGAATGTAGCATTTAATGTTCGTGTTTAAAAGGAGAGTTTCTATGCGTAACGTTTATTTTAACCATGATGGCAGTGTCGATGACTTAGTCTCCCTGTTACTCCTGTTACAAATGCCCGATGTTCACCTGACCGGGGTGGGCGTGATTGGCGCGGACGCCTATCTCGAACCCGCCGTCTCAGCCAGTCGCAAGGTGATTGACCGGTTCAGTCACGGTGCCACGCTGAACGTAGCCGCATCAAATTCTCGCGGTGTCCACCCCTTCCCTAAGGAATGGCGCATGGACGCCTTCAGCCTAGATGCTCTCCCAATTCTTAACGAAAGCGGCACAATCAACACCCCCATCGCCTCGAAGCCCGCTCACTTGGACTTGATCGATAAGGTCCAAGCAACCGCCGGCAAGACCACCCTGGTCATGACGGGCCCGTTAACGGACCTGGCTCGGGCCTTAGAGACCGACCCCAGCATCGCCGATAAGATCGACCGGCTCTACTGGATGGGCGGTACGCTCGACAACCGGGGCAACGTCGCCGAACCCGAACAGGACGGTACCGTGGAATGGAACGCCTACTGGGACCCGCAAGCCGTAAAGACGGTCTGGGACAGTCCACTGACCATTCAGATGGTCGGCCTAGAAAGTACCCACCAAGTGCCCTTAACGCCAGCCGTCCGGCAACACTGGGCGACCTTACGGCAACACCCCGCCCTCGATTTCATCGGTCAAGGCTACGCGTTGGTTCCACCGCTGGAACACTTCGAGACCAACTCGACCTACTTCCTGTGGGACGTCCTGACCACGGTCGCCAGTGACACGCCTAGTCTTGTGACCACCAAGACCGTGACCACCGACGTCTTGACTACGGGCCCCGGCCAAGGTCGGACCTTCGAAGTTGCCGATGGCCGGCCAATCACGTTAGTCACCACGGTCGATCACGACGGTTTCTTCCGGCGCATCGACGAATTGGCCCAATTAGCCGATTAAATCTCGTCATCCCTATCCCCAGAGCTCCGGACCCACGTCCGGGGCTCTTTAATTTGAGCTGGGGACAAGCGGCGATTAGTCAGTGTGCATAATCCTAAGATTAGCGCTGTAAAACCAAAACCATTGCGATCGTCATTCGCCTTACCGGACGGCCAGACAAGGCTGGAACGCCGTGGGCACAACTTGACGCCCCAAGTCCATAGTCCCCAAGCTGACCTTTTCCTAGGCGAGCTAAGAAACGCTCACCAAGGAAAATTTCACGGCTGAGCCTTGTCTGGCCGTCCTCTCGGCTTACAGTCGTGTAACCATAACGGAACATGATTTGCCAATAAACCATGGTCCCCAAGCATATTGGTGACGCCTATGATCATTTAAAAACCTCATCCTATACAAGATAAGGTCACAGTGGTCATTTACTGTCAACCGTCTGTACCATCAAGTATATGATGACGTACACCATTGATTTGAGGTCTGATAAAACTTGACTGATTAGCAATCACACATGTTGTCCAAATGTCAGAAAGCATCATTTTTAGTACACACAATTTAGCCGTGAGGTTGGTCCTGAAGAGGCTCAGTGGTGTCGTTTGGGTTAGTCAGCGTTTTTCAGCTGGCTTACCCAAAGGCCGAGCTTGAAGACCGCTCTTTGGCTTCAAGTCGTGCCCACCACGTTCCAGCCTCTTCAGGACCAACCGGTAAGGCGGGGGAATTGCCACAGTCTGCCCCTTGCATAAACGTAGGAAGGGGGTGCTTTATCCCAGCCCCTTCTATTTGCGCTAACCAGACACTCCGGAACCTCCGCCCCTGAATTTAGTTAACTTTTATTGTGAAATTAGTAACGATTTAACGTAAACTTTACATGCTCCTTTTCAGAACATAACCGCTTCAGTTTTCCCCTAACACAATCAGTTTAAGGACCGACCCCCATCGAATTCTTCTCCCCAGGAACCACCTCATCACTTTAAGCGAAGCCGTCTGACCGCAACCCATTACTTTTGACACGTACTTTACTGGGCAGCTCGCCAAGGCCTGTCCAACCAACATCTTCAAGTAATTGTTCCCTTTGTGGCCGTCCGTATCGACTCCCCGGGACACCTTGAAAAACTAACCATTTAGTCTTTCATTAAAAGTGACCAATGAAACTTTAATTAGATGGACCACTTACATGGTAAATTGCATGCAAAACGGTTGTATATTTCGTCAAAATAGGCTACAATCAATTGTGAATTAAATAACAATCTAAGTGATTCATCGCTTAGACACCTCTCATTCTAGCCATACTCCGTTTCCTGACGGCCTGGTCATGATGACCAGATGGCTCCCATTAGCCTTAACCAAACCAAAATAACGCCCCAAGACAATCCGTCTTGGGGCGTTATTTTCTAATCGTCACCTATTCAGCCGTTTCGTAGAGCGCCGCTACTTGGGCCTGAGCCTCAACGTGGGCTAGGAACTCATCGTAAGTGGTGTCTGCCCGGTCCACCAGCCCGTTCGGTCCAACCTCAATAATACGGTTGGCAATGGTCTGAATGAACTCGTGGTCATGGGACGTGAACAGCATACTGCCGGTGAAGGCCACCAGACTGTCGTTCAAGGACGTAATGGATTCCAGGTCCAAGTGGTTGGTCGGGTCGTCCAAGACCAGGACGTTGGCCTTACTCAACATCATCTTGGATAACATCGCCCGGACCTTTTCACCCCCGGACATCACGCTGACCTGCCGCGTCACGTCTTCGCCGGAGAAGAGCATCTTCCCTAAGAAGCCGCGCAGGAACGTGTTGTCACTTTCTTCCTTAGTCGCGTATTGGCGTAACCAGTCGACCAGTTGCAGGTCGTTGCCGTCGAAGAACTCGTTAACGTTCTTGGGCAGGTAGGTCCGACTCGTGGTCTGGCCCCAAGTCACGGTCCCGGCATCGGGTTCTAAGTTGCCCCCCAGGATCTGCATCAACACGGTCGTGGTCAGGTCGTTACGGCTAATGAACGCCGTCTTTTCGCCCGGCCGCAAGGTAAAGGACAGGTCCTGGAAGACGGGAACGCCGTCGATCGACTTAGACAGGTGTTCGACCCGCACCAAGTCATTTCCTAATTCCCGTTCTGGCGTGAAGTGGATGTAGGGGTACTTCCGCGAAGACGGCTTGATGTCGTCTAAAGTAATCTTTTCCAATTGCTTCTTCCGGGAAGTGGCCTGCTTGGACTTCGACGCGTTGGCACTGAACCGCGCCACGAAATCTTGTAACTGCTTGATCTGGTCGGCCTTCTTGGCGTTGGCGTTAGCCTTCAATTGGGCCGCTAACTGACTGGATTCTAACCAGAAGTCGTAGTTCCCCACGAACAAGGTAATCTGGTTGAAGTCCACGTCACAGATGTGCGTGCAAACCTGGTTCAAGAAGTGCCGGTCATGGGAGACCACGATCACGGTGTTTTCGTAATCCGCCAGGAAGTTCTCCAACCAGCTGATGGTCTGAACGTCCAACCCGTTGGTCGGTTCGTCCAAGATCAAGACGTCAGGGTGACCGAACAGGGCTTGCGCCAGTAAGACCTTCACCTTTTGCGGTTCGGTCAAGTCACTCATCTTTAGGGAATGCAGCGCTTCGCCGATCCCCATCCCCTGCAAGAGCTGACTGGCTTCGGATTCGGCTTCCCAGCCGCCCATTTCGCCGAATTCACCTTCGAGTTCCGCCGCCCGCAGGCCATCTTCATCGCTGAAGTCGGGCTTGAGGTAAATGGCGTTCTTCTCGGTCATAATATCGTACAATTTTTGGTGTCCCCGGATGACCGTGTCCAAAACCACTTCGTCTTCGAAGGCAAAGTGATCTTGGTTCAGGCTGGAAAGCCGTTCGTTAGGCCCCAGAGCGACGTTCCCGGTAGTGGGTTGCAGCCGCCCTTCAATGATCTTGAGCAGCGTGGATTTCCCCGCGCCGTTCGCGCCAATCACCCCGTAACAGTTACCGGGCGTAAATTTTAAGTTAACATCACTGTAGAGCTTCCGACCGGAAAACTGCATACTGACATTCGAAACGGTTAGCATATAACGATCCCTCCGTGAACTTTTTTTCGATAATTTCTAGATAAGATCCACGCTTCCACATTTAAAGAACCGCGATCAGGCTTGCCCCAGTCAATTTTTCCTAGAAAAAACCAACGGGACGTTTACGCGCCCACGCTGGTCATGAATTCGCTGTGGCAATGTTGCGTTAGTTTACCATAAAAACTACTCACAAGCAACCGGTTAGGCCCAAGATTGCCGGGCCGCGTAAGTCTCCCGGTAAGTCTTGGGGGTCATCTGGTAGTGTTGCTTAAAGGTCACAAAGAAGTTCTTCTCCGTCCGAAAGCCGGTCTTTCGGGCAATCTCTTGGATCGAGTCCTGGGTGCTCAGCAGTAAGGCCGTCGAGCGCTCCAGGCGAATCTGCCCTAAGTAGACCTTGGGGGAAACCCCCAGATAGGCCTTGAAATAGCGAGAAAAGTAGACACTGGAGTAATTTAACTCCGCCGCCAGAGCCGCAATCGAAACGGGTTCGGCGTAGTGCTCTTGAATCAAATTAACCGCCTTTCGTAACGGCTGAGGTAACGGCAACTGGTCGTTATCCAGCTCACCCTTGACCGTCAGCCGCTGGAGGAGCTCGCCCACCAACTGGTATTCCGCCCCCAGCGTGATCAGGTAGGTCCCCCGATCTTCGGCCGGATTGATGGCGTGCGTGACTAAGACCTGTAAGGCCTGGTTCAAGAACCGGTACTGCGGCGTATCGAGGTTCAGATCGATGGGACCCCAGACCGGAAGCTGTTCGGCGTCCACCGTGGTCCGTAACCAGCCCCCCGGCAACAAGAGCGTGATGACCTGGTCGTCTTCATCCAAAACGGACTCAAAGCTGTGCACGACTTCCGAATTGATCACGTACAGGTGGTGGGCCTGCAGCTGAAAGGTCGAGCTGCCGATGTGGGCCGTCCCCGGCGTCCCCCGGTAGACGTAGCAGAGTTCGACCGCTTGGTGCCAGTGTGGCAGCGCCGCCTTGGGTCCCCCCGTTCCGTGTGAAATGATCTGCAATGGCAAGTCCTTGCCGAAGTTTAGCCGTTCATGATAAGGTCGTGGCATCCTGGTTACCCCCAATTTTGCCAGCTACCCCCGAAGCACTCGTGCGTGTCCCGGGAATAACCATCGTCCAATCCACCTACCGAAATCCTGGTAGTCGTTAATAGTATAACGCCTTTAGTCATCAGGTAGTTAATTTTAGTAATCAGATGATTAAATTATGGGATTATATAAATGTTACAGATCCGTTACAATGGGTCACAGATAGAGGTTAAGGCAGTGAGCATCACGAACTCAATCCCGTGATGGTGACTTGCCTAACGCCTATCCTGAGTGACTGATCACTACTGGGGAGTGCTGATCACGTCACCCAAGTACGGGCAGTTACCCGTACCCTTAATCAACCAACAACCGGTGTCGTTTGGGGGAATGACACTTCGCTTGATTCTTTCTAACTAACCTACTCAGTTCCATCATCATCGTCGCTTGGGGGAGTGCCGACAGGAACTGACGCGGAAATCGCATGACCTTGGTCATCGGAATTAGGAATCCATTAGTGCATGGCTAATGGATTTTTTTGTCTGCTGCGGTTCCGCCCCTGTCCCCTTATGGGCGCAATCAAAAACGACCAGCCAGAAACGGTTGGTCGTCTTTTCTCTCTATTCTGCTGGTTGCGTCGCCTGAGGCTGGCGTAAGAGGAAGGCCATTACGAACGATACGATCAGGAAACCGGACACGACTAAGTACGGGTAATGAGGATTCATATCCAGTAACATCCCCGACATGATGGGTCCCACGATATTCCCGACACTGGTCAGGGACATGTTCAACCCGTTGATCAGCCCCTGGTTGGCCTCACTGGCCTTAGTCAGCAAGGTGGTAATCGCGGGCCGTAAGAGGTCAAACGCAGAGAAGATCACCAATGTGGCGATGATGACTTCCACCTTGGTGTGGGCTTGGGTGATCCAAATCGTACAGATGGCGGCTAGGAAAAAGCACGTCCGAATCACGGCCCGTTCCCCGAACCGCCGGACCATCCCGTCAAACAGGGCAACCTGGAGGAACAGCGAAATCAACCCGTTTAAAGTCAGAACCAACGCAATGTTGCTCAGGCTAAAGTTGAAGACTTCGTTGACGTAAATACTATAGATACTTTCAAACCCTTGCAGGCCGAACGACGACACCAGGATCATGGTAAATAAGATGATGATGGGGACCGTCCAAAAGGCCCGCGTCATGGGGTGGCTGGTCGGTTCATCGACCACCGGCGCATCCGCGACTTCATCCTGTTCCGCGTCACTAGGCAGCAACGTGATCAGGATGATGGCACTGATCAAGCCTAGGGTTCCGGCGACCCAAAACGGGGTCTTATAACTGAAGCCGGCGAGGATGCCCCCGATTCCGGGCCCCAAGATCAGGCCCCCACTGAAGGCGGCGGACAACCACCCAATCACCCGCGCTCGTTGTTGACGGGTGGTGATATCGGCGGCCAGGGCCATGGCGGTCGGGACCACCATCGCGGCGGAAAGACCGCCAATCAACCGCGAAATGTTAAAGACCATTAACTGGTTGGTCAAGGCGAATAGGAATTCCGACGCCATGAATAAGAACAGCCCCGCCGTCAAGACCGGCTTCCGGCCGATGCGGTCGGAGACCCGCCCAATGATGGGCGACGCCACGAACTGGGCGAAGGCGAATAACGCGTTCATGACCCCCATATCCGTTGCGGTCAGATGCAAGTCGTTCTTGATGAACGGCATCACCGGAATGACCAGACTGATTCCCAGACACACCAGGAATTCACTGAAGATTAAGATAAAAATGGCCCGTTTCGTTTTTTTTCGTCACGTGGCACCACCCCTTTTCGGAAAATTTAGCGACAATACTCCCATTCTAACGGGGTGGATATTAATTGTCTAATATTAGGCTCACTGATTTCCCGCTTGCTGGTGGAGCTGCTGGGCCAAGGCCTGGTAATCGGCCGCAAAGAAGCTCTCACGTAGGTAGACCAAGTCTAAATCGTGTTCCACGCGGCCCGCCGTGAGGGGGAGCTCCCGGATGGTGCCGGCGGCCAACTCTTGCGCCACCACCGACCGGTAGACGAAGCTAATGCCTACATTGGCTAAGACCAACTGGCGAATCGCCGCCGGGTGGTTGACCGTCACGGTCTGGGAGAAATCCGCCAACGTGACGTTTGCGGCCTGGGCCAGGTGTAACAGAATGTCCCGGCTCCCCGACCCCTGTTCCCGGATAATCAAGGGGTAGCGGGTCAGGTCCGCCCAAGTCACCTGATCTCGTTGGGCCAAGGGATGGTGGGCGGCCACGATTCCCACGAAGGGTTCGCGCCGAATCACCTGGTAATCGTAGGCGTGTTTATCGAAATTCCCTTCAATTAACGCAAAGTCGCTCTTCCCCGACTGTAGTGCCTTCAACGCCGCCTGAGTGTTGGTGATCCGGCAGTTAATGGTCTGGTAATCCGCCCGGTGCTGGAGGACGCGGACCAGTTGAGGGGCCAGAAACTCACTCAATGATAAGGTGGTACTAAAGCTAATTTGGCGTGGTTGGTGGGGTCGGCGTAGGTCGTCTAACAACCGGGTCGATTGGGCCTGGGTGCGTTGGATGAAGTCCGCCAGTTGCCGACCCGCCGCGGTAATCGTGAGGTAGGGCCGCCGGTAAGCCACTAAGGGCACGCCAATCTCGGCCTCCAAACTATGGATCTGTTGCGAGACGGCGGGCTGGGTGATAAACAATTGCTCGGCAGTGCGGGTGTACGACTTGGTCGCCACCAACACCAGAAAGGTCTGATACCGCTGGTCAAACATGAAACACGCCTCCATCATAAGTAGAATTTATGTAAACATCACAGATAACAATTTTCTTTTATGATACCACTCTGGTAACCTAAGGCTATTCATTTGAGAAGGAGAAATTGCCATTATGCTAGAAATTCGGACCACCTTAGCTTCCCGACCATTCTGGGGCGCTGCCGTGATTACCTTGATCTGCGCCGTCGCCGGAAGCGAATTGGCGCAACTGCCTTACCTGAACTTAGTCGGTGCCTTAGTCATCGCCCTCTTATTGGGGATGGCGTGCCAAGTGCGGCCCCAGATCGTCGCACCCAACCGGGCCGGCATCGGCTTCATTTCCAACAAGTTCCTCCGGTTAGGCATCATCCTCTTAGGGTTCAAGCTGAACCTGATCCAACTGGCCAGCGCCGGGGTCAAGACCATCAGCTTAGCCGCCGTCATCGTGACCGGGATGGTCTTATTGACCTACAACCTGAGCCGTAAGATGGGCGTCGACAAGGACCTGGCCATCTTAACGGCCACCGGGACCAGTATCTGTGGGGCCGCCGCCGTGATGGGCGTCTCTCCCCAAATCAAAGTCCCCGCTGAAAAAGCCGAACAACAACGGGAAAACGAAGTGCTGGCGGTGGCCATCGTGGCCATCTTAGGGACGGTCTTCACGCTGATTGAAATCGGCTTGAAGCCACTCCTGCACCTGACTGCCGTTCAATTCGGGGTCCTGACTGGCGGGTCCCTGCACGAAATCGCCCACGCGGTGGCTGCCGGGAGTGCCGGCGGTCCCGTAAGTCTGGACACGGCCATCATTACTAAGCTCTCCCGGGTCCTATTGCTGGCCCCCGCTGCCGTGATCATCGGCCTGTGGTACCAAAAGTCCACGCCAACGGCCAACACGGACGCTAACGCCAAGCTGCCGATTCCCTGGTTCATGGCCGGCTTCATTCTGACCAGCCTGATTGGGACCTTCATCCCCTTGGGTGACGTCGCCCTGGCAGCGCTAGTCAAGCTAGCTTACATCTTCTTGGGGATGGCCATGGCTGCCCTGGGGATGAGTGTTAACTTCCGGGTCATCGCCCACCGTGGTGGTAAGCCGTTCTTAGCTGCTTCCATCGCTTCCGTGATTCTGATGAGTGGTGTGGCACTGGCCAGCAAGCTGTTCTTCTAACCTTAACCGCGTCAATTCAAAAAGCCGTCGTCCAACAAACACTGGATGACGGCTTTTTGGTGCTCTGGGAGACCTCACACGACCTGGCGAATGCGCCCTTTCAACGTGGTATAACGGTCATACCCGCTCAGAAACGCGAGGACTAGGCTGAATCCCACCCAGTATCCAATCAGTTCCAGTCCGTTCAGTCCGCAGTTGATGGCCAACACCAATAGCCCTAAGCCGCTACCATACCGGACACCGCGCCACCGGAGTTGCCGAAGCACTTGTGGATACTCATTCGGGGCAATCTCTAAGTCGTTGAGGTGTAACTGACGGACCCGATGCGTGATCACCAGCTGACCGATGACCAACGCGACTAGATTACTGACGACCAGACCCACCAACAGCGGTTCCGCCGGCAGGTAGAGGAGCAGGACCGCCGTGAGGACCTGGCTCCCCCAGAAGTACACCAGTCCCCCGACCAACACCTGCGTCCCCAAACGGTACACCTGCGCGTCAGCATATTCGTCCATTTGCTCAGCGTTGACATCAAAGATCAGCCGCCATAACCATTTATGTATCCGATTCTTCATTCGTTGTCGCTCCCCATAAATTTTCCCGCCTCAAAATTACCGACTACTCCAATTCTCGTTTAGTCCGTGCCAAGGCGTCTTCTACAGCCACTCGGCGTTGAAAGTAGACGACATACCATAGAATAAAGCCTTCTACTAAGCTGAGAACTAAGAGTTTCACCGCCGCTCCACTCCAAAAGATCTGCTGCCAAGTCTGGGGCCAGTCCAGGGCAACCTGCACGCCCCAGAAGAACACCGCAAAGCTGATGCCCTCTTCCAGACTCCGCTGGCGAACCAGTCGTAGATATCCGTGGACGTTCGTCGGCGTCACGTCTAATTGATTCAGTTGCAGCTTTGTGACCTGCGTTTTTAGCCAAGTGTTCGTCAGCAGCACGCCCAACACATCACCCCCCAGTAGACTTAAGGCCACCCACCGTGGTGTTCCGTTCGCCAGTAACCCAATCACAGCGCCACCGCTGATCAGCAATAAGTATATGGCTAAGCCCGTAAACGCTTGGTTACCTAGTCGATTCAATTGAGCTTGCCGGTATTCATCAAGAACGCCGTCAATTCGATAAATCCGCGTCACCCAGAACCGTTTCCACTTCGTCATGTGCCATCGCCTTCCCGTATTTTCAAATTAGCCTGCATTATTCCAGCCAAAATAGCGTGTTCAAATCCGTCCCCAGAGCGTGAGCTAAACCGATGCATAACTTGAGTGACGGATTGTACTTATCGTTTTCAATCAAGTTAATCGTTTGTCGCGCCACACCTACGGCCGTTGCCAATTTAAGCTGGGAAAGACCTTGTTTCAATCGATACTCTTTGACCCGATTCACGACCGTTCCTCCGTTTGTTGTCATATATAGTTGACACATTAAGGATACACCCTGACGAAAACATGTCAACTATATATGACATGCTTTTCCTCAAAAACCGGTGCTATCTGTCTGATAACGCCGGTCATTTCATCAATCGTTCAATTTTAAATCGAATGCTCCCAACCACCATGGGTATCCAGGTGCGTGGCATCTGCCAAGGCTTCCAGGTCTCTGATTTCGTTTGCAGATAGCTTAACCGCTAGTGCGCGCTTGGCACTATCGACGTAGGCGGGCTTGGTGACGCCTAAAATCGGTAACGTCCCCTTAGCCAACGCCCAGGCCGTCGCCACTTCAGCGACGGTGGCATCCTGCGTAGTCCCAATCGCCTGCATCCGCTGGACCAACTTGGTCAGTTCCGGCAACATGGGATTGTAGACGTTGCCCCGCGAGCTATCTGCCGGCAGAGGGTGGACCATATCATACTTGCCCGTCAGTGCCCCCTGTTCCAGGACCATGTAGGCAAAGAATTTGATGTCATTTTCTCGACAATAGTCCAGAATTCCCTCCTGTTCGGACGCCCGGTCCAACAGGCTAAAGTGGTTCTGGACCGCCGAGACCTTAAAGCCGGCCGTCCCCAGAATCTGGTTCGCTTGCTTGATCTGGGCCAGGTTGTGGTTCGAAACACCGACCTGACGAATCTGGCCGCTCTGCAAGAGTGGAATCAACTTCGGCGTCCACCGCGCCACGTCATCCGAGTTATGAATCCAATAGATGTCGATGTAGTCAGTCTTTAAGCGCTTCAAACTGCCCGCCAACATCTCGGTGACCGCTTGATCATCGGTCGCCAGCTGGGGCGTGAACTTGGTCGACAAGGTGTACGTCTCCCGCGCATAGTCGTTCAAGAGGTCGCCCAGGATACGTTCCGAGTCGCCGGCACCATAGGCATACGCGGTATCCCACAACGTTAAGCCGCCTTGCATGGCAGCGTCCACGACCGGACGGAGGTCGCTTTCATCTAAATGGTGGCCAAAGATTTGGTCGCCGCCGGCATCGCCGATACCCCAAGACCAGGTACCCAAAGCGATAGCGGGTAATTTTGGTTGAGTAGCCATTGACAAACTTCCTTCCTCATTCCTACCCACCTAGTTTACCCCATGAGGTTGTTTTGGGAAAGTTTCAAGTCTTGGTCCCGTTCAGTTAAGTTCTCTTGCTTAGTGGTTGAGTAGCCACTCCGTGAGCCGCTGGTTGAGTTGGGCGAGGCTCTGGCGCAGTGCGGTTCGGTAATGCTGCAACTGGACCAACCGCCGCTGGTTCTGGGTAACCTTTTCCTGGCGCTCTTGCACGGCCGGCACCAACCATTCCAGGCTACTCTGTGCGTTCACATAGGCCTCGCTTCCCGGAGTCGCCGTGGCCACCGTGGTACGGGCCCGTTGAAGGTCTTCTTGGGCATCCGTCAGCTCCGCCGTTAAAAAGGTCCGGTTCTGAGTTGCTCGCTGGAGACTATTTTCCGCATCTGCAAGGTCTTTAGTGAGCGCCTTGATCTGTTGGCGCAACCCGCTCTCCGTTGTGACTGGCGGCGTAACGGGTTGCGCTGGAACAGGCAGCACCAGTGGCGTAGTTGGCGCTGGTTCCGGTGCGACCGGAGCTGGGACTACTGGCTTGACGGGTGCCGGTTTGTTAGGTTGCGCCGGTTTCACCGGCTTAGGCGCCCGGTAGCGTAGATTGGCGACCCGCGCACGGTACCCCTTCTTGGTGACTTTTAACTGGAAGGTTCCCGTCTTCAAGGCGCGACGTAATTTTATCCGAAAGTGACCTCGGGCGTTGGCCTTGCCGTGCCCCACCGCACGTTGCCCGGAACGGTAAAGGATCACTTTGGCCCCCTTGGTGGTCGTCCCCTGAACTGTCTGCGCCACGACCTTAAGCTGGCGGACCTTAGCGACCTGTTGGCGCTTAGCGTCCGCTTGCCCGACCGTGAATCCGGTGACCCCCACCGCAACGGCCACGGCCGTTAACACCCTACTCTGTACTGTCATAAGTTAAACTCCCCTAAATTTAAAGATGTGTTAGCAGTTTAGCACCCTTTTAGATTGTGGACAATCAATCAGCTAACCAATCGTACCTAGTGACTGAACCACGCCACCCCATCATTCACTTAATCCCTAGTTGGGCTGGTTGGGGTCTGGGGATGTTAAATATCCGCCTTACCGGGCGACTAACTATCCGCGAGTCCAGGCGGTCCCAACAGCCGATTGGCAGGGCCGTGACGCCAGTGGGCACGACTTTGAGCTTCGCCAAACCCGCGAATCTCAAAGCTCGGCCTTAGCCTAAGGCCAGTAGACCACTGGCCTAACGCTAATGTCACCGGCTGGGCCCTATCGGCTGTTGGGACCTTGACCGTGGTGGCCATTTTTAAATAACGTAAGGTCCAATTCAACGGCTAGTGTGAGCCGAGAGGGCGACCAGACAGGGCTCAGCCGTGACATTATTCTTAGTTGGCGTCCCTCAGCCAGCTTAGAATAAGGCCCAGCTTCGAGACCGCACTTTGGCTCGAAGTGGTGCCCACGGCGTTCCAGCCCTGTCTGGTCGCCCGGTAAGGCGGACAAACCATCAGTGTTCACAAAAACAGCGGTCATCAGGGACTAGGGTCCGTGATGATCACTGCTGATGACGCTTTTGAAGTTAAGCTAAGTCTTCTGGGCCGTATAGGGCGTTGTGGTACAGCCACTTGCAGAAGCCTTCCGTATCGTGCTTGCGGTAAAAGTTGGCGACTGACCACTGGTACTCGGCGAACTGGTCCGGCAATAATAGGAGCACGCCGGCGCCCCGACTCATCAAGACGTGGTTGGCCACCAAGAACGCCGTGGCGCTGTTGCCATCCCGGTACAACTGATTCGCCAAGATATAAGCCAGCGCTTGTAACGCCCGGTCCGTGTAGTCCGGGTGTTTCAACCGCAACGTCACCAAGTCGTGTTGGACGGCTGCCGCCTGCGGAACCGGGATACCGAAGTCCTGATCCCCCACCATCACTGGTCCCACTCGGAGCTCGCCCCCGTTAAGCCCAATCCCTTCCGTGACCAAATCATTAATGTGGCCAAACGTTAGGAGGTCAAAGCCCTGGGGGGAGCTGGTCATGAACGCGACCGCCGTTCGGAGATTCATTAACCGCTGAGCCGACCGTTCCGTTAGCGTGGCGTTGACCAACCGACCCGTCACCAGCCGATTCAACTGCGTAAAGTCGGTCGAATCTCCCTCTAAATGGGCCAACATCGCAATCAACGGCACCTGATTGCGAATCAAGACCTGTTGCTCCGCCAACCGACTCAGGTGGTAACGACTCTGGGGGTACTGTCCCCGTTGTTCCATCCTGTCCATCCCCTTTACCTAGAATCCTTAGTTCAATGATACCCTTTTTTTGACCGGCCGACCAACCCAAAAGCCGCCGCGGTAATCCCCCAGTTTCGGGTGAGTCACCGCAGCGGCTGATGACCTCAATAGGCTAAATCACATCTGCATCCCCATCTTCTCGTAGGAACTCATTCCCGCGAGGTGGAGGTCCTTCACGTCGATGCCCCGTTCTTTCGCAACGGCCTTCATCAAGGTATCCATATCCATTAATTTATAGGTCTTATTCGGTTCTTCTGGTGTGTACGCTTGAATCTGCGCCATCATCCCACCGTCTTCGTGTTCGATGATATGGCAGTGGTACATGAAGACGCCCGGCTTATCGAACCAGACCTTCAAGCGGACCGTTTCCCCTGGGTTGACCCCGACGGTATCTTTGAAACCGTGTTCGTTAGGGTACGGGGCGTGGCCGTTACGGGAGACCACCAGGAATTGGGTCCCGTGCATGTGATACGGGTGGACCATCCCGCCATCCATTTCATTGGTGTTGGTCACATCCCAGAGTTCCACGTTGCCCACCTGTTGCTTGGCATCGATCCGCTGCATGGCGAACTTCTTGCCATCGATCATGACCTGTTCGTCCATCCCGGACATCACGACTTTGCGGACTGGCGTATTCGGCGTCACATCAGGGTCGGGAATATCGACCAGGTGATCCGGTAGCTTCACGTCTTCTCGTTGATAATCGTGAATGCGGAAACGAACGATTGGCACGTCATCACTGTACAGCGTCACGGTCTCACCAGGTTTGACGCTACCAAAGTCCACGATGATTTCGGCCCGTTCGGCACAGGTCAGCATCAGGTGCGTGAACTGGACGGGTTCCGGCATCACGCCACCATCCGAGGCCACTTGGGTAAACGGCAAATCGTGGCTAAAGTGTAGCCGCCATTCCCGCCGGTTCGCACCATCGAGGATCCGCAGGCGAATCCGTTGGGTGGTCACGTCAAAGTACGGGTTGATGGTCCCGTTGATCATCGGAGTCGGGCCTTGCACACCATCCGGATCATAGTCGGCATCGTAATCCCACTGATTATTCTCATGGAAGCGCCGGTCCTGTAAGACCAACGGAATGTCATCGACCCCGTAGTTCCGGGGGAACGGTAACTTGGCTTCCGTCTGGTCGGTGACCAGGACCATCCCCGCCAGACCGTGCCAGACCTGTTCAGCCGTCGATGGACACGGGTGCGCGTGCAGCCACAGCGTTGCGGCCGGTTGGTCGACCGTGAAGTCGATGTGCTGGGTCTCGCCCGGATAGACGGGGGCGTGGCACCCGCCATCGGTGTAAGGTCCCGGGACGTTTAAGCCGTGCCAGTGGAACGTGGTCAATTCTGGCAAGCTATTCTTCAAAGCAATGTGCATGTGCTTGCCCTTCTCAAAGACTAGCGTCTGCCCCAACAGTGTGGTGTTGTAGCCCCAGGTCTTGGTCTTGGCCCCTGGCAAGAGCTGCGTCTCGCCCGCCTGAGCTTCGACCGTGTAATAGGTATCCGTTGCGGTCTCCTTGTCCGGCTTCAAGAGCGGTGGAATCCGCAGGGCCTGTTGCGGCGTCTGGGGTTCCTCCAGCGGAACGTACCCGCCATCGTGCGTGTTATAGGCCGGTTCATCAAAGAAATAATCAGTGTAAGTTGGTTTTGTCATCTAACAAGACTCCCCTTCTTCGGATTAAATGCTTCTGGTTACCCTTTCATGATACCGCAAATTCTCACTTATCGACTGACCCGACGCAAAAAGCCGTCACCCTAAGGCAACGACTTCTCGCAATTTATTCATAAATTGACTGAAATTTAGTTCCCGACCAAACACTAACGGGTCCTTCTACCTGGTCAAGCAGTGACCATCACCCGCTAACGTTTAAAGTTGCCGCCGCAAGACACCGGCAATGAGCGTCCCGGTTAAGAGAACCAAACCGTAAACGGCGGTCTGCGTCTTGGCATCGCTGGTCTGGGGAAGCTTCCCCTGAGCGGCCCGCCGATGCGCTTGGGAGACGCCGACCACGTGGGCGTTCGCAGCTTTTTGCGTATTGGCTGGCTTAGAACTTGGCTTGGTGGTTGCCGTCGGTTGTTTGGACGCAGCTTCCTTGTTGGCCGTTTCCTGTTCCTCGGCTTCACGGTCCTTTTCTTCTTGCGCGGTTTCGGTCCCGCCATCAATATCGGTAGTCCCGGTATCGGGCTTGCCGTCACCATCAACGTCTACGTTGTCGCCTGGTTCGACACTCCCGTTGTCGCCGCCTTCGTTACCGCCGTTCTCATCAACGTCGGTCCCGCCGGCATTACCGTTACCGGAGCCTGTGTTCTTACTGCTGGTCGACACCTTGCCGTTGGCACTTTCTTTGTTGGTCCCACCGTTCGTACCGGCCCCCCAGGTCAGGTCTGCCTTGTTCCGGAAGACGTAACCATCGTGGACCACGGACGGATCATCGATACTGGTGTAGTAGTCGATCGCGTACATCTCGGTGACCGTATCGTTGAACTTCACGGTGAACCCGTCACTGGTGTAGGTAACCGTGTAGTCCTGACCCTCAACTAAGGGGGTGGCCTCTCGTACGTAGGTCCCGCCGACCACATCATCGCGCCAGTGAGCTTCGGTGATCGTGAGGCCCGGAATCATGGTCTGGTTGTCCCCAATCTTATCCTTGACCGTGAGATTCTTCATCTCGATCGGTTGCCGGTTGACCAGGACCGTCCACTTCACTTGGTTGGTGTCTTCTTGGATGGTCCCTTTCTTAGAGATGTTGGCCAGGTCCGGCACAATGTTGATCACATCGTGGTGGTCATTCGGGAAGTTCACGGGTTGTTCCCCAGTAGCCGTCCCGTTGTACTTAGTCGCCAGGTTCAAGGTCATTTCCTTATCCTTTAACCCCTCAACCTTTTCGTTTAAGGTCACTTCGACCTTATCGCCACCCTTAGTGACTTTACCAACGCCGATAACGGTTCCATCCGGCGCCGTCACGTCAAACGTGTCGTCCCGTGATGACTTTAAGTTATCTGGTAGTGGGACGCTGATCACGTCCTGGTTATGTAAGGCGAGATCACCAAACTCCAAGTGGTACTGGATGTTTACTGTATCGGATACCTTGAAATCCGGTCCGTTGGTAACTTTCGCCGTGGTTAGGTACTGACTACCATCAATGGTTGCCGCTTGTGCGGTTAGCTGTGCTTGTCCCCAAAAAACAACCACAACCGTTGCGACCAATAGCAGAAGCCATTGGACTACTTTATATTTTTTACTCAAAAAGGTCCCCTCCTTCAACAACTTTCACTCTCGAGTATACGCGCCATTGCCTAACCTGACCACCTTCTTTGTCCCGCATTCCCTAAAAAAACAAAAAAGCCACCCGCAAATTCACGGGTGGCTCGTCATCGTTTACTTTAGGTTGGCCCCGCTTAGCAGATACGAGTACCTAACGTCTGCATTTCTTTCTTCAAGTCCAGCTTGGACTTCTCTTCAGCGGTGTAGGTCACCAGACCCACGGCGCTGTCGATGATCCCACTGTCGTCCCGTAAGGCGAGTTGGTTGTGCACCCGGTCGAGGGTCAAGCCGTTACTCAGGTACAGGGCATCCGTCTTACTGGTCCAGAGTTGATAACCCGCGTTGTTGTCGACGGGAATCTCGTAAGCGGGATCCTTAGCCGTCAAAGCGACGAACTGGAATTTATCCCCAATGGCACAACTACCACCAATGGTCGAATACTTATTCGAGCCATCATCAGTCGTCAGTAATAACACACTATCTGCATCGATGTTGGCGTCCAGGTAAGCCTTAGCCGCTTCTTTAATCGTTAATTGCATGGTATCGACTCCTTCTCTTCTATTCTGCCACAACTCAATTGTACACAATTATTTATACACCCTTTAAACGCCCCTGTAAAGTCAGACGACTCGCATAACTACCAAAAAAGGGACGGGCAATCTCTGTCCATCCCTTACGTTAATCCCTATCATTAGTGCCGTTGCCGGCTAAAGATCCATCCCGTCACCGCCGTTAAGCTACCTAACAGGGTGGCTCCGATGACCTGCAACCAAGACTGTTGCCGGTCGTTGGTCTGCGGTAACTGCGTGGTGGTCGTTGCCTGGTCAGGCTGACTCGCCGTCACGGTCCCCTTAGTAGCCAGTGGTTGTGCTGAATGCTCAGTAGTCGCCTGCATGGCCGCCGGATCAATCGTTGCAGCATCGCCACCCTGGCGAACCAACGTCGCGACTTTCTCAGGCGCGACCTGGTCAGTTAAGGTTGGGGCTTCAGCTAACTGCGCGCCATCCCCCGCTTCTTGTGCGGGTTGTTCCGGCGTTACGGGTGGTTCGGGGACGCCCGGTTGCTCCGGCACCTCTGGCGTTTCAGGAACGTCCGGTGTCTCGGGCTGGTCCGGTTGGTCCGGATTCCCGTGGTCGCCGCCACCACCGGTCTGAATCTTCCGGTACAGGTAAACCACGTTCTGGTCTTCCTTGGTGTAGGTGCCTTGCGCGTTGAACGGCGTGCTGACCAACTGATAATCCCCCGGTACCGTCGCCAGTGGTTCACTGGTGTAGTCCGTGGTGACCTGCCCCGTTAATGTAACGGGGTCGGCCAAGTCGTTGCCCTGCAAGTCTTGGTAGTGCACGATGACTTGACCGTTGACCACTTTAAAGTAGACGTTGATGGGCGCCGTGCCCTTTGCCAGCTTCACAATCAACTGCTGGCCGGCAACGGTCCCACTGGTCGCGTGGTCGAGTTCAAAGCCCGCTAACGTGGGAAGGTCAATGTTCCGTAACGTTCCCGTGGTCCCGTTCACCGTCACATCCGGCGCCAAGGTCTGGCCATCCGGATCAACGAAATGAATCAACTGCTGATAGATGACGGGGGTGAAGTACACGTTAATTGGTGACTCATCGTTGGCAATAGTCAGCGTCAGTTGCCCATCCGTCAACGTGCCTGCGGTGGTCTTCTCCGGGTCGACCTGGTAATCATCAATGTTCGGCAAATCCAGAACCTGTTGACTGTCCTTGGTCCCTGTTACCGTTTGAGCTGGCGCTAATTCGTTTCCGTCAGCGTCGATGAAGTGCACTAGGTGTTGGTAGACTGCCTGTTTGAAGTACACGTTGATCGGTGACTCATCATTGGCAATGGTCAGGGTCAGTTGCCCGTCCGCTAACGTGCCTGCGGTGGTCTTCTCCGAATCGGCCACGTAATCATCAATGGTCGGTAAGGTCAGCGTCTGCTGGCTGTCTTTGGTCCCCGCCACCGTTTGGGCTGGCGCTAATTCGTTTCCGTCCGCGTCAATGAAGTGTACCAGGTGCTGGTAGACCGCCTGCTTGAAGTACACGTTGATCGGTGACTCATCGTTGGTAATGGTCAGGGTCAGTTGTCCGTCCGTTAGCGTGCCTGCGGTGGTCTTCTCCGAATCGGCCACGTAATCATCAATGGTTGGCAAAGTCAGCGTCTGCTGGCTGTCCTTGGTCCCCGCTACCGTCTGGGCTGGCGCTAATTCGTTTCCGTCCGCGTCAATAAAGTGTACCAGGTGCTGGTAGACTGCCTGTTTAAAGTACACGTTGATCGGTGTGTTCGCGTCCGTCAGGGTCACCTCAAGCTGTCCGTTCGCCACGGTTCCCGCATCGCTATGGTCCACCACGTAATCCGCGATGGTCGGCAGCTGTAAGGTCTGCGTACTCCCCACGGCTCCACTAACGGTGCCGGCTGGGTGGAGAACCGTGCCATCGTCGCCAATGAAGTTGACCACTTGTTGGATGGTCGCGGCCTTGAAGTAAACGTAGATGTCCGCGTTCTCTTGATCCAGCGTACCCGCTAACGTGTAGCCGGTCTGGGCATCACCGGTTGCGGTCGCACCCTGGGTCCGGTCGTAAGTGTAGCCGTCAATCGTGGGCACTTGGTAGGTCCAGGTATCCCCCCGACCACCGATTTGATCCGCTGCGGGTTGCAGGGCGTTTCCTGCTTGATCAACCAAATGGATGACTTGCTTAAAGCCGAATTCCAAGAACACCCGACCGGCATCCGTTCCAAAGGTCCCCTGAGTCCCCGCTACACTGGCCGCATCCGATGGCGAGCTTAGTGTGCTAGCCCGAACCAGCGTGAATCCCTTTTTAGCTAACTCTGCGATAGTCTGTTGGACGTTACTCATCTTAAGGGCGTCGAAGTCCGTTCCCGTGGCCCCGTTGATGGTCACATCCGGTGCTAGGGTCACCCCATCGATCAGCTTGAAGTTCACGGCCGACGCCCCGACGCCTGCGACCAGCTTGTAGGGAATCGTGACTGTAGCGGTCCAGTTAAAAGGCTCCGCTGGGTCTTCACTTTGAATCCCATTGTCCTGCGACATTTTATAAATTAATTGTCCAGTTGTGGGCCCGGACGAAACGTCCCAAGAAATCATCCGAAATTCATCTGAAGCAATTCCAGTTGATCCCTGATTTTCCGTAACGGACGAAATGTCTTTATTGTTTGAACTAAGAGCATTGGTAATAAACAGATTCGAATAAAATGGCGAGGTAGTTACGTACGACTTGGTATCCGGATTCAACGTGACCTCTGGCAAAACCAGCTCTTGATTAACCACGTTAACCATAAACATATCGTTCTTGTTCTTTACCATTAACGGTCGTACGTCAAAAATCTGATTATAACTCATTGACCAAACGGAAAAACCACCCGCGTCATTAACCGCTTGGGCCACGTCCTTCAAGGCGGAAATATCCGAGACTTGGTTCTTACTGATGGTCAAGAAGCTTAATTTCTTACTATTCGCTAAAGCGGAAATATCCGTTAAGGCGCCCCGGTACGTGTCGTCCTTTTTCCAAATTTCACTAGCCGTACTGTTAGGGGTGATGGTTAAATTGGTTAAATTCGGCGCGTATTCAAGTCCCTGAAGTGACTTAATTCCGGTCACCACATTATAGTAAGCTTCATCCGTCTGCTCCAGACTAGAATCAGCAACCAGACTAGTTAACTGTTTCATCATATCCGGCGTAATTTCCGAAACCGAAGTTAACCCTAATTTGTTTTTCGTATTTAAAGTTTTGAGGACTAACTGTTGTAGATTCTTGTCCGGCATCCACTGATCAATACTAGTAGGTACGGTGTCCGCCAAGACTTGCTTGGCCTTTAGAACCGTTGGCGTCACGGTCGCATTCGACTGGTCAGTGAGGTCACCGGCCGGCTGGTCTGTATCACCGATAGCCGGCTGATCTTCCTTGGGAGCGGGCGTCGTCTCGTCGTTCGATTGAGGAACCGTGGTCGTCGATTCCGTCTTAGCCGGCGCCACATCATCTTTCTGACCCGTGGTTGCCGGCTGGTTCGTTGACGATTCAGATGATGTTCCGGCTTGCGACGATTCGTCCGCCGGCTGACTTGACTCATCTTCTGTAGCGGTGTCGCCCGCTTTTAACGTCACCGTGGATGATTCGGTCGCGGCTTTGGGCGCCGTCTGCGTGGTCGCTGCCGAACTCTCGGCAGTCTCCGACGTCTGGTCTGCACGTGCCGTTACCGTACCTAAGCTTCCTAATAAGAGGGTTCCGGCAACGATGCCCGTTGCCGTCCAGGTTTTCCCTAAAGTTTGGTGAACCATGTTGGGTTGTTTTAGTCGTGTCATCGTTACCATACTCCTCATTTTTAAGTACCTAGTTAAGGGTCAAAATAAAGCAATTTGTGAAACCGTTACCACGGCTTAACTATAACGTATAATTCTGGGTAATTCAACAAAAATGATGGTTTATAGTATGCGCTTTATAAAACAATTATCAACCATATTCCTTGATGATTCGGGATTTTGCTTAAAGTTTCACCTTTTTAAATCTGTTACTAAGTTCTGTAACCTAACCCAACTGACCCTCGCGGCTATTTCTCCAAATCGACCACCGATAAACCCGTCACCTGCGGGCTAGTTTTAAGAACCACGTTAATCGCCAAAATCAAAACCCGGAACACAAAGGACCCCCCAAGATTGAACTTAACGGCCAACCTTGGGGGTTCCTTTAGCTTATTTTTCGATTATGGACAACTTTTGACAAACCTATTTTAGAAAATGATGTCATCACCCTAAAAATAGGGTCCCCCGAAAATCTTACACGAGTCACTCCTATTCCAGAACGCCGTGACAGAAAAATCAAACGTAGGTAGAAGCCGTGAGGGCGGCCAGACAGGGCTCAGCCGTGACATTTTCCTTGGTGAGCGTTTTCCAGCTCGCCTAGGAAAAGGCCCAGCTTCGAGACCACCTTTTGGCTCGAAGTGGTGCCCCCGGCGTTCCAGCCCTGTCTGGCCGCCCGGTAAGGCGCTGACTAACACATCCGCTGCGGTTTTCGTTTTATTCCGCAACCCAAGCCAAAAGTCCCCCGCAAGTCAATCAACTGACTTACGGGGGACTGCGCGATTCTGCCGCAACCGACGGCTAGTCCGAATAGGACCGCTTGATCAACGCAATCACGTCGGCTTCGGACAAGTTTAATTTCTTAGCTTCACTGGTGAAGCGGCTCACGTAACGGTCGTAGAACTGCGACCGGCGCTTGTTGCGAATAATCTCGGCGGCATCGGCCGTGACGAACATGCCGACCCCCCGCCGTTTCTCGATCATCCCCGCAGCCACCACCCGGTTCATCCCCTTGAGGACGGTCGCCGGATTAATGTGGAATTCCTTGGAGACTTCCGTAGTGGAAGGGACCTGTTCGCCCGCCTGATAGACCCCCGTGAAGATGGCCTCTTCGACCTGCTCGGCCACTTGTAAATAAATGGGTTCTGGACTATCAAAATTAAATCGCATAAGACTCTCTCACATTCTTTTGAACTCGGTTTAGTCCTGCAAAGTCTCGCTAGGCATCACAAGGTTTAAGTATAACCCCAGCGTGATCAGATAGTAGATGACATACAGCCCAATGAAAATCGCAAACGTGGTCCCAATTCCCAGGTAAGGGCTCATGGGGGCCGACATCAACGGCTTGAACATCTGTAATCCAAACAGAACGTCTACGATTCCCATGATACCAGGAATTGCGAATAAAATCCCAATTTCTTTTGCCAGACCGCCGCGCATCAACGACCGGCGGACCCCAATCTTGTTCAACATCGCGTACCGGCGCAAGTCGCCTGGTGCACCGGACAGAATCTTGAACATCAAGCAGGACGCCAGCATGGCCAGAAAGGCGATTCCCAAGAAGTACCCGATAAATTCAAGGCCCCCAAAGACGCCGTTCATCATCTGGTAAGACTCATAGGTCCCGACCACGAGCGACCCATCATGCGGCGCGGGAAATCGCCGTTGCTCACTCTTAGATAACTTGCCTAGAGTCTCCAAATCATTGGCGAGGTGCTTGACCCGTAATGTGGTTACGGTATAGGTCTTGCCGTTCAACCGGGCAAACGCCGCAGCACTCACGATTTTAGGAGCCTTAAAGTCCCCCAACTTGTTGGGATTCAGCACAATGAAGTTCATCGATTGGCTCCCAGACTTCTTAAACTTCGCCAGGGATTCCGTGTAGAACTTAGGTGTGGCGTTGGTCTTGTTTGAGTACTTTTGTTGCTGGTACGGCGTGCGTTTGAGTTCGGCAGCGTTGTAGTAGGTGGTCTGCCCCACAACCTTTTGGGTGTAGGTGGCTTGGTGGGCCAAGTCTAATTGCCCCATCCAGTGCTTCTGTTGCGCGTTGGGGTTATGAATGGCGACCGAGTAGTCCCCCAAGGAATCGGCGACCAGCGGCATCTGCCGGTGATACCCCGACCCGACCGTGATGGCCCCTAACGCCATGGCGAATAATAAGGAAACAATCGTTAACATCCGCGTGTAGTCGTGCACCCGGAAGTTCAACTGCCCCAACAAGAACCCGTTTAAGTGTTTCCGGGCCCACTTGGTCCGCCGCAGCCCCCGAATCACCGCTAGTACGGTCGCGTGGAAGATCAGGTAGGTCCCCAGCGTAATCGTGACCAGCGCCAGTGGAATCGCGGTCAATTTGAGTTGTTCGATGGCCGCCATAGCCCAGTAGCCCACAGCTACCAACGCCAAGCCCAAGAGGCCAGCGATGAATTGCCGAACGGGCCGAACCTTTGGCTGGTTTGCCTGCTGGTCGGCGTGCAGAAGGTTCTGGACCGTGGTCCGCATCAAGCGCATCAGGTTAAACAGCGACGCCAGAATAAACAAACCGACATATAGCACGGCCGTGAAGAGGACGGCCGGCAGGTAAAATGACACTAGGTGACTGAGGTGTAAGCCCAGTCGGTCTAATAGGAAGCCGACCAGAAACTTGCTGGCTAAGATTCCCAGCAGGATACCGACCACCGTGGCGACGGTCCCCAGAATCAAGGTCTCTAAGAAAACCAGTTCTCCGACCCGCTTGCGTTTGGCCCCCAGCATCATGAACAGCCCATAGTCGTGCTGACGCATACTCAGTAGGAACGAGTTGGCATACATAATGTAGACGACCGTGATCAGGGCCAATAAGACGGCCCCGAAACCGAAGACGATACTGGCCGATTGAACGACCGCGTTGGCCTTGATGAAGGCCTGGTTCGTGGCTAAGTTGGCGAACATGTAGAAGATGGCGGCCGACATGGTCAACCCGGCCAATAAGACCAGGTAGTCGCGCCGGCGGTTCTTAACGCCCGCTAAAGCTAATTTCGTTAACATCCTGGTCCCCCCCTATTCGCTAAACGTTCCGAGTTCCGTCAGAATCTGTTGGTAAAAGGTCCGCCGGTCTTGGTCGTCCCGCCGCAGTTCGGAGCCAATCTGACCATCCTTGATGAACAGGATGCGTTGGCAGAAGCTGGCTGAGAACGGATCATGCGTGACCAACAGGACTGACATCTGTTGTTCCTGGTTGATTGTGGTTAGCAGGTCCAAAAGCTCCCGGGCACTGGTCGAATCCAGGGCTCCGGTCGGTTCATCCCCCATCAGGATGGCTGGCTGATGCACGATGGCCCGAGCCGCCGCGACCCGTTGCTTCTGGCCCCCCGATAGTTGCGCCGGATACTTCTTTAAGAGGTCCGTGATCGATAGCGTCTCCGCTACTTGATGGATGGCTTGGTCCATGACCCGCGATGCCGTCCCCTTCAAGGCCAACGGCAATCCGATGTTTTCCTCCGCCGTCAGACTTTCTAGCAGGTTGAAGTCCTGAAAGATGAACCCGACTTCTTGGGCCCGGAAGTCAGCCAACTGGTTGCCTCGCATCTTGGTCACATCGTGGCCGTTAACGATGACGTCCCCGTTAGTCGGCGTGTCTAACGTCGATAACATGTTTAACAAGGTGGTCTTCCCCGAACCGGAAGCCCCCATGATCCCCACGAATTCCCCTTCAGCGACCGAGAAGTTCAAGCCCTTCAAGGCCGTGTATGGGCGTTCGCCCGCTTTACCGTATGTTTTTTCTAAGTTGTGCACATCAACAACCGCATTCGTCATGGTTAAATCCCCCGTTGGTTAGTTTATTGGTTAGTTACTTGTGTAATTAACTATAACGGTATTTAGATAAAAGTCAATCCTTAATTTAAAAATTCCGCCGTTTCTCCCACTTCGGTCAGTCACCACCCCCACCAGACAGATTGTTAGCCGTGACGCCATCCCCGCGGTAAACTTAATGTGTATTAAAACAATTTAGGAGTTATAAAAAAGTAACCTATCTGGTATCGTCCAGCTCCTGGAGCGCCCTTGTAGGACCTGCCTACAAGCCATACCTATAATGGCTTACCAACAAATCGGCAACACCTTATTAGCTCACCAAGAGTTCACATCAGAATGTGATCGCCATGAAGTAGATTAATATGCTAAAACGTAAGCCGTGAGGGCGGTCAGACAGGGCTCAGCCGTGAAATTTGACTTGGGGAGCGTTCTGAGCTGCCCTAGTCAAAGGCCCAGCTTCGAGACCGCTCTTTGGCTCGAAGTGGTGCCCACGGCGTTCCAGCCCTGTCTGGCCGCCCGGTAAGGCGGATGACATCCACCCACGTACTTTTTAATACTCCTAGGAAAGAAGGACTTTTAGGATGAAACAACTCAACTTAGCGGGAACCAACTGGCAAGCTTCCGCCGTGGCCTTAGGTATCATGCGCATGGCCGGCCTGTCCGTCGACGACGCGGCCAAAGCCTTGGAAGCCGCTCACGATGCCGGCATTAACTACATTGACTCCGCCGATATTTACGGCGACGGGGCTTCTGAGACCAAGTTCAAGGACGCCTTAGCTGCATCGAACTTGTCGCGAAATGACTTCTACATCCAATCCAAGGGGGGTATCATCTTGGACCCCGCACGGAGTCACGACGGCTTGGTCTTCGGGAAGCGCTACGACTTCTCCAAGCAACACCTGCTGGACGCCGTGGATGGCATCCTGTCCCGGATGGGCATCGATTACCTGGACGCCTTTCTGTTACACCGGCCCGATCCTCTGATGGATCCCGCCGAAGTCGCTGACGCGTTCGATACCCTGCAACGCGAAGGTAAGGTTCGCCATTTTGGGGTATCCAACTTCAACCCGCAACAGTACCTGATGCTCCAAGAAGCGCTCGACCAGAAGCTGATGTTCAACCAGCTCCAGTTCGGCCCCGCCCACACTGGGATGATCGACGCCGGGATGCACGTCAACATGGAAGACAAGTGGGCCGTTGACCGCGATGGCGGCTCCTTAGAATTCGCTCGGCGCAAGCACATCCAGATTCAAGCGTGGTCCCCATTCCAATACGGGATGTTCGCCGGGATGATCATTGATGATCCTAAGTACCAGAAACTCAATGACGAACTACAAAAGTTAGCCGACAAGTACGGCGTTTCCAAGAACGGCATCGTCATCGCCTGGATTCTCCGGCACCCAGCTAACGTTCAAGTCCTCTTAGGAACCATGACCCCCGCCCACATTGCGGACAGTGCCGCCGGTGCGGACGTCACGTTGACCAAGCAAGAATGGTACGACGTCTACTTCGCCGCGGGGAATACGTTACCTTAACCGTCAAAAAGCGTTGATTTTACGGAAAATCAACGCTTTTTATTAGCTAAATTATCAACTGATTAACGTTTTAGCTAAGAACGATTCTAATTGATTGACTCCCCCTCTGGATTTTTGTAGGCTAAAATTAGCGTCATTGTTTTGACCGGTTTTCCACTGGGGGAACCGGACTCAGCTAATCAAACAGGAGGGGATTTTTCATGCCAATCAATCCGAGTCGCGCTCAAGATGTCTGGAAAGATGTGGGCGAACATGTCCAATTCACGGTCCTCAAACTCAACCGGCAAGACCAAGCCCAAGAACAGGCTGTCTTCCAAGAATTTGCCGACCGTTCTCAAGCCATCATCCGGTCACTGAAGATTCGGGACGCCAAGCCAGCCACGGGCTCGCAACTCAAGGTCGCTATCGGGATCAGTAGCGCTGCCTGGGATTACCTGTTCCCAGATGCCCCTAAGCCCGCGGAATTGGAGACTTACCAAGAACTCCAAGGACCGAAGTACAAGATGCCCGCCACGGAAGGCGACATCTTCCTACACATCCGGGCATCCGACGCCGCCGTGGTCTACGAAGCGCAGACCCAATTCCGGCGGGTCCTGGGCCCCATCACCACAGTGGTCGATGAGACCCAAGGCTTCCGCTACTTCGAAGGCCGGGCCATCATCGGCTTCATCGACGGTACGGAAGCGCCAGCGATCGAAGATGCCGCGGACTACGCCTTAGTTGGTGACGAAGACCCGACCTTTGAGAACGGTTCCTACGCGTTCGCCCAGAAGTGGGAACACGACATGAGCACCTGGGACCACCTCAAGACCGAGACCCAGGAGAAAGCCGTTGGCCGGGAAAAGTTCAGCGACTACGAACTCGAAGACGACGACAAGTTCAAGAACGCCCATAACGTGGCGTCCAAGTTCGAAGAAAACGGCGTTGAACAGAAGATTGTTCGGATGAACGTGCCGTTTTCCGCGCCAGCTTCCGGCAAGACCGGGACCTACTTCATTGGTTACGCCCGGCACTGGAAGGTCACCAAGGGCATGCTGACCAACATGGTCGAGAAGAGCGACTACCTCCTGACCTTCTCTAAAGTCTTGACGGGCCAAGCCTTCTTCGTTCCATCCCGGGACTTACTGGCCCGGATGGCGGAAGGCGAATTTCACTAAAATTCATTAAACTTACCCACCATCTAAAAAGCGGCAGGAGCACCCATCATCGCGTGTTCCTGCCGCTTTTGTCGTCTAATGATCTCCTTGAAGTGGTCACGTTTCTTTACAAATTAGCCCGTTTCCGTTCCCGTACCTGGATCTCGCTGATCAGTTCGGCTAACGTGATCTGGGCCATCTGGTTCTCCGCCGCGCGCTGGACCTGCTGGTACGCACCGCGCAGGGTCTCTTGAATGTTGCCCCCCACGATACACTGCGGGTTGGTCCGGTCATCCACGTGCAACAAGTCGCCGTCCGGTTCCACGGCCCGGTAAATATCCAACAACGACATGGTCGCCGGGTCTCGTAACAGGTGGGGTTGGGCACTCCCCCGTTGCGTGGCCAGCAGTCCGGCTTGGCGCAACGCCCCCATCAACCGCCGCACCAACGCCGGGTTAGACTCCACGCTGGCCGCAATGGCCTGACTACTGAGGTCCCCATCCCGGTAGATCTCGACGTACGCCAGGATATGGACCGCATCACTCAATCGGTGAGAATAACGCATCCCATTTTCCCCCTTACTTGGTCGTTGACGCCGTTGCCAGACTCGCCTTCAAGAAATCCGGCAACGACTGGGCTGATCGGCCCATAATCTGGTGGTAGTCGTCCGTGACCGTCGCCAACAGCCCCTGCGCGCCGCCCGCGTACATCGAGGCCAGCATATGGCCCTCGTTGCCCTGGTTATAGAGGTCACTGAACTGCTGGAGCGTCACCGGGGCGTAACCAATCTTGGCCCCGGAAATTTGACTGAGTACTGCGGCCAGCGCCGGCATGGTGTACGACCGTTCCTGGGTCAACGTGTAGACCGACTGTTGCCATAGCCGCGGCGTGACGGCAACCTGGGCAAAGGCCGCCGCGCTATCGGCCAGACTGATGAAGCTCAACGACGCATCCCCCATGGGATAGATCACGTTTTGCCGTTCAATCAACTCTGGTAAATAGGGCACCAGCGGGTCGGCGTACAGCGCGTTACGCAAGATGGTGTAGGACAATCCCGTCTCGGCCAAGCGCCGAGGCAGGTAGCCGTAAAAAGCTGACAGGTCGAACGGGTTATCGGCCTGATCGGCGATGAACCCCATGGCCAGGAAGTGGCCCACGTGCGCCGCCTGGGCGGCCGTCAAGACGTGTTCCAACTCGGTCACCCGACTAAAACTGTCGTGACTCTTGCTGGGAATATAGATCACCACGTCCGCATCCTGCAAAGCCGCCTGCACACTGGCCACGTCTTGATAATCCAACTTTTGAATCGTCATCCCCTGATTCGCGAACGCCTGGGCTTTAGCGGGCGTGTGGACCCCTAGCGTAATGTTTGTGGCGGGTGTACGTTGTGCCAACTCTTGAACCACCCGTTGACCTAAATGTCCGGTTGCTCCGGTGACCACATATTTTGTCATTTATCCCATTCCTTTCTAAATTACCGTCTAGTTGTTACTCATAACATTACATCTTTATTTCCCTGCGTCAACTATTTACCATTATGAGGCAAATACTCACCATAATTTAAGCGTTACCACCCCCAAAAGCAGGTATACTTAGGGTGAAACTAATTAAGGGAGTGATTTACATGGGGCAATTAACGGGTAAAGTCGCCATCGTCACGGGAGCGGGTTCCGGTATGGGGCGGTCCATGGCCGAACTCTTTGCCAAGGAAGGCGCTAAAGTAGTCGCCGCTGACGTCAATCAAGACGGGCTAGACGAAACGGTCAAAGCCATCACGGATGCGGGCAATACCGCGACCGGTGTCCGGACCGACGTCACTAACGAAGCGCAGGTCAAGGCCATGGTCCAAACGGCGGTCGACCAGTACGGTCAATTGGACATCTTAGTCAACAACGCCGGCATCATGGACAACATGTCACCAGTCGGTAGCCTGACCACCGAACTGTGGGACAAAGTCATGACGGTCAACACCACCAGTGTGATGCTGGCCACCCGTGAGGCGCTACGCTTATTCACCAAGCAAAAGAGCGGCGTCATCTTGAACATCGCCTCGGTTGGCGGCATCGCCGGTGGCCGGGCCGGTGCGGCTTACACGGCCTCTAAGCACGCCGTGGTCGGACTGACCAAGAACACCGCCTACATGTACGAGAACCAAGGCATTCGGACCAACGCCATCGCTCCCGGTGGGATCAAGACCAACATCGCCGATTCAATGGGCGACATCAACCACGAGGGACTGACCCGGCAAAGTATCGGCATGCCGCTCTCCCCTAAGCCGGGATCCGGTAACGAAATCGCGCAGACGGCGCTGTTCCTGTGTTCCGACGCGGCCAGCTACGTCAACGGGGTCATTGTCCCTGTCGACGGCGGTTGGACCAGCTACTAAACTGAATTTTAAAGGCGTTCCGGCTGACCGGAACGCCTTTTTTGAACGACCTAGAACTCTCCACTACTGTCGCTTTTTAACCTATCACGCCAATCTCTTGGCCATTTTTTAAAATGCCCAAAAAATAACACGCTGACCCATTTCGGGTAAGCGTGTTATTCAGACTACAGTCTGCAAGGGTTAATAACTTAGTTCTCGCGGTTCTTCCGCAATAACCAAGCGCCCAGTGTGGTTCCCGCTAAGGCTAAGCCCAAGAGTTGAGCCCAGCTGCTGTGTGCCTCACTGGTCTGAGGTAAGCCCGTTCCGTTACCGTAACCCATCTTGGCTAAGAGTTGGGCCCGGACGGCTTCCAATTGAGCCACTAAAGTCGTTTGGTGATTGGCTTTAGCCTGCGCAATGGCGGTATCGATGCGGTCTAAGAGGGCCTCTTCTTCAGCAATCGTATCGGCTTCACCGAGTTCTTCTTCGAATTCCTCAGCTTCCGGTGCGTACTGGTGTTCATAGGTTTCCTCTTCGGATTCCGCCTCGTCGGTCTCCTCAATGGAAGGCTCTTCAACCTCTGGGGCTTCCGGTTCCTCAACGTTAGGTTCTTCCGTCCCCGGCGTTTCGGTTCCTGGCTTTTCGGGTTCTTCCGTACCAGGTTTTTCAGGTTCTGGCTCTTCAGTCCCTGGCGTTTCTGGTTCAGGTTCCTCGGTACCTGGTTCTTCAGTTCCTGGCGTTTCCGGTTCTGGTTCTTCGGTACCCGGTTCCTCAGTTCCTGGTGTTTCCGGCTCTGGTTCTTCCGGCTCCGGTGCTGGTTCTGGGGCTTCCCCAGGAAGCGTCACGGGAATATCCGGATTTTCCGGCAACTCCGGTTTCCCCGGGTAAGGTCGGTCTTGCAGGTCCCAACGGTGGGTTTCGCCACTGGCAACCGTAACTTTATCGGCAATGATGTTGCCGTCTAAGTTGTGATGAATCGTAATATCCGCAGAGGGTGCTAAAACACTGCCTTGGAATATATTATCGAAGCTTAGATTTCCAGAATATTGCTTATCGCTGGCAGTCCGATCAATAAAGTTCCATAACAGGTGGTTGTCCCCGAAGTATTCCGTTTCGTGTGGAGCCCGTTCTGAACCATCACTGTAGACGATTTTAATTTGTGACTTCATATGGTAATCATCCTGGCCGTTAGTATCAACGTTAATGATTACTGTATTACCATTTTCATCAGGATCTAGCCCTTTAATCGTTAATGGTCTATCCGCATTCAGAACTTCGGATGATAAGTTCAACACAATCCGGCCATTCTCATCAGGGGTCATTCCCGTTACGTCAATGACCCGATTGTTCTCATCGGGGAAGTCGGCGCTGGTGTAATCCTTAACACTCGGCCAATCAGCAACCTCGGCGTTTGTCTGCTTGAGCTTCGCAAATTCCTTAGCAAAGTCGATGTAGACATTGCCATTTTTATCCTGGAAGATTTCATCGGCCGTCAAGTGGCCCACTTCTACGTTGTTAACTTTAGGATGGCTTGGATCACTAATATCAATCTCAACCCCATCACCAAAAACAATTTTGTTATCCCGGGTCTCATCTTGGGTCACAAATGAACTGCTTGCTAATTTGTCAAAATCCTGTATGTACGAAATATCCTTATCCAACAAGGCTTCAATAATATTAGTTCCAAAGTTTACATTTGCATGTAATAAACCTACAGCAATATTTCCGTTAGTATGCGTTTGCAACGTGGCTTCGTTCGCAAAAATGTGGAAGTACGATGGAATTCCTAAAATGTTATATTCAGCATTCGGAAAATCATCATACACACTGCCCCCATCCTGCACGGCATCATTTGCCGTGGTTACGGGTGTTTGAGTCGTCACGGAGGCATTGGCCGCTAAAGTATCAGCCGAGTTCGAGTTATCCGAGTTCGTTGCAGGATCAGCCGCCAACTTCAAGGATTCTGCCTGAATCTTTGATGTGGCTGTCTCATTATCAGTCGCAGCATCTGCCTTGTCACCCTTGGCTGAATCCTCATTGTTGGTTACCTGGTCTGAACCATCGGTGTTCTTATTCTGGTCCTCATTGGTAACCTCGGAACCCTTATTCTGAGATGAATCAGCGTTTTGCTCATTCGCCTCTTCCTGATTCGAACCATCTTGATTATCAGTCGTCAAATCCGGTTGGTTCTGATCATCCGCCGTCTCTTCAGACTGCTTATTATCCGAATTTGTGGTAGCGCCATCATTCGTCGCCGATTTCTCAAGCGTATCAGCGGACGATGTCTTCGTGGTGACCTGACTGCTTTCCGGCGTCTCACTAGAACTGGCCGTATCAGCGTGTGCCACCGTCGCCGTTCCCCCGAGCGCTAAGACCAGCGCGCAGGCGAAGACCCACTTGCGTCCGCTCTTATACATTTTAAAATGGGTTTGTTTGGTTTCCATACGAATTTATCCCTACCTTTCTCAACAACGTTTACCCTTCCATTTTGGTCCTCTCGCGTCCAAGATTCAATATCATTGTAGAAATTATTCTTAATCAAAACTACTTATCTGGTCATTTATTTTCACAAATTTCCGTGACAGTTAGCAACGGCGCTTACAGTCCCTAAGTTTCCCGACCTTGTGAAGGTGTCGCCTGGCCTCTTCCACTCCCAATTTCCGTGAAAAATTATAAATCATCAGTGGAATTTCGCATGGCCTTTCCGCACCATTCCCCAGATAATAAGGGTAAGTTATAAGCAGTTGTTTTAAAATGTAAGCGCTATATTCTATAAAACTGGAGGTCTCGCTATGCAAGGATCAACCCAACTCAAACCACAAGACGTGATTGCCCCCATCGACCGACGACTCTACGGATCGTTCATCGAACAACTCGGACGGGCCGTGTACACGGGGGTCTACCAACCCGATCACCCCAGTGCGGATGAAGACGGGTTCCGGACCGACGTCATCCAAGCCGTCAAGGAATTGAACGTTCCCCTGATTCGCTACCCCGGCGGTAACTTTCTCTCGCAATATAAGTGGGAAGACGGAATCGGCCCTAAGGACCAACGCCCCGTTCGGCTAGACTTAGCTTGGCGTGAGATTGAGACCAACCAATTCGGTATCCACGAATTCATGAAGTGGGCCGACAAAGTCAACGCCGTGCCCAACATGGCCGTGAACCTGGGGACCCGGGGAATCCAAGAAGCCGCCGAACTGGTGGAATACTGCAACTTCCCGAAGGGCACCTACCTGAGTGACCTGCGGCGTAAGAACGGTGCGGAACAACCCTTTGCCATCAAGACCTGGTGCCTGGGCAACGAAATGGACGGGCCGTGGGAAATCGGAGCCATGGACGCAAAGTCCTACGCCCACCTAGCTAACGAGACCGCCAAGGCCATGCGCCGGGTCGATGATTCCCTGGAACTGGTGGCCTGCGGGAGTTCTTCCATGGACAACCCGACCTTTGGTAACTGGGAAGAAACCGTCCTCGACGAATGCTACGACAACGTGGACTACCTCTCACTCCACCGCTACTACGGCTACTACAACGACGATGATCCCACCGAACTCGACAATTTCTTAGGCAAAAGCCTCGACCTGGACGCCTTCATCAAGGGGGTCGTGGCCATGTGCGACGCGGTCAAGGCCCGGAAACGTTCCGATAAGACCATCAACCTGTCCTTCGACGAATGGAACGTCTGGTACCACTCCAACGATGCCGACACCAAGGTCACCCCTTGGCAGGTTGGCCCGCACTTGCTCGAAGATGTGTACAACTTCGAAGACGCACTGCTAGTAGGAAGCCTGCTGATGACGCTGCTACGGAATGCCGACCGGGTCAAGATCGCCTGCCTGGCTCAGCTGGTCAACGTGATTGCTCCCATCATGACCGATAACGATGGCGGCGTCTGGAAGCAGTCCATCTTCTACCCGTTCATGCAAGTCGCCAACAATGGCCGCGGTGAAGTGTTAGTCGACCATAGTCAATCGCCGACCTACAACTCCCGGGAGTTCAAGGACATTCCTTACCTGGACACCGTGACGACCTACGACCAGGCCACCCAGACGGTTACGGTTTTTGCCGAAAACAAACACCAGACTGAACCTTTGGACTTCGACTTGGACTTCACCGATTTCACCATCGATCACCTCCTCGAAGCCACCCAGTTTGCGGGTTACGGCGTCAAGGATGACAACCGCGACGGCCACATGCACTTACGGCCACTGGAGGCCGTCACCACTGCGGCACACCACGCTAAAGTCACCTTAGCACCCCTATCCTGGAACATGTTACGGTTCGCCGTGAAATAGGAGAACGCAAAAAAACTCGACTCCCCCGCAGCGGGAAGTCGAGTTTTTTAACGCTTATTTGGGACCGGATGGGGCCATAACAGGGAGTGTATCGCCTGAATTCGTTTTAGCGGTGGTAAGTTATTTTCAACTAAACCGGAGAAGTCTTCCAGCTCCCTACTTTTTCGTCTCTTTTTCCATCATTGTCCAAGTAGACAAAACCCACGACTCCAAAAAGAAAATAGATAATGACAAAGACTTTTGGTATCCCAACAAAGTAAAAAATACAAAACAAACCAAAGTTAATTATCGAAAAATAGTATTAGCTCTCATAATATCCCTTCACCTTATCCAGTTAGTTTTATGAATAGTCTCCTAAAAGTTAATGCCAAGACGTGTATCGAAAAACTATAAAAAAGCATACACTTCTTCTATCCGTCTAAGCTTTTTTCCGCAAAAGAAAACTAATCATTCTATAAACGCAGTAGTACGCGCTTGTGGCGCAAAATGAATTTGCGATTATCCAAACGACATTTTCAATAAACGAAAGCGTCATGGATACCTGTAAATTCCACGTCACTAAAACGACTCCACTAAAGAACTCTACCCAGGGAGAACCACTTTTTTCAGATAATCGCTTCTTAAAGTTTTTTATCTTGAACAGATACCTTAATAGTATAAAGTTGGTCACAACCTCAATTATAAAAAGCGCAATTTTAATCCAGATCTTACTATCTAAAAAGATGGTCGACCCGATAGCCAACAATATACTCATAAGAAATATTAATGATTCTTTTATCGGTATGACCATGACTTATAATTTCCACCTTTAAAGTTAAAAATACGCCCATGTTTGAATGGTCTTCGGATTCTAGTAAAAACTGTCGATAACGCCTCTTTTAATCCCCATCTAAAAAGAGGCTCCCATCTTTTACTACCAACGGCACCTAAGGATAATCAGCAGATTTGAGCCAGTACAGAACAACCGGAACTTTTTGTACTTATGTATAATCGACAGTCATACGTTATTACAGATTTAATTACCCGTCAATGGCATGAATCCCCACTAGCATTGACAGCGACTTTGGGAACTACGCGTCACCAAAGTAACGAGCTTCTGAGAACATCAAGCAGTGTTTTACGCTGGTAGTCCAAGCACTTAACTCACGGAACCCAACTATGTTTACCCAGGATAGTCCCTAATTCAAATCGAATTTAAGATTAAAGCCCAAAAAACTCGACTCCCCCGCAGCGGGAAGTCGAGTTTTTTAACGCTTATTTGGGACCGGATGGGGCGTCCGGCTTAGGAATCGTAACAGGGAGTGTGTTGCTTGAATTCGTTTTAGCGACTGCGCCGCTTGAACCAACCGAAGGTCAAGATACTCATGACCAGCATCAGACCACCCGCTAGAACACCCAGTGGGTTCTGTTTGCCGTTGGTCTGCGGCAAGTTGCTTTCAGTATCCGTCGATACCGCGTTAAGGTCTTGAGCATGACCCGGTTGATCGTTGAGTTCCGTGGTCGGACTCACTTGGTCATCCGCATCCCCGGCAGTCGTTGCCGTCAGGTCGACCGTTCCATGGTCGGTCGCTGGTGCCGCTACCGGCGTGCTGATTGCTGGTTGGTCGGCTTGGCCACCCGTTACGGGGTGCGTCACTTGCGTGGATTGGCCAGGTTTGTTCGGATGACTTTGGCTTGGTTTGTTCGGTTGGCTAGGTGCCGGCGTTACGGTTACCGTGCCATCCCCAGGCGTGGTCGTCGTACTCCCGCCTTGGTCGCCACTGCCTCCATTTTGGGTGCCGCCTTGGCTACCACTACCGGAGTTGTCGCCACCAGCCGCTGCGCCGCCGTTACCGGAACCACTACCGTCTTGGCTGCCGGTGTCCGCACTACCGTTACCGGAGTCACCATTGCCGCCTTGGTTTTGGTTACCGGTGTCCGTACTACCGTTGCCGGAGCCACCAGCGTCGCCACCTTGACCGCCACTCGCGTTGCCATCGCCAGTACCGCCCGGAGTGCCGGTACCCCCATCGCCGGGAGTCCCGCTACCGTTACCGTTGTCGCCACCCGGGGTCGTGCTGGTGTTACCGTTACCGTTGTCGCCCCCGTTACCTGGCTTGTCACCGCCGTTATCACCAGTTCCCGGGTCAGATTGGTCCAGGGCGTAGACGTAGGTCACTTCCACATCATCCTTGCCATACTGGCCCTCGGAGAATTGCGGGTGAGCGTCTTGGAGCGTGTACCCAGGAATCGTCAGGGGTTCCGTAGTGTAGGACTCCCCAACTTCGTGTCCGGATAAGACCGTGTCTTCCGCCAGCGTGTTGCCTTCTCGGTCAACATAATGGACCGTCACGGTACCACCCAGATCCGCGTATTCATAAGGTTGGACCACCATGAAGTCCGGCGTCGACCCACCGGTACTCCCCATCATGTAGTACTTGTCCGTCGGGTAGTTGTCTGGCATCAGCGGGTCACCTGCGGCTTGGGCGACCAGGTCCGTGTAGTACAGTCCCCCCTTGCCGTCCGGCGTCGCAGTTCCACCGTTGTAGAAGACCTGGTAAGCCAGTTGGTCGCCGTTAAAGGCCCACAATTTACCGCCCTTAGCGCCCATAGGTTTCAATTCAACCGTGGTGCCATCCATCTGCACACAGGTAATCGCCAGGTGGCCGGTCTTCTTGTTCTTATCAACCTTTTTCTTAGGTAATTCGATCACCTGACCCGCGAAGGTGGACATCTCATCGAACGACATCCCCTTTAATGGCGAGAAGTCAGAAATCGCGTTATGGGAGATCTTCAGGGACTTCAAGTGCTTCTTTCCGGCTAAAGGCGTCACGTCCTTGATCCGGTTGTTCTGCAGCCAGACATCTTCCAGGAACTCTAGGTCCTTCAATTGCGAAATGTCTTCAATATCCCCACGCACGTGAGAGACGGGGTATTCATTCAGGTTGGCTTCTAAGAAGATGTCCTTCAGGTTCTTAGCGTACTGCAGGCCTTCCAAGGAGAACGGCGTCTTACCGTCAATGTAGGTAAACCCGCGGATGGACGTCAGGAGTGCCATGTCTTCCTTGGTGATGTCACTGACGCTGTTCCAGGTCTTATTAGTTGGTAAATGGTGACTGTCATTTTGCAGGTCCGCTAAAATGATGGCTTGTAGGTGCTTGTTCGGCATCCACACGTTGATGTCGTCATCGGCCCGGTGGGTCTTCTTAGCCACCTGCTTCAATGGCGCGCTCATCGGCGTCGTCACGGTCACTGATAGCGGGTCGTTGGCAGTTTGCACCGCTTGGGCCCCGGTCATCGGCTTGGTTGCCGCCACATCATTGGCCGTGGCGGCTGATTCCACCACGCTAGCTCCCGCGCTAGGCTTGGTCATGGCCGTATCGTCCATCGATTCCACCAGGTTTGCGCCGTTGCTAGGCTTGGTGGTCGCCGCGTCGTTAGTCTCTTCCGGCGTGCTAGGCGTCGCTTGGTCGGCTGGTGCGACCACGTTAGCGCCGTCGCTAGGTTTCGTCGTCGCGTCATCCGTCGTTGGGGCCGTTACTTCAGGAGCGCTAGGCGTCGCTTCCTGCTGACTAACTGAATCCGTGTTCGCAGTCGGCGTTGATTCAGTCGCCCCGGCGTCTGAACCAGCCGTCGTACTTGGGGCGGTCTGTTCAGGCGTCGTTGGAACTGCTTCTACTGAGTTGGCTTCTGACTGGGCTGCACTTTCTTCTGTCGTGGACTCACCCGTGGTCGTGTCTGCTGAAGCAGTCGGATCAGTGGTCGGCTGTTCCGTAGAAGCTTCCGCCGGATTAGTTGACTGTTCAGGCGTCTCTGCTGGGGTCTCCGTTGATGACGCGGCGGTCTGATTCGCCACAGTAGTCGCCGTATCCGTCGTCGCTGCGGTATCGTCAGCCGTAGCTGGCGTGGTTGCCGTCGTTTCTGCCGAACTGGCTTGAGCGGACTGGGACGTCACTGCTACTGGTGCGGTTGGATTCACGGCATCGGCTTGTGCTGTGGTCATGGCGAGACTCATCGCCGTCAAGGTCACGGCCGTAGCACTGGTTAACCACCAACGTTTCTTAATCATGGGACGCTTGGATTGCATAGAATAGTTCCTCCTTAATCGTTAGGGAAAGTAAGTTTTAGTTTTCGACCTGCCCGCTCATCGGGGTCGGTCAACATGTAAACAGTCTACTAAGTGAGTTATTCTGCGTCCACCAATAATTTAACCTGGTATAAGAAAAAGTATGGTTTGACATTCTGATCAACTTATTTTCGCTGGCGGGCACTTGCTTGGCGTCATTTCCGTTTATGGCCGTTAAATTAGGATTTTCTAATTGTTTGGTTGTAGACAATTTAAAATAAATTTTGTAATCTTTCGCCCAAAATTTCTAAGTTCCCTACGCAGTTTTGACCGGGCTTCCAATCACTTTTAAGTTTTCCCCCGATAGCTAAGACGCCTAACCTTTGGTTCACAAACTTCAGCCGCGCAACTATTTCCAGGCGTCTCTGACCTAAACACCTCATCAATTCCTCAGCATTTCTTCACCATTCTCGCTATGCGCTGGGTCCCGTCCGCCAAACGTTACCGGGACCTTAAAATGTGACGGCTTTGTTGCGCGGGCGTAACCGCAATGATAGTCACTCGACATCTTCCTGTAACCATGATGCGCTATCTTAAGAGGTGAGTTCTTAACCAATGACTAAAATCAAAACTTACATATAAGGGATGGATAAAAACCATGAACATTAAACATGTCAGTTTCGCCGTTGCGGCTACCGCTGCGTTGCTTCCCATCTTCGGGATGAGCACCCCAGCTTCCGCAAATAGTAAAAACCAGATTCTCAGTACCAGTTATATGACCAACACAGCTTACGTGCGTAAGAGCGCGACCGGCTGGACCTACAACCTAGGTGGTACGGCGTCTAATCTGAAGTTCGGTCACAAGACCCACTACTTGAAGAACTACCCGCACACCACTTGGCACGCCACCCAAAAGCGGACCATCTTAAAGAAGAACGGAAACAAGGCCATCTACTATTACGTTACCAACGGTCGGGGGACGGCCTCCGGGTGGATCTGGCACGGTTACCTGCAAAAGAAGTCGACCGCGTCCTTCAACCACACGGCATCGACCACGACGACTTCATCGACCGCCGCTGACACGGCTAACACCACCAGCACCACGCAATCTGGCGACTACGCGACCCTGATTGCCAAGGCCAAGCAATACCTAGGACGGCCCTACGTTTACGGCGCCAACGGCCCAAGTTCCTTTGACTGCTCCGGCTTCACCAAGTACGTCTTCAGCAAGGCCTTAGGTACCACGTTACCGCGGACCGCGCAACAACAATACAACGCTTACCAACACGTCAGTGCGGCTAACGCCAAGCCCGGCGACCTGATCTTCTTCGGGACCAGCAAGTCCAACATCACCCACGTGGGCATCTACATGGGAAATCACCGGATGATCGACGCCCAACTTCGCGGCGTCGTGACCGAAGCCACTAACGTTTCCTGGTGGCACACCGTGGGTTACTCCCGCCCCGTTAGCATGAGCTAAGCGCTCCCCCTCCTCAAATTACACCAAAAATCCCCGTTACCCGGATAACTCCAGGTAGCGGGGATTTTACGTCTGCTCTATTGAATCGCCGTTTGCGGCATCACGATACCAGCCGAACTAGCGGCGACCCAGTCCGGGTGGCCCAATTGCTTAAAGGCCGCACTGTTGCCCGTGACAATGACCCCCGCAAACTTGGCGGTCTGCAAGGACGGGTAACGCTTAGCGTACTGCGCACCGAACTTGAACACGTCAAGACCCCCGGTCCGCAACGTCCCACCGAACTCCTGGTACGCTTGCTTCAACGCGGACCGGAAATACCGATAGTTGTTGGTGGTCAGCCGTCCGGTCCCGGGCGCACCGTCGTCACCACCGGCAATCCCCAGGTAATCGTTGGTCAATTCGGGGGACGCGGAATCCTTCGTTCCAATCCAGTACCAAGCCGCCGTCAAGGATCGCGGTAATTTCCGTTGAATCGCCGCGTAAGTCAGCGGGTGCTTGAACGTTAGTGCCACTTCGGCAACCTGATGCGAGGTCCGGGCTACGGTCGCCAAATCCTGTTGCCGCCGGGGGTCGGCCTTAGTTGGCCGCCGCGACACGTCGTAGAACTGGGGAACCCGCTGTTGCGTGATTCGGTCATAGACCCGGTCTTGCCGCGTATTCCCCCAGTCCGTGGCGTTGATCGCCGTGCCCAACTCCGTGCCTAACCACGAATAATTGGTCACAGCTGGCGACCAAGCCACCCGCTGGCCCGCAATCTCCTTATACCGGTGGCTGACCACCTGCCCCCCCTGAATCGTGGTGTTGGCCAGGTAGCGGTCACTCGACTGTAAGTTCGGCGCCAGGATCTCCGCCGTAACCTGCAAATAATCCATGTCGCGGTCCGATGACTTGGCCGCCAGGTGTTGTAAGAGCTGATACCCGCCGACCACTAGGCCAAAGCTAACCACCACAGCAATCCCAATCGTGATGAGCCAGCGCTTCCAGCGTACCCGGCGCGCTAAGCGGTTAAATTCGATGTCCGTCTTCACGGTAAACCCTCCTCATGAGTCTTTCTAACTTGCGTTGTACCCGGTACACGCGCATCTTGGCCGCCCCTTCAGTGATGTTCAGGGCCCGCGCTAACTGGCGAAAGGACCACTCTTCCGAGTACCGGTGAATCAATAACTGGCGGTCCCGGGGCTTTAGCCGGGCGAGCCCGCGTTGTAGCGCCTGGTCCGCCACCGTGGGCGGAGCGCTCGGTGCCGGCGGCCGTTGCAGTGCCGGTCCTAGATACCGGTCGACTAACTGGCGATACCGCTGTCGACGCCGGTACGCATCCAGGTACGTCGACCAAGCCACCCGGTACAGGTACGGCCGGAGCTTTTCCGGCGGTAGGACCAGGTCGCTTTCCAAGACCTTCACGAACATGTCCTGCACGATGTCCGCTGCGGTCTCCGGGTCGGCTCCCCGACTGACCAAGTACCGCCGAATCTCAACGGCCAGCTGGGCCACCAGTGTCTCGTAATCTGCTAAATTCACGCTTCCTCCCCCCTGCTCACTAAGTTAACGAACAACTCCCCCGTAAAGTCACGCTTTTTCCGCAATTCGTTGGTAATCATCTCCACCTAGTCTACCCGTTTGATTGGGCCACCACAGGGTTCACGCAGTTTTAGAAGCTTCAGCCCACAAAAATGGGGCCTCAGAAAATAAATTTCTGAGGCCCCATTTTACGGAATGACAATCAACTCATTGCTCTAAGCGGGTGAAACACCTAACGCGTTCTTGGTGCCGTTTAAAATCTTGAAGAAGCCCGCCAACTCCTTCTTCCGGTACGATGCCGGCACAAATTCCCGAATGGTTTCCAAGTCGAAACCGGTCGCTAACTTGTTCTGGTCTACCACAATCGGGTTCTTTAAGATCCCCGGATTATTCTGTAAGAGTTCGACTAACTCATTCATGCCCATATCCTGAACGGACGTTGGCAGAGCCTTGTAGGCCTTGGAACGAGTCGAAATCAAGTCATCAGTTCCTGATTCCGTCAGAGACAACATCTTGAGAATTTCTTCGCGGGTCAGCGCTTGTTTTTTAATATCTTGCGTGGTAAAGATTGCATCGTGGTTAGCGAGCCATTTCATTGCTTTAGTCACCGCAGTGGTCTTCGCGTGAAAGTACATTTTAATCATAGAATCGCCCTCCAATTAGTCTGCCTGTCGATGAGGTACTTGAGATTAGCACTCTATTAGTTGAGTGCTAATTATGGTAATCATTGTACACCACAATCCTAGATGATGAAACCCATAATACTCGACTTAGCCGGCATTTAAGTAATTCTCAACTTTTAACAAACTAGCCATAGCCGCTAGGATTACCGTTATATCAAGCTTAGCAGGATAATCCGACGCTTCTTCGCCCGAAATTTGAAGATTTCTTGAAGATTGGAAAGGGTTTCATTTTTAAGGCCAAAAAAGGAACCATGGTGACTCTTTTCAATTTAAAGGCTAACCGATTGATTAATAGCATTCAAAACGGTAATTTTTGAAATCAAGTTAGTCACCCTGGCAAAATAAACTCTTAACCAGCAACCGAAGGCTTTTCGACGCTTCTAAATTTATCTCGAGACATCAAAAGTCCCCCCAGAGTTGCTAGCTGAAATAACAATCTTTCACCTAACACCCCCAGGGGGACTATCGTGTTGACTCTTTTGTTAAATTCTGATGCTTAGTTCCCTAAATCAAAAGCGCTGGCTCGGGTCCAAAGACCGTTGCTCATCCGGTAGTACACGGTCTGGTGCCCGTTAGCATCCGTCCGGTAAGCCCGGTTGGTAATCATGTACGTCCGCTTCGGCAAGTCCGCCGTGGTCCCCTTCAGCTTCGCTAACAAAGGATCGTTGAACGGCCGCGTGTAGACCGGGTAGACCTTCATCAAGGTCAACTCATTTTCGTAGTCTTGCACGTCGAACTTGTTGAATTCCAAAGCACCCGTCCGAATCCAGTACTTCGTGGTCGACTTCTTGGAGAAGCGGATCCGGTACCACTTACCCGTATCGGCTTGGGCCCGCATATCAATGTAGACCCGCTTGTTCTTCAGCTTCTTCCAGTCGAACTTCATGATGTTCCAGTTCTTGTGCCCCCGAATATGGTTGTACAGGGAGTATTTCTTGTAGTTGCTCTTCAACTGTGCGTTTTGCGTATCCAGCCCAGCATAGTACTTTTCTTCCTTGTTGGTCTGCTTACGCTTCTTCAACTTCTGCGCTGGCTTCTTCTTAGCCGGTTTCTTGTTTGGCTTGACCGTGGTCTCGGAGATTGGCTTTTGCGGCGTGACCGTGGTGGTGGTAAACGGCGCAATGGTGGTCTTGTTATCCCCGATCTTAATCTTCGAACCCGTTAACGCGAAGTTACTAGAGACGAAGGTCGCCCCATTCTTCTGGGTGGTAATCTTGTTACCCTTAATGGTGATGTCTGACATCGGATTATCATCCGTCTTCCCGGCATCCAAGTAGATGTATTGCTTGGTTGGGTTGACGTTGATGAATTCGTTATCCGTGATGTTCAAGTTCTTCATGTCGTAAGACGGTTCAGAGTTATACAAGTAGATGTAGTTCCCAGAACCTAAGACCCGTTGATTGATGAACTTGTTACCGGAGATCCACAGGTCGGAGATACCCTTGAAGTGAATTGTGGCGGACCCATCGTCCAATAACGGCTTGGGGTCAACCACCGTGTTGTTGGTAAAGTGCACGTCGTGGATGATTCCCGCTGCACCGTGCTTGTAAATCGAGTGTTCCCCGATCGGGTTCGGCGCGTAAGATTGGACTTGTCCGGATTCACGCGTCACTGGCAAGAACTGGTTACTGTCCACGTTAACGTCGTAGGATGGCAAGTTATCGTACTTGTCGCCCGCCAACTTGTAGGACATCGCCTTCTTGTTCGAATAGTCGACTTGAATGGCTTCCTTGTAATCCTTAGAGCCGTTGAAACCGGTAAAGACCGAGTTCAAGACGTCGATGTTGTGACTACCGTCAATATCTATGTAGTGTCCAGTTGGTGATTCGGCGTTGTCGAAGACACAGCCATCGAACGTCACGTTCTTTGCGTGGTGGATACTCTGGACGAAGACACTTTGGCCGTCTTCCGTGTTATCCCCTTGGAACGTCGCACCCTTCCAGGTCACGTCCGAGATACCGCCATCATAACCGGCTGACGGACTCGGGTAAGCGAAGTTCAACCGATTACCATCCGTGATCCGGAAGACGGCATCCTTATCGAACTTAAATGTGATATTCGAATGTAAAACCACGTGGCCGGAGTCAAAGACGTACGTCCCCTTAGGCACGTGCACCGTGACGTGACCGTGGTCCCACTTATCCAACATATGCTGGAACGCGTCGTTGTTGATCGTCTTGGCATCCCCAACCATGCCTTGATGCTTCGCGTTCACCGTGGTATCCGCGTAAGCGACAGTCTCCGTAGCGGTCGTCGGTAGGGTCGTGAGGCCCACGACCCCCAATAAGGCGACTCCCACAGCCACTGCAGCTGTCAGATAGTTCTTCCTCAAATTCAAAAAAGCCCCTCCATTCACTAAATCTTTCTATACCCCCACAGTATAAGCTAATCCAAGAAAGTGATGGGTCAACTTAACCGAATTGTTACAGAAATGAAAGATTCCGTGCCTAGAAGAGCCGTGAATTTGATGATAATTGCGTCTAACTTACATCAAGCTGGTGATATCTGCGTGCAATTGATTCAAGCGGTCAACCACTTGGCCCCGCACTTGGGTGTAGACCTTGACCCCATCCGGTGTCAGCTTGAGGTTGTGTTGCCGCCGGTCAATCGTGGAGGCAATACTTTCGATCAGTCCCGCCCGTAATAACCGGGAGATCTGACCGGAAATCATGGACTTGGAAACGCCGATTTGGTTGGCAAACTTGGTCGGCGTGAAGTCTTCCCGCTGATCCGTGATGGCGTGTAACAGATTAAACTGTTCCAAAGAAATCGTGATTTCCTCCGTCTTAATCGTCGTTACTGGCCGCATAATCTTTTGTAATTGAGAAAACCATTCTAAGGATTGGCCCAAGTCGTTTGTTTGCGTCATATTGTCTACTCTTCCTTTCAAATTCTGCACTGTATTGCCTAGATGTTACTATTCTGACCCACTAACCGTTTATTATAACCGTTATTTTCAGCCTTTATGTTACCTTTTGATTAATAGTTTATAGCATTGTAAATGAAAAAACTAGTTATCTGTCGTTTCTTCATACTTTTTTCAAAAATCTTCCGTCGTCATTCTGGTCCCACGAACATCCCCGTAACCGGTGTCCCGTCTACCGTTATCCGGAATGTGTCCAGTCACCGATTCACGCGGAACCGTTGAACTTCGCGCAAAAACTTCGTATTATTGACGTAATAATTGACCAGAAGGAGCTCAGTATGCCAAAAATCAAAATGATTGCCACCGACGTCGACGGGACGTTCCTGAATCACGACCGCGACTATAATCACGCGCGGTTCGCACAACAGCTGCAACGCCTCACCGCCGCCAACATTCGCTTCGTGGTCGCCAGTGGAAACCACTTAGGCCACCTGCACAAGGTCTTTGCACCGACGCCGGCCGTTCAGACCTTCGTCGCTGAAAACGGCGGCCTGATCGTCGACCACGGTCAAACACTGTTCGAAACAGCCATTCCGTTACCGACCGTGCGCGAAGTCGTCCACGCCATCTTGGCTGATGACACCATCCGGCCCCAAGTCTTACGCCTATCCGGTGCTCACGGGACCTACGTTGTTCAGGGGAATCAGCCCTTAGATCCAGATGCCCAGGACTACTTCATCGACAACTTAGTTACGGTCCCCGACCTGTTGACCGTCGACGACACCATCTACAAGATCAATGGCGAATGGCCCAACGACTCGATCCAAGCCATGGCCGCCAAGTTGAATCAGCGGTTCCCGCAACAGATTCACGCGACCGCCAGCGGCTTCGGCAGTATCGACATCATTGCGCCCCACATGAACAAGGCCATCGGGATCACCCAATTGGCACAGGCCTGGGGAATTGCCCCCAGCGAGATCGCTGCTTTCGGGGATAACGACAACGACCAAGAAATGCTGCGCCACGTGGGACTAGGGGTCGCCATGCGCAACGGGACCGATTCGGTCAAGCGCGTTGCCAACCTCCTCACACCCACGGACAACGACCACGATGGGGTCCTCAACGTTATCGAGGCCATTTTAGCCGATGAAGTTTAACCCTAACTAAACCCACAGGACGGTTAACCCCTTGGTTAATCGTCCTTTTTGAGTGACCACAAAAGGCGGGCAATCAGCCGCCACATCCGCAAGGTTGAATGTAGCTGACCGTGACCCACTCCCTGGACGGGATACTCGTGATACCTCACGGGCGATTGTGCGACCACCCGACGCAAGGCCGTGGCTTGATCCACCGGTACCTCACCGTCCGTCTGGCGTCCCGCTAACAGGCCATAGACGTTATGGATCTCCGCTCCCGCGTTGGCCCAGAGGTTCCGCCGCCCCGCTAAGAGGTGCCGGTAGGCGGGATCGGGGACCGTCAGCGACGACGCTTCGTTGACCGGCGTGCCCAGTAACACCAAACGATGTAACCGTGGCAACGTCGGGTCGGCCCCGTCGTTGACCAGACTATGAACCATCGCACTGCCACCCCATGAATGGGCCACGGCGTTATAGGCCGTAACGCCGTAGCGCTGCTTGAGGGCGCGCAGAATCTGGGTGACCCAGCGAATCTGCTGCCGGTAATCCTTAGTCAGGTTCCGGTCGAACAAGACCTGAATGGTGGGGTTGGCCGCACCGACTGGCCAGTGACCCGTAACCCGCAGACGACCCTGGTAATCGACCCGAATCGTCAGAACCTTGGCGGCATATCCCTGCTGGGCAAACCACCGTAACATTCCATTATAGGTCCAGGCATTACCGCCCCAGCCAGGAATGAACAAGGTCGGCACGGTCGTGACCTGAATCCCCGCCCGGCGATACCGCCGATTGCGCGGACGGATGGCCCGCCGGCTCAACTCATGATAAGCCAACCAGGCGCCACCCAGTAAAACCGGTAACCACTGCCACTTACTCCTCAAGGCTGTCCCCCCTAAACCTGTATATTATGCCAGTTTTTTTAATTGTGCACAAGAGAAAATTTGTTACGCAAATATTCGGGCTTATTAACTAAATTATATCAAAATTTATCCGCATAAAATTTTCGTGCTACCCTAGAACGGTTAATCCCCGTGCCCATTAGTTTAGCTTACCACTTTCCCACCAGACTGGTCGCGTTGGGCCGCGAATTCGAGTTGACAATTGTCCGTATAAAAAATAAAATAGAAGTTAAATTGAAACCGCTTTTATTTTAAAGAAATCGAGGAATCACAATGCAAACGACCACTAAAGAATGGGATACTTATCAGAATCAACCTGTGACAGAATATACGGTAGAAAATGACCACGGGGTCCAATTATCCGTCCTCAGCTGGGGCGCCACGTTGCATCACCTGAACGTGCCAAGCGCCAACGGGTCCAAGAACTTGGTGCTATCTTACCACAAGATGGCCGACTACCTGGACAATCCGTTCTACGTCTGCATGGGCATCGGCCGGACTGGTGGCCGGATCCGGCGCGGGACCTTCCCGTTAGCTGGCAAGACCTACCACGTTGACGCGAATGAAGGGCAAAACACCCTGCACGGTGGCCCCCACGGCTTCAATACGGTCAATTGGGCCGGTAGCCTGGACACCAGTGACCCTGACGCCGCTAAGATTGTCCTGACCCACACCTTCACCAGCACCGCCGATTCCTACCCTGGCGACCTGGACGCGAAGTTGATCTACGGGCTGGACAACGACGACCACGTGACGTTAACCTTCGAGGCCACGGCCAAGACCGACACCACGGTCTTCAACCCTACGGCACACCTCTACTTCAACCTTAGCGATGACCAATTAATCACCGGACAGGCCTTGCAGGTCAACAGTGACGACCACCTGGACTTAGACAGCGAGAAGTTACCAACGGGCAAGTTGATTGCCAACGCCAACACACCGTTCGACTTCAAGGCGGGGCAAAACTTGGGTAGCGCTATCCGGGGGATGCAAGAGACCACGGAAAAGGGCTTCGACGACGTCTACCACGTGGTCCCCGCAGCGGATCACACCATCGCCAAGCTAAGCGACCCGCAATCTAAGCGTAGTGTCACCATCAAGTCGGACCGCAACGGGCTAGTGGTCTTCACCGCCAACTCCTTCACCAACGACCTCAAGTTGGCCGCCGGTGCTGGTCAGCCTTACATGGGTGTGGCCCTGGAACCACAAACGTTACCTGACTCCATGAACCACCCCGAGTTCGGCGACGTGACCCTGCCAGCTGGGCAGACACAACAGTACCATATCAGTTACGACTTAACTTATTAATCCCTGCTAATCCGTCATGCTTCGGCATGGCGGATTTTTGATACCGCTATCTAAAGGGCGGTAGCGTGATCAGTCTTTCCCATCTTTTAACAAAAAGTAAGCAAAATGATTGACCCACGATACCCCCTATGGTAATTTAGATGGGCACGATTAATCATTACTTTAGTGAAAGGAGTTTTTCTCGAATGGCAAAGAAGTCCAAGATTGCAAAGGAAAAGAAGATCGAAGCGACCGTCGCTAAGTACGCTGACCGGCGGGCCGAACTTAAGGCAGCTGGGGATTACGCGGCTTTAGCCCTGTTACCCCGGAACGCTTCGCCCGTCCGGATCCATCACCGGGATCACCTCGATGGTCGGCCACACGCCTACATGCGTAAGTTTGGCCTCTCCCGGTTGAACTTCCGGGAATTGGCCCACAAGGGTCAGATTCCGGGCGTCAAGAAAGCCAGCTGGTAAGACCAGTTGTGCACCGAACGCGTTTGTGATCCGCGGTTGTGGTCCCTACGCGTCTACCAAGCCTGTTCGGCCCGACACTTCTATCGGTGCACCGAACAGTTAACCCCATTCAAACCAATCCTCACCCGCGCGGTGGGGATTTTTTCGTAGTTTGACACCCCCCGCCGATTTCCGTAGACTGAGGGTTAATCACACTTTAAGAAGGAAGTTCACAACTATGCAAGTTGAATCTATCGGCTGGGAATTCGACGTTCTCCAAGCCAACACCTTCGACGACGCTTACCCGCGTCTCGAAGCCGTCTTCGTGGGTGTCGCACCCGCGATCGCCTATGATGCCCAGAACCACCCCAAGTTTAACCGGACCATCGAACGCCACTTACGCGACCTGGAAAAGGACTTGCGGCAAACTCACCAGACCGACCTCAGCACCCTAGGGACTGACGATCTGGCCCAAAACCTGGCCATCATCACCCGTTTCGTCACCGATTACCAACACCGGCTCGCTCAAGACATCCTGATCCCGAATCAGCTGGAACTGGAGAGCCTGACGCTGGGCGGTGAGTGGTTGTTGCTCTGGAACCAGGCGGCACCGCTGGTCCAACAAAAGGACCGCGAACGCGAACCCATGCCTTTCAGCGAACCGGCGACGTCCACTGAAACGCCGGCTTCCCAACCAACCCCACCGGACCACCCCGACGACGGCACCACGTCTAACGGTTACATGCCGGTCTAGCTTTGACAGTCGCCTTACCAGCCGCCTTACCGGACGACCAGACAGGGCTGGAACGCAGTGGGCACAACTTCGAGCCCAAAAAGCGGTCTCGAAGATTGGCCTTTGACTAGGGCAGCTAAGAACGCTCCCCAAGTCAAATTTCACTGCTGAGCCCTGTCTGGTCGTCCTCACGGCTCCGCTAGCATTAAACCACTAGAACCGCCGTTTAACGACCATGTCAGGGACCAACTGTCGATAGGGCCCAGCCGGTGAAATTGGCGTTAGGTCAGCGCATTTTTCTGACCTTAGGCCAAGGCCGAGTTTCAAGACTCACGGGTTAGGTGAGGCTTGAAATCGTGCCCACTGGCGTCACGGCCCTGCCAATCGACGGTTGGTCCCGAATGCCCCCACCCCCATCCAATACACAAATCAGCCCCGTCCAGTTCACCAACAGGACGGGGCTGATTTGTGTTATTGGGTGTAACTTAACATGAAACCGAATTTAGTGAATCGTAACCGTCTTACCGGCGACGTCGATGTCCAGTGGTTCGCCACTAATTAACTTGAAGTGAGAACCGGACTTGTCGACCGTAACTTCGATCAGGCGATCATGGAAGACTTGCCGGAAGGAGTAGCTGGTCCAGGTTTTTGGCAAGAATGGCGCGTAATGGAGTTGCCCATCACGAACCCGCATGCCAGCGAACCCTTGAACCACGGCAATCCAACCACCAGTCATAGCCGTGATGTGCAGGCCGTCCGTGGTGTCGTTGTTGTAGTTATCCAGATCCAACCGGGCCGTCCGGGAATAGAGTTCAACGGCCTTGTCTTCGTAGTGCAGGTCGGAAGCCAAAACGGAGTGGATGGCCGGGGACAGACTGGATTCGTGAACCGTTAACGGTTCGTAGAAGTCAAAGTTGGCCTTCTTCTGTTCCGGCGTGTAGTCGTCGATGAAGTCCCAGATGCCTTGCAAGACATCCCCTTGCTTGATGTACGGTGACCGCAAGATCTTATCCCAAGACCAGTGCTGGTTGATGGGCCGCTGGTCGGCTGGAATCGCGCTGACCGGTTCGATGTCCTTGTCTAAGAAGCCATCGTGTTGAACAAAGATGTTCAAGTCCTTGTCGTATGGCAGATACATCCGGTCAATGATATCTTGCCAGTGAGCCTTTTCGTCGGCGGAAACGCCCAACTTCTTAGCCGTGGCGTCATCCACTTGGTCCAGGATCTGCAGGGTGTACTTCAACGTCCACTGAGCCAACATGTTGGTGTCCCAGTTGTTATCCACGTTGTTTTCGTACTCATCAGCCCCTGTGACCCCGTGGATCATGTACTGATTGTTCCGCTTGCTGAAGTGGACCCGGTCCGCCCAGAACCGTGAGATTTCGGTCAAGACCTTGGCCCCTTCATGCAAGACGTAGCTGGTGTCGCCCGTGTAACGGGTATAGTTGTAGATGGCGAAGGCAATGTCGCCGTTCCGGTGAATTTCTTCGAACGTGATTTCCCATTCGTTGTGGCACTCGATCCCATCGAAGGTGACCATTGGGAACAAGGCCCCCTTGAGCCCCTGTTCCTTGGCGTTAACGTAGGCACCATCCAACTGGTTGTACCGATACATCAACAGGTTCCGGGTGACCTTAGGATCCGTGATACCCAGGTAAACGGGTACGGCGAAGGCTTCGGTGTCCCAGTAAGTCGCACCTCCGTACTTTTCACCGGTAAAGCCTTTAGGCCCAATGTTTAACCGGGCATCTTCGCCGTAGTACGTGGAGAACAACTGGAACAGGTTGAACCGAATCCCCTGTTGGGACTCGTCATCGCCGGCGATTTGCACGTCGGACTTGGCCCACCGGTCCGCCCAGATCTTGGTGTGGGCCGCTAACAGGTCGGCATAGCTTTCCTGGGCCACTTGGTCGCTCAACTGGTGCATCGCAGCCGTTAATTTCTCTTGGGTGTCGTAGTCCCGGGAGGTCACCACGATGACCCGCTTTTCCAAAGTCGCTTCAGCTTGCGGGGCCAGTTGCCCTTGGTAAGCCGTCGCCACTTCCTTGTCGTTGGGTTGGTCGACCGCCACGTTGGTCAGGTCCGTGACCATCCGCATTTCCATCCCGGACGTGAACCGTGGGGTGCCAAACGGGTTGGGCGTGGTCTTGGCCACGATGCTGCCACTCGTGGCTTGTTGATCCGTGTCTAAGACTTCCCAGAAGCGCTCGTCGTAGTTGGCCTCTTCGTTCTTGACGTCCGCGTCAATGGCCGGCAGGAGTTTTACGTCGACGGCCTGGTCGCTCAAGTTCTTGACCGTGACCTTTTGCACGGAGAGTTCCTTGGTGGCAACACTTAAGAAGCGTTGGAAGGTCAGGGCGACCTTCACGTCCCCGCGGACCACCGTGAACGAACGATTCAAGACACTGGTGTGCATATCGAGATCCAGCGTGAAGTCTTGAATGGTGTCCTTGGCCAGGTCAACGGCCTCACCATTGATCAGAATGGGCAACTTGATAAAGTTGACGGCATTGACCACTTTCCCAAAGTATTTGGGGTAACCGTTCTTCCACCAACCTACACGGGTCTTATCTGGATACCAGACACCACCCAGGTAGATTCCCTGTAAGGAATCGCCGGAGTACCCTTCTTCAAAGTCACCCCGCATCCCCATGTAGCCGTTCCCCAGGCTAGTCATAGACTCTTGGAGGCGCTTATCTTCCGGCTTGAAGGTGTGGGTCGTCACGTTCCACGGTTGAACTTCAAAAATGCGTTTCATCGTCGAAAAACTCCCTTTCTACTATCTTTCTTCTCTAAAGGTGCATCCTGATTTTTGCGTTAGCCCAAGCAAGGGCCCGTTCAGCTACCTAGCTGATACCAGCTGCGCAGCTGAACGGGTCCTTGGCGGTGTCGCCACCGTCTTGGACGCGTTTAAGTTTACGAATTAAGCCTTGAAGGTTTCCTTGATACTGAAGACGGAGAAGGCTCCGATGGCCATAATGACCCCGGCTAATAAGAACATCGCCGTTTGTGAGTTCCCCAACATTGGGAACAAAGCGAAACTAGCCAATGAGGCCACAATCTGTGGCAAGCAGATTGATCCGTTGAACAGACCCAAGTAAGTCCCCATGTGAGCCCCAGACAAGGCGTTGGTGACCATGGTCAATGGGTAAGTGTTCATCGCCGCCCATGCGATTCCGACTAAGATGAAGGAACCGATCAAGGCGTATTGGTTGTGAATGAAGAACACGGAAATGAAGCCCAAGGCCCCTAAGCCTAAACTACCAGCATAGCCCAACTTGTGAACACTATTCGGTAATTTAGCCAAAACGTAGGACCAAACCACCGCGGCAATGGATTGTACAGCGGCTAAGACCCCGTACCAGTTCCCAGCGGCTTGGTAGCCGGCGGAAGCGGCGTTGGTGGTGTTCCAAACGTTGGACGCAATCGCCCCAGCGGAGTAAGTCCAGAGGTATTGGAACGCAATCCAGCAGAAGAATTGAACTAAGGTAACCGTCCAGAAAACCTTTGGCGCGGTCTTCAGTAAGGTCCACCAGTTCCCACCTTGAGAATTGTCTTCCTTAGAGATACCGTGATACTTGGCGTAGGTTTCTGGGTCGTATTCGTGGACCCGGAAGATGGTCAGCAAGCTGGTCACGACCAGCAAAGCCGCACCCACGTAGAAGGCTACCTTAACCGTATCCGGAACGACCCCTTTAGCAGCCACGTTCTTCAAGCCGAAGTAGGCGAACAGGAATGGTAAGATTGCGGCTAAAACCGCGCCCACGTTAGACATGAAGCTTTGAATCCCGTAAGCGTAACTCTTCTGGTCATCATTGACCATATCCCCGACCATCATCTTGAAGGGTTGCATCGCCACGTTAGATGATAAGTCCAGGAAAGCCACGGTAATGGCCCCGAACAACAGGGCAGCTAGTGAAGCGTACCCGAAGCCCAGACTCCCGGAATTTGGTAACAAACACATCACAATGACGGCGACCAAGGCCCCTAAGGCCAAGTATGGCAACCGTCGACCACCTAGGCGTGGGGCCCAGGTCCGGTCAGAGTAGTACCCGACGATTGGTTGAACGATTAATCCAGCCAGTGGTGGCAAAATGAAGAACCACCCTAAACTGTTGGGGTCGGCCCCGATGGTTTGGAAAATCCGACTCATTTGAGAACTTTGCAACGTGAAGGCCGTTTGTACCCCCAGGTAACCAAAGTTGATCATCCAAATGGTGCTGGCTGATAATTTCGGTAACCCGGTCTTGGTGCTATCGACCGTGGTTGTATCTTTTGACACGACATCTGCCATGCGAAAGCCCTCCTTAAACCAACTCATGATAAAATAATTGCTAAAACGTTGCCCTATCGATTGAGCAACCGATTACATTGGTTATTATGGCACCGCTTTCATTTTAATGCAACCGTTTGCGCAAACTTTTTTCGTATTTGTCACGTATCCCATCTTAGTTGTTTCAGACAACGAACAAGTTCAACGCCCGTTTAACAGCTTTTAAAGGCGCCACACTAGACGACCAACTTTAGCCCCAACGCGGCAAAAAAATTTTACCGGCCTCCACCTCCGTGCAACAAAGGTCTGGACCAACCGCTACCTTTTTCTCAACAATCCGTAAAAAAAACCTTCCCCGACCAAGTTGTCGTAAGAAGGTTTTCGTGTGAGAACATAATATGATTAATTCAGTAGTTTACCAGCCACGCAGGCAACGCCCCACCACCCGTCACTAGGAAATGTCTAAAACCTAGTTGGGGGGACCTCCTGGCTAAAAGCTTAAAGGACCGCTGGACCTGATGTTTACACGACCGTCCGGTAAGGCGGATGACAATCACCATTGGTTGGCTTCATACCAGGCCCTAATTGATTGCGTAAGGAATCTGAATGCGTCCCGGCGTCGGTGTTTCGAGCGGATCGCGGTCACTGAAGAGTAAGGCGACCGTTGCTGACCCCATCTTCTCGGGGAACAGGTCGACCGAGTGCAGGTTGGCGTCGCTCATCCCCGCCGGTAGTGACTGGTTAAAGCTGACAATCGGGAAATGACTGATTGGGTACTGTTCGCGCATCAACCGGTAGAACTCGATGGCGTTGAAGTCATCGGTCGCCATGATGCCGTCAACCTCCGGATGCTGCTTAATGAACAGCCGGACCCGGTTCAACTCACCTAACTTGCAAGTCAACGGCTCCGCGTTAAAGTTGGCAGCGACCCGTTCGTACCCCTGCCGGCGCTGTTGCTCGTAAGCCCAGTTATGGGCCGACTCAACGAAGACGGGGTGCTTGACCTGAAGCTGGTCCAACAGATAGGTCGCCCCACCAATCCCGGCTTGTAAGTTGTCGTTATCGACGAAGTAATCTTCCGGATGGTCAGCGGCCGGTTGGCCAATCGTGACGAAACGCAAGTGATACTGCCGCAAGTACGCCGTAATCGCGTCATCGGGGTGCGCGTAAAGTAGGATGAACCGCTTGATCTTCCCCTGGGTCACCATGGACTTGACGTTATCCAACAATCCATCCGTGGTCTTACTAATGGCCACCGACAAGACGTAGTGCCGTTGCATCAGCTGGGTGTTGATGCCCCGCAGTAGGTCGATATAAAACGGATTTTCCGGGACCACCCGTTCCGTGGTGGGAAAGACCACACCCACGGCATTGGCTTCACCGGCCGTTAAATTTTTAGCATTATAGTTTGGCAGATACCCCTCCGCCTCAGCGAGCGCCTGAATGCGTTCCCGCGTGGCCAGGCTAATCCGGGGATTATTATTGAGGGCCCGGGAGGCGGTGGAGACCGACACCCCCGCTTTAGCCGCAATATCACGAATCGTTAACATGGCAATTTCTCCTTATTGACTCCTGACCAAATTCTACCATAAACCGCCTACCCCCACAAAGGACGCCTGACTTGAAAGTTAGACCAATGACACCGCGCTTGCGGTTTACCGCCAGGGCCCATCACCGGCTAAACATGCAGTCTGGCTGGTTCAATGACCCTCTGTTGTGATTGACCTAAAAGATGAAGCTTATCATCAAAAAAGGGACTTCCCTTGGGTGATGACGCTACCCCAGAAAGTCCCCTTCCATATGCAGGATGAGAAAAAAGTTCTAGCTTCGAGACCGCGCTGTGGCTCAAAATGGGGCCCACGGCGTTCCAGCCCCGTCTGGACTGCCGCACGCTTAACCTTTAACCGTCTTATGCCGCGTCGGTAGACTAGTCGGCGGGGTCAGCGGCAGCGTCGTCACGAACTGACTCCCCTGCGGCTGATTATCCCGCACTCCAATGGTGCCGTGATGTAGGTCAACGATCCAGTGGGCGATGGACAGGCCCAACCCGTTACCACCGGTCTGCCGACTCCGCGACGAATCGATGCGGTAGAACCGGTCAAAAATGTGGCGGCGTTGGTCCGGCGCGATGCCGATTCCTTGGTCAGCTACTACCAATTGCCACTTCCGGCCGATAATTTTTGCAGAAATGGTGATGGTACTGCCTTGCGGCGAGTACTTCATCGCATTATCAATCAGAATATTCATCAACTGATGAATCAAGTTCTGGTCCAATGTGGCCTTAAAGGGCGTGATGGGCGTCAGCACCAACTGCTTCCCCTGACTGGCCGCAATCTCGGTGTAGGGTTCCACTGTCCGGGACAAGAAATCGGCGACTTCCGTCCGTTCAAAATTGGTCTGCAAGGTATTGGAGTCCGACCGGGCTAACGCTAACAGGTCATGCGTCAGCTTCTGAAGTCGCTGACTTTCACTGTTGGCAATCGCAATATTTTCTGCCTGATCAATGATTTTATCGTTAGGCTTAGTCAACAACAACTCCAGTTTATTCTGGATAATGGTCAGCGGCGTCCGCAGCTCGTGAGCCGCGTTCCCCACGAACTCGGTCTGCCGCCCCCAGGACTTCAGAATCGGCCGCATGGTCAGCCGGGACAGCCAGACACTGATCAGAATGGAGAGGAGCCAGAAGATGCCCATGGTCATCAGCATGATGCGCCGGAAGTTGCGCATGGCACTCTTCTGGGGATCGATGTTCTCCATAATCAAGAGGTACCGTCCCGCAAGCGACCGGTCATTATTACTCTGCGGCACCTTGGTCAACAGGGTGCGGAAGTTATACTTGCCCCCGACCACGATGCTTTTGAGCTGGCCGACCTCTGAACGGTGTAGCTGAATATCCTTCAAGCTGTCGTACCGTGAGCCCAGCTGGGCCTGGTTGATAATCTTACCCTTGCTGTTAAAGACCAGGGTGGTGGTCATAAAGGGGTGGGCACTGCCCCCCTTATTGGGCTGTTGCTTCTGTTGCGTATCCCGCTGAGTCATCCGGTGGGGCGGGCCCGCCAACCGAGCCGACCGCTCAACACGCAAAGTCTGGTCCGTACTGGTCAACATGGCGCGGCTAAACAGGACGAAGACGATGATGCCTAACAGGATGAAAATGAGGGCAAACCCCACGAAGCTACTCAAGAACAGCCGCCACCACTGCGACCGGTTCGCTTTATTGCTCATCAGGGGCCTCCACGATATAGCCCGCATTCCGGATGGTGCGGATCGACAGCGCGCTCCCCGCATTCTTCAATTCCTTCCGGAGATTACTCATATAGACTTCCACCACGGACAGACTGGTCTCGGAGTCGAACCCCCAGAGCCGATTAAAGATCTGTTCCTTGGTAATGATGGTCCCGGGATTGCCCGCCAGATAGGCCAGCAGGTCGAATTCACGGCCTTTCAAGGTCAACGGGTGACCCGCGTAAGTAGCTAAATGCTTACTGGTGTTAATCACCAAATCGCCTAGTTGAATCACGTCGCTACTGTTCAGGTGTCCTGAGCGTTTCAGCAAGGCCTTCATCCGGGCCAACAACTCTTCTCGGTGGAAGGGCTTGGTCACGTAATCGTCGGCCCCGTCGTTGAAGCCGCGAAGTTTATCCGCAATCGTATCCTTGGCGGTCAGAATCAAGACGGGGGTCGAGATGTTCTGGTGCCGAATATGCATCAGGAGGTCCAACCCGCTCTCGCCCGGTAACATCAGGTCTAAAATGATGGCGTCAAAGACGTCTTGACTGGCTAGAAATTCCCCCTGTTCCCCGTCGAACGCTACGGTCGGCTCACAGATGGGCTTGATCAATTCTACAATATCTGCTGATAACTCCCGTTCATCTTCAACCACCAATACTTGGGCTTTTGCACTCAATGGCACTTCCTCCTTTAGCATGTCTCTTATGAATTACTCGACTGACATTCGCCTTACCGGGCGACCAGACAGGGCTTACACTGACCCAGAATTGACCACCAACGTTCAAGGCTACATTGACTCCTCGGATTAATCGGTGATAGCCGGTGGTCCCTAGGCTCTAATTGCCATCAAGGCCAGCTGCCAGCTTACATGTTGAATCGTTTCTGAAAATTTTAACGCATAACTTAATGGCGCTCTGGTCGCCCGGTAAGGCGAATAACCACCACAATCTTAACGCTAAGCAAATTCTACCTAAAAGTATAGCTTACCTGACGAAGAATAACGCCACCTTAAACCGGATTTATCTGAAAACGCTAATTTTCTTTGAAGATTGGTCCGCTACGACCCATCTTGCCCACGGTTAGCGGTATTCTCAAGGCATATGGTATCCTAGTATAGTAAAAAATAGTGGTGAGTAAGTGTAAAGCCACCAAACCTATTAGGGGCAATTCAAACCAAAGGTCACCATCAATCACGGTATTTCGAGTATGATTAAGCGGAGATATCGATTAAAGCGGTTCACCAATCCTAACGGGTTACGGAGTCTCGTTAGGCGCGGTCACCCCACTGGCTGGCCACCGCGTTCAGCGGTTAAGCAACCATCAGCGCCACTGCCCTAGGCGACACCTATTTTTCATTTTTTCGTACGGAGGGATTGTTAACAATGAAACAACATCGCGATACTTTAGCGGCACTACGCGTCAGTCGCTGGGTATATGGGGGAGCATTCTTAATTCCACTGGTCATCCTGTGCCTAGCTTTCTGGCACCTCAAGTTAGCCCCATTCGGGCCCAAGAACCTGCTATTCAGTGATATGGGGGCCCAGTACGTCCCCATCTTGGAATACCTGCGGACCACCATTCTCCACGGGCAATTCCACCTATTCTCCCTATCATTAGGGACCGGGAGCGGCATCGTCCCATTATTGACCTACTACGTGATTAGTCCGTTCAACCTGATTGTCCTCCTCTTTCCCGCGGCCCACATCACCACGGCCCTGAGCTGGATCATCCTGTTGAAGGTCAGCACGATTGGCCTCACCATGGCGGTCTTCTTACGGCACGCCTTTCTCAAGAGCGGTTGGTCACTCCTGCTCTTCTCCACGGCCTTCAGTCTCTGTGGCTTCGTGGCCATGTACTTCTACGACATGATGTGGCTAGACGCTTTAATCTGGTTACCCCTAGTGGCGCTAGGCCTGCACCGGCTGGTCGACCAACACCACTTCGGCCTCTACACGGTTAGTCTGACCGCCACGATTCTTTCGAACTACTATATGGGCTACATGACTTGTCTCTTCTCGGTCCTCTACTTTATCTATCTGATTGTTGAACACCAACCGACCAAGACCAAGTTCCGTAGCGTCTTGCAAATGCACACCGCGGCGATTCGGCAGTTCTTCATCGGCTCCCTACTCGCCGGCGGCATGACCGCCGTGGTCCTCTTACCCACGGCGCTGGGCATGTTGCTGACCGGTAAGAGCGACGTGTTCTACCAAAATTACCTGCCGTCGCCCCTCTTTGGTCCGGAAGTCCTGGCCCAATTCGGCCCCGGTGGCAGCACTTACGTCACCCACCTGTATCACGCGCCAACCCTTTTCATGGGGACACTGATGTTCCTACTGGTCATCGTCTACTTCGTCTCACCCCGTATCCGGGCCGTCGAGAAGAACCGGACCATGTGGCTGTTGATCGTCATGGGACTCGGCCTCTTCGTGACCCTATTCAATACGGCCTGGCATATGTTCCAGCAACCCGCTGGTTTCCCGTTCCGTAACGCCTACTTCTTCACGTTCCTGTTGCTGATCACGGCCTACCGCGCTTGGCAGACCCACCCGGCACAGTCGATGAACGATCCCCAAAAGATCCTAGCCCTGGTCTGGGGTGCAGGACTCCTGATTGTCGGTTACCTGTCCGCCCACGTCTTCCCTAAGCTGTACTTCAAGGCTGCGGCGACCCTGAACAACACCCTGTACCTCAAGAGTCAGCCCTCCTTCCACTGGATGTGGCTGTCACTAGGACTCTTACTCTTGAGCACCATGTTGCTGTTCATCAGCGAATGGCGCCCACTTCGAATTGGTTTACTGGGCCTACTTCTAGCCACCGAACTGGGTGGCAACTACCTGGTCGCGAACCGCGGGATCGAGTTCGGTAACCAGGCCGCCTTCGAGAAATACTACCGCCAAGATAAGGCACTGCTCGCAAAAGTCAACGCTTCCCAGACCACCAGTGACCTGCACCGGGTCGAATTCCTGCACGCCACCATCAGTAAGGCCTACGATGGTCCGTACAACCACTACAACGACCCCCTGCTGTTCAACTACTCGGGGATCAGTTCCTACTCTTCGACGCTGGTAGAACAAGCGCGGGTCTTCCAGCACGACCTGGGGTACTTCAGTCCTAACGTGCGACGCATCAGTCCCCAAGGTTACACCCACGTGACCGATACCCTACTCGGGGTCAAGTACCGGCTCAACGCCTTCAAGGACCCACAGATTACGCCCCTATCCTCCTACGCCGGGCTAGGCTTCGCCGTACCCGCCAAGTTGGCTAAGGTCCAGCTGAACGACCAACAGGCGCTCTATAACCAGGAGAAGGTCTTACGGGCCCTTGGCGCACCCCAAAACACCTTGGCACCCACTAGCATCTTAAACGTGTCCACGCGGCGGGCGACCGCACACGACATGGTCAACATCCCCGGTAAGTTCCGGACCCTAAAACACGACGGCGACCGCTACTTACAGACGGTCAAACTCCGGGTCAACGCAACCGGCTTGCTTCACGGCTACTCTCCTGACAACAACATCATCTATTCCAGTCTCCGGGTCAACGGGAAGAAAGCCAAACCACTGACCAACGCGGACGGGCTCCGTTACGTGATCAACCTAGGACAACACCAGCGGGGAACGGTACTCACCGTCAGTTACGTAACCAACAAGCCTACCGAGGGGTACCACAACCAGTTCGTGTCACTCAACCAACGGCTCTACCGGCAGTTCACCCAGCAGTTGCGTCAGCAATCGCTACACTTCCGGGCGGATAACCAGGTCTCACGGCTCTCCGGAAACGTGCAGGGAACGCCTGAACGCAACCTCCTGTACCTGGCCATTCCGGATACACCGGGTTGGTCAGCGACGGTCAACGGCAAGCCCGTGGCCATCACTTCCGCGATGCACGCCCAATCACTGATTCCCGTGGTCAAGAACTACAAGGGCATGATCGGCGTGCCCCTCCAGAACGGCCAGAACCACGTGGTCTTACGTTACCGGACACCCGGTCTACGGGCGGGCGCCATCATTAGTCTGGCCTGCTTAGTGCTCTTCGGCATCCTCTGGTTCACCGGTGAATGGCTCCGACCACTCGAAACCAAGCATAGTCACCGCCACAACGCTTAAAATTTAAAATATTCTCAAATGGCCGCCAGAAAAGTTCTGGCGGCCATTTTCTGTCCTCTAAGCCCTTAGTGGGACGGTGCGCGGTGCGGGCGGTCCTAATGTGTCATCCAATTAAAAAAGCCAACCAACGGGGGCGCCCGCTAGTTGGCAACTGACCACGCAAGGACCTGGTCAGTGGTAATCCTTCTCATCCACACTTTCTGGTAGCCGCTGGTGCAACCAAAGAATCAATAAGATGTTGGTCGCAATCAAGCTTCCGAAAGCTTCTAACCCCAGCCGCGTCACCGCATGCTGGCCAAAGATGGCCATTAGCGAGACTAACACGATCAACAATAACGTGTTGGCGTAGAGCCCGAAACGGTTGGGGAAAAAGGTCGTCAGGGCGATCATCCAGGTCGCCGTACCGAATCCTAAGACCGAAATCGTCCGGAACGTGACGGCGCTGATCCCCGTCAGTTGGTTGGGTACCATTCCGACCAAGACCAACGCTAAGAACGCTGCGACTAGGCCCAAAACGGGTACCGCATAGTACAATTTTGACATTAAGCCACCTCCCCATGTGTTACGTTCACCATACCTAATCTGGGACGGTAACCCTGCGCATTCTGCCTAGTTGACACGCAAATTGACTAAACAAAAAAAGCGCTAGAAATTAAATTCTAACGCAACTTAATCGATTCGTCTACCCCTATCGTTTAGCCGGACGGCCCCCCGGACCCATGAAGAGCCCGATGAAGAGCCACATCAGACCAATGCTCACCCCTAATGGATCACGCCAGACTAGGCCAAACAATCGCAATCCGGCGTCTCCGAGCAAGAACCCGATGCCAATCCAAAACGGCCAGTGTCGATAGAAATGATGGTTAAAGCCAATTTGCATCGCCAATCTCCCCTATTCGTCACGAAACTTTCCCAACGAACCTAGTCGCCTGCTTTATAGGACCAGTTTACCACGTTCCTTTAGGGAGACTGTACGCAATGACTAAACGATGCTCAAAATCGTAGCCCGCCAGGCGAGCTTTTACGAATGCGATTCTTCTTCAACCGACCGCACTTTCGACCGGTCCGGCTGGCCTTGGGTCACCCGGTTCATCGCCAATCGCAACAGGAACGGTGCCAAGAGCGTCGCCAAGACGATGGCCGTCACAATGGCGGAGTAACGGGCCGTTGACATCAACTTAGCCGCAAACCCGATCTGGGCAATGATCAACGCCATTTCCCCCCGGGAGACCATCCCAGCGCCGACAGCTAGGGAACTGTGCCAGGAAAAGCCCGCCAGCTTGGCGCCACCACCGGCCCCAATCAGCTTGGTCAACACAGCGACGACCGTCAAGATCAGGATGAATCCTAACTGCTTACCGATTCCGCTAAAGTCCATGTTCAAGCCAATGCTGACGAAGAAGACGGGGATGAAGACCGCGTAGCCCACCGGTTCAATATGCCGATCGACCACGGACCGTGCGGACGTTTGTGAGATGGCGATACCGGCGAAGAAGGCCCCCACCACGTCGCTCAAGCCCACGACTTCGGCAACGTACGCCATCCCGAAACACAGGATCATGGCCATCAACGTTGCCCCCATGGGGATCATCAACCGGTCCCCAATCTTAGCCATGTACGGCGCTAACCAGCGCACCACGAAATAGATGGCCACAAAGTAGACCACCTGCAGCAAGGTGGTGACTAACAGGTTGCCGGACGCGTGCCCGTCAACGGCGGTCCCCGTGGTCGAGACCAGGACACTTAAGATGATGACGGCTAACACGTCGTCGACCACCGCCGCACCCAGAATCGTAGTCCCTTCCCGGCTACTCAACGCGTTCATTTCCTTTAAGACTTCTACAGAAATGGAGACCGAAGTCGCCGCGAAGATGACGCTGATAAACAGGCTCTCCGTCTGCGGTAAGTGGTAGCTGATGGCCACTAGGTAGGACCCCACCACCGGAACGATGACCCCTAGAATGGCCACTAACACGCTGGGCTTCAAATACCGTTTCAATAATTGCAGATCACTTTCCAGCCCCGCAATAAACATTAAAATAATCACGCCGATTTGGGCAAAACTATCCAGGTTCTCCGTCAGCTTCAACCAACCCAACATCGCCGGTCCCATCACGACACCGACCAATAATTGGCCAATCACGGCCGGAATCCCAATTCGCGTACTATAGTGGCCCACAATCGTGGTAGCCAGTAAAATCAACGTTAAATCTCGTAATAATTCCATCAAATTCCCCCTTTGGCGCACAAAAAAAGCGCCCACTTCACCTCTATACCTCCCCAACCCAAGGAAAGTCACATTCTTGAAAGCAGTCGCTTCAACCCGATTTTGTTCAATTGCAACTCATTATACCGAACTTATTCGGCCAACACAACCAACGACCCTCGTCAAGAAATTTACCCTTCCGAGGTAAACGACACTACCCGCCACCGGGCAATCGTGTTAAACTAAGAACGATTAACGATTGTGAGGTGACAGCAGATGAAGTGGCTAGAATCAAATCTAGTAGTAATTTTTTGGGCAGTTATCTTCGGTGAAGTCATTGGCTACATCGGTGAGTCATTGGAACAAATGACCTACCGGCCGATGCAACTAGGCATCACCATGGCAATTGTCGCCTTTATCGCGGTCAATGGGGTTACCTTATTGTCGCGTGATAGTAACGCGAAGAAAAACTAAGGCCTACTAACCGACGAGCTTTCGCCATTAGGCAACTAATGCGCCGACCAAAAGCACGATCGACTCCCCGCGAGCCGACCGTGCTTTTTTGGTGAAAGTATCCCCCTATGTCATCCGCCTTACCGGGTGCCCAGACAGGGCTGGAACGCCGTGGGCCCCACTTCGAGCCAAAGAGCGGTCTCGAAGCTGGGCCTTTGACTAGGGCAGCAAAGGACGCTCCCCAAGTCAAATTTCACGGCTGAGCCCTGTCTGGGCACCCTCACGGCTTACAATCGTGTAAACCTAAAGATAGTTGGCTATCCTGAAGGTTCTTTAAGTTTTGAGTGATAATCAATCTGCCAATTAGTCTTTAAATAGTCCCCAATCGGTTGTTGGAATCACCTGGAATTACGAATAGTAACGGTCGAGGACTGTTTGGTTAGCTGATGGTTGCCAGTAACTTCAGCGTTAAATTGTTCGCTAGTTGACAGCCCGGAGGCGAGCAGAAGCTCAGCTAGCGAATGATGGTTAGTCAGCGTTTTTTGCTGGCTTATCATCAGGCCGAGTTTTGAAATTCGCGGTCTTGGCGAAGTTCAAAATCGTGCCCGCAAGCGTTCCAGCTTCTGAGCGCCGGAGGGCGACCAGTTTACGCCTAACTAACACGACGTGGATAGACGGCGTTCCAGCCTTGTCTGGCCGTCCGGTAAGGCGGACATGACCGTCAACGTTTCACAAACCCATACAGAGAGAAGCATCGTTTACCATGCAACTTACACAGCTTACCGCCCAAATTATCCTGATGTTCGGCCTCATGTTGATTGGGGTCCTGATCAATAAGTGCCACTTGATGCACGCCCAGACCGCCAACGACCTGACCAACATCCTCCTCTACGTGGTCTCCCCCTGCCTCATCATCAACGCCTTCGAACAACCCTTCTCCGGGTCCCGAATGCACCAGTTTCTCCTAGCCGCACTGGCGACCTTGCTCTGGTACTTAGTGGTCACCGGCCTGGCTTGGGCCATCTTCGGCCACCTCAAGGACCCCAACCTCCGCCGAATCACCCAGTACGGCAGTATCTACTCCAACGCTGGGTTCATGGGGATCCCCCTGATCAGTGCCCTATTCGGCAGTACCGGGGTCTTCTACGCCGTCGTGGCGCTAGCCGGATTCAACCTCTTCAGTTGGACCCTAGGAGTTCGCCTATTCCACAACCAGACTAGCCACCAGGTGCGTCAGGTGCTGCTAAATCCCAACATCATCGCGATTGCGGTGGGGCTACTCCTCTTCTTGACCAGTTGGCACCTACCCACCACCCTTAACCGCATCGTCCAAGCCGTGGGATCCGTCAATACGCCGCTCTCGATGATCGTTATCGGCAACAGCCTGGCCCAGATTCACCTGAGCCGGCAAATGTTGAATCCCTGGCTGGGACTCACGCTCCTCTTACGCAACCTACTGTTCCCATTGATCGGTGCGGGACTGCTCACCCTTTTGGGCGTTAGCGGCATCGCCTACACCACCACCTTGATCATGATTGCCTGCCCAGTCGCCGGGATCGTAGTGCTCTTCACCTTGCAGATTCACGCCGACGCCGCACCCGCCATCGCGGTCATGAGCCTCTCCACGGTGCTCAGCCTGGTGACGATTCCCCTGGTCGTAGCCCTCGGCGCCCATTAACTTCTCCAGAACTAGTAAAAATACGGCCCAAAATTGTCAAACCACAATTTTGGGCCGTATTCGTGTCACGTTGCTTGAATCAATCCGTCTCCGAATCGTTCACGTTCCGGTTGCTTTCCGCCCGAATCTGATTCTTGATGGCGTTCATATCATGATCCAGTTGATGGACCATGTCCGCTTTGCGTAATAATTCTTGCCGGAGTTCCGCTTGGTGACTGATTTGTTTCTTATAATTAAGCTCATGCTCCAATGACGCCCAGAAGTTCATGGCAATCGTTCGAATCTGGACCTCCACAATGACTTCCTTCTTCCCCGCCGCCAAGTAGACCGGCACCGCCAGAATCAAATGCAGGCTGCGGTAACCGTTGGGTTTGGGGTGGGCCACGTAATCCTTGCGCTTCAAGATACGGACGTCCGGTTGCTTGGCTAAGCGGTGCTCGACCGCCGTGATGTCGTCTTCGAACCGCACGATGACCCGGATCCCCGCAATGTCGTGCATTTCTTGGGGCAACGTATTCAAGTTGAAGTCCAGGTGCTTACGTTGCACCTTTTCCACAATGCTTTCCGGTGATTTAATGCGAGTCTGTAGACTATCGACCAGTGAGTGGCCGTTTTGAATCTTATACTCCTGATCCAGGTACTCAATCTTGGTCTGAAGCACCCGAATCGCACTCCGGTAATTCAGCATCATTTGTCGAAATTGATCGATGGCTTCCAGGGTCGCCGGATTATTCGGTAAGTTCGCTGGTAAGTCATCTTGTGACCGTACACGTACCATCCTATGCCTCCTATGCGCGTTGCCGCCAGTGGCGAATCTCAGGGACTAGCCACCAGAGCAACAAAAAGTTTACCAGTAACGTCAAAGCCGTAAACGTAAAGACACCGCTGTAGTTGAAGAGGTTCGCGATAATCCCCCCAAACAAGGAGCCAAACATACTCCCCAGCGCCTGAAACGATTGGTTCCAACTAAAGACGGTCCCGGTCAATTCCTGCGGAGAGTTCTTGGTCAGCATGGTCTGGACCACCGGGAACAACGCACCATCGGAAATCCCAATCATGAACCGGAAAATCCCCAGTAGCCACACGCTGGTCACAAAACCTTGCGGGAAGTACATCAAGATGGCAAAGACGTACCCGAAGACTAAGATCCGGGCCGTACCTTTGCGGTCCCCGTACTCCCCCAGCTTCGGCGCCGCAATCAACGTCGAAAAGCCGGGGAGTGCGGCGATGATCCCGGCGACCACGGTCACCGGTCCGACCCCGTGCATCAACTGCCGCACGTAGAGACTGATGATGGGCGTAATCGAATTGTTCCCCATCTGAATAATCATGGTCGAGACCAATAACACGATAATCAGCTTGGGATTCTTAAACGCTTGGAGCCAACTGCCCCCCTGCGCCTGCTGGGCGCGCGTAACGGGGGTGAAGTGTTCGTGGACCAGCGTTGCGCTCAAGAAGAACACGATGATCAGAAAAATCCCGGTCAGTAAAAAGGTCCACCGAATCAAGAAGACCTGGGCCATGATTCCCCCTAACACGGGGCCAATCAGGTTCCCACTGACGTATCCGGTGGTTAAAATCCCCAGCGCGTTGCCACTCTTGTCCCGCGGGGTCTCCGCGGCGACTAGGGCACTGGCGTTGGGGATGTACCCCGCAAACAAGCCTTGGAGGAACCGCAACCCAATCAACTGCCAGACGTTGGTCACAAAGCCCATCAAGCCAATCACCAGGGCCATCCCCAACGATGACCGTAACAGCATCAGCTTCCGGCCTTTTCGGTCCGCCAAGCGGCCCCACACGGGTGAGATCAACGCAATCACTAAGAACGTGACCGCGTACGTGACCCCACTGTACAGGGTCAGCTGACCCTTAGTGAAGGTGCCGAGATCATCAACATATAAGGAAAGAAACGGCATGATTTCACTAAAGCCCATGCCCGCAATAAACGTTCCTAACCATAGCACGGCAAGATTACGGCGCCACTGCTCCGGCTTCCGTTTTCCCACGATGCCATCCCCTCTTTCTTAAATTTCTAGCGACTTACCTTTGTATAGTCTTTAGTTTAGCATATCTGGCCGGCAGTCGCGTCTTATCTGTCATGCGGTAACTTTCTTGGTGGATGTCCAATTTGGCTGTGAGGTTGGTCCTTAACTAAAGGTAGGACCAAGGCGGTTGTCGCAAATTCAAGCCCTACACAAAATGATGCCAGCTGAGGAAGTTGCCCAAGGTCCGACCGATGATATGATGGCCTTGGACAACCTCCTCAACTGGCATCACCAGTTTGGCGGCTTATTTTACTTTCCGTAGACCCCAATCACTAAGGCCACGATCAAGATAACCAGTACCGCCGTCGTGATGGCGACGTACAGGCGGTCCTTTTCACGATAAAAGGCATAAATGGACACAATCACCCGCAAGACCGGGGTCAGAATCAAGCAGTAGACGCCTAGCATCATCACGGCATAGGGCCGGAACTGGACGACCCCCGTCAGGATGGTCTGCATGCTAGTCGGCACCGTGCTCCCCGGGTAGCCGGATTGCCCGGTCACCAGGAACAGGACCAGTCCGATGGCCATGATGATGGCTGAGATGATGACCCCAATCTGGAGGATGCGTCCAATGATGGTTTCGACTTGGGCCATTTCCTTGGCCGTTGTTGGTTTTTCTGTCATGAGAAGAGCTGTACCCCCAATCCTTTAAAGACCATCTGTAGACCGATGTAGAGCAACACCGGGATAAACACGATTCGAATCCACCGCGCCGGTAGGACCTGCATGATTCGTGACCCAATTACGGCGCCGATCAAGATTCCTAACGCCATTGGTACCGCAATTCCCGGCAGGATCGACCCGTTGAAGAAGTACACGGTCGCACTAGCGGCCGCCGTGACCCCCATCATCAGATTCGACGTGGAGCTCGACGGCTTCAGGGGCATCTTCATGAAGGTATCCATGGCCATGACCTTAAACGCACCGGAGCCAATGCCCAACAGGCCGCTGGCCACCCCGGCACCGAACATCACGGCAAAGCCCGCGGGGACGTTTTCGACCTGATAGTCAACGTCGCGCAGCTCGGCCTTATCAAAGTAACTGCCGTTAAGCTTCAACTTGGCCGCAATCCTATCGGGCGTCACCCGCTTCAAGACTTCCTGTCCCCGCCGCAACTTGCGCACCATGTTCCAGGCTGAAAAGACTAATAAGCAGCCAAATAAGAGATACAAATACTTGGGGTCCAGGATTCCCGTCATTAAGGCCCCGATAATGGCCCCAATGGTCGTGGCAATTTCGAGAAACATTGCCACCCGCAGGTTCAAGACGTTATCCCGTAAATACGCAATCGTTGACCCCGAACTAGTGGCGATGACGGCGATGATACTGGCACCGATGGCGTACTTGATACTCAACCCCATCCCCAGCGTCAAGATTGGCGTGATGATCACCCCCCCGCCGATTCCCAGGATGGCGCCCGCGATACCCGCAAAGAGGCCCACCCCTAACATGATTAAAGCAGTTTGCACCATGAGTCCTTAATTCCCCCCAATTTCTTTTTTAAACAACGCTTACAATTATTTATCTTTCCGGCCACCAGAGCAAATGACTGGCTTGGCCCAACGAGGCTTTATTGGGCGATTATTCACAAACTAAAGCTCTTATAAATCAGCATTACTAGTATAAGCATCTATTGATTGTGCACTAATAAATAAAAGCTGCTTTTGGCCTACCACCTGAATCAGTCCATTTCCACCACACTAAAATCCCCGTCGTTCTCACCATGAAAGCGGCCGCAAAGTAAAACGAGGCTGCCATACTTTAAAAATATGGCAACCTCATCTAAATTGTATTTCATGTATCTTAATAACTGTCAATGAACCGTTGGAGCAGTGGCCCAGGGGTCACCTGCTCCGGCCAAACCAACTTCAACGTGGTCCGCCAAGGTTGGTACCGAATCGGCCGTAAGTTCGTCTGGGGACCGCTAATCTGTTCCGCCACCGACTGGGGAACCACCGCCACGCCCATCCGGGCCTCGGCCCACTGGACTGCGGTGCGGGCATCGTCACAGGTGCAGGCGATGAACGGGGCCATCCCCTTCTGCGCGAACGTCGCGGCAAAAAGGCGTTCAAACCGTCGATAAATGATCAACGGCACGTCAGCCAGGTCCTCCACCCGCAACGTGACGCCCCGAAAATGGTCGTACTTCTTGGGGACCACCGCAACCATCGACTCCGTCTTGAGGTCCTTACTAGCTAACCGGGGCGCCGTAAACGGCGTCCGGACGATGGCCACGTCAATCAAGTGTTTTTCCAACCGGTCAATCAAGCCGTAAGTGTTGTCTTCGAACAGACGAATCTGGACTTTGGGGTAATGACGCGTTAACGTCCGCAACTTCGCGTTAGGCATCGCGCCAATCGACGACGAGATGACCCCGACCGACAATACCCCCGCCAAGCCCTGACCCAGTGACCGAACCTGACTATCCGCCCGCTCCCGCAGGTCGAGTAACTGTTGGGCGTAGTCCCGCAAGAGGACCCCCGCCGGCGTCAGGGAGGTCCCGCTTGACGTCCGGTGCAACAGTGTGACGCCCAGCTCCGCTTCAAGTTGCTTCAATTGATAACTTAGCGGCGGTTGGGCCATATGCAACTGCTGGGCCGCTGCCGTAATCTGACCCGCGTCGGCGACCGCTAAAAAGTATTCTAGTTGACGAAAATTCACGAAAGGTCACCTCGTTTATTTCTGCTAAGGCTCCTCGGGTTCCCCCGCTTGACTCTGCGTGAAGCGTGATTGGTTGACGGCCCGGTCTTTGGCGGGCAACGTCTCCTGAAGCAGGTACTGCCGAATCAGCAGGACAATCTGCTTGTTCTGGGGCAGATCCGAGTGCGTGGTATCGTCACCCGTCACCGTGATCTGGGTGTAGTGGGCGACTTGATTCTGAAAGATATACTTTCCTTGGCTCACACTGTTGGCCGGAACGGTGCCGTCGCTCGAGTAGTTTTCCGTGCCGGCGACCGAATAGACCGTCAGCTTCTTGGGCAGCTTATGCCGGCCCGCCACCAGTTCGTTCAACATCGCGGTCCGCGTCGTGGTACTATCCGATTCCATGTTGTAGGGGGTCGCGATGGTCATCAGACGGTCGATGGTCACCGTTGGCGATTGGTCAAAGTACTTTTCCAAAAACAGGCTTAAGATCAAGCCCCCGTTAGAGTGGCCTAAGGCGTTGAAGTGGTTGAAATGGTAAGTCTTGACCAGGTCTTTAAAGGCCACGTTCAACCACCGGGCCTGCTGGTTGATGTTCGTATAACCATCACGGTTGTTCGCAAAGGCCACCACGATGAAGGGATGGTTGTCATTGCGCCGAATGCTCCCGGTATAGGAAAGTTTTCCGTTCGTTGCGACCTTGACCTTTAACACGCTATGCGCCGTCTTGGTCTCTTGGCGCAACTGTTTAATCAGGGCATCGAACCGGTCCTGACTGGCACTCGACCCCGGGACCAGAATGGTCGGATTCAACGGCGTCCGGTAATTGGTCTTATAATGGGTGATTCGGGTCTGCATCCAAGCCATACTTGGGAAAAAGATTGCCAGAACCGCAACAATGGCCAGCCCCCACCCAATAAACTTACGCCGCATGGTCTTCACCCTCTTCCTCTTCCGCGGGCTCAGGAAGTTGATTCAAGAGCTTCACAAATGGCAGATAAATTAGGACTGAGACGGTCAGACAGACCAGACTCAACAGTAACGCGCGCCAATCCCCGGCAGTGCCTAGGTAGGCCATCAACGGCCCCGGCGTCGTCTGGGGCATGGGGTACACCATAGGCGGGACCAATTTCCAAGTGATCGCGCACCAGGCCAGAACAATGTTCACGGCCGGCGCGACAACAAAGGGAATCAATAGGATGGGGTTATACAAGACCGGTAACCCCAACAAGGTCGCCTGGTTAAGGTTAACCAGGTTCGGTAAGGCCGTCTGAACCGCAATGTGGCGGTCATGGGCGCGAGTCGAGCCAATCCAGATGGCAATCAGCAGGGCTAACGTCATCCCCGCCCCACCGAAGTTGGCGTAAGCGTCCCCCAGCGTGTGCAGCGTCACGGGATGCGGCACGTTCCAGGCCGAGCCCTGCTGGACGGCCGTGGCCAAGTTCTGTAACGAGTTCACGGTCGCGTTGCCCGCCAGGTTCACGGGACCAATCAAGCCCAACCACCACAGGAAGTTGTTCAACGCCGTGACGGCCAGAATCATCACCCCGTGATGCCCCGGATTGGTAATCATGGCGCGGGTTGCCTGGTAGACCAGGCCATTCAGGCCGCCCGTGGTCAACCAACTCATCCCGTAACCGACCAGGACCATAACCGCCATGATGATCACTAACAACCATGCCACCCGCCCGGTCAGGGTCAAGCGCGTGAACCAGCGCCAGTGTGCCAGTTTCTGCAAGAACCAACTGGCGAACCAGCCGACCACTAGCCCCACCACGATTCCTAAGAAGATGCCTTGGGGGCCTAAGTTGTTTTCAACGAATTGACTACCGCCCCGCTTGGCCTGGTCGATCACCTCATAATTCACGTTCAGGGTCAAGAAAGCCAGCGCGCTCAACAGCCCCACGGCAAGTTCGTTACGGCGATAGGTCTTAGCTAAGAAGTACCCCGTGGCGAAGGTCATCATCACCGCGACCACATTATTCACTACCAGCCCCATGACCTGAAAGGCCTGGCGCCACAGTGTCAGTCCCGGCAGCCACTGACCGATATGATAGATATGAAAGAAAAAGCCATTGGGGGCCAAACAACTCTGGCCAATGGCACTAATTAGGGTCATGATTAAAATAAACGGGTAGACGACCGTCAAGGCCTGTTGAATCACCCGCATCGCCCGCCACTTTCCAACTCGCTGATTGAACCGCCATAATCTTTGCATCGTCGTTGCCCCTTTATCATTGGGGAAAACTTTCCCCGAAATCAGCGCGCACAACGCCTGAAATGCCCACGCGCCTTACCCCGTTTTCAAGTCCCGTTTAGCTTGTGAAAAACCAACTCCCCGGCTTCTCCACGCTTTTCGTTATTCCCATTATACGAACTTCTGGTTTTCACGGAAAGCAAACGTCTTATAAATTTTATTATAAAAACTGCGCCGTTGCGGGGCCTTTTAGGACCGCCATACCGGCCTAATCTTTTTCGTTAAATTTCGATTTCATGGTTGTATGCGTTTTCAATCCGTGATAATATGTTGGTGTAAACAACCAACCAACTTTAATCGATTGCTTGGTGATTACATTTAATGTTGCTGTGACGGCGTCATTAAACTCAACTCAACTTAAAACGATTAAATCTGAAAGAGGAAGTGGCTATTTTGAAGTTTACGAATGGTTATTGGCTGACTCGCGACGAATACGACGTTAACTCTCCAGCTGAAGCATTCTCTGCAAAACAAAACGGCAAAGAAATGACCGTCTTTGCGCCATACAAGCGTATTAAGACCCGGGGAGACGAATTAAACTTAGGGATGACAACCATTAAGTTGACCTCCCCCGTTGAAGATGTGATTGGCGTTAAGCTGACCCACTTCGACCAAGACACTCACGGTCCATCGTACAAGTTGAATAATCTTGACCCTGACGTCAACATCGTCATCACCGACAAGCACGCTTCCTTAACCAGTGGTAAGTTATCCGTTAACTTCCCACTCCGCGACGAATTCGACATGTCCTTCACGGCAGACGGCCGCGAAGTGACCTCTTCTAAGTTCAAAGCCCAAGGCGAAATCTTAAACCACGACACCGGCGTTCACTACATGCGTGAACAATTATCCATCGGCGTTGACGAAAAGATCTATGGTTTAGGGGAACGCTTCGGTAACTTCGTCAAGAACGGCCAAGAAGTTCGGACCACCAACCAAGACGGTGGGACGGGTTCCGAACAATCTTACAAGAACATTCCGTTCTACATCAGTAACGAAGGTTACGGGGTCTTCGTCGACCAACCTGAAACGGTTGATTATGAAATCGCTTCCGAAAACGTTGACCGGGTTCAATTCAGTGTTGCGGGTCAATCCCTGCAGTACTACGTAATCTACGGCCCAACGCCTCAAGAAATTCTCCACAAGTACACCCAACTGACCGGTGGCATCCAATTACCACCAGCTTGGTCCTTCGGTCTGTGGTTATCCACTTCCTTCACGACCGACTACAGTGAAGAAACGGTTATGAAGTTCATCAACGGGATGCAAGAACGGCACATTCCGCTAGACGTCTTCCACTTTGACTGCTTCTGGCAAAAGGGCTTCGAATGGTCCAACATGCAATGGGACCGCGACGAATTTCCAGACCCAGTTGGCCTGATCAAGAAGATCCACGACAAGGGCATCAAGGTCTGTGTCTGGTTGAATCCTTACATCGCCCAACAAGGCCCAATGTTCGAAGAAGGCAAGAAGAAGGGCTACTTCATCAAGCGTGAAGATGGCAATATCTGGCAATGGGACCTCTGGCAAGCTGGTAACGCCTTCGTTGACTTTACCAACCCTGACGCCGTTAAGTGGTACCAGAGCAAGTTAAAGGCCTTACTCGACATGGGTGTCGATTGCTTCAAGACCGACTTCGGTGAACGGATTCCGGTCGACGACGCAGTCTTCTTCGACGGCTCTGATCCAAAACGTGAACATAACTACTACACCTTACAATACAACCAAGCCGTCTTTGACATCTTAGCCCAAGAAAAGGGCAAGGATGAAGCGGTACTCTTCGCCCGTTCCGCTACGGTTGGTTCTCAGAAGTTCCCTGTTCACTGGGGTGGTGACTGCCTGTCCAACTTCAAGTCGATGTCCGACACCTTACATGGTGGTCTGTCCTTCTTGAGTTCCGGCTTTGGCTTCTGGAGCCACGACATTGGTGGGTTCGAAGATGGCCCAGGTACCCCTACGCCAGACCTGTACAAGCGTTGGACGCAATTCGGTCTGTTATCCTCCCACAGTCGTTACCACGGGAGCGATGTTTACCGGGTTCCATGGAACTTCGATGACGAAGCCGTTGAAAACACGCGGAAGTTCGTTAACTTGAAGTTATCCTTAATGCCATACCTTTACACCCAAGCGGCTCACGACGCTGCTTACGGGAACCCGCTGATGCGGCCAATGTGGTTCAACTTTAAGGACGACTACAACACCCACACCATCGCTAACCAATACATGTTCGGGAGCCAACTCTTAGTCGCCCCTGTCTTCAATTCCGAAGGCAACGTGCACTTCTACCTGCCAGCCGGCAAGTGGACCAGCATCATCGACGACAACGAATTCTATGACGTTCCTGAAGGTGGCAAGTGGTTGACTAAGGCTTACGACGAATTAAGCCTGCCAGTCTTGGCTCGTCAAAACACGATCCTGTTACGGAATCCTAAGGCCGTTCACGCGGACTACGACTTCACGAAGGATCTGGACATCCACCTGTTCGACATGCAAGAAGGTTCCACGACGGTTGCCGTGGTTAACCAAAAGGGTGTCGATGCGGGCCACGTCACGGTTGACCGTTCCGGGAACACCTTGAAGGTCACGACGGACGGCTTAACCGGCAACGCCACGATCTACGTTCACGAAGACGGCCAGACAACTAAGGCTGCTCTGGACGGCACTACGGCGACGATTACCCTGTAATTGTTCCCCATTTTCACCTGATACGCAAAACACCGTTGGTCATTTGATCAACGGTGTTTTTTTGACCCTTTTTCCAATGAAACGATTCGCGTAAACTAGAGTTTGAACCCTAGCCTGAAATGAGGTGACTTTTCTTGGATAACCAACTATATAAATGGCTGACGGTGGGCGCCCTCTTTTTCTTTGCCCTCTGCAGTCTACTGGTCGCCCTAAACATCTGGGCGCCGCAAAATAACCTGCTTTTGATACTGGCCGGTATCTTCCTGGTGGTGGCGCTGGTCTTTGTCACGCTCAACCAACGCTGGCGCCACAGCCACCCCAAGCACTGACCCTACCAGGTCGTATTAGTACTCTGCAAGATCTCCGGATCATGGTTACTCATCAGGTAAGCTCGCCCGTCTGCCGTGAAGTTTAAAGCTTCGAATTCTCGCTTTGAGGCGAACCCGGTCCACTGGACATCCGCCGGCGTCAGGTGCCCGTTACCGGCCAGCCCCGCGACTGGTAGGCTGGCAATCGAATCATCGGAAACCAGGTACAAACGGTCGTTTTGCGGGTTATAAGCCATACTCTGAACCCGGGTGCCCGGCCCGTGCGTCAAGACCTGACGGGTCAAACGAAAGTGAACGGCGTCCTGGCCGATGGTACCTTGGTAGATGTAGACCCGCGATGCCGACGGGCGGGTCCAGAAGTAAGCGCGGCCCTGGCGGTCAAAGGTCAATACGTGGCCCCCTGGAACCGCAAAGTGTCCCGCGCGCAACCGGAAATGAATCTGCTTGACCGGTCGCAGGGTCTGGGGACTGATTCGCTGCAACACGCCCTCTTGGTTGATGGGGACCCGGGGCGCCGATTCCCGGTCACACCACATATAGAACTGACCATCCTGCCAATTATAAGCCAGGGATTGGCCGTGCCCCGTGGTAAAGGCCGGTCCGATCTTAATGGCCGATCGAATTGCCTTTTCCCGTGCACTCTGCGCTGCCTTAGCGGTGTAGACCCGCTGAAGCTGGCGCGGCGTGACGTTCAACTGATCCAAGCGCTGGCGGTCGAACCGCACGATGCGTCCACGGTTCTGCCAAGTCGTAGGACAGTAGACGATGTAGATGTATTGCCCGACCGTGACCATGCTTTGCGGGTCACCCCAAGCTTCGCCCCGAGGCCCCGGCAACGGTAACTGGTAGAGCGTCTGAAAAGTAACGGCCTGTCCGCGATTCGAGGCAATCGTATTGATACCGTGCGGGTTCTCCGCGGCCGCATACTGGGCCGGCACCGGCGTAAAGTGGACCTGGTCGTCGTTCAGGTCCCGGTTCTGCTTCAACGCTGTTGCGACCAACGCGCCGGACGCTTGGTGAACGACCGGCATCGCATAGCCTGGTAGCGCCCCAATGCCGGTGACCATCCCCACGGTCAGTGCCAATTCCCCTAGTTCTCGCCATTGCTTATCTGTCATTGAAACTCCCCCCATCACATGATTCTATTCATCACTGTTTGTAGTATACCCACTCCCAACCGCCCCTCCGACCCCAACGGCCCAATAAGGGTACTGACTTAACGTCAACTATGGGGAGATAGTCAGCGCCTTACCGGGCGGCCAGACAGGGCTGGAACGCCGTGGGCACCACTTCGAGCCACAGAGCGGTCTCGAAGCTGGGCCTTTGACTAGGGCCGACTGAGAAACGTCACCCAAGTCAAATTTCACGGCTGAGCCCTGTCTGACCGCCCTCACGGCTTACGGTAGTGGATGAATTAGCCATTCACGCCATGACGACCTGTCACGCAACGACGTGAGGTCCCGATAGCCGATAGGGCCCAGCCGGTGAAATTAGCGTTAGGCCAGTGGTCTGCTGGCCTTAGGCTAAGGCCGAGCTTTAAGACGGGCGGGCTTTGCGCGGCTTAAAGTCGTGCCCACTGGCGTCACGGCCCTGCCAATCGGCTACCGGGACCGGATGACCTCACCCCTGGCCACCCGGCGGATGACTAAAACAGGAGCCCGGGACAAAATGCCCAGGCTCCTGTTATTCTTAACGACAACGATATAGTGCTGAAACGTGCGACCCAAGGTAGCCAACTCCGCCTTTGGTCGCACTCTGTGGTTTACCAACTAGTGTGGGTGCTTTTTAAGATTTCGGGGTCGTGGTTAGTCATTAGCGTGGCGCGGCCGCTAGTGGTGAAGTTCAGCGCTTCGAACTCCCGCCGGGGACTGAATCCCGTCCACCGCACGCTTTTAGCGCTCAGATGCCCCCGACCACGTAAGCTGTGGATTGGCAGACTGGCGATGGAATCGTCCGACACCAAGTATAACCGTCGATTATGCGGGTTATACGCAATGCTTTGGACCCGGGACCCCGGGGCGTGCCGCAAGACCTGATGGGTCAACCGAAATCGCACGTGATGCAGCCCAATCGTTCCTTGATACAAGTTGACCCGCTTAGCTGACGGCCGGGTCCAAAAGTACGCCCGACCACTGCGGTCAAAGGTCAACACGTGGCCGCCCGGGACCGCCATCCGCCGGTTTCGTAACCGAAACCGAATCTGGTGGTTCGGCCGCAACGTATGGGTGCTGATCCGATTTATATAACCGTACTGATTCGTGGGGACCCGGGGCTTGGACTCCCGGTCGCACCACATATACAGGTGATGGTCGCGCCAATTGTACGCCAACGACTGACCGTGACCCGTGATGAAGATCGGGCCCACCTTAATCGCCGACCGAATCGCCTTTTCCCGCGCACTATGCGCGGCCTTTTTAGTGTAAACCTTTTGCAACTGCCGGGCCGTCACGTGGTGGGCCTTCAGCCACTTCTGGTCGAACCGGACCAGCCGGCCCCGGTTATGCCAGTTAGTCGGACAGTACACCACGTAGATGTACCGGCCCACCGTCGCCATACTCTGGGGATTGCCCCAAGCCTGGTGGTGATACCCCGGCGATGGGAGGAGATAGGCGGTCTTAAAGGTTACCCGGACGCCCTGGGTGCCTCGGATCGTATTGCGTCCATGCAAGTGTCTCGCGTGCTTATAGTGGCGAGGTTGGTGCCACATCTTGACGCGATAATCGTTCAAGAGCCGCGTCCGCCCTGATACGAGGGCGCCGGCCCGCTGATGGACGATGGGCATCGCTTGTGCACTCAGAGTGATGCTCAATCCCGCCCCCAACGCCAGCACGGCTCCCCAAATTTTTCGCCAATGCATTTAAAATGCACCTTCTTTACAATTAATCCAGCAATTCCAGTATACCGCGAAATACTTGTGCTCGTCAGTCACAGCCCCCGGTTAGTCGCTGACCACTAAAAAAGCGGGCACCATCGCTGGTGACCCGCCATGTTTCGCATATCTCGTTAGACTAGATAACTTCTCGCGTAAAGGGATCCTTGGAGATACCCTTGTCCAAGATGTCCTTGCACCATTCCTTAGCGGAGAACAAGCTGTGGTCCCGGTAGTTCCCACAACTGTACTTGTCCGTGCCTTGAACGTCCTTCCATTCCGTATCGTAAGCGATCCGGTGTAAGGATGCCTTGAGGGCCTTGGCCACTTCTTCAGTGGATTGTTCGCCCCAAGTGATCAAGTGGAAGCCGGTCCGGCAACCGAATGGTGAGCAGTCAATCACACCACTCATCTCGTCCCGTAAGTAGCCGGCTAACAAGTGTTCAATCGTATGTAATCCGGCCGTTGGAATTGCGTTGGTGTTAGGTTGAACTAACCGCAAATCAAAGTTTGAGATCACATCACCCTTCTTACCCGTCTCCCGGGTAATCAACCGAACGTACGGTGCCTTAACGGCCGTATGGTCTAACGTAAAGCTTTCAACTTTTGCCATATTTTGCCAACTCCCTTTTCCATTTTTTAATCCTGTTCCCCTCTACTCTACACCAAACCCCGCCGCCCCGCTAATTATTTTCAGTTTTCTTAAGGCTTCTAAGAAAGGGCAAAGTTTAGCCTAATTACCGCGTATCACTGTCTCATTAGTTGCGAGAGTGGCTATACTGGGTCTGTATCACGAGAGGGGAGGAACCATCATGAACACTGCACCACAGGAACCGTTACCACCACGGGAACGCCACTTTAGCCATTCGGGGAAGCTTAAGCGCATCATTCTTACGCTACTGGCGTGCCTTTTAATCGGTGGCGGCCTGTACGGCTGGTACGCCTTGCACCAAGCCAAAACCACGTTTTCTAAAACCTATCACGCCCTACCGACCAAGCCCAACGACCTCGCGTTAACCAGCGGCAAACCCTTTGCCGTCCTGTTAATGGGGACGGACACCGGTGCGCTAGGTCGGCATAGCGTTGGCCGGACCGATACCATGATCATCGCGACCATCAACCCGAAACGCCAAACGGCTAAGCTGACCAGCATCCCCCGGGACACGCTGGTCGACGTCTACGGTAGCCAACAAGACGATGAAAAGATCAACGCGGCCCTGCCACTGTACGGACCGGAGACGGCCATTAAGACCGTGGAACACCTGGTTAACATTCCCATCCATTACTATGTTCTAATCAACATGGGGGGCCTGGAAAAGATGATCAACGCCGTGGGCGGAGTTGACGTAGTCCCACCGCTGACGTTCCATTACGAACAAGCCAACGTCAAGAAAAACCAGAAGATCCACCTCAACGGGGCCAGCGCACTGGCCTACTCGCGGATGCGCGACGACGACCCCTTAGGCGATTACGGCCGGCAGATTCGTCAACGCCAGATCATTAAGCAGCTGGTCTTAAAGGAAGCGGGACTGTCCTCCGTGGCCCACTACCAACGGGTCTTAGGCTCTCTGAAAGATAACATGCAGACCAACCTCACGTTCCAAGACCTCCTGTGGCTACGCACCAAGTATGGCCACACTAGTCGCCACGTCCAATCCGCGACCCTGCAGGGAAAGCCGGCAGTCATTAACGGCATCGACTACCAGATTGCGCCCCAAACCACGATCGACCAGGTCTCCAAGGACCTGCGGAAGGCCCTCGGGCTCCCCGTTAACGTCCAGTTCCAGACCGATGCGTTAGACCCTACTGGGGAATGACGCCTAAGCCAATAAAAATGAGGTTTCCCGGAAATGGGAAACCTCATTTTAACCTCAAGTTACTTCTTCGCTAATGAAGCGGCCCGGCGTTGGCGCCAAATGTGCCACCCGCTGACCAGGATACTGATGTCACCGACTAAGGTGCCTAGCCCGATCAGTAAATTACCCGTCGAGGTCACCATCAGACTGGACCAGGGATTGATCCGGGCAATCAGGGCTAGAACCGTCATGATCCAGAGGTCGGCCACTAGCGCCGGTAACCACGAATTCGGGTGGCGCCGCTGGTCCCAGAGAATCAGGGCCGTCAAAATAACCGCTACCGCTAGCAGGGCTAAGCTCCCGCCTTTACGGGTCACGTAGACTAAGCCCACCGCCGGCAATGCCCGGCCCACTAGGTTCCAGATGATCAGGAGTCCCACGGCAATCAGCCCCCAACTCACGAGTTGTCCTCGCGTGGCGAACCGGGGGGTCAACCAGAGACCCAAGATGACGGCCACCACCAGTAAGACCAGCTGAACGCCGATCTTTAGCAGTTGGAGTGGCACGGCCGGTAAGATCACTGTGGGTAAAACCAGGCCCACGAAGAACAGCCCCAACGGGAAGAATAGGTCCGTACTCCACCACCAGGGATGGCCTTTTTGGCGCTTCATTAGGCGCTGAGCCGCAGCTAACGGATCCCCGTGCCAGTAGTCGCCCGCGGACTTATTCGCCCGCTGTGCGGCTAAGAATCCCGGTAAGAGGACGCCCAGGTACTCCTGGAACGTCTCCTCATCGGTGAACCGCGGGTCTTGACGCAAAGCGGCTACCAGTTGGTCCCAGTAGGCTTGATTTTCAGTTGTTAATTGTGCACGCAACGCCGCGTTAGCCGCGCTGTAGGTTGGGTGTTCTGCCACACTTATCATGCCCCTTACTTTTCTGACTTTGCTTCCATGATAAGGAACTTTAGGTCAAATTACCATCAATTTTTCGTGTGACCGGGGATGGACGAATCATTCGCGCGCAAAAAAGAGGTTTGGATTTTGGTCCCAGATTCGACGTTTAGCTAAGGGGTAGTGGCATTCACCCGCCTTACCGGTTGGCCCTGAAGAGGCTGGAGCGTGGTGGGCACGACTTAGAGCCCTGAAAATCCCAGGTCTCCAAGCTCGGCCTTTGGGTAAGCCAGCTGAAAAACGCTGACTAACCCAAACGACACCACTGAGCCTCTTCAGGCCCAACCTCACGGCTACATTGAGCGTATCAAAAACGGTGTTTCCTGACGTTCGGAATTGGAAATATCACCGGGTGGGACTCTTAAACTAAAACGCTAAGGCGTAAATCCTATCAGACCTCGAGTCCGTGGTAGTAGGCACCATCATACCTGCGCCATGGCTACAAACGGGTGACGACCTTATTCATGCCAATCACTACGGCCCGTCGGCAAATCATGTCTCGCTATTGGGTTACACAACTGTAAGCCGAGAGGACGGCCAGACCAGGCTCAGCCGTGAAATTTTCCTTGGTGAGCGTTTTCCAGCTCGCCTAGGAAAAGGCCCAGCTTCGAGACCGTTCTGTGGCTCGAAGTGGTGCCCACGGCGTTCCAGCCTGGTCTGGCCGTCCGGTAAGGCGAATGATCAACACAGCGGTAATTGGTTTATACGACAGACCTGAAGTCCAACAGTCTCTGTTCGATTTTCAGCGCCAATAGGCCACGGTCATTCAAAAGAGCTCTGCAAAACCAAAATAGGTGTACTAGTCCCTGTCAAGTTGACAGATGAAATAATATAATTCTCGGACGTAACT
>NZ_AZDT01000041.1 GCF_001434785.1 Levilactobacillus namurensis DSM 19117 | reverse complement strand
GTTACGTCCGAGAATTATATTATTTCATCTGTCAACTTGACAGGGACTAGTACAACTACTTTGGTTTTACAGAGCTTTTTTAGCTAACAGTGGCCCATTTGGTGCTGAAGATTGACCATAGTCTCCGGGCTGGACTTTCGACGCACGTTAGTTTTTAAGTGCTGTAAGTCTCAAAAAATGAACGGGTTAGGCTTGGATGTAGGCCAAGATATCGCGAAGGGCTTGGTCGGCTTGCCCCTCGCCGTTTAGCGTAAAGCCGTGGTGGACGTTTTGGTAGCGGTGGAGGGTGACCGTACATCCGGCGGCAATTAGAGATTGGCCGAATGCTTCGGCTTCGGGCATTAGGGAATCGTGGTCGGCCGTTAGGATAAAGGTCGGTGGGAAGCCGTGGAGGTCCGTGCTGGTGGCTGTGACGGGGGAAATCAGGGGATTACCAGTCTCACCGTTGGGCCGGTAGTAGGCGTTGAAGGTTTCTGCGAGCTCAGGGGAGATGATGGCCCGGGCACCAGCAGGAAATGGTTTGTCGGCCGGCTTGGTATCTAGGTCTAAGGCGGGGTAGTCGAGGATCACCCGGTCCGCTTTAGGCTGGTTATGCCGCTGAGCCAGGAGTTGCGTCCCAATAGCCAGGTTCCCGCCAGCACTGTGTCCGATGATCGTGGGTGCGCCCAGGGAACGGTACTGAGTCTGCAGGGCTTGGATGACCTGGTACGTGGCCTGTAGGGGCTGGGGGAAAGGATGTTCTGGGGCTAACGGATAGTCGATGTCCAGAACTAGCGCCTGAGTACTGAGACAGAGTTGCTTGGCAAAGAGGTCATCGTAGGCGTTGTGTGGGAAGATAAAGCCACTGCCGTGAAGATTGATGATGACCCGTTGTGCGGGGACAAAGTGGGGTTGGTGCCGGTAGACCGGCACGGCGCCGACACTAGTGGGAATCGTAAGGGTCGTGACCTGCTCACTGGCGCAATCCTGTGGCGTGGGACCGGGTCGCTTGGCTGCCTGTCGTTGTCGGAGCTGTTGCGCAAAATCATGGGGAGTTGTCATGGGTAAAAGACCGCCTTTCAAGTTTTTGCAGATCAGCATAGACCCTGACTGTGGCGAATGTAAAGGGACTTGTGGGTTTTTCGGAATATGCTATAATGTAACAGTGTTATAGATAGATAATACACTTACGAGGTGAACGAGATGCAGTTTGACGATAAGGTCCCAATCTATTACCAGATTGAGAACTATCTGTACCACCAAATCGTAGCAGGAACGCTGCAACCGGGCGCGAAGTTGCCCGCCGTTCGCCAGTTGGCGGTCGACTTGACCGTGAACGTGAATACGGTTCAGCGGGCGTTGACGGAGATGATTCGACAAGAGATCCTGGAATCCCGCCGGGGACGCGGCAACTTTGTCACGCAGGATACGGCCCGCATCACGGCGCTTAAGCACCGACTCATCACAGACTATATTCAGGAACTTTACACCCAGCTACACGCGTTACGGATGGACGACGCGGAAATCGTGGCGGCAGTTCAGCATTACTTACAGACTAGGGGGAATCAGGCGTGAGTCAATACGCGTTAGAGCTAACGGATGTTCGCTACCGAAAGAATCAGCGGACGATTCTGGACCACGTGAATCTACAAATCGCACCGGGCAAAACGGTGGGCCTGTTAGGGGAGAACGGGGCCGGTAAGACCACGCTGATGCGCTTGATCGCCAGCGTAGCCAAGGGGGCGCGGGGAACCATTGCGGTCAACCAGCAGACCCGCGACGTCCAGCGGCGGGCGTTGGTCAGTTTCAGTGAGGGCCTCCAGGGATTCCGCTCGACCCAGAAGTTACGGGAGATTCGGGACTTTTACGTCCGCACCTACCCGGACTTCTCGGCCAAGAAGTACTTAGACTTGGTCACGTTTTTACAAATCGACGATGACCAGCGGCTGGCGACCTTATCTAAGGGGACTCGTGAGAAATTCATCATTGCGTTGACCTTGGCGCGGCAGGCCGCCGTGTACTTACTCGATGAACCGTTCAGTGGCATTGACAGTATGAGCCGTAGACGCATTATCAGCAGTATTATCCAGTGGAAACAGCCGGAAGCGGTGCTGATCATCAGTGACCATTACGTGACGGAAATCGCGGCGTTACTGGATGAGGTGGTCATTCTCAAGGACCGGACGATTTGCACCCATAAACGCAGTGACCAGATTCGGCAGGAGTTTAATCTGGGCATTGAAGCCTTTTACGAAAGTGTCTACGAAGGGAGTATTCCGGATGACGAGCTTTAGACGGTTATTCTATGTGACTTGGCAACCTAAATTCCGCAACGCGAACCACTTGTTGTTCTTCAACTTATTGGCGTTGGTCTTGACCATGCTCTACCAGCTGTGGGAAGTCGGATTCGCCGAATTAGAGATGGTGGGGCCCGTTATCCTGTGGGGCGTGGCGTTCGGTCTGTTGACGTTCGGGTGCCTGACTTGGCGTAGCGAGCGTCTGTTAGTGGCGGATAGCTACCGGTTGTTGCCGGCGGGGGATGCTAAATTATACTTCAGCAACTTGGCATCGTCGTTTGCTATCATGGTGTATTGGGGGCTGATTCAAGCCATCCTGTTGGTCTTGGGGTCGGCCATGAACGGGCGCATCGTCCGCCAGTGGTTCCGCCAAGTCATGCACGTTACCCTGACTGCGCAAGATTGGGCCCAGTTGCAGGTCTACGGGGCCAGTATCGTGGCCTACGGGGCGCTGATTCTGTTGTGGATCTGGGCCTTTCTCACGTTGATTCACTTCGCGACCAACGCCATCAGTGCCTTTATCCCGGGTCGGTCGCAGAAGGTGATCAAGGCACTCTTAGCGGTGGCCCTGACCTGGATCGTGGTGGTCTTCTTGAGTTGGGTCAGCACGATTGAACTGAAATTCTTCCAGATGATTAACAGTACGGAAACGTTTAACTTTGTGTTTGACTTCATCTACCTCGGCTTGGCCGTAGTGGTCGCCAGCTGGCTCAACGTCTATCTGATGCACCGGTGGGTCGAGACGCGACCGGCATCGTAAGATGAGAAGCTGTGCTAGCAACCGATGTTGGGCGCAGGTTAACATTAAAGGGACCGGATCTTACCTAGAATTTAGGTAAGACCCGGTCCCTTTGTGGTTTAGCCGTGAAGTAGGGGCTTAAGGAATGATGTAGTAGCTAGGTTGCCAAGCAGATTGACTGAAGACGCCAATGCCGTCGGTCGGGTTCTGAGCGGCAACGTATTGGCCGTTGCCTAGCGAGATGCCGTCATGGTACGGTGCGCTTTCGGAACCCCAGAAGAGGATGGCACCGGCTGGGGCGTTGGCGACGTCGTAGTGGTGCGTACCCAACTTAGTCTGTTGGTAAGTCGTCCGGGCGCTCAAGCCTAGGGCGTATTGGACCAATCCGGAGCAGTCGAAGCCGGCCATGGAGCTCCCGCCGTAAACGTAGGGAACGTTGCTGTTGGCAATCTTCAACGCCGTCGCGACCCCGCCGCCAGTGCTTACGCTGGGCGTAGTGGTAGTGGATGACGTACTGGATTGCGTGGTGCCGTTAGTTGCGGAATTGGAGGTACCCGTAGTGGTGTGACTCGTGGCGTTGGCCTGGGATTGGGTTCCCGCGTTAGTCGTTGCGGTGTGGTGTTGAGTTGCCGCGCTGGCCGTGGTTGAAGCGGCCGTAGAGGACTGCGTCGCAGCGGTGGAAGACTGGCGCTTAGCCGTGGTCGTCGCCGAGGACTGTTGCTTAGCCGGCGTGCTGGACGATTGTTGAGTCGTTGCACTGGAAGCAGCTGAGGCAGTCGACTGTTTAGGCGTCGTCGCTGGTGCCGTCGATTTGGCTGGTGCGGATGCCGTGGTCGTCGCGCTCTTTTGCGATTGTTTAGCGGTCGTTTGCCCGTCTGGGATCACCAGTTTTTGGTTGATGTAGATTAAGTTGGCGTCGCTGAGCCGGTTAGCTTTAACGATGTCTTGGATGGACACGTGGTGGGTCTGGGAGAAGCCCCAAACCGTGTCGCCAGCTTGAACGTTGACCGTGCTGGCCTGGGCGGTCTGACTGCCGGCCAATAGGAGGGCGGCGGCCCCAAAGGTACTGAGTAGAACTTTCTTCGTCGATGCTTTGATAAAGCGTCACTCCAAATCTAAATAGTTATGGTTTAAGGAACACGTTTTAGTCTAAGCGAAGAATGTCTCATCAAAGTATCAAGGGGATAACAAAGTTAAACGATTTAATGACGGTAGATGTCACGCGATATCAACCCTTTAACCGCCTAATGGTCAGCTTGACGGATGGTTCGGTTGGTAGTCAGTCGACTAATTGTCGGGTTAACTGGTGCTGGTAATGTTTGTACAGCAAGGCGTACTTATCCGTGGTGGTGGGTTGCCAAGGTTTCTTGGTCCCGCAGAAGTGCAGGCACACGGTGTGGGCGATTACCCAGTCCAAGGACCACTTACCCTGGCTGGTGGTCTGGTAGACCAAGTCCTTGCGTACGTCGTAGTTGTAGAGCACGTCAGCGACCGGCTGGATGTCCTTGGCGTAGAGCTTGTTGAGGACGTCTTGGTCGGGTAAGATCAGCACGTTCTTGTGGGACCGAATCACCTCGAAGATTTCCTGAGGGTGGACCTGCTGGCGGGCCCGGGCCAGGTTAATCAGTAGCACGCCGGAGTTGAAGTAGTGGGGCGTGGTGGTGTCCAGTCGGAACTGGTTGAGGGTCCCCGTCAGGTTCAAGAAGTCCGTGTGCATGGCCGCGGCGTAGAGTTGTCCCGTCAGGTCGACTTGGTAGAGGGGCGTCAGGTCGTTGATGACCAGGATATCGGCGTCCAGGTAGAGAATCTTGTCTAGGTCCTGGGGAAGCAGCTCGCTGGCTAGCAACCGGTAGTAGATCGACTTGGGATAACGGTCGGAGACGGGCGCATCGTTGAAGACGGCGTCGTCGACCAGTACCGGGTGGTAGGTCATGTGCCAACGGGCTAGGACGGCCTTGAGATGGGCCGCTTGTTGCAAAGGCTGGTCTTGAAGGACGTAGACGTCGTAGGTGTTGGTGGTTGGGCTATTCCGGAAAATGGAGAAGAGTGTGACCAGCATGTGTTCAGCGAATTTATCGTCAACGGCAAACAGTAGATTTAGGTGCATGGGAAACCTCCTTGTGGAAAAGTAACTACCTCAAGTTTAGCTTACTGCCGTGACCCACGCGAGAATTTTGACCGCACGTGATTTTCCCGTAAAAAGCCCCCGACCACGTGGGGTAGTCGGGGGCAAGAGACGCCAGGTACTCTTAGACTTTTAGAAAGGTGTGCCCAATGGCTAATTTAACGATGGTTTGCAGGGTGTCGAAGTCGCGCTTGTTGAGTAACACGGCGTCGTGAGTGCCGTCGGTTGAAGTTAGGTGGATGGCCTGATGCGTCTGCGCAATCTGTTGCATTAAGGGTTCCAAGTCGCTTTGCGATGATTTGAGAATTGTGGATTTCTTCATGGTGCTGTTACCTCCCGGATTCCATTCAGTGACCCTATTCTAACGTGAAGCACCCTAAATATCATGGGCGGAAGCCTCCACTGGACGGGGATGTGTGGGTGAGGCAACCAACTGGTCAGTTCGGGGCTAAGGGGATGACGACTCAGTTGAGTGCGTTAAAGCGTGTGAAACAAAAGCTCACTTGCTTTTCGGGTGGATAGCAATTGGTTATTGTTGGCTGACAATCAAGGGAAATAACTGGCCTATAAGGTGGGCATGGCTCAATGATTTAAGTAGGATTTGTTGTATGGCGTTTAGAGAAGACTAGTGTAAGGAAGACATTTTTGTCCGATCATCAAATGGTGCAAACTTTTCTTGTCGCTTTTGAATCGAAAGCGTAAAGAGGAGCTACTCTGATTGTCCGGGATGAACTTTTTAAGCATCATTGAAGAATTGCCTAACCCACATCTAGCAACAGTGGGGAGGTAAACTCTTATGTTTCAAAATATTTTTGCACCACTGGTTGTTGGCATCCTGATTGCTTTATTTACGGACTGGTTAGGCCGTAGGCGACACAGGTAGTCTTAGGCGATAACTGACCCCGCCCGTTTATAGTGCTTGTATAGACGTAGAAAAGGCTCTGACTACTGGGATAGTCAGGGCCTTTGGTGAACTCAATGTTTCAAAATATTTTTTTGCGCTTTCAGTGTAGCAGATGTTGAGTGGAAAAGCTAAATTATAGCTTTTGAATTTCGACCATAATGCCTAGTAATTTAGTTATCGTTTTACTAGGTGGTTAGGTGACCTATTTCGTAAAAGAGTCCACTTTTACTGAATGAGGTTCTTAGTATTGGAAATTTAATAGAGAATTTGCACTTATATATCTAAAATACTAGATAAGGGAAAAGAAAAAGAGCTAGAATATGGTTAACAATTTCACTAGTGGTGATAATTGAAGAATTGTGAAAGGGGTTTCTAGAATGGATAAGAAGTATGGCATTGGGTTAGACATCGGAACAAGCTCGATTGGTTGGACCGTAGTTGATAAATACGGCCATATCATCCGGGTTAAGGGCCAAACTGGGATTGGTGTGCGTTTATTCCGTGAAGGACAAACGGCGGCCGAGCGGCGGACTTTTCGGACAACCCGTCGGCGGCTAAGTCGGCGACGGTGGCGGTTGAGATTGTTACGGGAAATTTTTGATGAACCGATTTCTGCTATTGATGAGAATTTTTTTGCTCGGCAGAAGGCTTCTAGCTTAGCTCCTGGAGATGCTCGTTATCAGCAAGCGTTTCAGCTTTTTAACGACCGAACAGACCAGGCATTTTATTGCAAGTATCCGACAATCTATCATTTGCGTCAGGCGTTAATGACGGAGTCACGACAGTTTGATATACGAGAGATTTACCTAGCTCTTCATCAGATTATTAAATATCGGGGCCATTTCCTGTTGGGGGGAGCGGCCAAGGACTTTCAATCAGATAAACTGGACTTAGAGGCCTATTTTACGACGATTAATGCTCAGTTGGCGGGGATTTACTCGGATGGCTCTGTTCAATTGCCTACCTTGGATTGGAATCAGGCTTGCCAAGAACTGACGGACACCAGTCGAACGCAAAGTGACCGAAAAAATTGGCTAGTTAAAGAGCTGAAAAGTTACGGAGATTCTCAGTTAAAGCCAATTTACACGCAAATTGCTAATGCTATTTTAGGATTCAAAACGGATCTTGCTAAAATTATGGGAATTAATGATCCGGAGAAAGCCTTATCATTTAATCTGGATGCCTTGGATGACCATCGAGACGATGTGGCGGAACTTTTAACGGATGAGCAAATTCCACTGGTGAACCTGTTGGCGAAATTACATACAGCATTGGAACTAGCCGCTATTTTACCGGATGGTCAAACTTTGTCAGGCAAAATGGTGGAAATCTATGAAACGCACCGAAAACAATTGAAGACGTACAAGGCGTTTATTCGGCAACTACCAGATCGACAGCAGCGGTTAGCGTTAAAGCAGGCTTATGACCATTATATTGATCAAGGGTTGAATCGAGAGGCCTTTTACAGTGAAGTTAAGGCCATTCTTGAGAAACAGAAACCGTTGACAGCGACAGGACAAGCAATGAAAAAAGCTATGGATCAGAATGCCTTTCTGTTGAAACAGCGAACCAAGACCAATATTGCGATTCCTTATCAGGTTCAGCAACAGGAAATGGACCAGATTATTGCGAATCAGTCTAAGTATTACCCTTGGCTGGCAACGCCTAATCCGGTTAAAAGCCGGCGCGTGATTGCCCCCTATAAACTTGATGAACTGGTTTGTTTTAGAGTGAATTATTATGTGGGGCCTTTGGTTCAGTCCAAACCCGGTGAAGCGACCAAAGAAGCTAAGTTTGCGTGGATGACGCGTAAGGACCCTCAATCAACAGTAGCAATTACCCCCTGGAATTTCGATCAACAGGTGGATCGTCAGGCTTCCGCTAATGCGTTTATTCAACGGATGAAAACGACGGATACTTACCTGCTGGGAGAAGATGTGATTCCAAAAAATAGCTTGTTGTATCAGAAGTATGAAGTACTTAATGAGTTGAACAATGTTCGGGTTAATGGAGATTGGTTGGATCCTCAACGAAAGCAGTATCTGTTCAAAAAGTTATTCATGGATCAACCTCAGTCGGTTGTCACCGTCAAGGCACTACAGAAGACTTTGGTGGTAATTGGGGCATGTCCTACTTTGCCAACTGTGGAAGGATTGGCTAATCCTAAGCGCTTCTTGAGCCAGTTAACCACGTATCATGACTTTTGCAAACTGTTACCGGATGACATCCAGCGTGCAGATCGACAAGCTGATATTGAAAAGATTATCAACTGGTCGACAATTTTCGAAGATACAGCTATCTTTAAGGAAAAGTTACGGGACATTAAATGGTTGTCAGCTGACCAAATTCGTCGGTTAAGTAGTCGACCACGGTATCGCGGTTGGGGGCGGTTCTCAGCTAAATTGTTATGTGGCTTGCATGATCGCCAGGGGAATACGGTAATGGACGAACTGTGGCAGACGAGTCGTAATTTTATGCAAATTATTCGCCAATCCGATTTTCAGACGGCAATTGCTGCGGTGAACCAGCAAGATTTGGGACGGCAAGACCTGCAACGGGTGATTGACGACCTCTACACGTCGCCACAAAATAAAAAGGCCATTCGCCAGGTGCTGGCAGTGGTGACGGATATTCAAAAAGCCATGCACGGGAAGGCGCCTAGCTGGTTATTTGTAGAAGTGGCTAAAGGTGCACAAAAGAACCCACAACGAACGCAATCGCGGCAATCTAAGTTGGCGGAGGCTTATCGAGAAAGTGCGCGTGAACTCGTTGATGAGGCCGTGAAAGAACAATTGTTAACTCTGCCAGATGATCGGCAGACGTTTTCTGATCGACTAGTTTTATATTTCCAGCAAAACGGTCGTGATATTTACACGGGTGAGCCTTTGGACTTTGAACGCCTGAGTAACTATCACATTGACCATATTATTCCCCAGGCGGTCGTCAAGGACGACTCACTGGATAACCGAGTACTAACGTCGAATCAAGCTAATTTGGAAAAAGGAGCGCATGTGCCGACCATATTTCGGGATAAGCAAGAACCGGTCTGGCAGGAGCTGTACCGGGTGGGGTTAATATCACACCGCAAGTTGCGCAACCTCTTAACTACTCCCGATGACTTGGACGACCGGGGGCGGGCAACCGGGTTTATTGCCCGGCAACTCGTTGAGACCCGGCAGGTTATCAAGTTAGTTATGGAAGTTCTGAGTCAGTACTACGATACAACCGAAACCGAGCTAATTTCAATTAAGGCGGGGTTATCGCACCAATTTCGCCAGGAACTGAATCTCCCTAAGTTACGGGCACTAAACGATTACCACCATGCTCAGGATGCCTACTTAGCAGCGAGAATTGGGACGTATTTGCTACAACGCTACCCGAACTTGAAACGCTTTTTCGTCTATGGGGACTTTAAAAAGACGCACTTTGACTTGCAACGACGCTTTAACTTTATTGGTGGCATGATTTCCAGGGAAAAGCAGCCCTATAATCTTATTAAAAATCCCGTCACCCACCAGGTTATTTGGGATGAAGAAATGGAGATTGGTGATTGCCAGAAGAAGAATCCAGAGCAACCGAAACATGACGCTACTGTGAAGATGATGAACTTAACTAAAATTATGAATTTGAAACATATTTTGGTGACCCACGAAGTGTACGAGAATCATGGTGCATTGTTTAATCAAACCATTTATCCCGCCAGCCAAGCACATAAAAAGAAGCTTATTCCGCAGAAGACCGAGAAACCCATTGAACTTTATGGCGGTCATAGTAGTGAACAAGCAGGATACATGGCGATTATTCGGCTACTTGGGAAACGCCCAGGTTATAAAGTTATGCGGGTTCCTGTTCGTTATGTCAGTCAATTACAGCATCAGGATGTAGCAGAGCAGAAAAAGTTACTCTATAAAATTTTCGTTTCGGAATTAACTAGTCGAAACAAGGTTAAGCCGTTTGAGGTCGTTGTACCACACGTTTGTTTAAATCAACCAGTTGAGGATATGATCAAGGGGCAGTGGCACCGCTTTGCTTTAAGAACCAATGGGTATTATCAGAATCAACAGCAGTTAATTCTGTCCTTGGTTGCTCAGCGGACTTTGGCGGGATATAAACCAAAGGATGATGAGTTGATGGCGGTTTATCATGAAATCTGTAAACAGGTCAAATACTACTTCCCACTCTATAAAATGAATAAATTTCAGTCACGGCTATTTGCGGCCGAGGAGCTCTTGCAAAAGCGTTCTACAGTGAATAGCTTTAGTATAACAATAGGGAAAAATGGGAAAGAGAATAAAACACTAAACTTAGGTAAACGTGAGCTCCTGTTGAGGCTGTTAGGTGGGTTGCACGCCAATGCAACCCGAGTCGACTTGAAAGATATTGGTTGTACAGGTCAATTTGGGCAACTTCAAGTGAAGAATGGAATTAAGTTAACTGAACAGGCAGTCCTTATCCATGAGTCACCAACGGGACTATTTCATCGACGGGTTCGTTTGAACGACCTTTAGAAAAAACGACCAAGTCACGAAAAGGTGGCTTGGTCGTTTTAATATGTATGGCACCGATAACGGGCTCACAATGGGAAACTTGATGCTAAAGCATCTTGTTTGATTTCAACTCTGAGTGGTAAATCTATAAGGTCAAACAGGTCAATTTGACCATCTATAATATAGCATGTTTTGGTTGATTCAGCAAGGAGGATGATGTTATGGGATGGCGAACTGTAGTTGTGACACAGCACGCTAAGGTCTCGCTTAGTACGGGAAGCCTAGTTATTCAAACGGATACGGATCGGTTACATGTACCGGTTCGGGATGTTGGTGTTTTGCTAATTCAAACGTTACAGGCTGTGATTACAGCTCATGCGGTCGTTGCACTGGCCGAGGTACAGGCTAAAATTATCTTTACGGGGCGGGATGGGCAACCCATTTGTACGACGAGTGGTGATTATTCGAATGTGCAGTCAACGGTAACGGTGGGAAAGCAGATGACTTGGTCGAAAAGCCGAATTGCGACGTTGTGGACGCGAGTGACTGCGAGCAAACTGCAGAATCAGATACAAGTGGTAGAGTTTGTTGGGGGTGAAACCACATCTCTACGACAGGAACTGGACCAGTTGGAAGTGGGAGACGTGACCAATCGTGAAGCGGTCGTTGCGCGTCGCTATTTTCCACGTTTATTTGGTCAAGACTTTTCTCGTACGGATTTGACACCGGTTAATGCGGCACTTAATTATGGCTATGCAATCCTGTTATCGGCCGTAGACCAAGCGATTTGTACGCGAGGCTACCTGACATGTTGGGGAATTCATCACACTCGTACGGACAATGCGTTCAACTTGGGGTCGGACTTAATGGAACCCTTTCGACCCGTTGTTGATCAGTGGGTATCGCAACAGAAAATCCGTGATTTTACGCCAGATATTAAGTATGGCTTGGTCGACTTATTGAACGTTCAGCTGACGTATAATCACCAAAACACGATTTTACGGAATGCGATTCCTAAGTACGTGGACCAGTGTTTAAATTATTTGGGTGAGGTAACGGATCAGGTACGAATTGAGGTGGCATTACCAAGTGAGGTATCGAGTCATGCGATTAATGGTCATGTTTGATTTGCCAATGGAGACGAGTAAGGAGCGACGGGCGTATCGAAAATTTCGTAAGGCGCTTATTCAGGAAGGGTTCTTTATGATGCAGTATTCCGTTTATGTACGTGTATGTGCTGATTCGAAGGCAGCGGCGGCTATTGAGCGGCGGTTAGCTCACATCGTCCCTACAAACGGATTGGTTCAGACGGTGATGATGACGGAAAAACAGTACCAGGGGATGCACTTTATTGCAGGGAACCCTAAGGAGGATATTTTAAATTCAGCCGAACGGACGGTGATTATATGAAATTGACTTATTATGGCTACCGACCCTTTGACATTGCTTCGGGTAAATTGACGGTGCTGGCGACTGCTGCTCCGAAGATTTATCGTGATTTGGTGATGGGGTTGCGGGATGATACGGAAAGCGTACGGTTAGCAACGGATGATTTCGACTTGCTGAATAATCGACGGGATGCACATTGGTATGGGGATCCCTTGCTAGAAATTGATTTGAACGGTTTATTTCAGCGGAAGTTGCAAGCACAGCTGTTAAAAACGTTATCGAATCAGCAAGTTGTCCAATTAACGGATGATTGGCAGTGACTATTAACTCAAATTCTGGGGACTAGTTATTTGATGGATGTGCCAATGGCTGTTCCAGAAACCCCGGAATTGGTTAAACTAATCAAATTGAGTGGCCTACGATTAGCTGAGGATTCAACGCAAACACCTTATGCTATACTTGAGACGTTAATCAAAACGTTAGAAGAGTTGCATGATCAACGCTTAACGGTTTTGACAAATGTTAGCCATTACTTACAGGTCCCCCAGCTAGAAGCGCTAGGGAAAGTAGTGGCTGAAGCGGATTTACCAGTTATTATCATTGAATTCTCAGAAACTCGACAAGTTAATTACTTTAAGAGTTGCCAGTATTACTACATCGACCGGGATTTTGTTCTATGGTGATTTTAGGTTAGTGATAATTGGATGAGAAAGTAATGGTTTCAAATGAGTGGTAAATCTATAAGGTCAATACCTAGTTGAATCTGCTGGTAACGGTGACTGGGGTTTCAAATGAGTGGTAAATCTATAAGGTCAATACCCGAATTGTTGTTCGGCAATCTTGTAGACGTGTTTCAAATGAGTGGTAAATCTATAAGGTCAATACCGCGACCTTCTGGTTAACGGTCCCTGGCAACGTTTCAAATGAGTGGTAAATCTATAAGGTCAATACCGACTAAGTCCATCACGAAGAAACAACGGTTGTTTCAAATGAGTGGTAAATCTATAAGGTCAATACCTGCAAGAACTACGGGAATTGAGCAACATAAGTTTCAAATGAGTGGTAAATCTATAAGGTCAATACCCGAAATGTCGCAAACGACAAACTTAGAACAGTTTCAAATGAGTGGTAAATCTATAAGGTCAATACCAGTTCTTGAGACTTGGTTACCAGTTGGCTAGTTTCAAATGAGTGGTAAATCTATAAGGTCAATACCACGAACCGTCAGATAGCTTCCTTGGTCAATGTTTCAAATGAGTGGTAAACCTATAAGGTCAATACCTACTGATCGTGGACGACCCCGTTAAGAACCGTTTCAAATGAGTGGTAAATCTATAAGGTCAATACCAGATTGCCGACTTCAAACGGCGACACCCGCGTTTCAAATGAGTGGTAAATCTATAAGGTCAATACCAACCGTAAAGGCGAACGTGGCCCCCGTGGCGTTTCAAATGAGTGGTAAATCTATAAGGTCAATACCTGGGAACGGTTGTTCAGCGCGACAGTGACCGTTTCAAATGAGTGGTAAATCTATAAGGTCAATACCTTAGGGCGCCGGTCCAGGTCTCTGGCTTATGTTTCAAATGAGTGGTAAATCTATAATGTTATCCTTACAATGAACAAAGGTATCATACTGCAGAGTGGTTAATGTTGTTTGCATTGTGCGAAACACGGTTTAATATGTTGGTACAAACTTTTAAAAGAGATAGTTTTAAAATAAATCATACAAAGCGGCTATAGTTTATCCTTATTGAGAAGACAAGGTGACTATAGTTTTCGAAAAGTACTGGTTGTAGCAGTATCGATAGTGGTTATGTTTCGGTGTGCTTTGTCGTTTATTTGGTGAGTGAGTTCGATAATAAGTGGTAAAATTGTTGAATATAGGTTAATGTTTGGGAGATTGCAAGAATTATCCGAACACTTATTAGAACCTCATCTGTTCCCAGAAGA
>NZ_AZDT01000040.1 GCF_001434785.1 Levilactobacillus namurensis DSM 19117 | reverse complement strand
TTTGAGGGTAGACCCCTCAAAACTGACCATTGTTTCAACAAAGTATGTGTAGCCTCCGTATATTCCTTAGAAAGGAGGTGATCCAGCCGCAGGTTCTCCTACGGCTACCTTGTTACGACTTCACCCTAATCATCTGTCCCACCTTAGACGGCTGGCTCCAAAAGGTTACCTCACCGGCTTTGGGTGTTACAAACTCTCATGGTGTGACGGGCGGTGTGTACAAGGCCCGGGAACGTATTCACCGCGGCATGCTGATCCGCGATTACTAGCGATTCCAACTTCATGTAGGCGAGTTGCAGCCTGCAATCCGAACTGAGAACGGCTTTAAGAGATTAGCTTAGCCTCGCGACTTTGCGACTCGTTGTACCGTCCATTGTAGCACGTGTGTAGCCCAGGTCATAAGGGGCATGATGATTTGACGTCATCCCCACCTTCCTCCGGTTTGTCACCGGCAGTCTCACCAGAGTGCCCAACTGAATGCTGGCAACTGATAATAAGGGTTGCGCTCGTTGCGGGACTTAACCCAACATCTCACGACACGAGCTGACGACAACCATGCACCACCTGTCATTCTGTCCCCGAAGGGAACGTCTTATCTCTAAGATTGGCAGAAGATGTCAAGACCTGGTAAGGTTCTTCGCGTAGCTTCGAATTAAACCACATGCTCCACCGCTTGTGCGGGCCCCCGTCAATTCCTTTGAGTTTCAACCTTGCGGTCGTACTCCCCAGGCGGAGTGCTTAATGCGTTAGCTGCGGCACTGAAGGGCGGAAACCCTCCAACACCTAGCACTCATCGTTTACGGCATGGACTACCAGGGTATCTAATCCTGTTCGCTACCCATGCTTTCGAGCCTCAGCGTCAGTTACAGACTAGACAGCCGCCTTCGCCACTGGTGTTCTTCCATATATCTACGCATTCCACCGCTACACATGGAGTTCCACTGTCCTCTTCTGCACTCAAGTTCCCCAGTTTCCGATGCACTTCTTCGGTTAAGCCGAAGGCTTTCACATCAGACTTAAGAAACCGCCTGCGCTCGCTTTACGCCCAATAAATCCGGACAACGCTTGCCACCTACGTATTACCGCGGCTGCTGGCACGTAGTTAGCCGTGGCTTTCTGGTTGAATACCGTCACGATGTCAACAGTTACTCTGACACCCGTTCTTCTTCAACAACAGAGTTTTACGAGCCGAAACCCTTCTTCACTCACGCGGCATTGCTCCATCAGACTTGCGTCCATTGTGGAAGATTCCCTACTGCTGCCTCCCGTAGGAGTCTGGGCCGTGTCTCAGTCCCAATGTGGCCGATTACCCTCTCAGGTCGGCTACGCATCATCGCCTTGGTGAGCCGTTACCCCACCAACAAGCTAATGCGCCGCGGAACCATCCAGAAGTGATAGCCGAAGCCACCTTTCAAACAAAAACCATGCGGTTTTTGTTGTTATACGGTATTAGCACCTGTTTCCAAGTGTTATCCCCTGCTTCTGGGCAGGTTTTCCACGTGTTACTCACCAGTTCGCCACTCGTTCCAATGTTGAAATCAGTGCAAGCACGTCAATCAACGGGAACTCGTTCGACTTGCATGTATTAGGCATGCCGCCAGCGTTCGTCCTGAGCCAGGATCAAACTCTCATCTTAAAGATGATAAGCTCGAATAGCTCATCGATTGTTGTTACAT
>NZ_AZDT01000039.1 GCF_001434785.1 Levilactobacillus namurensis DSM 19117 | reverse complement strand
GTAAATGAATTGGATTCTCACATTAGTCCTCATCAACACCAGTTGACAAAGAGCCTCTTTTTAGAGGGAATGGCCTTTTTTTGTCTGCTTTAATTTTCTAAACAATTAATGCTAATCTAAATTCGACACAGGTTTAACAGGCCGTTACGTCTGAAAATGTCGGGTTTTGTCAGGTAATAATTAGCCGCACGTTAAAACCACACGCCTTGATATATAAGCAGTTGCAACCGGTCAAAAGCTTCTTAATCTATCACAGCATATTCAAACACGTTTACATGAGAAATAGCAGGCTTTTATATAAGGTTTTATAAGGTTCTGATAGCAGGTTTTAGCAGGTTTTTGCAGGTTTTTGCAGGTTTTAGCAGGTTTTTGCAGGTTTTTGCAGGTTTTTAAGTTCAGGTTTATTCAGGTTCTCTTCGTAAAACTTGCTATGACTAACACTCGATAATCAGCCATGCTATAATAACTTCGATAGTTTAATTTGATGAGACTGCTGCCGGGTGGCCTATCACAAAAGCCACTCCATTTTCCCATGGTATAATAACCATTGAGTAAAGCGGGGTGGCTTTTACTTAGCCGTTAAATGTTCGTTGCATGTTAAGTGTGATGAGGATGTTTAGCGGCTTTTTTGCGTGTCTCCATTCAAAAAGGCCATACGCTCTCACGTAAGGCCCTTAGCTCAATCTTGTATATCTTTTATCTGGCGGAGTATTGCTTTGGCTTCTACCTGCTGTTCTGGCGTACTGTGGGTGTCTGCTAGCGTTGCCTGACAAATTGCTTTGATAACATAAGTGTCCGCCACCCACTCACCATTAAGCCGCTTAAAATGGCTGTCGTCAAATTCTCCATAGATGGGGAATTGTCGTTTAAACTCCGCTAATGAGTCAAGTTGGCTACTAGGCCCCAAACCACCGGATATGCCACTGTTGATGGCCAATTGGGTTGGCTCGCCTAGTTCATCCAACATCCCCCTATCAACCATAATTTGGTATATCTGGGCCTTAACATCATTCTCTTTGCCCGGCGCAATCTGACCATGCTGGTTGGCTACTGCAAACGCGTCTTCTACTAACTTAGGATAGATGATCTTCACTTTTCATCCTCCTCAATAGCTGTAGTTGCCTGCCACACGTTTTGCAGCATGAACTGGGGATGTTGTTTGAGAAAATCCATCAAGTCATCATAGTACCGTTGCTGTTGCCACCGATTCCATTTAATTCCCATCCGAACGGCCCTAACTACCAAATTGCAACTGTAGCTTTGGGCCAAGTATCGTCCTTTAGTGAAGATACCCCTCAATCCTTCGCCAAAATCCAGTTCCGGATAATGATGCTCCACCCACGTTGACGCTAATTCTAACTTGGCCACCCCGATGTTAATTCGCTGCTGCCGCTTTAAGAATATAATCAATTGCTGGTTTGCTGACTTAGCCATCTCACTCACTCCGCTTTCTGTTGCTGGTCAGGTTTGTCTGCTGGGATAACTTGGGGCTTCAACTGGCTTTCCCAATTATCAAGGTCGGCTTCTTGTATGGCCCGTAGCCGGATCCCCATGCTATTGATTTGGGTTTCATAGCTGGCAATACCTAGGTTGCGTTCAGCCTCTGTCGTGGCGATGAATAGCCCCGTATGTTCGCCAGACCGTAAAGCCACGATAGGCACACCATAGCGATTCACCAACACACTAATGATTTCTCTGACAACACGCACCTTTAAATCCGTCAACTTACATACATCCGTGGTGCTAATTGGATTTTCTGAACCGTGCGGTAGTGCATTCAAAACACTTTGTTCAATCATTGATAGTTGTTTCATTTCATGACCCCTTTTCTAAATTAAATAGTTTAAACTCGTTTTTACGTGTGTAACGTGTGTGGCCGTGTTAATCCTTGATATATCAACGTTTATAGACCACACGCGTTATAGTCATACCCGTGTAACGCGTGTGGTTTGGAACCAATTAACACACGTACCACACGGGTACCACACACGTATAACATCTTATAAATGCCTGTATATAAGTGTTCTACACACGTACACTCGTTACACACGTTATTTGTTAATATTTATATATCCACGTTGCCGCTTGCCATTAATAGTAATGTTCATACTATATTTCCAACCATCCATGTTATCCATGATTAACTTAACTTTTTTGGCTTCCCCATTGATTCGGCCAGATAAGTAGCTATCAGCTTGTTTATCAAAGACAACTGCCAATATTTCTCGTGTAGTTGTTTGTGACAACGACTGTTTTTGATTACTGAGTTGGCTATTCAACCATTCTGGCAGTTCCTCAGTCGGTTTGCTGCCGTCTGCATAGTGCTCAAAATAACTATGTTTAACACTGGTCGTTAACTCATCCCAGTTGGTGGGAACCGGCATACTCAAATACTCCTCGATAGCTTCTTTCATGGGATTAATCGTTTGAGCTTCTTGTTGGTAGGCTTTGGCCTCAGCCATTGTTTGCTGGTCAAAATACAGCTTTTCCCCAGCGTCAACCCACGTCTTAACCTCTGCTAATATTTGGGGTATATCACCTTTAGCTGGTTGCCACGGATTCTTAGTCGCCTTATTCACGCCACAACGAATGGGATAAAAACGGCGTTCACCCGTGGCGTCTTTTAGATAATCACGCTGGTTGGTCGTCCCAATAAATACGTTCTTACGGGGATGGTGAGTGGCATAATGACCGTAGCTATCCCGGTAATAGTCTGACAACGCGCTTGTGAAGTTTTTTAATCCCTCAATGTCTGTCTTTTTCATAGCAGACAATTCGGCTATTTCAATAATCCAACTCCCAATAAGCTGTTGATAATCATCCTTTTGCTTACCCATGGACTTCATCGAATCGTTAAAGTATTCTGGCGCCAATAAACTAACGGTTGTACTCTTGCCAATTCCTTGGTGCCCCTCAAGTATGGGAATGATTTCAAACTTACATCCCGGATGATAAACACGGGTAACGGCTCCTGATAACCATTTACGCGTAACCATCCGCGTATAGTGATTATCCTCGGCACCTAAATAATCAATAAAAAATGCTTCGGCCCGTGGTTTACCATCCCACTTATCTTGCTCTATTCGCTCTTTCATGGGGTTTGAGGTATGCTCTCTGGCAACTGACGCAATTACATCTTGCAAATTTTCGGTGCTGAAAAGCACATCGTATTGTTCATCCAAGTACACCCGCAAAATTGAATTATCCTCATCTTTCCACATTCCTGCTGCTTGATGAGTAGCTGGATTGGCTTTGAGTTTACTAATTTGACCCGTGAAGTCGTTAAACACCAAAATTCCTTTTAAATACGGATCATTTTTCAAATACAGTCGAATGTTATGCAACGATGATCGCCGAATCCCACCATTAGTTGTTCGGCGTAGATCGCTTGTCCAATCGTCACTGGCTTTCGCTATCTGCTCATCGCGTTTCTTAGCTAATTGCAATATTTCATTATCCATGCTCTTAGCCTCCTAATCGTTTCAGAATTGATAAGAATATCTGATTAACCTCCTTATCCGGTAACGGCGTTCCTAATCGCCCATTGGCATACTGCAATAACTCATAAGCCGTTTCACTCTGACAACCCGTATTGAGTATCTTGCCAACCAGTGAAGTTAGAAACACATTGCGGTTACCGGTGGTTGTTCCCTGCACTAAGTCATCTAACCACCGACCAGCCCACGTCTTACGTGCTGTTGCGGCACTCTGTCGCGACACGTTCACTTTTTCCTTGGTTAAATCATTGATTAGCCAGTCTGGCAACGGCTTAACTTGGGCTAGCGTTGCCCCAGATAAGGGATGATAACTTTTACCGTCAATCACACTAGGTGCAATCACCACAAAATCTGTCAGTATATCTATGCCCGGTCGCCAATTCACCCGTTTATGAAGTTGGTTACCGTCAAGTTTAAAGAACAAATGGAGGCCATCCCCCGGCGTCTGTTCACCATAGGTGCTCATGGGTAGCTCATAACCAGCTTTCTTTAGCTTAGCCAGGCTGATTACCCCGTTATTGCTGCTATTGTGCCGGTCAATGTCCACTACTAGCAGGTTAGCCACATCTAAGCGCAAACCAATGTTGATATGAGGCCCTGCCTTAAACCACCCTGAAACGGCCTCTAAATCGCTTGTCGCCGACTTGTACCCATCAGTATCTTTCAACGGTAGCTTGGTATTAGCCACTAGTGGAAACAACTTAAAACCCTGCCTAGCCAACACCAGCGCATACTCTTTTCTATCCACATTGATCACCTCTATTTGGTGTGGCCAAGATTAGGCATAATGGCCAGGGAGTTCTTTACTCCCGTGTTGTTGACTTTAAGCCGGTGTATCTGTTGTTCAATCGCCTGTCGTTGGTTATCCGTCATCTTTATTCTGCTAATTAATTCCTGCAAATAGTCCAATTGAACTAATGTGCCATTCAGGGCTACTTGGGCTTCATGCAACGTGCTGATTAACTGACACGATTGTCTATTCATGGTTGGCCTCCCTATCTGCTGTCAGAATATCAATGGACTTGGCTACCGTAGCTAATGAATGGCCCATTGACGAATCTAAATCCATAGACTTATCAAGAAATAGCTCAAATATATTGGCAACCTCGTACAGCATTGTGTCACGATCATTCAAAGCGTCCTGTAGTTTGCTATTCGTTAAAGCAGTGTAATTGCTCCCGACAGACTTTTTACGAACCGTTGGGATGAGTAACTCACACACCGAAATCAGTTCATCACCAATCTTCTGTGCGTCTTCAATATAATTTTTGCCGGCCTGTAATTCTGGTAGCAACTTAGCAGCTATTTGTTGCGTGTTCAGTGTGTCATCCATAAAAATCATTGCCTCTTTCCATTATTTTGCGTAAAATAGGCAATGAAAAAAGCATACAAAGTGGTTCTTTCTGGCACATCCCATCGCTCGCCAAAGTTAGGGGATGTGTCTTTTTGTATGCTCTTATTCATCGCTATTCACCTTTCTACTTACGTTTCAGCCCAACTATTCCGGTCACAATGCCTAGAAAGTAACTAGCCATGAAGCCAACTAACAGTAAACTAACTAAGTTCATACGCTCACCTCCTAAAGTGGGATTACTTAGAATCTATACGAAATGGTCTACCACCGCTGGTTTTTGTTTTATGTGTTACTGACTCAAAACCCATTCCGTAATTTCTCGTTTGTACCCCATTATCTTATTGACCTCCGGCATTTCATGAATTGGCATGCCGCTCTTAATAAGTACCGTCACTGTTGTGTCAGTCACCTTTAACCATTTAGCTATGGCATGCTTAGAACTCAACCACGGACTATCTATGCCCGTTTGCCGGCGTGCCTCTTCCACCGCTTGCTTAATTGTTGCCATTACCTGCTTCTTTAATTGCTCGTCATACTCTGGCGATAACACCACCCGGAATGGTGATTGATCCACTGGCCACACCCTCTTATTCGTTTTTAACTGGCAATTGCAACGTGACTTTGTAAACCACCCCCTTAATTTGAAGGGCCTGTTTAATCTGCTGGTAGTCCATCCCCACATCCAGCAATACTTCTACTCGATTCTTAACCAGTCTCACTGCTTCGGCCTCATCACTGCTTAGGTACGTGGTGATTGCTTCACCCTTGGGGATGTCCCGTGCCTTGCGTAGTTTAGTAGTATCTACACCTAACGCCTGTTTATAGATCAAACGATTAAACGTGCTGTATTCGTGCCCGTGCATTTTAATCTGGCTTTCAGCTATAGTGGCATGCAAACTCTTTGAAAACTGCTTACCAAGCTCAAACTGGGCTTGTCGTTCGATTAGTTCACGTTGCATGGCGTAAAACTGTGCTACCAACAGCTCTTTAAAATCAGCCACCCGTGGTGTGTTCTTTAAAAAAGTAATAAGGAGCGTTGCCTGTTGCTGATTTAGCAGATATGTTTTAGCTTTCTGACCGCTAGATAAAGGTGTCATTTTAAATAACAGCTCTCCTCGGTTAGCTCGCTTTAACCGTGCAGCGTTCTTATTAACCGTGATATTAATTGAATGATGAGAAATACCTGCATAATCAGCAATCGTATCAGCGGTTGTTAAAACTGTGGCATCAACCTGCTGGGATGATAAAAATACTAGATCGTTCATGCTAGTCCTCCCTAAATGTACTTTCTCTGTACTAAAGGACTAAAAAAAATATCATCAATCGTTATATCTGGAATATATTGAGAAATAATTTTTTAACTTTCATTTTTTCAAAGTCTGAAAAGCCAATGCGCCCCTGTTCCTTTGACTGGTATGTTCCCAATTTCATATCAAGCTTTGCTGCAAATGATTTTTGCGTATAGCCTGCAAAAAGTCGATAACGTTTTAAAGTATCATACTCTCTTAACATTCAGCTCGCACCCTTTCGCTTAGTTGTACTTATTCTGTACTAAACACATTACCACCTTTAACGATATTCTTCAATACTTTTTCCGTACTTTTATTGTACTTGTGCTAGAATGTATAGTAATAACGTTGGAGGTGATACAAATATGGAAATAGATAAAAAAGGCTTGGGCATTCGTATTCACAATCTTAGAGTTGGAGAAAATATGAGTATGGATGAACTAGCTGAAAAAGTTGCGGTATCAGGAAAAAGTACCGTCAATGAGTGGGAAAAAGGACGGTCCATTCCTAATGATGTAACTATAAATAACATTGCTTCCCTCTTCGGTACCACTACTGACTTTTTGCTACATGGGAGCCTTTCTAGCTTTGTTAAAAATGTGCTTATTACTGACGGCATTAACGATGCTGAATTCAATCATCTATTATGGGAATACATCAACTTAACAACTAATACTTCTGATATACTTGCTGGTATCGCCTTTGACTATGATTCTTTCAAACCAGTTTCTGAAAAAGAACAATCCAATATTAATGAGTCAATTGTGAATGATGCCATTGATCACGCAATATCTCAGAACCTCAACGATTTTATTGCATCGTTGAAAACGGGTTCCAGCTACCCCAGTCAGCCAGAAATAATTAAAAATTCTACTCAGACGCTTAAAAAGAATATAAAAATCCTCCAAAATACCTTTACAGGAAAGTACCACAGACTTATACGCGAATTTGATAATCTAGATTCCTTTGAATACTTAAATGATAAAGTCACTCTTGAAGAATACCTTAATGACCCTAGTTCATCTCGACCTTGGGGTATTGGTAAGGGCGCTAATAAACCAAATAGTTTTATAATTGATCACTTCTATCAAGCTCAATTGAATAAAATGATGTTGGAATTCCGAGAAAAACTATCTGAGCTTAACGTTGCGTATCATGAATCTCTAAATAAGTATCCTGACAAGAATTAATCTACTACAAATTCCCCTACATACCTACCACCGCTGGGTTATGGAGGGATTCGTATCATGGCAAGTATTAAGAAATACACTGATAAACACGGCGAAACACGTTACAGCTTCCAGCTCTACGTTGGGACTAACCCACAAACTGGCAAGCCTAAAAAGACTTCTCGCCGGGGATTTAAGACAAGAAAAGAAGCCACCCTTGCCGCCTCTAGGTTAGAACTAGAAGCCAGCACTGGTAGCTTGCAACAAGACAATAATATTCTGTTTGAAACGGTCTATCATGAATGGTACGAGGTTTATGCCAATACCGTTCAAGAAAGCACCACCGTACGAGTCACCGGGATGTTCGATAGTCATATTTTACCAGCTTTTGGTAACAAACGCATTCGAACGATCACTCTAAGCGCTCTGCAGTCAGCCGTTAATGACTGGTCAAAGGAAGTTAAGCGTAACTATAAGCGTTGGTATTACTACACGCGACAAGTCTTTCAATACGCCTTAAAGGTTGGTTATATTGATAACAACCCGGCCACACTAGTGACTGTTCCTAAACCAGATATAAGCTGGCAACGTGATAAGAACAAGTTTTGGACGAAAGCTCAAATGGTTCATTTCTTTAGCTATATTGATCCGGTAGAATCAGCCGAAAAGTACACGCTATTTCGTGTGTTAGCTTATACTGGCATTCGTCGTGGCGAGTGTCTGGCTCTTACTTGGCAAGATATTAACTTTAGGCAAGCTACTATGACTATCAGTAAGACAGTTACACAAGGACACGGTGGCAAGCAGATTATACAGCCGCCTAAAACAAGTGCTGGTAAGCGCACCATCCCCATTGATGAGGTTACACTAGGCCACCTTAAACACTGGCGGCATGCTCAACAGCGCTTATATCTCATGATGGGGTACAATACCATGGCACCGGGCCAATTAATCTTTGCTAACCGAGTTAATGGCTATAAGTCACTGAATACTCCGGGAAAATGGCTGCACACGATCATTGATGATAAGCCGGATGAGTTCCCTCAAATCACTATACACAAGTTTCGTCACACTTTTACTTCTTTGATGTTTGAATCTGGGGCCACACTCAAAGAAGTTCAGGGATTATTGGGGGATGCTGACGCCACTACCGTGATGAATGTTTACGCTCATGTTTCTAAAAAACAACAGAAACAAGCGAGTGATAAATTTGCCCGTTTCATGCAAATTTAGGGGTAATGGCATTCAAAATGGCATTCACTTTGGTTTTAGAAATGGCAAAAGCAGCCTTAAACGCCTTGTTTATAAGGGGTCCTAAATAATACGGTTCAAACCCCGCCAGCTCCATTGATGATTAATTACGGGATGAAATAAGCCCTGGAAACGCTGGTAATGCAGCGTTTTTATTTTGGCCTTTTTTCGGCTCCCCCTATCCTGATGACCTGACTATCAACCAATTTAACACCCGTTAGCTGGATTAAATACCACACAGACAATGAACCTACTAGCTTAACGGTTAGCAATTCAGATTTTTTATGTCCATATTGCGAGCATGTATCAGTTTCTTCATGTGACAACAACTCGACGAATAAGACTGTAGCATTGCAACTCTAAGGCCCCGACGATGAGTGTCGTCGGGGCCCTTTTTATGCCAAATTAGCTACTGTAAGTTTTTCGGTTTAATTCCTTGTAGAAATTCTCGTGTGATCCAATCGGGATACTGACCCACTAATCACTTATCCTTAGTCTTCTCCGGTATCTTTTAAGTTTGTGTAAAAGGCACCCGTAAAATGTAGGAAAACGGCAGGTTAGAACTGTTGGTTTTCC
>NZ_AZDT01000038.1 GCF_001434785.1 Levilactobacillus namurensis DSM 19117 | reverse complement strand
ACTTGCTCCGCCAAAGCTTTCATTTGTCGTGTGTTATCCGATGTAACGGGTACCGCATCACCATTTTGAGCGGCCAGTTTCCATAGCTTTCGTGCGGTATCGTGAATACGTTTAGCGCCCATTCCTTTGAAATGTGCTGCTGATATTCGCGCTTCTAGTACGTTAAGGTCGCCAATCTCACGAACGATTTGTGCATGTGGAAAGAGCGTTAGGAGTTTCCAAGCTAGCTTTGTATCGAAGTTAAAGCCACCCTTGGAAGCCCCAAATGACGCAAATACAAGCTGTAAGACACGATGAGCTCGATTGCGGGCCCG
>NZ_AZDT01000037.1 GCF_001434785.1 Levilactobacillus namurensis DSM 19117 | reverse complement strand
CATCGGATAACACACGACAAATGAAAGCTTTGGCGGAGCAAGTTCTTGCCCTAGAAGCGGCGCAGGACCAGCAGGTCGTGCGCATGATGACTCTAGGTAAATCCTTGTCAGAGTTTACACTTCTTCAAACAATCCCTGGTATCGGGGGCAGTACCGCCATTCGGCTAATTAGCGAATTAGGCGACATCAGGCGGTTCAATACCCGTCAGCAGTTGAATAGCTATGTTGGTCTTGATACAACGGAAGTTGATTCTGGTGATCATCAATCCGCTCGCCATATCACCAAACACGGTAATCCCCATGCACGTCGGATCTTGTATTGGACGGTCGTTCTTATGCTTAATCCTAAGATGGGTAACAATCACATTCGCGATGCATACGAAAAAAGACGAGAAGCCTCTTCTTCAAAGAAGAAACTCATCGTCCGTCAAATGGATCGCCTTATCAAAACAATCCTATACCTGATAAAAACGAATCAACCTTACTCCTATGAGCTAAGCCCTCAATCGAAGTAATATTCGTTATAGTTTATCATACCAGCCTTGAAAAAATTTTGATACCTCCAAGGCTTATTTAATTGGCTCTAAATCACAAAAATAATAGCAATAGGGCCTAGGTTCCGGAACGAAAAACATCGTTCCGGAACCTAGGCCCTAAACTTCTCATCATAAAACATTGATTTAACAACATTCTTATTGACAAGACGTAGAAAAA
>NZ_AZDT01000006.1 GCF_001434785.1 Levilactobacillus namurensis DSM 19117 | reverse complement strand
ACTTGAATCATGTGTTTGATGGGGATTTTGGAGTTTCTGGTGAATAATTCAGGATTTTCTATGCAAATACAATTTGTATTTACAACTAGGAAACAATGGTCTTGTATATTAACATTAGTCACCCTAACATACGCTTTTTTACAAAAGGGCGCTAAGAATGGCGACTTTTTATTGATAAATCAAACATTAACCATCACAGTAATCGTCCTTGTGCCGCACCTCTGCAATAATAGCAAGGGTACAACTGATATCATAACTAATCTCACCGTCTAGTCATTCTCCTGAAAAGTCATCCAGACCACCAGTAATCTTAATTAATTCTGCTTCAGATAACACCTGCCTCCCTAAGCTATTTTGTTTAAAAGAATATCCTTGTACTTTTAAACAATTGCAATTGTAAATAAAACGCTTTTCGAATCAACAAACCTTTGTTATTTAGAACACGAAAGTTTGTAAAACTTTCTGGGAGCGTAAAACATTTTGTGTAAACGCTGATTCATTGAAAATGAAACTATCGACATCCACCAAGCTATGCTTCAAAAAGACAAGAAAAAACGAAAAAAGACGCTGAATACAATACGAAAGTGAAATACTCTAACCCGACAATAAAGCCAGATTATGAACGATCTTCCAATGCTCCATGGGAATTGGGTCCACTTAAAACATCTGCAAGCTACCGCAAAATTTTAATTGGGCCATCTATTATTGAGTTGTTAAAGAAAAAGCGCGTCGGCTAAGAGGTTCAGCGGGCACACTACGAGAAATACTATTATGATTCTGACTTTGTATGTACGAAAGAAAACGGGGACCCCATGACCCCGAACTCCATCAAATACCACGCTGATAAAATTCAGAAAGACTTAGGGTTCCCGTTCGACTTCCATTCGTTACGTCATACGCACGCAACCATGCTGCTAGAAAATGGTGCCAATATAAAAGAGATTCAGGCACGTCTAGGACACTCCCGAATCTCCACTACTCTCAACACCTATTCTCACGTTACCCAAAAGATGAGCACTGAGACGGTCGATATTTTTGAAAAGATGATGCACCATGAAGCCTAACCCGGCGTAAATTACTGTTTAATCCTACATTTCAGACTTTTCGTCGGATACAGGTAGGATTAATGTCGGATTCTTAAAAGGCAGTTGGCTCGAATCCTTGGTACTACTTAGTTTCATCCTCGTCAGTCTTCAAAACGGCCATGAACGCTTCTTGAGGAATATCAACTTTCCCCACAGCCTTCATCCGCTTTTTCCCGACTTTTTGCTTTTCCAGCAGCTTCATCCGCCGAGTACGGTCACCACCGTACAGGTGGGCCGTCACGTCTTTCCGGTAAGCCTTGATGGTGGTTCGGGCAATTACCTTCGCTCCAATCGCCGCTTGAACCGGAATTTCGAAGTTTTGTCGTGGAATGATACCCTTTAACCGCGTCGCAATCTCACGACCCCGTTGTGCCGCAAACGTCCGGTGCGCAATAAAGCTCAACGCATCGACCTTATCGCCGTTCAGCAACAAGTCGATCTTGACCAAGTCCGCTTCCATGTACCCGTTCCGCTCGTAATCCAACGAGGCGTAACCACGCGTACTCGACTTCAACTTGTCAAAGAAGTCAAAGATGATTTCTGACAGCGGCATATTGTAGATAATGTTGACCCGGTAATCATCCAGGTACTCCATGGTCAAGAATTGCCCCCGACGGTGCTGGCACAATTCCATAACGGCACCCACATAATCGTTCGGTGCCATAATCGTGGCCTTCACAATGGGTTCTTCAATCCGCTTGATGGCGGAAGCTTCCGGCATTTCGGCCGGATTTTCAACTTCCTTCATGGTCCCATCCGTCAAGTACGCGTGGTAGGTAACCGATGGTGCCGTGGTAATCAAGTCGAGGTTGAATTCCCGCTCAAGCCGTTCTTGGATGACGTCCATGTGGAGCATCCCCAAGAACCCACACCGAAATCCAAAGCCTAACGCTTGAGACGATTCGGGTTCAAATTCCAACGCCGCATCATTTAGCTTCAGCTTCTCCAGAGCCTCACGCAAGTCGTTTAACTTCGCGTTATCGGTGGGGTATAACCCCGCGTAGACCATCGGGCTCATTTCCCGGTAGCCCGGTAGTGCCTTTTCCGCAGGATTATCAGCACTAGTGACCGTATCCCCGACTCGGGTCTCCGTGATGTCCTTGATGCTGGCCGTGATGTAGCCCACGTCCCCAGCAATCAACAGGTCACGACTAATCGGTTTCGGTGAGTTTACCCCCACCTCGGTCACTTCGTATTCACTCCCGCTGTTCATCAGACGAATCTTGTCCCCGGGCTTGACCATACCTTCCGTGATCCGCACACTCAAGACCACGCCCCGGTAATCGTCATAGACCGAATCAAAGACTAACGCCTTCAGGGGGGCCGTTAAGTCTCCATGAGGGGCCGGAATCTTATGCACAATCTGTTCCAGTAATTCTGGAATCCCAATGCCTTGCTTGGCACTGGCCAAGACGGCATCTGAAGCGTCCAGACCAATGACGTCTTCAATTTCGCTCTTCACCTTATCTGGATCCGCTGCGGGAAGGTCGATCTTGTTGATGACCGGCACGATTTCCAAGTCATCATCCAGCGCCAGGTAAACGTTAGCCAGCGTCTGGGCCTCTACCCCTTGCGCGGCATCGACGACCAGAATAGCCCCTTCACAAGCTGCCAGGCTTCGTGAGACTTCGTACGAGAAGTCGACGTGACCGGGAGTGTCGATTAGGTGAAATTCGTAGTCGTGACCATCCTTTGCGTGATAGGTCAGTTCAACCGCGTTCAACTTGATGGTGATGCCCCGTTCACGTTCCAAATCCATGTCGTCCAACACTTGATCTTGCATGTCGCGTTTGGAAATCGTATCCGTTAGTTCCAGAATCCGATCCGCGAGCGTCGACTTTCCGTGGTCAATATGGGCCACAATGGAAAAGTTACGAATATATTTTTGATGTTGCTTTAATTTTTCCAGATCCATGTTGAATTCCTACTTTCCTAAGTACCATGTCCAGACAATTATACCAACCATTCTTGGCAAGTACAAACGCCAACTCATGCAAAAAGCGTCCGACTCAAGGTCGAACGCTTTTATCTAATTCGTCGTATCCGCATAAGTGGTCAACTCGTTAGGGTTCAACTGTTGCCATTCCTGTGAATAGAACTTGTCGTTAATCGTGTACTTCGGCTTAGCTTGTGGCTGGGTCAAGAACGGATCAACCTTTTGGTCAACCGCCAGCCAGCCCCGCCAGCCTAAGTGAATCGTATCCGTCATGAAGTAAGGCACGTTGCTCTTATCCGTCAGGTCGCAAATGTTGTTAAACCCTTGCGACTGCAACTGATAACGAATCTTCTGATCAAACTGCCGGAGCATGCTTTGCGACAGACCCGTGTAGGCCGACCACTTCGCATTCACTGGCGGAATAATGAACATCACATTCGTATGCAACCGCGCAAACTGATCCAGAACCAATTGGAAATCGGCGAATTCAGGCGACTTCGTATAGCTCAGGTTCTTTTGGAACCCGGCTAACTTCCCACCCTTTAATTCCTGTTTCAATCCATGGTTATAGAACGAATCACTGATTTGGAACCGGTTGTTCCCCGTTTGGGACTTCCCAATGCGGCCTGCCAAGGCATCCAACTTCGAGAAGGAGTATTGAGTGGGTAACTTCTTCGCTTGCTGGTTAACCTTATTCAGATTCTGCGATGGCATGTTGATTCCCGAGAAGAATTCATCCTCTTGAGTTAACATGTTTTGCTTGGCTTTGAGGTAGAAACGTTGGTTACTCGTCAAAGATTGACCAGCCGATACCCGCTTTAAAGCTGCGTAGAGGAAGTGGTCTGACTTGGCCACTGGCATCTGCAGCAACCGCTTCGCCGCATACTGGTCGATGGCATCGTGGCGGTAATGCGACAACCACTCCGTCGTCTGCAATTGCGAGTAGTAGAAGGCAAAGGCATCCTTCCGCGTCCCGTCTTTGACGAACCATTGTGGCGAAATCACGAAGACCGCTTTCTTATTCTTCAGCTCCGATTGGATGTTTTGCATCACGAAGAACTGAGTCAAAGATTGCGTCCCCCGAGCACCCAGTAGAAACGGCCGGTAGTCCCGGTGATACTTCTGGGCTAAGACCGATGGGTGCATGGGATCGATTCGAGACCATTCCGACGAGCCGAAGAACGGCACGTAGTTTTGCTTCAACGCCGCTTCCTTAATCCGCTTACCCTTTAACACGTTAGGCGACAAGGAAACCGCCGCTTGGCGTTCTTCACCTGCGCTGACCTTCTTAAACCCAAAGGTCACCGGTGAGACCAATACCGCCAAAACCAAGATAGCCGCGAGAATTAACGGACCAAAGATCCGTAGTAATCGCTTTGCCATGTGCTAGGCCAGGCTTTCGACTTTCGCGATGATCTTGTTGGGCGTGTCCCACTCTGACCGCTCAAATTCAGAAACTGGCACGTTGACGCCCAGCTGTGACTGCAGTTGTAACAACAGTTGAACGGAACCCATGGAGTCTAACAACCCACTATCAAACAAGTTGTCATCCATCGCACCACTAACATCGTTCCCCGTTAAATCAGATAAAATTGATAATACCGTTTCTTTTACATCCATGATAATTTCCCCCTAAATGAAATAATCCTACTTTTATTATTTGGTAAACCAGAGTGTATTTAAGAATCCTGAGAAAATCAGGAAACTAAAGCAGACCAAGTTAGCCGTTAAGAAAATGGCAAAGATCTGCGTAAAACCGTTGTGCGGTACGCTGGCCCGGTGCTTCTTCTTGTACCGCAACCAAGCATCGTTAACCACCAGTGCGACCCCGTGGAACAGCCCGTAAGTGATATAGTACCAAGTGACCCCGTGCCAGAACCCCATGACTAACATGTTAATAATGTACGTCACGTTGGCAGTCGTCCGCGGACTCTTGAAAATGCGGTGCTTCATGAACCAGAAGACCAACCGCATGTAGATGAAGTCCCGGAACCAGAAGGACAGCGTAATGTGCCACCGATTCCAGAAATCCTTGATGTTCGGTGAACGCCAAGGTTGCTTAAAGTTCATTGGCGTTTCGATACCCATCAAGTAAGACGTCCCAACGGCGAACAAACTGTACCCGGCGAAGTCAAAGAACAAATCCGCACTGTACGCGTACATGTACCCCAGGACGGGCCACGAAAGATCCATGAAGCCGCCCCGTGAATGCATCGCCATAACCTGTAACTTAGGCATCAGGATGGTCCCAAAGTAGTACGCTAACAGGAACTTATACAAGAACCCCACAAAGATATACCGAATACCCTTTTGAATCATCCCCAGATACTTCTCACGACTCGGAACGGTCCGATAATCGTGCTCAAACCGCCGATAACGGTCAATGGGCCCCGACGAAATCGTGGGGAAGAAGAGCATGAATTGCAGGAACGTCATCACCTGATAGTTCTTCAACGTGCCATCCCGCGTCTCCATCATGGTCTGGACCGCCCGGAACGTCAGGTAACTGATTCCCAGGAACCCAATTAAGGACGCCTGACCGTTTTCTACGGCCGGGGTGACCTTCACGATCGTCAACGGTAAGATGGCGAGAATGACCAACAGGTAAAAGACCGGACCGGAGTTTTTCTGCTTACGATAAACAGCGTACCCCCAAGTTAACGCCACTTCATACAAGATATAGATGATTAACGCAATCCCTTGCGTCCACTTCGGTCCCCCAAACGTCAGGACCAGAAAGAAGATTGAAATCAGTGTCTCGTACAGCCGTGAACGTTTACCGTAAAGCAACCCGATCATCAGCGGAATCATGGCAACCCCTAATAAGGCGAAATAGGTCGGGTTACCATATGGTTCAAATGAAAGCATTACTGATTGACCTCAGCAATAATTGACTTAATATCCACCTTGCCGTTGGGGGTCATCGGTAAGCTTTCTTTATACACGAACCGTTGCGGAATCATGTATTCCATCATGTCGCCACCCTGTAAGTTCTCCTTAATCGCCTTGGTTAAGTCTAACTCGGACAGGTCAGTCGCTTCTGGAACGACCCAGGCAATCAACTGGCTGACCTTATGGTTGCGATCATACCGGGGAACCGCTACCCCCGCTTGAATGTGATCTTCTTGGGACAAGTAGTGGTTCACTTCTTCCAATTCAATTCGGTAACCGTGGAGCTTAATCTGGAAGTCCGTCCGACCATGGTACATGATCAAGCCGTTATCCAATTGAACCCCTAAGTCACCTGAACGGTAGACCCGTTGACCGTGCCAATCAATGAAGGCCTTAGCCGTTTTCTCTGGGTTATGCAAGTACCCTTTCGACATGGACGGTCCGTAAATCAAAATCTCGCCTTCCGTACCGGCGGGAACTTCATTTAACTGGTCGTCGACGACCTTCATGGTGGTATCGCCCTTGGCGTACCCGATTGGTAGTCGGGAATAATCCGCTAAAATCTGGTCAGTAATTTCGACTTGAGTCACCGCGACCGTCGTTTCCGTTGGGCCATAGGTGTTGAAAATCTTGGCTGCCGGGAAACGGTTGTGCAAGGTCTGCGCCGTTGCGTGGGTCAACTCTTCACCACAGAAGAGGAACCGTTGGAGGTCCGGATAATGGGCCGCATCAAACGTTGGTTCCAACAAGCAAATGTCCATAAAGGATGGCGTTGAAACCCACACGTCCAAGCCCATCTTAGGTAACGTCTCAAAGAGTTCCTTGAAATTATCCGTCACCTGCTTAGGCAAGGCCACCAGCGTCCCCCCGCTCGCTAACGTCGGTCCCCAATCCATGACTGAGAGGTCAAAGGAGTACGGGGCTTGCGATAAGGTCCGTGGCTGTTGGGGTAACGTGAAATCATCACTCAGCATCCAATTAACGTAACTCAATAAATTCGTGTGTGAAATCTGGACCCCCTTGGGCTTTCCCGTGGTTCCAGACGTGAAGATGATGTAGTAAGTCTCATCTTCTGTCACTTCGTGCGACACCACGTAATCGGGTGCCGGTTGCTGGAAAATCGCTTCCAGGTCATCCGGTGTGATAACGATGGTGTTCGGCAGGTCCGTCGGTAAGGGAGCCACCGCAATGGCCGCTACGGGTTGCGCAATCTCATTGATCGTGGTAATCCGCTCGAGTGGCGAGTGCGTATCAATCGGCACATACGCATGACCACTCTTAGTAATCCCCACAAACGTGGCAATCATGGTAAAGGTCTGTCCACCATAAACTAAAATGGGAGCCTCTCGTGGTAACTTCAGCGCATCTAAGCGCGCCGCCAAAGCGTCCGAGTAGCGCTTCAACTCTCCGTACGTGTTCGTGTGACCCAAATCATCATAAACAACCCGATCTGGGTCCGTTGTTGCGATTTGGTCAATCGCCGTGATCATGTTTTTTATCACTATTTATCCCCCCAAAGAATAACCGTCCTTACGGTACTCCGCTTAAAACTCATTGTAAATAAATGTCGTGCTGTTTAGGCCACTATAGCCATATAAATAAACTAACGCCATTAAAATCGCAAAGTAGAATATCGTCCAGCCAATAAAGGCTATCACTGGCTGATGCCAAATCGCCAGCCACTTTGTGCGCATGAGTTTCACCCCCAACTTTTTGTCGACCGATGTGTTGCATCCCCGTAGTCGATAGTCGTTCATGAACAGTTTTGGTGCTCCCGGACACCCCCTTAAAACCGTCCCATTTACCTGCTGTTTCCGGTAAATGTTTATAGTTTGAGATTATCATTGCGAAAACCAGATTGCAAACAACACCCCCTAACCTTAACGCTTTCTTTTCATTTTTTGACCGCGTTTAGTTAGTTGAGTGGCCCAAAAAAGGCTACTGAAAACTTTCAGTAGCCTTGAAGGGTTTAATCACAGACACTTGTGGCCGTAATTAGTTGTCATTAAATTTATCACGCATCTTGTCGAACAAATTACCTTTGCCCGTGCCAGATACGCTTTCGCCACTAGCCTTCGCGAAGTCTCGCAGCGCATCACGTTGCCCCTTATTCAGGTTCTTCGGCGTAACGACCTTAACCGTGACGTGTTCATCACCGTTACCGTTCCCCCGCAGGCGCGGCGCACCCTTGCCACGTAAGCGGAAAGTTGTGCCCCCTTGGGTTCCAGCTGGCACCTTCAGCTTCACGTCACCATGCACCGTCTTGACCGTGACCTCATCACCCATTGCCGCTTGAACAAAGGAGATGGGTTGGTCAAAGAAGATTTCAGTGCCGTCTCGCCGGAAGTCCTTGCTAGGTTGAACTTGGAAGATGATAAAGAGGTCACCATAACCCCCGCCGTTTTGACCGGCTTCACCTTGGCCCTGCAAGCGCATCTGTTGTCCGTCATCGACCCCAGCTGGGATCGTAACTTCAACTTCATGCCGTTGTTCCTCGTGGCCAGAACCACCACAAGTTGGGCACTTTTCCTTGATCTCTTGTCCTGTACCGTGGCAGACCGGGCAAGGTTGTTGGCTCTGCATCCGGCCCAGTGGCGTATTGGTGACCGTCGTCACGTAACCCGAGCCACCACACCGCTGACAGGTCACTGGTGAGGTCCCCGGCTTCGCACCGTTACCACCACACGTGTGGCATTGCGCTTCCCGGGTGTAAGTGATCTTGGTCTTCTTACCAAAGATGGCTTCTTCGAACTTCAACGTCATCTGGTACTGTAAGTCCCGTCCAGGTCGGGGCGCATTCGGGTTGCGTTGGCCACCCCCGCCAAAGAACTGGTTGAAGATGTCGTCAAAACCGCCGCCACCGCTAAAGCCGCCGAAGCCGCCAGCTTGGCCGCCACCAAAGCCGCCAAAACCACCTTGAGCGCCGTCAGCTGAACCGTATTGGTCATAGTTTTGCCGCTTATCTTTGTCGCCTAAAACGTCATAGGCGTCCTGAACTTCCTTGAATTTTTCCGCGGCGTCAGGTGCCTTATTGAGGTCCGGATGATACTTCTTGGATAACTTCCGGTAGGCCTTTTTGATTTCGTCTTGACTGGCGTCCTTAGACACTCCTAGGACACCGTATAAGTCCTTTTGCGCCATGGTTTTCCTCCCAATCTAAAAGCTACTTGTTAGAATAGCACACCTCGAAACAAAAAGCCAAAGCCCCGCGGACTCTGGCTTTTTGCCCTTACTTATTTAAAAGTTCGGCAGTCAGCTTACTTGTTATCGTCATCGTGAACTTCGTGGAAGTCACCATCAACGGTATCGTCACCCTTGCCACCGTTGTCACTGGTTCCTTGAGCACCGCCTTGGGCACCGGCACCAGCCGCACCATTAGCGCCGCCTTGGGCGTTTTGGGCTTGTTGGTATAGCTTGACAGACAAGTCTTGGATAATCTTGGTCAAATCATCCTTCTTGGTCTTCATGTCGTCGAGGTTGTTCGCTTCTTGGGCCTTCTTCAACGCATCACGCGCATCTTCAGCCTTCTTGATTTCGTCATCAGAAACCTTGCCCTTAACTTCCTTCAGCGTCTTATCCGTCTGGAACAAGAGTTGGTCGACTTCGTTCTTGGTGTCGACTTCTTCCTTACGCTTCTTGTCGGCTGCTTCGTTTTCCTTAGCTGCCTTCATCATCTTTTCGATTTCGTCATCGGACAGGCCATCAGAACTCTTGATGGTGATCTTTTGTTCCTTGTTCGTGCCCATATCCTTAGCGGAAACGTTAACGATCCCGTTCTTATCGATATCGAACGTTACTTGGATTTGAGGGACACCACGAGGAGCAGCTGGAATGTCCGTCAGCTGGAAGTTCCCCAACGTCTTGTTGTCCGCAGCCATTGGCCGTTCACCTTGTAAGACGTGGATGTCAACGGCTGGTTGGTTATCCGCAGCCGTAGAGAAGACTTGGGACTTGCTGGTTGGAATCGTCGTGTTCCGATCGATCAGCTTCGTGAAGACACCACCCATGGTTTCAATCCCCAAGGATAATGGCGTAACATCCAACAGCACAACATCCTTAACGTCACCGGTGATGACCCCACCTTGAACGGCGGCACCTAAAGCAACGGCTTCATCAGGGTTGATGGAGTGGCTTGGTTCCTTACCCGTCCAGTTCTTAACTGCTTCTTGAACGGCTGGAATCCGAGTTGACCCACCGTTTAAGATGACCACGTCAATGTCACTGGCTTGTAAGTCCGCATCCTTCAACGCATTTTGAACAGGGATCCGGGTCTTGTCAACCAAGTCTGCCGTTAATTCGTTGAACTTAGCCCGTGACAAGCTCTTTTCCAAGTGCAATGGGCCGTTTTCACCAGCCGAAATAAATGGCAAGCTGATTTGAGCTTCAGTGACCCCAGAGAGGTCCTTCTTAGCCTTTTCAGCGGCATCCTTTAACCGTTGCAAAGCCATCTTATCCTTGGACAAGTCCACACCGTTTTCATCCTTGAAACCGGCAATCAACCAGTCCATGATCTTTTGGTCGAAGTCATCCCCACCTAAGTGAGTATCCCCGTTAGTGGACAGAACATCGAAGACGCCGTCCCCTAAGTCCAGGATGGACACATCAAACGTCCCACCACCAAGGTCGTAAACCATGATCTTTTCGTCTTTATCTTGCTTATCCAAACCGTAAGCTAAAGCAGCCGCCGTCGGTTCGTTGATGATCCGTTCAACGTTCAGACCCGCAATCTTACCGGCATCCTTAGTGGCTTGCCGTTGGGCATCGTTGAAGTAAGCTGGGACCGTGATGACCGCCTTGTCGACCGTGTCACCAATGTAGTCTTCAGCAAACGACTTCAAGTGTTGCAGAATCATCGCGGAGATTTGTTCTGGCGTGTAGTCCTTGCCATCCACGGTAACCTTGTAGCCGGCTTCACCCATGTGGCTCTTGATTGATGAAATCGTGTTGGGGTTCGTGATTGCTTGCCGCTTGGCAACTTCACCAACTTGAGTTTCACCATCTTTAAACGCAACGACGGATGGCGTCGTCCGAGCGCCTTCCTTGTTCGCAATGATCTTGGGGGTACTACCTTCTAGAACGGCAACGGCTGAGTTGGTCGTCCCTAAATCAATCCCAATAATTTTATTGCTTGCCATCAAAAATTCCCTCTTTTTCGTTTATTTTTGAATTAAATTACTGTGCTACGACCACCATGGCTGGTCGTAAGACCCGGTCCTTGAGAAGGTAACCCTTCTGGAGAACCTGTGCCACAGTTTCTGCCGGTTGATCATCCGAGGCAGGAACGGTTTGAACAGCTTGGTGCTTAGTGGGATCGAACTTCTCACCCAACGCACCAATCTCGGTAATGTTGTTCCGCTTAAGGGCGTCTTGCAAATGATCATAGGTCATTTGGACCCCCTTCTTCAAACTCTGGGCAGCCTGGTCGTCAGCGTCGACGGCTAAGGCCCGTTCCAAGTTATCGATCACGGGTAACACATCCTTGGCTAACTGTTGACCATCGTACTTGATCAACGTTGCCTGCTCCTTTTCAAACCGGGTTTGCATATTTTGAATTTCGGCTTCGGCCCGCAAATACTTGTCTTCCATGTCTGCGGACTTTTGCTTCAAAGCAGCTAGAGCTTCGGCCGCTGGATCGGGCTTAGCTTGTGCTTGGTCTGTCGCTTGTTTAGCCGCATCTGCAGCCGCTGAAGTGCTGGTAGCTTGTTCCGTTACCGGCTCTTCAGTGGTTGCCGACCTTTGGCTTTCAGCAGATGTCGATTGTTCTTCAGCCACGATTGAACCCCTTCCTTTCTATTACTCGTCATAGTAACGATAATAATCGAGTAGTTTTTTGGCCAACTCTTCACGAAACGCCCCCACGATACCGATCATCCGCGAATAAGGCATCCGCGTCGGTCCTAAGATGGCAATCATCCCTTGACCGTGCTGATCGACGTCATAAGTCGCCGTGATTAAGCTATAATGCCGTAACGCATCATTGGTCATTTCGTTACCAATTTGAACGGAGATGTTATCCCGCGGTTGCCCCAAAACATCCGCAATATCGTCGGTCTTATCGATCAACGAATATAGCGACTTTAGGGAATCCACGTCACCATCTTCCGCGAAGTTCAGCAGGTTGAGTCGCCCACCGACGTAGAACCGCTCTTGCGCGGCCTTAGTCAACACGTTCCCGAAGATGTCCAGAAAGCCTTCTGGGCTCTGTAAGTAACTCGCAATTTTGACCGGAATATCGGTTTGGAGCTTCTTGAGAACCTCGGGTAACGTTAAGCCAACCAGTTGGTCATTGATCAACCGCACGACCGCCTCGAGTTGTTCTCCCGTGACCGTCTCGTTGACGTCAAACGTTTGGTTCTCCACGTCGCCACTATCCGTTACCAGAATCGCCATGACTTGCCGGCGACCTAGGGGAACTAACCGAAAGCCACTTAACCGACTATCCTTAAGCTCCGGCTTCAACGTAAACGCGGTGTAACTAGTCAAGTTCGAGAGAATCGTCGCAGACTGCGAAATAATCTCATCAATCTTGTGAAAGTCACCGCCCAACGCGGACTGAATCATGTTCAGGTCATTGGGCCGCAACGGGTCCGGCTTGACCAAGTGGTCGACGTAATACCGGTAACCTTCCACTGATGGAATCCGCCCAGACGACGAATGCGTCTTGCGAATCAATCCCTGTTCCTCGAGCGCCGCCATCTCGTTACGAATGGTCGCTGAGCTAACGTGGATGGGTAACTGCTTAGCTAGTGCCTTGGATCCCACTGGAACACCACTGTTAGTGAAATCACGGACAACGGCTCGCAGAATCATCATCTGTCTTTCTGACAGCATCACAATCACCCCTTTTTTAGCACTCAAAGTTATTAAGTGCTAAGACACATATATAATGTAGCAAAACACCGTTTTTAAGTCAAGAAATCTGGCAAGAATTTTAGCAATCTCTTTGGTTAAGTGCTAATTTTTTTGCCAAGAGGCCCAGTTTACCACTTCTCACCACCAGTGCCAATGAAGTTTCCAAACGAACCTCCAAACCCAAATAGGACGCGAACTCACGGTTCGCGTCCTATTGGTTACTTATTCATGAGCAGCTAACGCGGTAAAGTACGCCCGGGTCGCCACCTCATCTTTTTTCAATTGTTCCACTAACGCATCCGCACCAGTGAACTTGACCTCGCCGCGCAACCGGTGATGCCATTCCACTTCAACGGGTTCGCCGTATAGGTTGCCATGGAAGTCCAAGAGGTTCATCTCGACAGTAATCGGCCGGTCATCCCCAAACGTCACGTTGCGGCCCACTGAAACCATTCCTGGGTACCAGATTGCGCCGACCTTTAACCGGGCCGTATAGATGCCAATCCCCGGTTGCCACTCATTCGTGGGTGTCAAAACGTTGGCCGTCGGGAATCCAATCGTGCGGCCCCGGGCTTCCCCGTGGACCACCACCCCCGTGGTTCGGTAAGTGTATCCCAACAGGTCGTTGACCGTATCGATCTGGCCCGCCTTCATGGCCTGGCGAATACGCGTCGAACTGATCTTATCCTGCGTTGCCGTCTCCTCAGGAACGGTTTCGACCTGAAACCGCCCTTGAGCGTATTCAGGCAACCGCGCCATAGTCGCAATATCTTTGGGCCCATAGGTGTGGTCAAATCCTGCAACTGCCGTCGTCGTGTGAAAGGCCACCAGGTAGTGGTCCACAAACTCTTGCGGCGTCTGGGCCGCAAATTCGCCCGTGTAGTTGACCAAGAAGACCCGATCAACGCCTAAGCGTTCCAATTGACGTAACTTCCGCTCCGGCGTACTCAGGTACTTCTGGTCATCGGCCGTCAAAGGTCGGTAAACCAAGGCAGGATGATGATCATACGTCAGTACCGCTAGTTTGACGCCCTGAACCCGCGCCAATGCCTTGGCCCGCTTGATCACAGCCTGATGCCCGCGGTGGACGCCATCAAAGAAGCCCATGGCCAAAACGACCGGGTCCTCGGGCAACTGTCGTGCATCCAGCGGGTGGTGTATTCGAATAACTTCCATCGTGATAGCTTCTCCTTACCTGTTAATTAACAGCAAACATTTTTAGTGGCTTATACGCGTGTTTGGCCGCCGTCCATTGATAGAGGCACTTGATCTCGCCTGCATAGCGGAAGGCCAACACCGGAGCCGTTTGTCCCGGCAACTCCTCAGGAGTCAAGAAGACGCCGTTTCTCACTAGCCCCCACAGCCGCTCCGAAAGCTCAACTTGAGGATACCCTGCCAGCGCGTAGTCAATGGGCCGTAAGACCTGGTCTAGGGTGTCGGCTGCCATCGCCGCGCTGACCGCTTCCAAGGTCACCGCTTGATCTAACGTGAATCCGCCACTCTTTAAACGCGTCAAAGACGCCATAACGGCGGGAACTCCCAACTGACGACCTAGGTCAACAGCCAGCGTCCGCACATAGGTGCCCTTAGAACACTTAATCTTAAAGTCGATGGTCTGGGTCCCCGCTGCGGCATCAAAGGTTCCCGCACCGTCAAGGTCAAACGCGTCGACCGTCACCGTCCGGGTTGGCCGTTCTACGGTCTCGCCCGCCCGCGCATATTCATACAGTCGCCGCCCGCGGACCTTCACGGCCGAATACATGGGGGGCGTCTGTTGGATCTCTCCCGTCAACGTGGCTGCGGCCGCTTGAATCGCCGCAGCCGTGAAGGGTTGACTCAGGGTTTGGCGGCTTACCTCGTCACCATCTAGGTCTTCCGTAGTCGTGGCGAACCCTAAGGTCACCTGGCCCTGGTAAACCTTTCCGGACGCCATCAGATAGGGCACCACTTTAGTGGCCGTTCCGATACAAATCGGTAAGACCCCATCGACATTAGGGTCCAAGGTCCCGCTATGGCCCACCTTCTTGGTATGCAGGATGTGCCGCAGCTTCGCAATACAGTCGAAGCTGGTCATCCCACGGGGCTTATACAGGGGAATAATTCCGTTCATGTGCATTCCTCCATTAATCAAAAGGACGCTGTCCCCCAACGGGTCAGCGTCCTTAATCTCTCAACGACCAGACTACTTGTCTTGGTGATGAAGATCATTTAACAGTTCATCGATCCGGCTACCGTATTGGACAGACTTGTCACGTTCAAAGAACAGCTCAGGGGTCTTATAGATGCTTAACCGCGAACCTAATTCGGAACGAATCAGTCCGGTGGCCTTCTTTAAGCCCTCTGCCGTCTTCTCACCTGATGACGCCTTGTCCGACAAGATACTGTAGTAAATCGTGGCTTCTTGTAAGTCACCGGTAACTTCCACACCCGTAACGGTAACACCCTCGACGCGAGGATCCCGTACCCGTTTTAACAGGATATCCGTGACCTCACGCTGGATCTCTTGTTCTAAGCGACCAACCCGATATTGTGCCATTTTACGTTGTGCCTCCGTTCTTTACTTAACAGGAACTTCCTTCATGACGTACGCTTCAATCACATCGTCAACCTTGATGTCATTGTAGTTTTCAATCGTCAATCCCAGTTCGTATCCTTGCTTAACTTCCTTCACGTCGTCCTTGAAGCGCTTCAAGCTACCCAGCTTACCTTCGTAGATGACCACGCCATCCCGAATTAACCGAACATCAGCGTCAGAGGTAACCTTACCATCTGTGACCATCCCACCGACGATCGTACCGACCTTGGAAGCATGGTAAATCTGCCGTACTTCTACTTGACCGATAACTTGTTCTTCGTAGGTTGGTTCCAGCATCCCCTTCATCGCCGCTTCGATTTCATCGATGGCGTTGTAGATGACGTTGTGAAGACGAATGTCGACCTTATCGCTATCCGCTTGAGACCGCGCTTGTGGCGTTGGGCGAACGTTGAACCCGATAATGATGGCATCGGAGGCTTCCGCCAACGTGACATCACTTTCGTTAATGGCACCGACGGCTGAGTGAATAATGTTGACCCGCACACCGGCAACGTCAATCTTCTTCAGGCTCCCCGCTAGGGCTTCAACGGATCCTTGAACGTCCGCCTTGATGATGACGTCAACTTCCTTCATTTCGCCTTCCTTAAGGGAGTCGAACAGGTTGTCCAACGTCACGTGACTGGTATTCTGGCGTTCCTTGACCAAGGCTTCCTTGGCCCGTTCTTCACCAGCTGCCCGGGCCGTCTTTTCGTCGTCAAAGACCACGAACCGGTCCCCGGCTTCCGGCACATCGTTCAACCCCGTGATTTCCACGGGCGTTGACGGTACCGCTGCCTTGATGGCAGAACCACGTTCGTTGGTCATGGTCCGCACCCGACCAAAGGTGTTCCCCACAACGATTGGGTCGCCGACGTGTAAGGTCCCCGTCTGAACCAGTAAGGTCGCCACGGACCCTTTTCCTTGGTCCAACCGTGCTTCAATCACAGAACCGGCCCCATTTTGATCTGGGTTAGCCTTTAATTCCATGACTTCCGCTTGGAGCAGGATCATGTCCAGCAGTTCATCAATGTTCTTCCCGAACTTCGCTGAGATGTTCACGAAGATGGTGTCGCCACCCCAGTCTTCAGGAATCAATTCATATTCCGTTAACTGTTCCATCACGTGGTTCGGGTTAGCGCCTGGCTTATCGATCTTGTTGACCGCCACAATAATTGGCGTCCCCGCAGCCTTCGCATGGTGAATGGCTTCAATCGTTTGAGGCATCACACCATCATCCGCTGCCACGACCAAGATAGTAATGTCGGTGATTTCCGCACCACGGGCCCGCATTTCGGTGAAGGCCGCGTGTCCTGGCGTATCCAAGAAGGTGATCAACTTATCATTGTAGTGCACTTGGTAAGCCCCGATAGCTTGCGTGATCCCCCCGGCTTCACCCGCCGTAATGTGGGAGTGCCGCAAGTGGTCCAGCAGCGTGGTCTTCCCGTGGTCAACGTGACCCATGATCGTAACTACGGGTGCCCGGGTAACTTGGTGCTTCTTGTTGGCCATTTCTTCATCGAAGGCCTTGTCGATATCTGAAACATCGACTTGTACCTTTTCTTGGGCCTGAATCCCATAATCAGAAGCCAGGATTTCAATCGTATCCTTATCCAGGGATTGGTTTTGGTTGACCATAACCCCCAGCATGAAGAGCTTCTTCACGATTTCAGCTGAAGAACGGTGTAAGAGCTTCGCCAAGTCTTGAGCGTTCATTCCGTCCGTATATTGCAAGACTTCTGGTAACGCCTTGTTCTTCCGTTCAGGAGCACCCTTGTGTTGGTTCACATCTTTAATCCGTTGGTTCTTCTTGTAACGGTTATTATTATTGCGTCGCCGGTTGTTGCGGTTATTGCGGTTATTCCGCCCACCGCGGCTATTCCCGCCACGACGACCATTATTATTGTTTGTATTATTATTCAAGCTTCCACCAAATCTGCCGGTGCCGGAATTACGCGTCCCATGTTGCGTTCCGGTCTGGCCATTATTTTTATTATGTTGCGTGTGTTGCTGGGAATTCTTCGACTGGTGCGTGGCATTAGTCGAAGAAGAATGGTTGGTCGACTGCGACGACTTAGCGGTCGCCTTATTCGTCGCCTGACCGTGTTGGGACGAGTGGTTAGTCGGTCGCTGCGTTGCTGATGTAACCGGCTTTTTAGCTGACTGTCCCGCTGCGGGCTTCTTAAAAGCCGCCCGCAATTGACGTTCTTCGTTCTCGCCGAGCGTTGACATATGATTTTTCACCGGAAAGCCCTTTTCCTCAGCTTTCGCGATTAATTGTTTACTGGAGACGTTGATTTCTTTAGCAAGTTCGTAAAGTCGCTTTTTCCCCATATCTTCACTCTCCTTAAAATCACATCGATCACGAGAACGTCAGGGTCTAGTCAGCAAGTAATTGTTGGAGTTTCCGGACGAATCCCGGATCGGTGATGGCAATGACCGTGCGCGCCGACCCAATGGCCGTGCTCAGTTGGTCTTTCGTAAATGTTTCATATAGTGGTACCTGGTAACTGGCCGTTTTATCACGGAACTGCTTTTGACTGCTAGCCCCGGTATCGTTAGCCATTAAAACTAACTTAGCTGAGCCGTCACGCACCGCTGCCAGGACAAAGGATTCACCGGTGACCAGTTTTCCTGCCCGCCGGATCAATCCTAAAAGTTGTAAGGCACGTTGCGAATTAGTCATGATCAAATAATTCTCGCCGGGCCTGTTGATGATCCACGTAAGCAATCAAGTCGTCGTAAAACTGTTCGTCGAGCTTGACTCCAAAAACGTGGTCAAAGGTCCGTTCTTTCTTGGCGCGTTGAGCTACCGCAACGTCTAACGAAATATAAGCGCCCCGTCCGGACTTTTTACCCGTCGGATCAACACTCACTTCTTGGTCTTGGTTCCGGACGATCCGGACTAATTGTTTCTTCGGTGCCATTTCTCCCGTAACGATGTCTTTTCGCATCGGGACCTTACGTTGTCTCATGACGTGAAACCCTCCTTTGCCAGCAGCTTATTCGGCTGATGGGGCGTCGTGTTCGTCATCTTCCGTCGCATCGGACGCTGGGGCGTCGTCAACCGGTGTTGCATCATCGGTCGTCGCGTCAGCAGCGTCTGAAGGTTCTTCGGTCGTTGACTCGGATGCCGTTGCTTCAGCCGGAGCCGTTTCGTCCGTGGCATCTTCTTCAGGTGCGTCCTCAGTTTCGGCCTGATCTGCTTCCATTATAGCAGAAGCTTCAGATTCTGATTTAATATCAATCTTATAACCGGTTAACTTTGCGGCTAATCGTGCGTTTTGCCCCCGCTTACCAATCGCTAAGGATAGCTGGTAGTCCGGAACCACAACTTCGCACGCCCGTTCATTATTCGGGTCAAAGATGACATCCAACACTTCCGCCGGGTTCAGGGCGTTGGCGATAAACTTCGCTTCATCGTCCGTCCATTCCACGATATCCATGTTTTCGCCACCCAGTTCATTCACGATCGTTTGAACCCGTTGGCCCCGTGGTCCCACACTGGTCCCCACAGGATCGATATCCGGATTATTCGACCGAACCGCAACCTTGGCCCGGTCGCCGGCTTCCCGTGCAATCGCCATGATTTCCACGGTTCCATCGTAAATTTCTGGAACTTCTTGTTCAAACAGCCGCTTCAACAGGTCAGCCGCCGTCCGACTAACAAAGACTTGTGGTCCCTTAGTCGCGTTTTCGACCCGCGTCACGTAGACCTTGATCTTATCATGAATCCGGTAAGTCTCGTTAGGCATCTGGTCTTGACGACCCATGACGGCTTCGACCTTCCCTAAGTTCACGTAAACGAACCGGGTGTCTTGGCGTTCCACTTCTCCCGTGACGATTTCGTTTTCGTATTGGCTGTATTGGTCATAGATAATGTTCCGTTCAGCTTCGCGAACCCGTTGCATGATTACCTGCTTGGCCGTTTGGGCAGCAATCCGACCGAAGTTCTTAGGGGTAACTTCAAACTTGATGTCATCCCCTAATTCGTATCCCTTGTTAATGGCCAAGGCTTCATCCAAGCCGACTTCCAGCCGGGAATCGTAAACTTGATCCACGACCTTCTTCACGGCAAAGACGTGAATATCGCCCTTCCGCGCATCGAAGTTGACCTCAACGTTTTGCGCTTGGTCGTAATTACGCTTGTAAGCTGAAACCAACGCCGCTTCTAAGGCTTCGATGACCACTTCTTTTTTGATGCCCTTTTCCGTCTCGAGGACGTCTAAGGCACCCAGTAATTCTTTACTCATACTGTCTTTCGCTCCTTAAATTTAGAACTTGATGGCTAACCGTGCCTGGGCAATCCCCGCACGTGGAATCGTTAAGGTCTTGATGCGCCCTTTCAGGTTCACCTTCAAGTCCAGCGATTCATCGGTCAACTTCAACAAGGTGCCTTCATAGACCTTGCTGGCGCCAATCTTCTGGTACAACGACACGTGGATGTATTCACCCACGGCCTTTTCAAAGTCTTCTGGCTTCTTCAACGGCCGTTCGGCGCCCGGTGAAGAAACTTCTAAGAAGTACGCTTGTGGAATGGGATCTGGATCGAGAGCGTCGAGCTTTTCCGACAACTCATCACTCACAGTAGCACATTCTTCAATGTTGATGCCACCCGGCTTATCAATATAAACCCGAAGGTACCAGCTCTTACCCTCTTTAACGAATTCCACATCGACCAGGTCGAACTGGTGCTGGGCCATGATTGGTTGAACTAAATCCGTTACGGTCTCGACGACTGTACTCAACGACTATCCGCCTCCTATATTTTTCCATTAAAAAGAGTGAGCAATAACTGCTCACTCATTTAAAAAACGAGTTTAACTACATTCTTAACTTTACTACAGATACCCCGCGATTGCAACTCTTGAGGCGGTTACTCACAGGTTGCCAAGAGAATTAAGAACCCTGAAATCGTTACAAATTCAAATACCAAGAAGTTTAATTGACTCAATTCCATCCGCCGTAACCCAATCACCTTAAAAATCGTCAGGATAAACGCAATTGTAAAATACGTCACAACTAAAGCCAAAAACGGCGTAGCCACAACGCTAGTCAACAGCCCACACAAAACATACCCCAACGCAATCAGGCAGTAGCCCGTGAAAAAGATCCAACCATCGGGTAATTTAGTGAATTGCCGTAACATGGTGATCACCTACTTTCGTGATTGTCGAGTCGTACTAAGCTTGGAATTCCTCAACTCCAGTATACCATCAATCGCTCCTTTTGTAAGCGTTTCCGATACTTTAAATCCGGCTAATTAAGGGATTGGCCAAACCCGAACCTACCAAAAAAGCCTCAGCTGGCAAACACGCTCAGCTGAGGCCCTAACGCTACCAACGAACTCCCGGTAACGCCATTTTTTACATCATATCATCAAACAAACTTAGTTGGTTTTCGTCTGGTAAGCCGGTCAACACGCCGTTTTCAGTCATGAAGTCGATCAGCGTCTTCGAAACCTTTCCTCGCTTGGCCAGATCTTCCTTGGAGATGAAGGGCCGGTCGTTACGGGCAGCCACGATTTGCTTCGCCACGTTCAACCCCAATCCAGGAGCGGCTCGGAATGGCGCAATCAAGGTCTTGCCTTCAATGATCCAATCCGCAGCATCCGACTTCTCCAGATCAATCATCTTAAACTCGTAACCGCGTTCTAGCATTTCGTTCGCTAACTCCAAGACCGTCAACAGGTTCTTGTCCTTAGCAGACGCGTCCATCCCCTGGTCGTTGATGGCTTTCATCGCTGCTTTGACCGCCGTCTTACCTTGCGACATAGCGACCACGTCAAAGTCATCGGCCCGCACGGAGAAGTACGCCGCGTAGTAGATGATGGGGAAGTAGACCTTAAAGTAAGCGACCCGCAACGCCATCAAGACGTAAGCCGCCGCATGGGCCCGGGGGAACATGTACTTGATCTTCAGACACGAATCGATATACCACTCGGGAACGTCGGTTTCACGCATCTTCTCTTGCCACTCGTCCTTGATGCCCCGACCGTGACGCACCTGCTCCATGATCTGGAAGGACGTTTCTGAATCCAACCCGTAGTTGATCAAGTCGGTCATGATGTTATCCCGACAACCAATAACGTTAGCAATCGTCGCCGTACCGTTCTTGATCAGCTCATCGGCGTTACCTAGCCACACGTCAGTCCCGTGGGACAACCCAGAAATTTGTAGGAGCTGTGAGTAGTTCTGCGGGTGAGTCTGTTCCAGCATCCCCCGCACGAACCGCGTTCCAAATTCAGGAACGCCCAGCGTCCCCGTCTTCGATTGGATCTGTTCCGGCGTCACACCTAACGAATCCGTCCCGGAGAACAGCCCCATGACACCCGGGTCATCCATCGGAATAGTCGTTGGATCGACCCCGGACAGATCTTGCAGCATCCGAATCATGGTCGGGTCATCATGCCCCAGAATATCAATCTTCAAGATGTTGTCATGAATCGAATGGAAATCAAAGTGGGTGGTTTGCCAAGCCGCGTTCTGGTCATCCGCCGGGTACTGGATCGGCGTAAAGTCGTAGATGTCCATGTAGTCCGGCACAACGATGATCCCCGCGGGGTGTTGCCCGGTGGTCCGCTTGACCCCGGTCGCGCCCTTGGCTAGCCGGTCTACTTCGGCCCCCCGGAAGGTCTGCTCAGTATCCCGTTCGTAGGCCTTCACGTACCCGTACGCCGTCTTGTCGGCCACCGTGCCGATGGTTCCGGCCCGGTACACGTTCTTCTCACCGAACAAGACCTTGGTGTAGTTATGGGCAATCGGTTGGTAATCCCCGGAGAAGTTCAGATCGATATCGGGGACCTTGTTTCCCTTGAATCCTAAGAAGGTTTCGAAGGGGATGTTATGCCCGTCGCCGATCATCAAGGTCCCACACTTAGGACACTTCTTTTCCGGTAAATCGTACCCTGAACTGTACTCCCCTTTGGTGTAGAAGTGCGAGTACTGGCAGTTCGGGCAACGATAGTGCGGTGGGAGTGGGTTCACTTCGGTGATTCCCGTGAGCGTCGCGACCACACTGGACCCGACGGACCCCCGGGACCCAACCAAGTACCCGTCCTTGTTCGACTTGGCTACCAGCCGTTGGGCGATCAAATAAATCACGGAGAACCCGTTCCCAATAATGGACTTCAGTTCCCGGTCGACCCGGTGCTGAACCAATTCCGGTAACGGATCTCCGTACCAAGCATGGGCCGTATTCATGGTCCGTTCCCGAATTTCGTCTTCAGCCCCCTCCATCCGCGGCGTGTACAGCTTATCCTTTAGCGGATGGATGTCGTCGATTTGGTCAGCAATCTTTTGGGTGTTGGTGACCACGATTTCGTGAGCCGTCTGATCATCCAAAAAGTCAAACTGCTTCAACATTTCATCGGTACTCAAGAACGGCACTGGTGGTAACTCTTGCCGGTTCAGTGGGTTGGCCCCACCTTGCGAATGAATCAGGATTTTGCGGTAAATGGCATCGACCGGATTCAGGTAATGTACGTCTCCAGTCGCCACCACGGGCTTATTCAAGTCATGACCCAGTTGAATCATGTTCTTCAAGATCTCGTATAAATGCTCTTTATCCGCAATCAATTTTGATTCCAATAGGGGTTGGTAAGCTTGGGGCGGTTGCACTTCCAAGTAGTCATAGTACTTCGCCTTAGCTGCCGCTTCAACCTGTCCTTTTTGCATCATCGCCGTGAAGACTTCACCCGAAGCACACGCCGAGCCGACTAATAAGCCCTCTCGGTAATGGTCTAAGACGCTCCGAGGCACCCGCGGAACCCGGTAGAAGTAGTCCACGTTCGACGCCGACACTAACTTGAAGAGGTTCTTCAGCCCCGCCTGAGTCTGCGCATAAATAATCGCGTGGTTCGGTCGGGCATGCTTATAGGCGTCGTTGTCCGTCATATGATCGTTCAATTGATCATGGAACTGAACATGGTAGCGCTCCTCCGCGTCCTTCAAGAACAGGTAGTTCAGATGACCGGTTGATTCCGCATCATAGACGGCCCGGTGATGGTGCTCCAAGCTCACGTGGAACCGTTTCGCCAACGTGTTCAGCCGGTAACTCTTCAACGTCGGGTAAAGCCAACGTGCCAACGTTAAGGTATCAATAATGGGATTACTGATTTCCGGCATCCCGTGACGCTGATACCCCGTGTTCATGAAGCCCACGTCGAACGTGACGTTATGCCCAACGATAATGGCGTCACCACAGAAGTCACGGAAAAGCTTAAAGACCTCTTCTTCGGTCTTCGATCCCGCCACCATATCATCCGTGATACTGGTCAGATTCGTGGTCTGTTCCGACAGCGGAAAGCCCGGATCGATGAACTCTTCGAATTGGTCGATCACGTTCTTATGTTGCATCTTGACCGCCGATAATTCGATCACTTTATCATAAATCGCCGATAGTCCCGTAGTTTCCACGTCAAAGACCACGTAAGTTGCGCCATCTAGGGGCACGTGAGCGCTGTTATACCCAATGGGCACCCCATCGTCCACCAAGTTGGCTTCGACCCCGTAGAGCATCTTAACGCCCGCCTTAGACGCCGCGTTAAACGCCGCTGGGAAGCCTTGGACGTCGGCGTGATCGGTAATACCAATCGCCGGCATTCCCCATTTCTTGGCTTGCCCCACAAAGTCTCCAATGGGATTGGTCGCATCCATCTGACTCATGGTGGTGTGTAAGTGTAATTCTACCCGTTTCTGATCAGCTGGCGCCGTATCCTGGCGGGAAGCGTGCTTAACTTCGTTGATGTCGTAGGCGTTCAATGCCAGGTCACGCATGAAGCTGTCTTCTTGGACACTCCCGCGTACCTTGACCCAGCTTCCCTCGGAAACGCCGGCAAATTGGGCTTCATCTTCGGCGCCACGGGAGAACTTTTTGACCACGATGGAAGACGTGTAGTCGGTGATCTTCAGGGTCAGTAATTGCCGACCGGACCGTAACTTCCGAATTTCCTTATCGAAAACGTAGCCTTCAACGATGACTGACCGTTCTTCTTGGGTAATATCGACCATTCGCATAACGGGTTGGTCCCCCTTGATGGTCTTCCCAATCTGCGTCGGTCCACTCGCGGCGACCGGCTCATCCGATTGCCGCTTCTGGTTAGCCTTAGCAATCGCCGCGGCCGCTTGCTTTGCCAGTTGCGCATCCGTCTTTTCTTGACGAGCTTTAAACTCATTGATCTTCGCCTGCGACTTGGATTCGTCGACCATGACCTGAATGTTGAACTTAGGGAAGCCCGCCTGTCGGTAGGTCGCCTCCAGCGGCCCCAATGCCTGATTCTGCAGGAAATCTTTGACCACTTCGTTCTGCGCGTACAGGAGAACCCGCCCGTCTGCATCCAGTTCGGGCACCTGCGATTGGGTCAGCTCCATGACCAGATTATTCGTTAGGCCACTATTCTTGACGACCCATTGCCAGTAATCCCCTAATAAGCGGTTGGTCAGCTCCGGCTCAGCGACGATCATGGTCGCCCCCACCGTCGCGATTTCGTGAAACGCGATTTGCAGGTGCTGATGGAAGTCCGCAAACAAGGTGAAGGGCAGAATCTGCGGAAATTGCAGATAAAAATGCCACCGGCGTGACTGGTCATGAACCGTCAGCTTGTTTAGCGTGGCCCCCTGAAAGGCTGGTTGATCCGCCATACTGGTCAAATCAAGCTGCTGTAAGAGTTTCTGAAATAAACTGTGCCGATCTTCGTCCACAAGGAAGCTCCTTTCCGTGACGTTACGCGTCGAAAAAAGGCCAGCAAGTCAAGCTGGCCTTCTCCCGCGAAACGCTAGTCAATATCTTTAAACAAAATTTCAATGGTGCTGGCGACCTCGTCTTTGATGACTTCGACCGTCTCACCGGTCTTACGAATCTTGATCTCGACGATGCCTTCACCGGCCTTTTTACCGACGGTGATCCGAGCAGGAATCCCCATCAAGTCGGAATCCGCAAACTTGACCCCTGGCCGTTCCTTCCGGTCATCGGTCAAGACCCGGTATCCCGCAACCGTCAGTTGCTTTTCCAGTTCAGCCGTCAGATCAGCTTGTTCCGCCTTCTTCAGGTTAACCGGAATCAAGTGAATGTCGAACGGCGCGATGTTCCGGGGCCAAACCAGCCCGTGTTCGTCCGCTTGTTGTTCCGCCACTGCGGACAGTAACCGGCTCACGCCGATACCGTAGCATCCCATGACCACGGGTTGTTGCCGCCCGTTCTCATCTAAGACCGTTGCACCCAAGGCATCTGAGTACCGCGTCCCCAACTTGAAGATGTGGCCAATTTCGATTCCCTTAGTAAACTTCAAGACGCCGGAGCCGTCCGGGGAGACATCCCCCGCCTGAACCGTCCGTAAGTCCGCGTAAGCATCGATCCGGAAGTCCCGGTCAATATTCGCGTTGATGTAGTGGTGGCCATCTTCATTGGCACCCACGGCCACGTTGACCATGTCACCCACGTATTGGTCCGCTAAGATCTTAACGTCTTCGCCGACGCCAACCGGGCCGAGGGATCCAAAGCTAGCACCCAGGTACTTTTCAGCATCTTCTGGCGTTGCAGGGTCCAAGAAGTCCGCATTCAAGTAATTCTTCAGCTTGGTTTCATTAACTTCGTGGTCGCCACGAACCAGAACCAAGACCGGTTGGTCCTTATCTGCCATGTAAAGCATGCTCTTGACTAGGTCAGCTGGTTGAACCTTTAAGAAGGCCGCCAAGTCCTCAATACTCTTCACCCCTGGAGTGGCAATCTTCTCCAGATCAGCTGGCGTCGCGTGCGACTTCTTACTGATAAAGAGACTCTTGGCCATTTCCAGGTTCGCCGCGTAGTCGGAAGAATCCGAGTAGACGATGGTGTCTTCACCCACTGGTGCGATGGCGGAAAATTCCTTGGAATCCTTACCACCCATGGCGCCACCATCCCCGACGATGGCCCGGTAGTTCAACCCGATCCGATCGAAGATGCGCTCGTAAGCCTCTTCCATCTGACCATAAATCCGGTCCAGATCAGCATCATCCAGGGAAAATGAGTAGGCATCCTTCATGATGAATTCACGACCCCGTAACAACCCATATCGTGGCCGGTCTTCATCACGGTACTTCGCCTGGATTTGGTACATCACGAGAGGCAACCGCTTGTAGGACTTTACGGCATCGCGAATCAACATGGTGTAAGTTTCTTCGTGCGTTGGTGCCAAGATAAAGTCACTGTCATGCCGGTTCTTGAACTTGAACAGGTTAGGGCCGTACGTTTCGTAACGACCGGAATCCCGCCACAAAGAGGCCGGTAAGACCGCCGGCATCAACGTTTCCACGGCGTCGATCTTGTCCATTTCTTCGCGAATGATGGTTTCGATGTTGGTCAAGACCCGAAAGGCCAGTGGGAGGTAGGCGTACATCCCCGCCGTCACCTGACGGATATAACCAGCCCGCAGCATCATTTGATGGCTGAGAGCCTCAGCATCATTCGGCACCTCTTTCAAGGTTGGAATGAGTAGTTTTGATTGCTTCATAGTCAAATATTCCCTTCTCGTAACGTCCTAATCATCGAATAAAGTAGCGTTCGATATCGTTCCAGGTTACCAACAACATCAAGACAACCAAAAAGGCCACCCCGACTAAGGTAATCCCCGCTTCCACGTTTTCCGAAAGTGGTTTACGGCGAACGGCTTCGATTAGGTTTAATAATATTTTACCACCATCCAAGGCTGGAATTGGCAGTAAATTCACAATTGCTAAGTTCAAAGACAGGAAGGCCAGGAAGTTCAGAATCCCGATCAACCCAAACTTGGCGGCCTCAGAAGTTGTGGCGAAAATAGCCACCGGCCCCCCCAGGTCGTTTAAGCTAAAGTGACCCGAAACCATGTGCCATAACGCACCAAACAGCGCTTTGGTCATGGTCCAAGTCTGTGTGAACCCGGACAGCAGAATCGTCCCCACACGCTTGTCTTGGGCCTGCGTGATGCCAATCATGCCGACCGTTTTTCCGTTAGAGGTTTCCCCCTTCGGCGTTAAGGTCAGGTGCTTTAGCGTCCCGTTGCGGTCAATGGTCACTTTGGTGGCCTTGTTAGCTCGGGGTTGAATAGCCTGACTCAGCGCTGTCCAATCCTTAGTCTTTTTTCCGTTGACGCTTAAAATCTTATCGTTATTCCGAATTCCCGCTTGCTTGGCGACCGAAACCGGGGTCGTAGACACCTGCACTTGGTTGGTGCCCATAGCGACACCGCCCTGAGCTACCGCCATCAACATAAACGTCACGATAGCCAACAAGATGTTGTTCATCGGTCCCGCAAAGTTGGTGACCAGACGCCGTCCCAGCGAAGCAGCTTGAAACTGAACGTCGCGTGGCGCAATTCGAAGCTCCGTCCCATCATTTTCAATAATCGTCGCGTCATGCGCCACGGGGTAGCGTTTAACGGCTGATTCGTCACCGTTCTCGTACCCTTCGATCCACAAATCATCTTCTAGATCCGTGGCCGTGACTTCTAACGGAATGCCGTTAAACAGTGTCGATTTTTTACTGGTATTGATCCGTTCCACCGTATCGTTAGCCCCGAGATACAGGCTAACCGGCGTCCCGGGCTTCAGCTCTTCTTCGTCATCTTCGGCGCCCGCCATCCGGACGTATCCGCCGACGGGGAGTAGCCGTAACGTGTAAGTTGTCCCGTCCTTCCCCCGGTGGTAGACCAGCTTAGGTCCCATACCGATGGAGAATTCCCGTACCAGGATCCCGCCACGCTTGGCAAAGTAAAAATGCCCAAACTCATGCACGATGACCAAGATACCAAAGACAATGATAAAGGTAATAATCGTTGTAATCACAGATGTCGTCCCTTCTTCAGTCCGTAGTCTTAATTGCTGCTTTTAAGCATACCTTAGCCCCCGCGCGGACGCAAGCGAACGTGTCACTCTAAATCAAACCAAAGAGATGAATCACGGGTAGAACTAACAGTAAACTATCAAACCGGTCTAAAATTCCCCCGTGACCCGGAAGAATCTTCCCAGAGTCCTTGACGCCGTAGTAGCGTTTCAAAGCGGATTCTACCAAATCCCCTAATTGACCTACGATGGAGAAGATCAACGTCAACCCCACCATCGTAATCAGACTGTAGTCCCCGGTCGGGAAGAAGTACCAGAAAATCGAAACCAGAATCGTTGCGACCAGGGTGCCCCCGATGGACCCTTCCCAAGTCTTATTAGGACTAATGTGCGGCGCTAATTTATGCCGCCCCAGCTTCCGGCCAATCATGTAGGCTCCAGAATCCGTCAGCCAGACAATGAACAGCGCGTACAATAAGGTGACCAAGCTCACGGCTCGGGCCGCCACGAAGAAGTGGAACCCGATTCCGATGTATAACATGCTCAGCGTAATCACCCCGGCGTCGTCAAAGGAGAACCGGTTGCGGGAGAAGACCGTCCGCACTAAGAGTAACAGGACGAACAAGTAAACCAAATACCACGACGTAAGATAGTGGGGTAAGTGGTTGAACCACGTCGTTGGCGCAATCACCACTAAGATCCCTAGTCCCGAAATGATGGCTTCCGGACTGATCAACAACTTCTTCCGCATGATCAAGACTTCCGATAACGCCACTAACCCTAATGCAAAGGCCGCAATATCGACCCAAACTCCGCCGGCAATAATAATGGGAATAAAAATAACTAACGCCACGATCGCCGTAATAACCCGTTGTTTCATCTTCCAAGCTCCTCAATATAAAGAATTTACTTATTGGTTAAGCCACCAAACCGCCGATGCCGTTGCTGGTAAGCGTAGATGGCCCGTTCTAACGTCGTCTGATCAAAGTCCGGCCAATGGTCCGCCATGAAGACAAACTCGCTGTAGGCGACCTGCCAAAGCATAAAGTTCGACAGTCGCTCTTCCCCACTGGTCCGAATCAACAGGTCAGGGTCTTGTAAGTCCCCCAAGTCACCCGTCATCAAGTGTTGACTGATCAAGGCTTCGTCAATGGCTTCCGGCGCTAAATCGCCCGCTTGAACGCGTTGGGCCAATTGCTGCATCGCCGTGACGATTTCGGCCCGGCCACCATAGTTCAAGGCGAAGTTCAAAACCATCCCCGTACAATCCTGAGTCGCCGTAATCGCATCCTGTACCGCTTGTTGCGTGGCTGCAGGAAGCTTATCCGTATACCCCATCACTTTGACGCGGATATTATTCTTCACTAGGTCCGGAACGAACGTGCTAAAGAAGTCGACCGGTAATTTCATGAGGTAATTGACTTCTGCTGTCGGCCGTTTCCAATTTTCCGTTGAGAACGCGTAGAGCGTCAACACCTTCACACCCAGCTGACTAGCCGCTTTGGCGACCGTCTTCACAGTGTTCATTCCCTGCTTATGGCCAGCGATTCGCGGTAAATGCCGCTGCTGCGCCCACCGGCCGTTGCCATCCATAATGATGGCGACGTGGGCGGGAATGTTGCTTTCATCAAGCTGTCGCTCGGCGACCTCGCCGGTTTGTTGATCCTTACTTAAAAATGAGAACACAGCGCACCTCCATTGCTCTTTACAACCTCTCATCTTAACAAAAAAAGGGCTAGGATACTATCCTAGCCCCAAAATTGTGCGAAATCTTTAGCTTTGTGCGATTATTCGATTAACCGCCATTCACCGCGTTTCGCATCCGTTAACGTGCCAAAATAGCTCAACAGGTTATTTGCGTCTTCGGCGCTAACTTGCCCCAACAGGTTCAAGCCCTCACCCGTTGGTAACGGATCGGATAAGTCGGTGATTTCGTTGCCGTTCTCAATCGTGGCCTTGGAGAACGCCACGATCCAGTCATCCCCAATCAATTGGGTGACCACGAAGAACAAGTTGAAATCATCACTGACAAAAGCTGGTTGGGCGTAGACACCGTCTTGGATTTCCTCCAATTCAGCACCGTTGTAGTTCAAGACCGAAACATTCTCGGCGTTGACCGGGTTGTTCAAACGAAAGACCATCTTCCCAAATTCTTTGGAACCGGGGGTGATTTCAATGTTTTCTGGTTCTTGTTGGTTATCTTCTGCCATAATCCAGCACTCTCCTTTTAGTCGGTAACTAGTCCGTCATAACTTCTTTTTCTTTATCCGCCGCAATGGCGTCGACACCCTTGATGGCCTTATCCGTTTCCTTTTGAACTTGGTCCTCTAAGTTATGGAGTTGGTCATCCGTGTAATCGCCATCCTTGTGGCCCTTCTTCAGGCTATCCATGGCTTCCCGTCGAACGTTCCGCACGGCAACCTTACCACTTTCAGCGGTGGCCTTAACTTGCTTAGCGATTTCCTTACGCCGTTCCTCGGTTAACTGTGGAATGACCAACCGAATAGCCGAACCGTCGTTGGAAGGCGTGATGCCGACATCGGATTCCAAGATTCCCCGTTCAATGTCATCTAAAGACGACTTATCGAACGGCGTGATCATCAGCACCCGGGGTTCAGGAATCGTGATGGATGCCACTTGGTTCAATGGCGTCTGGGTGCCATAGTATTCCACCATGACCCGGTTCAGGATGCTGGCGTTGGCCCGGCCGGCCCGAATCGTTCCCAGTTCCCGTTTCAAGGCTTCTTCGGCCTTTTTCATTTTACTTGATGCGGTTGTAATAATCTGATCTGCCATCTTAATTACCCCTTACTATAAACTGTGGTCCCAATGTTTTCTCCCTCGACAACTTTGCGAATATTACCGCTCTTATTCAGGTTGAACACCACTACGGGAATATCGTTGTCCATGGAGAATGAGCTAGCCGTGGTATCCATCACGTGCAAGCCCTTATTAATGATATCTAATTGCGTCAGCTTATCAAACTTGACCGCCGAAGGGTCCTTGTTTGGATCAGCTGAATAAATGCCATCAACCCCGTTTTTCGCCATTAAAATGGCGTCGGCGTTGATTTCGGCAGCCCGTAAAGCCGCCGTCGTATCCGTTGAGAAGTACGGACTCCCCGTACCACCCGCGAAGATGACGACCCGCTTCTTTTCCAAGTGCCGAATGGCCTTCCGCCGAATATAAGGTTCGGCAATTTGCCGCATCTCAATCGACGTTTGAACCCGCGTTGGCACCCCGATGGATTCCAGGTTGTCCTGCAGAGCCAAAGCATTCATAATGGTGGCCAGCATGCCGATATAGTCAGCTTGGGCCCGTTCCATTCCCATCTGAGAACCGGCGATTCCCCGCCACATGTTCCCACCGCCGACAACGATGGCAATCTGAATTCCAAGATTATAAACATCTCGAATTTCTTCCGCTACCGTCTTGATTACTGGCGGATTAATGCCAAACCCCTTGTCTCCGGCCAAAGCTTCGCCACTGAGCTTTAACATAATCCGTTGATACTTTACGTCCGCCATGCTGTTTCCTCCTATTATATTCTGAGAACAATTTTATCATATTCCCAGGGTTAGTGATAGTCAGGTGTTGTGAATTCACCATTTCGTTAGAAAAATGTTCATCAAAAAAGCGTAGACTGCCTGGGCAGCTACGCCTTTTCGGTTAACGCTTATCTTAACCGTTGATTTGGTCTTGGACTTCCTTGGCCAGGTCAACCGTTGGCTTTTCGATACCTTCACCAACTTCGTAACGAACAAAGTTCACTAACTTGCCACCCTTGCTGGCAACAAATTGGCTAACCGTTTGGTCGCCATCCTTAACGAATGGTTGGTCAGCTAAGCTGATTTCAGATAAGAACTTGTGCAGACGACCTTCGACCATCTTTTCAACGATCTTTTCAGGCTTGCCTTCGTTCAAAGCTTCTTGCTTCAGAACTTCCCGTTCGTGAGCCAACCGGTCGGCTGGGATGTCTTCACGGGAAACAAATTCTGGGTTGATAGCCGCAACGTGCATCGCAACGTCCTTAGCGGTTGCTTCGTCAGCACCGTCCAACGTTACCAACGCAGCGATTTGGCCACCTTGGTGTAAGTAAGCACCAAAGACTTGGCTGTCGGTCTTCTTAACCACAGCAAACCGCCGTAATTGAACGTTTTCGCTAGTCACTTGCGTGGTCTTCACGATGGCGTCGTTGATGGTGCTCCCATCAGCCGTATTCAATGCCAAAGCAGCATCCAAGTCAGCTGGTTCTTGCTTAGCAATCGTGTCCGCAATCGTGTCAACTAAGCCGTTGAACGTGTCGTTAGTGGCCACGAAGTCCGTTTCGGAGTTAACTTCGATGATGGCTGCCGTGTTACCCGCAACTTCCACCTTAGCTAAACCGTTTGCCGCAACGTTACCGCTCTTCTTCTTAGCCTTAGCGATTCCCTTTTCACGCAGGAAGTCGATGGCCTTGTCCATGTCGCCTTCAGAAGCAACCAGGGCCTTCTTTGCGTCCATCATACCGACTTGCGTCTTGTCACGTAATTCCTTAACTTGTGCCGCCGTAATCTTGCTTGCCATGTGTCATGGCCTCCTCAATTTAAAATAGTGGATTCAATTCACCAAAAAAGGCTGACTCAATCTCAGGCCATGATCGGTCCTAATTAAGCCAGCCTAAGGTGCTTTAAAGCATATATTTGGAAGGTCCCCCGCAGGGAACTCCGCATTTAATTACTTGTTGTCGCCTTCAACAGCGTTAACGATGTCTTCCATGGAGTTGTCAGACTTTGCCTTGTTATCCTTAGCAGCGTCATCCTTCTTGCCTTCGAAAGTCTTTTCGTCAACTTGGTCTTCACCCTGACGGCCTTCAACAATGGCATCAGCCATCTTGGAAGTGATCAAACGAACGGCACGGATAGCGTCGTCGTTAGAAGGAATCACAACGTCGATGTCGTCTGGGTCAGTGTTGGTATCAACCATCGCAACGATCGGAATGTTCAACTTTTGTGCTTCGTGAACCGCGATTTGTTCCTTACGTGGGTCAACGATGAACATAACGTCAGGTAACTTAGGCATGTCTTCGATCCCGCCTAAGAACCGTTCCAACTTGTCTTGAGACTTCTTCAACAAGGAAACTTCCTTCTTAGGTAAGACGTCGAACGTCCCATCAGTGGCCATCTTCTTCAAATCTTTAAGCCGCTTGATCCGCGTTTGGATCGTTTCCCAGTTGGTCAACGTTCCACCTAACCAACGGTGGTTAACGTAGAATTGACCCGCACGGGTAGCTTCCTCTTCGATGGAGTCTTGAGCTTGCTTCTTAGTCCCAACGAACAGAACAACGGCACCCTTAGATGCTTCGTCCTTCATGTAGTTGTAAGCAGCATCGATCAACTTCACCGTCTTTTGTAAGTCGATGATGTAGATACCGTTCCGTTCCGTAAAGATGTATTGCTTCATCTTAGGGTTCCAACGACGGGTTTGGTGACCAAAGTGGACACCGGCTTCAAGCAGTTGTTTCATGGAAATAACAGCCATAGTAAAATGCCTCCAAATAGTTTTTGATTTCCTCCCCAACGCTCACACGACCCCAGAACTCTCCCGAGCACTACCGAGGCCATCACGTCAGGTGTGAATTGGCGCATACGCACCGACAGTTATTATACAAAACGAACCGACTAAACACAAGCTAAATCCTGGAATATTTTACGAAAAATTGGCTTTTAGGCTGAGGTGTGATAAACTGCTAGGGACTTAGACAGGAGGAAACGCACATGATAAAAGCGGTCGTCTTTGATGTTGATGACACGCTCTACGACCAAAAGGCACCTTTTGTAGCTGCCCTCGCGCCGATTGTTCAGCTTCCATCCAGTTTTGATTTGACCCCGACGTTTCAGGCTTACCGGCGCCAAAGTGCGGCGGCTTACGCACAGTTGGCTAAGGGAAATTGGTCGGCCGATGAAATGGCCGTTCAACGTTTGAACGCTGCTCTGCACGTTCAGGACTTACCACCGGTTACTCCAGAGGCCGCCCTAGCCTTCCAAGAAGCGTACCAACAAGGGCTTCAAGAAATCAAACTTTTTCCTGGACTAGCAACCGCGCTTGATCAGCTTAAGGCGCGCTATCAATTGGGAATTATCACAAATGGTCACACGGAACACCAGTTGACCAAAGTGATGAACTTGAATATGCACCGCTGGATCGACCGCGACGCTATCCTGACGTCCGAAGAAGTCGGTCTAGCCAAGCCCGACCCCCAGATCTTCACCGCGATGAATCGTCGGTTGAACCTACGGGCCAGCGAGAGCGTCTACGTCGGTGATTGCTACAGTATGGACGTGCGAGCCGCCAAACAGGCTGGCTGGCAAGCCTTCTGGTTCAATCACCGCAATCTAGAAGTTCCTGACGGCGATTGGATCCCCGATCAGACCGTAGAGAATCCCGCGGAGTTGCAGGACCTGTTACTGGCCCTCACCACCCTAACGCGGACGGCATAAGCCACAAAAAAGGTCATCAGCAAATGCTGATGGCCTTTTTAGATTCATCGAGTTTCTGAAACGTCTTAGAACTTAACCACGTTGTCAGCCTTACCCGTTTCAATTAACTGCTTGTTGTTGTTCAAAGCATATTGAACCATGTTCTTAACGGCAGTCTTGGTGTAGAAGGCGATGTGTGGGCTTACCAGCACGTTTTCGCGCTTCATCAAGTTCTTCAACCGTTCGTCTGGAATAGCATCGAAGCTACCAAAGTCAGTGTTAAAGATTCCAACTTCGTCTTCGTAAACATCCAAGGCAGCACCGGCAACCTTACCGCTGTCCAGGGCACGGATCAAAGCATCCGTGTCAACGAGGGCACCACGGGCAGGGTTCAACAACCAAACGCCATCCTTCATCTTGCTGAAGGCGTCATCGTTGATCATCTTTTCGTTGTCCTTGGTTGCAGGAGCGTGCAAGGAAATAACGTCAGCTTGGGCGTATAATTCGTCCATCGTGTCCACGTAGATCCCTTGCTTTTCCAATTCAGGGTTATGGAAGACATCGTAAGCGATAACCTTGGCACCGAAGCCTTGGTAAATCTTCATAGCGGCCCGGCCGATCCGACCAGTAGCCACAACACCAACCGTCATGGAGTTCAATTCGTCGGCGATATCTGGAGCCCACCGCAGGTCACCATTAGCTTGCTTACGGTCGAACGTAGGCGTCCGACGTAATAACCGCATTAATTCAGTAACCGTGAATTCAGCGATTGCTTCTGGGGAGTATGCAGGAACGTTAGTAACCTTGAAGCCGTTACGCTTAACAGCGTCAGCATCAACGTTATCAACACCCACGTTCCGTAAAGACAAGTTCGTTACACCGTTAGCGGCTAACTTGTCTAATACGGAAGCCGTGTAAGGCTTTTGTTGGTAGACAACGGCACCGTCATAGCCCTTAGCTAAATCAACCGTGCTGTCATCCAGCAGTTCCTTAACAGCCTTAACTTCGATACCTTGATCCTTAGACCATTGTTCCAAGTAAGGTTGTTCGTCGTCGCGAATTCCATAAGCAATAATCTTCACAGTAAAGTTCCTCCTTAAAATTCTACTTCCTGTATATCTGATGCACTTGTACAGTTTAACACAAAATCTGTTGTTTGATTAGTCAAGGAGCTAAATCTTTACTTGAATCCCGTGTTTTTTTAAAAAAAGGAGCTTTTTTTGGCGACTTTGATGCTTAAACGCCCATTCTGCGTGTAACGCATCGTGCTTAGAATCAAAGGCTTCACTGTACAAAACCCGCAAAGGTTTGTGCGCACGCGTATATTTGGCCCCCTTCCCTGCCAAATGCGTCGCAAAGCGTTTGGCCACGTCCGTGGTAAACCCGCCATACAGCGATTGGTCAGCACATAGTAAAACATAGAAATAATAAGTTTGTGAATTATCCATACAATAATCGCTTCACTTCTGCTTGATAGTTTCCCGTTGCATCATAGACCGTCAGCGGAGCCGGGAACCTAAGTCCCCCTGGCTTACCATCCTTAATAGCTTCTACCAGTACCATGTTGGCTTCCTTGCCCGGCTTAGGGTACACTAATCGAATTCGCTTAGGTGCGAGCCGGTGTTGGCCCATCAGCGTCAGGAGCTGAAGTAATCGATCGGGGCGGTGCACAAAGTAGGCCTTCCCGTTCATCTTCAATAAGCCGCTAGTCGTCGCCACAATGGTCGCCAGATTCGTCGTGATCTCGTGCCGTGCAATGGCCAGGTACTGGTTCGGATTCTTCTGACTATCCGGCAAGTCCTCAAAGTACGGCGGGTTGCAGGTCACCACGTCCACCGAATCCTTAGGGATCCACTGGTTGACCTGTGCCAAGTCGCCTTGGTACACCGTCATGTGGTCATCCAACCCATTTAATGCGATACTTCGCCGGGCCATGTCGGCTAATCGCGGCTGTAATTCGACTTCCGCAATCTGTCCTTTAGTCCGGTGGCTCATAAACAGACCCACGGCTCCGTTCCCCGCACACAGGTCAACCGTGCGGCTGGTCGCTCTAGCCGGTAGCTTTGCGAACGCCGCCAGAAGCACCGCATCGAGGGAAAAGGCAAACACCTCTGGGCTTTGAATGATTTGAATATCTTGACTATAGAGTTGGTCGATACGTTCATCCGGCCGTAACGTTGGTTTTGTCATCGGCAATTCCTTTCTACTGCTGATTAACAGGATAACTTGCAACTCCTGCACTTTTTTTGCATACTAGATTCATACAGATTCACTGTGAGAGGAGTGTCACACATGTTCTATTCGTTTTTACGGGGGATCATCCGGGTCATCGTCTACGTCATTAACGGTCGGCCAACTTACCTGCACCGTGACGAGCTGCCAGACGGCCCGTACATTCTGGTGGGCCCGCACCGGACCTGGTTCGACCCCATCTACTTTGCATTGGGTGCCAGTCCCCGTCAATTTAGCTTTATGGCTAAAGAAGAACTCTTTAAGAACCCTATTTTACGATGGATCTTACGCCATGCCAATGCCTTCCCGGTCAACCGGGACCATCCGGGGCCTTCTGTTATTAAAACCCCTGTCCGAACTTTACGTCAAGGTGACCTTTCCCTGATCATCTTCCCCTCAGGAAGTCGTCACTCGTCAGAACTCAAGGGGGGCGCGGCCGTGATTGCCAAAATGGCGAAGGTTCCGCTCATCCCCACGGTCTACCAAGGGCCACTGACGTTCAAACGGCTCTTCAGCCGTCAACACATCACGGTCGCCTATGGCCAACCGATTACCATCGACCGTAAATTAAAGCTGGACGAAGCAGGTCAAGCACAGGTCGAAGCCCAGATGCAAGCGGCTTTCAACCAACTAGACCAAGAAATCGACCCGAACTTCCATTACGTTGACGTCTCTGGTGAGAAACACCACGAACACCCTAACGCCTGATTGATCAGTTGCACCCCTTGCACCCGCAATTTTAAATCAAAATCAGAAAAAATTCCGCCTCTCAAATGACTTAACCACTTGAGAGGCGGAATTTTTCTTTTTAGCGTCTTTAGGTGCCAAGGTTAGGCCCCAAATGCGGGGTTATGACTGTAGGTCATCCGCATGCGCGGCGTTTTGCAACTGAATCATGTCGTAATAATACCCGTGATGTTGCATCAGCTCATCATTCGTTCCCCGTTCCACGATCTTTCCTTGATGCAAGACCAGAATCAGGTCCGCATTTTGAATCGTCGAGAGTCGGTGCGCAATCGCTACCGTCGTTCGGTTCGCTTGCAGCCGCTGGAGACCAGTTTGAATCATGGTTTCCGTTTCCGTATCCACGTTAGCCGTGGCCTCATCGAGAATCAAGATCTTCGGGTCCGTCGCCACCGTCCGTGCAAAGGTAATCAACTGCCGCTGTCCCGCGGAGTACTCCGACCCGTGCTCTAAGACCGCCGTGGCATAGCCCTCCGGTAACCGGTCAATGAACTCATCGGCCTGCACGAACTTCGCGGCCTGCCGAACCTGTTCATCCGAGATGTTCGGATTAAACATCCGAATGTTGCTCTGGATATCGCCATAGAACAACTGCGGTTCCTGCAAGACCAGTCCCAGCTTTGACCGTAACTCCGCTGCTGGGTACTCCCGGATATCCCGGTCATCGATCAAGACCTGGCCACTCTGAAATTCATAGAAGCGCATCAACACGTTAATCGTCGAGGTCTTCCCCGATCCCGTTTCCCCCACTAGGGCCACGGTCTGCCCAGGTTCTGCTACGAACGAGACATCCTTTAAAACCGGGTGCTCTTGATCATAAGCAAAGGTCACGTGGCGGAATTCTACCTTACCACGGGTGATCTTCGCATCCGCCACCGGGTGTTGCTGAGGGGCAAGCGTACGGTCATTTAAGATACGCATCACCCGCGATCCCGCAACCATCCCGTTTTGAAAGTCACTTAGGTTATCCATCATCTGACTCATTGGGCTGTAGAAGTTGTTCAAATACGTAATGAACGCGTAGACTACCCCGGCCGCAACGACCTGGTGCATCCCCCGCATCCCGAAAAGCCCCAAGACAATCACCGTTCCTAAGGCGTAGAACAGGTTGATCATCGGGCTCAACAGGAGTGAGTTGGTCCGGATCATCGCTCGCCGAGTATCATAGTAGGCGCGGTTGGTCTTTTTGAACCCCGTCGCCATCCGCTTTTCTTGCCGGAACTCCTGAATCACGCTAATTCCCGTAATGGCTTCACTCAGCTTGGTGTTCAGCTCACTCAGGCGCTCCCGCATCCGCCGATAGACCCGCGAACTGAAGCTCTGGTAGTACCAGATCACAAACAGTAAGAATGGCACTAAGATCAGCGTGGCCAAAGCGACGCCCCAGTCCGTCAAGGCCATAGCAATAAAGGACGAGACCACCGCAAACACGGCCAAGATCAGGGTATTTAACAACGCCCAAAAGTTGGAAAACGTCATGGTATCGTTCATTAACCGTGACAGGATCGACCCGCCCGGTGTTTGGTCAAAGTACCGCATGCCCTTACCGTGCAGGTCCGCAAACATCTTACGTCGGACGCTTTCCAGCATGTACTCAGCGCCCATGGTACTGGTATAGTCCTGCCAGAACTGGGAAACAGCTTTGACCACCATCCCCAGAAAATACAGGCCCGCAAACAGCCACATAATCGCTAACGTCGCGTTGCCCCGGCGCAAGAAGTTATCCATGTAAACTTGGAGCAACCAAGGTAGGAAGACGTTGATACCACTAATAAAAGCTGATAATAACACCGAACCAATGAAGAACCATTTATAGGGGGCTGCGAACTTGAAGAGTTCCCCCACCACTGTCAATTGCTCTTTTAGGGTCATGCTACGGGCCCATGCTGATTCATGTGGTTTAGTCGCCATGTCGGTTTCCCCCCTCTAACCCGTGTTTCGAGTTGTTGTTGCGTAAACATCTTGGCGTACCAGCCGTGGGCCGCCATCAGACTGGCGTGCGTGCCCCGTTCAACGATGCGTCCTTGGTCAAGGACCAAGATCTCATCGGCTTCCATCACCGAGCTTAACCGGTGAGCCGCAATGATCGTGGTCTTATTGGCCCGCTCAGCTCGCAGATTAGCCAGAATTTCCGTTTCCGTCTCGGCATCCACGGCGGACAAGGCATCGTCTAGAATCAATAACTCTGGATCGATCAATAATGCCCGGGCAATCGCTAACCGTTGCCGTTGTCCCCCGGATAACGAGATACCATCCTCACCAACCTGGGTCTGATACCCGTCTGGCAAGAGGTCGATTTGGTGGGCCAGATCACTCTTTTGCGCCGCCTGGATCACATCAGCCCGCGTGGCAGTCGCCTTCGCAAAGCGAATGTTTTCAAACACCGTATCCGAAAACAGGAAGCTTTCTTGCGGAACATACCCAATCGCGGGCAAGTAACTGTCCAGCGCATAGTCCTTAATCGGGTGACCCCCGAAGCGAATCTCGCCTTGGTAATCGTCGAACGTTCGCAAAATCAGCTTCATAATGGTCGATTTACCCGCACCGACCCGGCCCACAATCCCCAGCGTCTGTCCCGCTTTAAGATCAAAGTTGATGTCTTGGAGACTCGTCTGGGCATCATCCGGGTAGTTGAAAGCTTGAATATGGTAGGCCAGCGTTCCCTGGGGATGTTCCGTCAAGCCGTCGGTCCGGTCAATGATCTTGCTCTTTTGCCGTAACAGTTCCATGACCCGGTCATAACTCGCATTCCCCCGTTCCATGGTGTTGAACAGCATTCCGACCGCAAACATCGGCCAAACCATCATGGCCAAGTAACTGATGAACGAGACTAAGTTGCCAATCGTAATGGTCCCGTGGGCCACAAATAAGCCCCCCAACACAATGGTAGCCACATAGGATATTGAAATAATTAAAGTAATTGCGGGGTCAAATAATGAATCCAAAAAGTTAACGTGGCGATTAATCGCAATGGTCTGGTCGACCTGCTGATCATAGTCGTCAATGTCTTCCTGGTCTTGTCCTAAAGCCTTGATGACCTTGATCCCGCTGATACTCTCCTGAGCCTTATTATTTAAGCGTGAAAAAGCCGCCTGCGACCGGCCGAACGCCCGGTGGATCTTCTGTCCCAGGTACCATGAAACCACTGCTAAGAACGGAAAAGGCACGATTGCCAGCAAGGTCAAGCGCCAGTTGATCAACGTCATCATCGCGATCAACGTCGTGCCCCCCGTAATGATGGCATCGGCAAACTGAAGGATCCCCCCACCAGCGACTCGCTGCACGGCTTCCAAGTCGTTGGTCGCGTGGGCCATCAGGTCACCCGTCCGGTAACGTTGATAAAACGTCCGGTCCATATTCATAAAGTGGCGAAACAACCGGTCCCGCAGAAGTTGTTCCAAGTGTGCCGCGCCACCCCAAATGGCATTCCGCCACAGGTAACGGGTCAGGTACTGCGCAATCGCCGCACCTACGACCAAAGCCAAATCAACGGCCAATAGCGTTCCCGTCATGGTCCGGCCGTGAATACTATCCACCATGTTACCGATAATCCGTGGTGGAATGATCGCGATAATTGCCGTGAGCAGCAGCCCAATGACCCCAATCAGATACCGTCGCCATTCCAGGCGAAAGTACCATGACAATTTCTTAAAGATACTCAAGCGCGATCCCTCCTTAAATTAAAATACAATTAGAATTCCATTATAGCAGACTCTTTCCAGTCTAACGCAATTCTTTCCAATGACAATCAAAAAGACTCCCCGTTCAACTAACGCTGACGGCGAGTCTTTCTTAATCATGAAGTCTACTTTGATTTGCGAGATTGTTGCTTCATCGCGTTCATCATTTGGTGGAGTTTCCGTTGGGATGGCTTTTGCCCCATCTGTAACATCATTGCTCGTAATTGATCTTCATTGATAGGCGGATTGTCTTTCAGGTAGTTTTCCATGTAACGTCGTGCACCATAGAAGCCCCCAAAGGCACAAGCCAGTCCCACGACGATTACAATCAAAATCCAGATCCAAGTTGCCAAGACGATTCCCTCCCTTACTAACAGCATTCATTAACCAAGTTTACACAATCTTAAGACAAAATAAAAGAGCGAATCTCAAAAAGACCCCCTCTTTAACCCACTAATCGTTCCGCAAGCCCTTTTCGCGTTGAACTTGACGGACCTTTTCCGGCGTAACTTCCTTACCGTTCTTATCGTAGACCTGCATCATCTCAACTTGACTCCGGAAACTCTCCCGAAACAGCTTCAGGTACTTCTGCCGCAGATCGGCCCGTTCGGCCTTCTCATCTTCGTTGAGACCCGCACCCTTCGCTTTGTGGGCCAATTCATTAATCCGGACTAATAAACTGTCCATCGTGGTTTCAGCCATGAAATAGCCACGCTCCTTTAATTCCTCACCCAACTGGATGAAATTGTAAGTTTTAAAACACAACCTATAATATCAGGGTTAATTTCAGAATTCAACTTATTAGGCCGAACGTCTGTTTGAAAACGTTCGCCAGCTATGCTAAAATTGGGCTAAACTAAGTCGATTAAGACGAATAATGACGAACGAGGTGGCAATACGATGAGCAAAGCTTCTGAAAGTAAACAAATTGCCGTTCTGCGCTTCATTTGGGAACGGGTCAACGAAAAAGGGTATCCCCCAACCGTTCGAGAAATCGGCGAGGCGGTTTCCTTGTCGTCAACTTCCACGGTTCACGGTCACATCGCCCGTCTAGAAAAGAAGGGCTTGCTGACCAAGGACCCCACGAAGCCCCGGGCTTTGGAAGTCACCCCTGCCGGTTTGGAAGAACTCGGTGTTCACGAACAACAGACGCAGATTCCCGTTCTAGGAACGGTGACTGCCGGGGAACCCATCTTGGCCGTTCAAGAAGCCACGGATTACTTCCCCGTGCCACCTGAATTTGAAAACAGCGATGATCAGCTCTTCATGCTCACGATTCGTGGCGAGAGCATGATCAATATCGGCATCCTAAACGGCGACCAAGTTATCGTGCGTCGGCAACGGTCCGCCGATAACGGCGACATCGTCATTGCGATGACCGAAGAAAACGAGGCCACCTGCAAGCGATTCTTTAAGGAAGCCGACCATTTCCGGTTACAACCCGAAAATGATACCATGGCGCCCATCATCTTGAATCAAGTTACCATCCTAGGAAAGGTCGTTGGCCTGTTCCGGGACGACGTGCACTAACCACTTTATCGTCATGCTAGTCAAAAACGGCAGATTGAACGGCAACATTCCGTTCAATCTGCCGTTCGTTTTGGTGACACAAAAGGACCACCTAGATGCGCTCATTTGCTCATCTAGGTGGTCCTTTAGCTTACCCTTAACTCGCTATGCTGACCTCAGCCAACGCTTGGGCTTATTCCCAGTCATAGTCTGTTGGATCTTGGAGTCCTCGGCCAGTCGCCTTGTCCAGTAAGATCCGTTGTTCGAAGTGGGCCACGTTCCGCTTGGTCTGCTTGACCATATCAGGGTTAACAGAAACATAGTCAATTCCACATTGAATCAAGAAGTTCGTGAATTCAGGGTATTCAGATGGCGCCTGGCCACAAATCGAGACCGTCTTACCATCCTTGTGGGCAGTCTTAATCAAGTGCTTGATTGCCCGCTTAACGGCTAAGTTCCGTTCATCGAAGAGCCGTGCCACCGTATCGTTATTCCGGTCACAGCCTAAGATCAACATGGCCAAGTCGTTTGAACCGATGGAGTACCCATCAACAAACTCGTTGAACTTGTCTGCCAAGATAATGTTGGATGGAATTTCCGCCATCATGTAGACCTTGAAGTCGGCATTCCGAACCAAGCCTTCATGCGCCATAATGTCCGTGACTTTCCGGGCTTCATCCACGGTCCGTACGAATGGAATCATCACATTCAAGTTCTTCAGGCCGAACTCGTTCCGTACCTTCTTGACCGCTGCCAATTCTAGCTTGAAGGCTTCCACGTACTTCGGATCATAGTACCGGGAGGCACCCCGCCAGCCTAATAAGTCTGCTGGTTCGTGTGGTTCATACTTCTCACCACCCTTTAAGTTCCGGTATTCACTGGACTTAAAGTCGGATAACCGCAGAACCATCGGCCGTGGTGCCATCGCCCGAGCAACCTTGGAGATCCCGTCAGCCAACATGTTGACGACCTTTTCTGGGTGGCCTTGTTCGATCAAATATAGTGGGTGTTCGTGAATAAAGGTGGTCCATAAGAACTCTTCACGCATCAACCCAATCCCATCAGCAGGTAATGTTGAATACTTTTCAGCCAAGTCGGGGTCACCTAAGTTCATCATGACCCGGGTAGCCGTTGGCGCAAAGGTCTCGGCAGCCACCACTTGGCCCCCTGCGGCTTGGGCTGGTTCGTTCTTCTTCAGCAGGCTGGCAACCTTGCCTTCGTAGACGATACCGTTGGTTGCGTCGACCGTAACCACGTCGCCCGTCTTGAAGGTATCCGTTGCGGCAGTTCCCTTACTCTTGGTCCCCACGATACATGGAATCTGCATTTCACGAGAAACAATGGCCGCATGGCAGGTCATCCCACCATTGTTGGTCACAATGGCCGCCGCCTTCTTCATTGCCGGTACCCAGTCAGGTGACGTCATTAACGTGACTAAGACTTCACCCTTCTTGAATTGGTCAATGTCTTCAGGGTTGTCAATGACGTGAACCACACCACTGGCGACACCAGGACTCGCAGATAATCCGCGAACAGCAATCTTTGCATCAGCTTCCTGAACCACACTATCATCTCCTGCAGTTGAGTGTCCTTGCTTATCCTTATTTCTTTGAGACCAAACGGTTTCTGGACGCGCTTGAACGATCCATAACCGGTTGGTGTTCGTGTCCAAAGCAAATTCCATATCCATGTAGCACCCGTAGTGCTTTTCAATCGCCTTAACGTAGCCGGCCAGTTCAATCACTTGGTCGTCCGTCAGCACTTGCTGGTCCTGTTCAGCTTCAGGGACGGCAATTTCTTTGGTCCCACCAGTTGCTTCCCGGGCCAGTTGAATGGTCTGCTTAACCACGCTGCGTTCAACGATCTTCATGGAGTCTTTGTCGATAACGAAGTGGTTAGGCGTCACTTTCCCTAACACGATGTACTCGCCCAGGCCCCGAATCGTGTCGATCACGATCTTGGAGTCGTCCCCGTTAGCAACGTTAACGGAGAACATGATCCCCGATGCCTTGGAGAAGACCATCATTTGAACGGCAGCAGACAGTGCAACTTTCTCGTGTGGGAAGTGTTGCTTGTGCCGGTAGTAAGTTGCCCGATCAGTAAAGAGCGAGGAGTAGCATTCCTGAACCCGGTTCACCACGTCTGCGGCGCCCTTGATGTTCAGATAAGACTCTTGTTGCCCAGCAAACGATGCGTTTGGTAAATCTTCCGCCGTCGCAGATGACCGAATAGCCACAAATGGATCCTTTTGATCCATCTTCTTAGCCAAGTCGGCGTAGGCCTGCTTGATGTTCTGAGCTAAATCATCTGGCATCTTGGCCGAAACGATTAAGTTCCGAATCTTCTCACAGGTGGTATGTAATTCATCTGAGTCTTCGTAATCCTTGATTCCCTCAAGCAATGCGTTGACTTGATCGTTGACACCGGTCTCTTGCATAAAGTACCGGTAGGCCCGGGCAGTCGTGGCAAAACCATAAGGAACGGGAACTTTCATTGACGACGTCATTTCCCCTAAGGAAGATGACTTCCCACCAACTAGGTTCACGTCTTCACGGTGCAATTCATCAAACCACAAAACATTTGCAGTATCTCGATTACTCATCATATTGCCTCCTCGCACTTGATCCATTAAGGTTGGTTACACGCTTTGTGAATGTAACCGCTTACAACTACAAGTACATTATAGTGCATTTATGAACAAAGTGTCACCCCCTACAGCCAATTTTTTTGATTTTTTGTTATTTAATTTCGACTAGAAGCATTGGTACATACCGATGATAGCCGTTTTGTCAGGACTTCAAACGGTTGCATTCTACTTGTGCATTATTCACACTATACCGTAATTTAAGCAAATAAAAACGGCCATCCCTTGCTCAATTTTTGAGCGGTCATGACCGTTTTCGTTCTAAATCTTCTACTAAAATTTGACGTTAAAAATTCTCTTTTCAGGCCAATCTCCCCGTTGTTAGAAGACCGGCCCGTCATACCGACTCGTCGGCAGCGTCGCAAAATCATAGGTTTTAAGCGCATCCGTTGACTGTAAGTATGCGGTCAAGCTTTCGGATAACATCAAGTTCACCTTGGTGTCCTTTTCGTGCAGGATCACCAGCGGCTTTTGGCTGTGATAAGCGTAGCCAATCTCAAAAGCGGTTCCCGAATCCACTTGATCATCGACGTAATCGATTAAGGCGACCACGACATCAGCCTGATCAATTTCCCGAACATCCATCTTAAACGTGGCATCCGACCACTTAGGCGTTCCCAGAGTTAAATCTCGAATTTCGTTCTTCCGGGGACTAAATACCCGTCCCACTTGGGGGTTAGCGGCTAAAGCGGCCTCAGCTCGCCCGATCCGTTCGATTTGTTCGTCATCAAAGAATGGTCCTGCTAAATAAATGTTGGTCACGCTAATTTCCTCATTTCTCTAATCTTATGTGGTTCCGTTTGGATAATCCCATTATAGCGAAAGAATTAACATTTGGCGATAACTTTTCATTTAATATTCGTGAATTTAGGCCATGACGCAATCTTAACGTAAATTTTCAATCATTTTTGATTAGTCAACGGCCCGTTGCCGATACAGTCGTTGCTGCTGATGCCGACCAGCCAGATAATACTGGGCAGATACTTCCCCAATAGGCAACTGAACATCCCGTCCTGATAGATCCAGGCGTTGCGTAAAAAGGGCCTCGTACTCCGCCACGGAAACTGCGTGCCGGTTCGCCAGTAGCGCCGTCAAGCGCTCATCGTCGAAGCCCTGGCGGAACGTTGGCTGAACGATGGCACTATAGAACTCCCCCTCGGCTCCCGAGCCGTAGCTATAGCACCCAATCCGGTCTCCCGCCTGAAGGTGGCCATGCCGCAGTAACGACAATATGCTCAAGTACAGCGAGCCCGTATACAAGTTCCCCACATTCCGATTATCCAGTTGGCTGGCCTCAAACGCAGCCTGGAGGCGCACTTGCTGGTCTGGCGTGGCCTCAGGCAAGACCTGCCGCAACGCCTTTAACCCCATCTTGGTAAACGGGATGTGGAAGGTCAAAGCTGCAAAATCCGCAATGGTTCGCTGGGTCTGTGCCTGATAAGCCGTCCAGACCGTCTTAAAGAAGTCTAAGTAAACGTTAGTCGAGTAACGCCCGTCCACCAACGCCTCCGTTCGTCCTAAAGGCCGCCAGAAGTCCATGACGTCAGCTGTGTGGTAGGCACTCACGGGTTCTAAGGCCAGCATGCGCGGCTGGGCAGTCACCAGCATCGCAACGGCGCCACCACCCTGGGTCACTTCACCGGCGGTATGCAACCCGTACCGAGCGATGTCCGCACCGATGACGAGGACCTTAGCAGTCGGTCGCGCCCGGACATAGTCGGCAGCTAATTGTAAGCCCGCCGTTGCCCCGTAACACGCCTGCTTGATCTCCACTGCTCGGGTATCTGCGGGTAGATCTAACAAGTGGGCTAAGTACACCGCGGTGGCCTTTGAGTTATCAATGCCCGATTCCGTTCCGAACAGGACCATCTTAACGGCCGCTTTGTCGGCCGGGGTTAGAATCTGGGCCGCCGCGTTCGCCGCCATGGTCACCACGTCTTGCGTCGGCGGAATGACCGCCTGCTTATCCTGACCGATTCCCACGTGGTACTTGGCAGGGTCTTCACCACGGGCCAACGCCAGATCCGTCATTTCCAAGTACATGTCCGGTGTATAGAACCCCATCCGGTCAATTCCGACTGTCTCCGTCATTCAATCCGCTCCTCACTAAATTACTCATTACGTTTAACCCTACCATTTTACCCACAATTTCCGCAAGATTCTTTAATTGTAGACTACAAATTTAAGTAAAAGATAAGCTAAATATCCTGAACAGTCCGCTTTTTGAAGGATACAACCTTTATTAAATGCGCCCCTTACGCAGCTGGTGTAACAGTGTCTTGAATTTTGCTTGTTCCGCCGCCGACACCTGTGGGTATTGCGGGTCTAAACCGCCCAATTGTTGCGCCAGAATCGCCGACACAATTCGCCGAGCGGTAGACTTATCATCTGCCGGAATAATGTACCACGGATGCTTAGGAGTCGCCGTATGGGCTAACATCTGAGCATAAGCGGTCTGATAATCATCCCAGTACTGCCGCTCCTTCAGATCACTCGTGGAAAACTTCCAGTTCTTTTCGGGTCGTGCCAACCGTCGTTCCAAGCGATGCGTCTGCTCAGCTTGGGAAATATGGAGAAAGAACTTGTACATCATGAACCCTTGATGGGCCAAGTAAGTCTCGTAATGGCGTAGGTCATGATAACGCCGGTTAAAGAACTTGTCGGTCACATCCCCCACCGTCTGAATTCCCGGAAGATGCTGCCCGACCAGGATCTCCGGGTGCACTCGGCTGATCAATACGTCTTCGTACTGTGACCGATTAAAGATTCGGATCTCGCCGCGAGCGGGAAGGGCTTGGTTCACCCGCCAGAGAAAGTCATGTTGCAAGTCCACACTCGTCGGTTGCTTGAAGCTGACCACGCTGGTCCCCGCTGCGTTGAAGCCGCTAAAGACGTGCCGAATCAGACCATCTTTACCAGCCGTATCCATCCCCTGCAGTACAATGATCACGCCCATCTGCTTCTGGGCATACAACCGGCGTTGCAGGTCCTGAAGCGTCGCTAAGTCCGCATCCCGTTCGGCCCGGTCAATCCGAACTGTGGTCTGAGTCGCCCACTGAGTCAAGTCCACAGGGCGGTCGCCCGTATATCGATAACTTGTTTCATCCATCTTCGTCATCCCCTTAATCTACTGATACCATACCATGATTCTCCTCCTAACGAATCGGAGAACGCTTACAAAAAATTCAGTAAATCCAGCTAAAACTTTCGCGTTCCGGAAAAGAGATTGCTATACTTAAAGCGTAACCAAGTCGTTTGTTAAAGGAGTATCGTCATGAAAACAATTACTGCATACTTTGTCCGCCATGGTCAAACCATGCTGAACCACTATAATAAAGTCCAGGGGTGGATTGATTCCCCCCTAACTGAAAAGGGCCGGGCCGACGCCAAACGCGCTGGCGAACAGCTGAAGAACATTCCATTCACCGCCGCCTATAGTAGTGACTCCGGTCGTGCTATCGAAACGGCCCACATCGCTCTCCGTCAAAATCCCGAAAACATGAACATTGTGACCTACCAATATCCTGAATTTCGGGAACAGTGCCACGGTTACTTCGAAGGCAACGACCTCAACCAGATGTGGCAGTTCGTCGGAGCGCAAGTCAAACTGACCTCTGAATCCGCCGTTCTAGGGACTTACGGACTCGAAAAGGCCCGTGATCTGATTCACCAGGCCGACCTCTACGGCGAAGCCGAAAGCAACGACATGTTCTGGTCCCGGCTAGACCGTGGTTTTGATAAATTGCGGGCTAATTCTAAAGATGGCGACCAAGTGCTGGTGGTCTCCCACGGGATGACCATTCGTTCAATCGTGGACCGGTACGCACCCGCACTGGATGAAGGGGTGGCCACGATCAACGGTAGCATCACCAAGCTGACCATTACCGATGACGACATTCACGTTGAATTCTTCAACCGCATTGACTTTCAATCCTAATCGCTAAAGGAGGCAATCACGATGAAACGAATCCACCGTTCCGCTGATGACCGGGTCATCGCTGGTGTAGTCGGCGGGCTAAGCCGCTATTTTGACTGGAACGTCACCCTCTGCCGGATCATCTTCATTATTTTAGCCCTGACCCCCCTACCAGGAATCCTGGCTTACTTGATTCTTTGGATGGTCATGGGAGATCCTGAATAACATCATGTCACACGCCAGCCAATGATGGTCGGCGTGTTTTTTTGAAATTTTTTATCTTTTGCTGTAATTGCACTAATTTTGTGCTAAGCTAAGAACCACGTCATATCAAAGGAGGAGTTGCATGACGGAAGTTTTACGTGAAATCGGGATGATTGCGCGGGCGTTGGACTCAATCAGTAACGTCGAATTCAAACAATACGCTCTAACCAAGGGGCAGTACCTCTACTTGGTACGAATCTGTGAGCATCCTGGTATCATCCAAGAACAGCTGAGTAAACTCGTCATGGTCGACCGAACCACGGTCATTCGAGCCGTCCAGCGCTTAGCCGACCACGCGCTCATCGAAAAGCGTCCCGACGAAACCAATAAAAAGATTCGGCGCCTCTACCCTACGGAAAAAGCCCGTCTCATCTACCAACGTATCACCGCAGAAGAAGCCTACTCTAATCGAGTCGCCCTAGCCGGCATGACCCCCGACCAGGTCGCACAGTTAACGACCCTCTTGCACCAGGCCCGAACCAACGTAACGGCCGATTGGGAACGTGTCAAACACGGTGGTCACCGTGACTATTAAGCCAATAAAACTATTCTAAAGGAGTCTGAAATCATGAATCAAAACATCCCTAGTCTACATCCCTGCAACCTCACTGATCTACCAACCCTGCAAGCCATTAGTCGGGAAACGTTTGCGGCCACTTTTGGCGCGGCCAACACCACACAAGACCTCGCGAAGTACCTCGATACCGCCTACGCCACTGATAAACTCCACCGTGAGATGATCAATCCTGACTCACACTTCTACTTCTTACAAGTCGGAAGCGAAGTCTGTGGCTACCTAAAGGTCAACACGGGTGACGCTCAAAGCGAGGCCATGGGGGCTAATGATTTTGAAGTCGAACGCATCTACGTTCGGCCGGCCTACCAGAAGCGCGGTTACGGACGGATCTTGATTGAACTGGCCGAGGCCTTGGCAACTAACGCCCACAAGGACCAGATGTGGCTAGGCGTTTGGGAACATAACGATAACGCCCGGGGCTTTTATGCTCGGATTGGCTTTCACCGAATTGGCCAACATACCTTTACCCTGGGCAGTAGTCAACAGACCGACTACCTCATGGCCAAGCCCCTTTAATCCATCGTGAATCCCCTAACCCCTCGTTGCTAAACCGGTGACGAGGGTTTTCGTTTATCCCGAGAATCGGTATTTTTGGTTCATCATTCGAACTTTTTCAGTTTGCTTCCATAAATTAATTCGGTTTTTAATGCTAGTTAGCCCCCCACATGCGGTTTTATATTGCGCCTAATTAGGATATTTGCTAGACTAGAAACATTCAAAATTAAAATCAAGCATCACAGAAAGTGAGGTCCTGTTCCATGCAGGAATCGTCCACGACGCTCAACCGGTCCCTAGGGTTCTGGTCTGCATTAGCACTCGTCGTTGGAACCGTGATTGGTTCCGGAATCTTTTTCAAACAATCATCGGTCTTAGATAGTGCGGGGTCCACGGGGGGCGCCTTATTGGCCTGGTTCCTGGGTGGGGTCATCACCCTGACCGCCGGGTTGACCATCGCCGAAGTTGGGGCGCAAATGCCCCATACCGGGGGACTCTACGTTTATATGGAGGAAATTTACGGGAACTTCTGGGGCTTTCTCTCTGGTTGGATGCAAATCGCCGTTTACGGTCCCGCAATTATTGCCTCCATCGCCGCGTACTTGGGCATCCTCTTGGTGGGCTTCTTCCACTTAGACGCCGTTTGGCAAGCTCCCCTGGCCATCTTCGTGATCATCCTGATCGGCCTGCTGAACATGGTCGAAAACCGCTGGGGCGCCGCCTTTCAGATTGTGACAACGTTGGGAAAGTTACTCCCCATTATTGCCATCGTCATCTTCGGCCTCTTCTACGGTGATCAGGATGCCTTTGGCCAAACCTTACAGACAGTCCACCACTCGACCGGAAACTTCGGTGTAGCCGTCCTGGCCACTCTCTTCGCCTACGACGGGTGGATCTTAGTGGCGAACCTTGGAGGCGAAATCAAGAACCCCCAAAAGCTCCTACCGCAAGCCATTATTCTGGGTATCTCTCTGGTGCTCATCGCCTATACTCTGGTGAGTTACGGGATTCTGCACTTTGTTCCCGCAGAAAAAATTCACACGCTAGGGCAACAAACCACGGTCTACTTTGCCCAATCCGCCTTCGGGACCATTGGCGGACGCCTCTTAAACATCGGGATCATCGTCTCAATGGTGGGGTGTCTGAACGGGAAGATCATGACGTTCCCGCGTATCGTCTACGCCATGGCCGACCGGCAACAGCTTCCGTTCTCTAAGTATCTGAGCTACCTCAACCGGAAGTCGCACGAACCCATGATTGCAACAACGGCCATCATTGCGTACGCCAGCATCATGATTCTGTTCTTTAACCCCGACCGGTTATCGGACCTCTGCATCTTCACGGTCTACTGCTTCTACGTGGCCACCTTTGTCGGCGTCTTCCTCTTACGTCACCGGCACCCGACCACCGTTCGGCCTTTCTCCACTCCCGGCTTCCCCATCACACCATTGATTGCGATTCTGGGAGCCCTCTTCGTGATTATCAGTGAGATTGGCTCTGACTTCACAGGGGTCGTCTTATCCCTGGTGATTGTCGCCGCGGGGATTCCCGTTTACTATTACAAGCAACACCACCGCACCACTGATTAATCCTTTTCTGGTTTAAAAAGGGCCGTTTCGAGGCGTATCCCCGAAACGGCCCGTTTTTTGATACAACCGATTCACCGATCTCACTTAGCCGGTAGTTAAAAGGCGCGTCCGTTGGAAACCAACGAACGCGCCTTAATTGTCAGGCCCTAAAGCCTGCTTTAATATTTAACTTGATTAAGCCTTGTCAACGGCGTGACCACCGAAGCCATGACGCATTGCGGAAACAACCTTACCCGTAAAGGTATCAGTTTCCATTGAACGGTAACGCATCATCAGGGAAAGACCGATAACTGGCGTAGCAACTTGTTGGTTCAGGGCTTCTTCTAAAGTCCACTTACCTTCACCAGAGCTGTGCATCGTCCCCTTGATTTCGTCCAAGTTGGCGTCCTTTGCGAAGGCTTCTTCACAAAGTTCCATCAGCCATGAACGAACAACAGAACCGTGGTTCCAGAGCTTAGCAACGGCTTCGTTATCGTAGTTGAATTGGCTGTGGGCCAAGACGTCGAAACCTTCACCGATGGCTTCCATCATCCCGTATTCAACACCGTTGTGGACCATCTTCAAGTAGTGACCGGAACCAGCGGCACCCGTGTACAGGTAACCATCTTTTTCGGCAATACCTTCAAAGACAGGCTTCAAAGCAGCATCGAAGGCTTCTTGGCTAGTCCCACCGATCATGAAGTTCCCATCATGCCGGGCACCGGATTGGCCACCTGAAGTCCCACAGTCGAAGAAGTTGATACCCTTAGCTTCGGCCTTTTCAGCATCTTCAACGGAGTTCTTCCAGAAGGAGTTACCACCATCGACGATGTAATCGCCCTTAGCTAAAACGTCCGTCAACGTTGCAATCGTTGATTCCGTTGGCTTACCAGCAGGCAGCATCAACCAAACGACCTTAGGTGATGGTAACTTGCTTAGCAGATCGTCAAGTGAGGTTGCAGCTTCGGCACCGAAACCTGCAGCTTGGTCAACAAAGTCCTTGTTCAAGTCAAAGCCCACAACTTCACTGCCGTGGTCCATCATGTTTTGGGCTAAGTTTAACCCCATCTTACCTAATCCAACTAATCCAATTTTCATTGTTGTCAAATTCCCTTCTATGGTTAAATGTACTCTCTATCTAACAGAGCCTATTATATGAAAAATATTTACAGATTTCAAGAAAAAACACGAAAAAAAGTTACATAATTTGTCTGTCCCCTGAAACTGAACCGTCTAACTGTTGATTTAACGCGGTTATTCCCCGTTTCAGCGTTCAAAAATTAATTTTTAGCGCGTATACTGAAAGCATCAAATCTACCAGGAGGCCACAAAATGAAAACACTCACCATTGACTTTGTTCGACACGGCCAGACCCTCTTCAACATCTTAAACAAGCTTCAAGGATGGGCGGACTCGCCCTTAACTGAGGCCGGCATCGCCATGGCCGACGCGACTGGGCAGCGCTTGCAAGCGGTCCACTACGACCGCTACTACTCTTCAGACTTGAAGCGGGCCATTGACACTGCTCAGCATATCATTAGTGCGAACCAGGGTCATCATGAAGCCCCTACAACGTCTCCGTTATTCCGGGAAGTTTACTTTGGGTCCTATGAAGGGTCCGATAACGACCAGGTCTGGGGCGCCATCGCCCGACCGCTGGGATGCACCGACCAAGCGGACATCATCCGGCAACACTCGTTTACCACGGCCCGCGACGCTATGCACCGTGCGGATCCCCATCACTTTGCCGAAGACGGGGCAACCTTTTATCACCGCATCGACCAATCCCTATCCCAGCTACTCACCGACAACGCCACTGGAGACCATCTCCTAGTGGTTAGCCACGGGACCTTTATCCGCACCCTAACCCTGCGCTTCGGTCCCCAATTTCACCCCGAAAACAACTATCCGGCTAATGGCAGCGTCACGACCCTCCGTCTTACCGCTCAGGAAGCCGCGCCCGGCTTTACTGCCGAAGTTCTGGCCTACAACCAGCAATAATGTAAAACGCGTTGACCCACGGGCCAACGCGTTTTTTAATCTACTTAATCAGTACCTGTAATCCTGCAGCCAGGACACCTCCAACGATGGGACCGCACATCGGCACCCAAGCGTAAGACCATTCCGCACTTCCTCGATTCGGAATCGGTAAGATTGTGTACGCCAACCGTGGTCCCCAATCCCGCGCTGGGTTCAGGGCAAATCCGGTCGTGGTCCCAAGGCCCATCCCCACGACCGTAATCAACGTTCCGACAATAAACGGCTTTAAACCTTGCGTAAAGTCTCCCAGGTTCAGAAGAATGAAGACGAAGGCCCAAGTCGCAATGGTTTCGGAAAGGAAGTTGAAGACGGGACTGGCAATGGCCGGCCGAGTCGCAAAGATGCCGACACTATTTCCATTCTTGGCCGAGGTCGCTTTGAAGTGGGGATAGAATTGAACAACCACCAAAGCCGCTCCCACGAACGCCCCCAAGAATTGCCCCAACAGATATGGTACGACCTGGTCCCAGGGGAAGAAGCCAAACGCCGCAAACCCAATCGTCACGGCTGGATTCAAGTGTCCGTCCGAACCTAACGCCCCCGCAACGTACACTCCCATGGTTACAGCCAGCCCCCAGGCGATACTGACAAAGGTCCAGTTTGACCCCGTCGCATAAGTTTTTTTCAGGTTAAAACTAGCCCCGGTTCCGGCCCCCAAGACCATCAAAATCATCGTCCCAAAAAATTCACCGATAAACCCGCTCACATCAAACACCATCCTTGAACTTAACTTTATTTTTCCCTTAAATGCCTTTGTTAGTTTACCATAATTACTGTCCGTTCTCCGAGTCGATGCAATTTTTTTGTCTTTCGCTCAGTCCCCATGAATCAGCAATGGCACCGGTACCAACTTGTGAAGCAATGGTCCTTGATTTGCGAAATATCCAGTTAAAAAGCCTTCACTTGTTCTGGGTCAAGGGTTAACTTCCAAATTCAAGGCCTACTTGTTACTTTTACAGTTACACAAAATTCTTCTCACGAATTATTCTAAAAATCATCGCCACACCGTAAACTTGTGAGATAATACGCTTAAAAGAGGTGACCCCCATGGAACCACTCATTGCCATTATTTTAGCTAAAGTTACCGCCCTTCCCACGCCCCATTCGTTGATCTACGACCTGGAAGGCTTAACGGAACACCAAGAAACCGAGCTTCTCACCCAGTTACAAGCCCAAGCCCCGACCGTTAAGTTTCGCTTATCCGGTCGACGTGATCGGGTCTTAGAAATTCGTAAAAGTTAAGGAATTTTGAAAAACGTCAGGTCACGGTCTGAACGTTTTTTAATCATCACGACCCGTAAAAACCGTAATATTGTAAAAAAACGCCGTCAAGGATTAACTTGACGGCGTTCGTAATTAAGGAGAGTACAGGATTTGAACCTGCGCGCCGGTATTAGCCGGTTCGCCGGATTTCGAGTCCGGTGCATTACCACTCTGCCAACTCTCCATGTGACTACCTTATCTATTTTACCAATAATGACTATAAATGCAAGTCAGAATTGCGTTAAATATGACGTAATGATAAAGCTTGTGGATCAAAGGGGTCAATCCACTGCGGTTGTGCCTCAACTAAGGCCAGTGGGGCCATGAAAGGGGCATCTAATTTAGCGGCTAGGAGTTGTTTATCTTCAGCGGCCGCAGTCGCAACTTCCCAGTCGACCCATTCGGACTGCCAGGTGTTTTGACTGATGACGATCAAGACTTGACGTGATTGTCTAATCTTACGGCGCTGTTGTCGCCGCCAGCGGCTAGCGGAACGACCCTTAAAGGCAATTTTTACGGGGACCGGACTGAACGCAATGGCCGGAAAGTCCCAGTTATCTTCCGTTAAGCCTTGGATATGAAGCTTGAAGGACTGGGCTAACGGGTCACTGGCTTGGTAGCTAATTAGGAGTGGGCTCATCGGTAAGCTTCCTTTCTTGACGTTAAGTTGCCTACAGTATAACGGGTCAACACAACAGTTTGATGACAAACATATTATTTCTAATTAATATTATACGCTGAATAAACATTTAATTCTTCTTTCAACCACAAAACCCACCCGACCCAACAACCTTATCCGTTGTCTGAGTTCGAGTGGGTTTTAACTTTAATATACCGCGTGCGTCCGGGCCTGTTTGGCCGTCCGGTACGCAAAGTTCTCGGTATCCACGTGGGTGGCTAACGCGTGCTTAGCCGTTCCCGTGACGTCCAAGCTGATCAATAAGCGCTTTTTGGATAGGCCCAAATACTGAATACCCGCGCCCTTGGTATAGAACGCCGTCCGATACCCCTTGATTGTTTTGTGAGCCTTCTTGATGCTGACCTTGACCGCCCGGGAACGCACCTGGGCCGGTTGTGCCTGGTGGCTAAAGAACTTAACGGGATCTACAATCTTATGCTTGTAAATATGTAATTTGACCACTTTTCCGTTCCAAGACTTCCGGTACCAGACGCCCCGGTACTTCTTTGGAAAGCTCGTGGCCTTGAACTTCAACTTCTTCAGGTCTCGTTGACTGTAATACGTGGCCGGTACGCTGGCCGCCGCATCGACGGGACGGTTCGTAACCGTTAGCCAGCAGATTGCACTTAACGCCACGATCACCAGTCCCCAAATTTTTCTCAACTTCATTAGTAAACCCATCTCCTCTATTCTTACTATAAATAATTATATAAGAAGACGGTTGAAAATAAAAATATTTTTCAAAAATGTTGTTCACGTCCTAGGCTTCGGCTCTAAAGCCACGCCAATAAGCCACTCATGACCAAAATCCCCCCAAAGGCCACCAGGTGCCAGCGCTTGTTCCGGACAAAGACGGCAATATACTCCCGTAGCACGGCGTTGGGTAGAAAGAAACGCGCCGTTCGCGACCCGATGCCGTCCGCACGGAGTCCGGCTTGTTGAGCAATCATCCCCGCCCGATAGATGTGGTAGTTATTAGAAACGAAAATGACGCGCGGCGGTCTAGCAGTCGTGGTCATCAGTGCCCGACTGAACTGCATATTCTCCAGGGTCGTCCGCGACCGGGTCTCTGCGATGGCATCATCCGCCGGTAATCCCTGGCTGATTGCGTAATCGCGCATGGCTTGGCCTTCCGCAACCGTCTCGTCGCTCCCTTGACCACCAGAAAAGATCATCTTGACTGGGTGTCCGGTCTTCGTCAACTGTCGCCGGTAGAACCGTAACCCCCGGTCAATTCGCTGTTTCAAAAGTGGCGAGACCTGGTTCCCATTTAACAGTCCCGCCCCTAGCACCACGATGTAATCCTGATTTAAGCGTGGCCGGTTGAACTGGTAAATGACCAGCATGGTCAAATAATTGTAGAACCAAAAGGCAACGTACAACAGCGACAGGTTCACAACCGCGACCAAGAAAGCGTCTAAGGACCGCGGTAACACCCGCCCAGCCAGGCGATCCAGCCAGGGCAAGATTAAGAAGAAAATGCCCAACCCCAACGTCAGCATATTGGCAACGGTATGCTGTTCACGGTGCCAAACAATCCAAGCGTTCCACAGCAACAGAAACGCTTGTAAGGCAAAGGTCACCCCAATCGCCATTAAAATCACCACAAAGGCAATGAGACTGATGGCAATCAAGGGACCGTTATTGGTGCCTAAAATCGTCATGGCCAAGGCAGCCAAGAACGTATAGAACGCTGCCGAAAACCACAAGCCATTACTGAGACGTGTCTTATTCCGCTGGTAACGCCATGCGAAGATGCCGCCTAAGCTCACCGGAATCACCCAGACCCAATACCAGACCGCCGGAATGTGAAAGGCCATCTCTCCCATAAAATCATCCCCTCATAAAAATCACTTACTGTGAGCATACCACAGTTTGATTACCGGCCAAACGATGGTCCCTCTCAAGTGGTCTAAAGCCACGAAAAAACGGCAGCGGGGCATCACACCCAGCTGCCGTCTTTCATAATCTAGTAAGTCATCAGGCTGAACACGTCGTAACCCTTTAATTGGTCCCGACCGTGTAAGGCCTCTAATTCAATCAAGAAGGCCGTTCCGACCACGACACCACCCAAGTCTTCAACCAACTTGATGGTCGCGCCAATGGTTCCCCCAGTGGCCAATAAGTCATCAGTAACCAAGACCCGTTGACCAGGCTTGATGGCATCCTTGTGCAGGTATAACGACGACGTCCCGTATTCCAGGTCATAGCTGGCTTTGACCGTTGCTCGCGGTAACTTACCTTCCTTACGGGCAGGGGCAAAGCCGACGCCTAATTCGTAAGCCACGGGGCAGCCCACAATGAACCCCCGCGCTTCGGGACCCACGATCATTTCAACGCCCTTATCCTTCGCGTATTTGACGATCTGGTCGGTAGCCGCGTGAAAGGCTTCGCCATCCGCCATCAACGGGGAAATGTCCCGGAAGATAACGCCCTTTTCGGGATAATCGGGAACACTTGCGATATATTTGGTAAAATCGATTGCCATAACTTTTAATTAGCTCCTTTATTTTCGATCCATGAGTCCCTGCAGACGCTGAGTCAATTCCGCTGAGGGGCAAGCCAACAAGTCCGCTTCGGTCTGAATCTGCTGCTGGCGGAGTTGGTAACTCGGCGCCGCCGTGAGATCTTTATGACCGGGTTGGGCCACCCCATCCATGATACCATGGTCGATGGTCACAAACCCACACTCAAAGAAGACTTGAATCATAAAGATCAGCTGGGTGCGCGGAATCTGAAGAAACGTGCTGAGTTGCGTCAATTGGTGACCCACGTCAACGTGTTGATGTGTCGCAACGAACTTAAATAGTTTAGCATATTGTGGTCGAGTTGGCAGCCCCAAACGCGAAAGACTTTCTTTTTCGTATAAATAGGCCGTAATATGGGCCGGCTGTAACTGACTCACGGCCGTGGTCAAGTCACTGGTCAGATCCGGACAATCCACCAAGAACACGGTGGTCTCAGGGGCCACTGGCGACAAGCTCTGACCATCAAATAAGACGGCCGTAGCACCCGCAGGCAAGTAATGCGCCAGTTGCTGATAGATGTTCTGGTGGAAGAAAAGGTACGTACCATCAGCCGTAAACATGGCCTGGTGTAGTCGGTTCGTTCGTTCAACAACCACTGCCGGTTCCGTAGTTCGTAAGTCTTTGACCATTAACTGAAGGGAATGCCGCCCTTGCCAGACGTTATCCTCTAATGTTCCCAGAACAGCGACCTGGCTGGCCATTTGCAACGCCGTGGCGGTCTTCCCGGCACCGAACTGGATGGCATTCAACCGCGCCTTCCCAGCCTGTAACTGGAACTTCAAGTGATCCCCGGTCTTACCGATCGCCTTGACCTGGGTTACGCTCTCCGGTTCAAAAGCAAACAGGGGTTGGGCGTTGTCAGTCCCAAACGGCGCTAACTGGGCTAATTCATGGTACAAGTCCATGGTCGCATCGCCCACGGCTAACGTGGCCGCCACTGGCAACTCACTGGGGCCTTGGTCGGCTAGATGCTGGGCCTCGGCCTCCTGATCTAAGGCGTCCGCTAAGGCCCCTAATTGGTCGGCTGGTGCGGTTAAGCCCACGGCCATGTGATGACCCCCGAACGCCGTCATCAGGTCTCGGTGACCGTCTAACGCCTGAAACAGGTTAAAGGCTTCGACACTCCGGCCGGAACCCTTAGCGTGGCCATCTGCATTCACGTTCAAAACCAGGGTGGGCTTGCCGGTCTGCTCCACAATCCGACTCGCCACGATTCCCAGGACCCCCTCGTGCCAGTCATGTCCACTAATAATGAGTGTCTGTCGGTCTCGGTGGTCGGCGTCGGTCGCCTGAGCTAACGCTGCCTCGCTGATCTGAGCCACGAGGTCTTGGCGGCGACGATTCTCCTGTTCCGTCTTCTGCGCCAGTTGGGTCGCTAAGTCGTCGTCTAACGTGGTCAATAAGTCCACGGCAGGACCCGCATCCCCCAAGCGACCTAAGGCGTTGAGGCGGGGCGCCAACCCGAACCCAATCGATTGTTCCGTCAACTCTTCCGGATGAATTCCAGCTGCTTTGATCAACGCCCGCAACCCGGGGCGTTCGTCTTGCTGCAACAACTTGAGACCAAAGTAGACCAAGACACGGTTCTCATCCACCAACGGCACTAAATCAGCAACCGTGCCAATCGCGGCTAAATCCAGTAAATCTTGGGGAATCTCTTCGCGCAACGCTTGGGCCACCTTAAAGGCTACGCCCGCCCCGGAAAGCCCACCAAAGGGATACTCCGCTCCGGGGTACCGAGGGTGAATAATCGCGTAGGCGTCCGGCAAGTCTTGCGGTAATTCGTGGTGGTCAGTCACGACCACGTCCACGCCCTTAGCGTTCGCCGCAGCAATCGCCGCATTCCCTGACACCCCGTTATCGACCGTCACCAGGAGTTGCGTCCCCGCAGCAATCAACTTTTCAAAGGCGGCGACGTTAGGACCATAACCGTCCGTAAACCGGTTGGGAATATAATAGTTGACCTTAGCGCCCAACGTAGTCAACGTTTCGTACATGATGGCCGTGCTGGTCACCCCGTCCGCATCGTAGTCGCCGTAAATCGTGATCTGTTGTTCCTCACTGATGGCTTGTTCGATACGGTCCGTGCCCTTTTGCATATCATGCAACTGGTTCGCGTCGTGCAACTGCTCGGGCCCCGGCGTTAGGAACGCCTGAACGGCCTCGGGCGTGGTCATCCCCCGGTTGGTTAGAATCTGCGCAATAATTGGCGAAACTGACGCTGCTTGGGCCAACGCCTGTGCCTCCGTCGTTGGTTGGTCAACGTGCTTGTTCTGCCACCGGTACTGTGCCGCAATCATCAACTGCTCACCCTTTCTAAAACATAGAAGAGTGATGTCTCACGGCATCACTCTTCAGCGTTCATCTATTTCGCTGCTAGTTGTTGCTTCAACGCCTTGACCTGGGTCTCCAGGTCTTGGATCTGTTTCTCCTGCTGCCCCACGACTTGTTTGCCATGAGAATTCTGCAGGCGCTTCTTGAGCTGGTCATTCTCCTGATTCAGCGTGGCCAATTCCTTTTCCAAATCCTTATACGCGCGGTTATGCCGCACACTGGTAATCGTGGAGAAGAGAATCATTAAGACCGCCCCAATCAGAATTGAAACTAATAAGATCAGGATCAACGGCCAGCGGACCGTCGTGAACCCGAAGGATACGGGAACCGATTCAACATTTAAGATTGCAAAAATCGCGACAATGATGACCAACAAAATCGTTAAAATGATCCGCCATTGATTCTTCATGACCGGGATGCCTCCGTTGTCTTCTGAAATGCGACCGTAACCTCATCAAAATCCTTCACGACACGCGTATTATGGAACACTTCACGGGCTTGATGCTGCAATTCGTTCGCCAGCTTCCCCGTGTAGCGGGCCGAAATATGGTTCAACAATAATAACTTCACGTGTGCACGCTTAGCCAACTCAGCGGCTTGAATATTCGTCGAATGGTAATAGGCGCGGGCTAACTTGCCCTCTCCCTTCGCAAAAGTGCTCTCGTGAACTAACACATCTGCGTTAGCTGCCAGCTTTTCTTCCCCCGGCGTCTGCCGCGTGTCTCCTAAAATCGCAACAATGCGTCCGGGTTGGCTAGGCCCCAAGAAGTCTTGACCATTCAAGGTCCGACCATCCGGCAAAGTCACCGTTTGTCCGGCCTTTAGCTGGCCGTAGACCGGCCCCGAAGGAACCTGGGCCGCGCGGAGTTTCTCAACCATCAATTCACCCGGATGGGCCTTTTCAACCACCCGGTACCCGTAGCAGGTAATCCGGTGATCTAGATGGTGCGCGTAGACTTTAAACTTGTCGTCCTCAAAGACTAGCCCGTCCGTCGCAATTTCTTGATAGTGAATCTTGTAAGACAACTTGGTCTGGGAGACCCGTAAACTCACTTCAACGAAGTCCCGAATTCCCTTAGGCCCGTATATCGTTAGCGGTGCCTCGCCCCCTTGAAATGAGCGACTGCTAAGCAGGCCCGGCAACCCAAAAATATGGTCACCGTGTAAGTGTGTGATAAAAATCTTGTCAATTTTGCGGGGCTTCAGCGTCGTCCGTAAGATCTGGTGCTGCGTTGCTTCACCAACGTCGAACAGCCAGACCGAATTCCGCTCATCTAATAAGCGAAGCGCCGTACTGGTGACGTTGCGAAACTTGCCCGGTGAGCCCGCGCCCGTTCCTAAAAATTCAATTTCCATATTTTTTTCGTTCCTATCTATCGAATTAAAGTCCGTTCACTATTTTAGGGGATTTTGGCCAAAATCGCAACTTTTGACCCCGATACTGGTCAGAAGCAACTTTCCTTGGGGTTCCCTGTCAAAATTCGGTATAATTAACCTAGCCAATGCGGCGAATCTGGTGTCAAAGGAAGTGGTCGTGTGCGTTTAATCGACTTTCACCGCTCAACTCAAGACCTCGACCCCCAATTACGTCTTTTCTGGGAGACCCCTTCCAGCAACCGGCCCATCACGGACCTCCGGGTGGTTGAGGACCGCTTAGAATGTCTCAGTACCTCCGGCCGACCACTGACCCTAGACCAGTTTCGCGCTCGCGTACAACAAGTGCCCCCCACTGCCAGCCTTTTTACCCCGGGGCCGCCACCCCAACGACTTTATGGGTACCGGCTTATCACGCATCAAATTTTACTTGGCTGAAAGGAGTCATCGACCATGCGCCTCATTCATCCTATCTTGGTTGCCGGTCTAAGCGTCCTTGCCTTAGGCCTAACCGGTTGCCAAAACACCGCGCAAAAGAGTAGCACCAGCTTCAAGAATCAGGAAACATCCTCTAAAAAGTATCAAGCCCCGAAACCAGACGCAGCTTTCTCCGCCTCGTCGTCCGCTAAAATTGCACAATCATTTAAGCCCGACGCCGCCCAGACTAAGGCCCGGGGCTACGTCAAATCAGGCAACTTACAGCAACCCGGACAATACACCTACGACCGAGTCGGGACCAAGCTGACCCTCGACCAGGCCCACACCCGCAAGCACACCATTAAAAGTGGGGCCCTGACTTACCGGATCACGCTGGTCCGGACGATTGCGAACACCGCTGAGACGGCCAACGCCAAGAAGATGGCCGCGCAAGCCTTGAACCTGCCTTCAATCAAGAGTCCCTACTACACGGTTCAGGTCAAGTTCACCATTTTGAACCGCGGTAAACGGGCCGTAACCACGGACGGTATCCGTGAGATTCGCCTGAGTAACGGACACCGCCTCAGCGCAACGAACCAGTTAAGCGACGCTAGCGCCGGACGAACAATCGGGGCGCACCGTCAACTCGCAACTTTCGCGACCGGCCTAGCAAGCCAGGGAAAGGCGCCTAAGTTAGACACCCTCAAGATTGCGTTTGCCGGGGGCTACGACCAGAAGCAACACCAACTGGTCAAGCCTTCTGGCTGGTTGACCATCCATCTCTAGTCTATTAAAAAGTGGTTTCCTTCATCCTGCGATGAAAGAAACCACTTTTTTAGATTCTTTTGCTTGATTGGCCTAAGCCATGTATTCAAACGAGAAGTCGCCGATCTTCACGGTGTCCCCATTTTGGGCACCCTTGTCACGCAGCGCGCTGTCCACGCCCATGCCCCGCATCTGCCGGGCAAAGCGTAACAGGCTTTCGTCGTGCGTTACGTCCGTCATCTTAAACAGCTTCTCTAACTTCTCGCCGCTCAAGACCCAAGTCCCATCGGTATCGCGCGTAATGGTAAAGTCCGGTGTCTGCTTGAAGTCGTACTCGACCGTCTTTAAGGTTTCGGCGTCTTCCTTGACTGGGAACTTCGGCGTCTGCGCCAAAAGTTCTGCCGTCCGTTGCAGGAGGGGCGTCAGGCCTTGGTGGGTCAACGTGGAAATCGCAAAGACTTCCGGCGTCTGTGCCAGTAGCTGGTCCCCCGCCAAGTCTTGTTTAAACTGGACTAAGTGCGCTTCCGCATCGGGCATATCCATCTTGTTCGCCACCACGATCTGTGGCCGCTTCAAGATATCCGGATCATAGGCCTGCAACTCACGGTTGATCTTCTCAAAGTCATCGTATGGATCACGACCTTCAATCCCACTCATATCGATCACGTGGAGAATGACCCGGGTCCGTTCAACGTGCCGCAAGAACTGGAAACCTAACCCAATGCCCTTAGCCGCACCTTCGATCAGCCCTGGCAGATCCGCCATAACGAAGTCTTGTCCGTCATCTAACCGCACCATCCCCAGGTTCGGTACTAGCGTGGTAAAGTGGTATTCCGCAATCTTGGGCTTAGCACTGGTAACGGTCGATAACAGCGTCGATTTCCCAACGGAAGGGAAGCCGACCAGTCCGACGTCAGCCAAGACCTTCAGTTCCAAGCGGACTTCGAGTTCCTCACCCGGTTCTCCGTTTTCAGCGATTTCCGGTGCCGGATTCTTAGGGGAGGCAAAGTGGATATTGCCCCGGCCACCCCGGCCACCGTGGGCAACGATCAGCTGGTCGTCGGGTGCAACTAAGTCACCAACGACAGCGCCCGTTTCGTTATTGATAATCGTGGTCCCCTGAGGAACTTGCACGATCAAATCATCGGCGCCACGACCCGTCATCTGCTTGATGGCCCCGTTACCGCCGTTTTTCGCTTTAAACTTCCGTTGGTAACGGAAGTCCATCAGCGTTCGTAACCCTTCGTTGACGACAAACACGACGTTACCGCCGCGACCACCGTCACCGCCGGCTGGGCCCCCGTTCGGCACGAATTTTTCCCGCCGAAAGGCCACCATGCCGTTGCCACCGTTTCCGGCTTTAACATTAATTTTTACTTGATCTACAAAAGCCATATTATTTCCTCATTTTCTAAGCCAGGCGACCCTGACTTGCAGTTGTCTTCGCTAAGTTAGTATACCGACAAATGTGGCTAGCGTCAAAGATTAGTCGGGGTGCGCGGGTTGCGGACCTCCGTGTTCATCTCCGCTTGCAGGATCACGTGAATCGTCTGTGCCGTCGTCTTGCTGATGCCCAGATCCTGCAGGTCAGCAATCTCTGCTTCGCTGATTTTCTTGGTCGACCCGTACTTCCGCAACAGCTTATTACGCGTTTTCGGTCCCACGCCCGGAATCAAATCAAGGCGGGAGCTCAGCGAATGCTTAGTGTGTACTTGTCGGTGGAAAGTGATGGCAAACCGGTGCACTTCATCTTGGATGCGCTGAACCAGATAGAACCCCTGGCTCTTAGGATCCAAACGGACGTGGTGGTCGTCCGGTCCGAACAATAGATCCGCCGTCTTATGGTGGTCATTCTTGACCATCCCCGCCACCGGAATATGCAGGTCCAATTCGTCCTCTAAGACTTCTTTCACGGCGTTCATCTGAATGTCGCCCCCGTCCATTAGGATCAGGTCGGGTAGCGCCGCATGCTCCTTTAAGAGCCGTGTATACCGCCGGCGAATGACCTCTAGGGTGCTGGCCGTTTCGTCAGCATGGTCGACCGTCCGTAACTTATATTTACGATACAGCTTCTTATTCGGTTGACCGTCCACAAAGACCACCATGGCCGAGACTAAATCGGCCCCTTGAATATGCGAGTGGTCGAAAGCCTCGATCTTATGCCCCGGTGCAATTCCTAAGGCATCCGTGATTTCTTTCATGGCACCCGTAGTCTTTCGCTCATCCAACTCCAGAAGCCGGAACTTTTCTTCTAAGACTAGCCGGGCATTCTTTCCCGCCATCTCAAGTAAATCCCGCTTAGTCCCCCGCTGGGGCGTCCGAACGGGTACGTGCAAGAGTTCTTCAATCACCGCGCCATCGATACTCTTGGGCACTAAAATCTCACGCGGCAACACCGTGTTCTTCCGGTGATAGAATTGTACGATAAAGCTGGCCAATTCCTCTTCAGCCGTACTAACAATTGGAAAAAGCCGCTTTTCTCGCTTCATAAGCCGCGCCTGGCGGATGAAGAAGACCTGGATCGACAACCAGCCCTTATCCAGGTAAAAGTTGAAGATATCCCGTGGCGTGTTGTCGTTCGAAATGATCTTTTGCTTCTCCACGGTCGCTTCGATGTACCGAATCTGATCCCGTAGATCCGCGGCCCGCTCATACTGCATCTCCGCCGCTGCGGCTTCCATTCGGGACCGCAACTGCTTCTCAGCGTGGCCCGTGTTGCCGTTCAAAAATGACTTGATCTTACGAATCTGTTCCTGATAAGCCGCTTCCGGCACTTCCTTAAAGCAGGCCCCTAAGCATTGTCCCATATGATAGTAGAGACAGGGGCGTCCCTGGAAACCCGTACACCGCCGTAACGGATAGACCTTCTGTAAGAAGTGAATCGTCTCCTCGGCCGCATAAACGTTCGGGTACGGTCCGAAGTAATAGCCGCCATCCTTTCGCACGTCGTTGACCAGTAATAACTGGGGATCCCGTTCATGCGTAATCTTGATGTACGGGTAACCCGTCCCCTGCTTTAGCTTGATGTTAAAGTACGGTTGATGCTTTTGAATCAGGGTGATTTCCAGGAGAAAGGCTTCCTTATCCGTTGACGTGATAATCGTCTCAAAATCCACGATCTCACTGACCAACTGTGCCGTTTTTCCCGTATGACTGCTCTTAAAGTAAGAGCGTACCCGGTTCTTCAGGTTCTTCGCTTTACCCACATAGATAATCTGACTGTTAACATTCTTCATCAGGTAACAACCTGGAAGCCCCGGCAGCAATGCCAGTTTATGCTCTAAATATTCCGAAGCCAAAGTGCGCCCCCTCCATTTCTGATAATTTAGCTAATAAAGTATAAGCCGAATACCTGTTTGGTGCAAGCAATCCACCCGCGACCTGACGGCGATAAATGACAAATCCCTCAAGTTCTGCTATGATAACTGAAAAAGGTAGGGAGGTGGCTTTATGGCCCTTAAAGTTAAACGGCAAGATAACTTAGACGCCATGTTTGGCAAGTTCGCCCAGATGGATCCCCATGACGCTCAACGGGACAAGTTCCTCAAACGCCAAGACGAACATAAAAACGACAAACGGCCTAAGGAACTCATCAAGGCTGATCAAGACAAACACGACAACAAGTAACCGGTGACCAGAAAAGGGTCCCTGCGGACAAATTCCGCGGGGACCCTTTTGCGTTAATCCTTAAGCTGTTTATGGTAGCCATTAGGATACCGGTCATTTAACCGTTGGATGTTGTTTTGGGCAACCTCGTCGAAGTCAATATCGGCCCACTGGGCAACCTGACTCAGATACCACAAAACGTCCCCCATTTCCTTGACCAACGCGTCATGATCGAGATCTTGACCGTGGAACGTGTAGCGCTTGACCAGTTCCACGACCTGACCCGTCTCACCCGCTAGGCCCAGGGCACAGTTGGTCAGAACTTGTTCATTGCCGTACAGGGTCCGATTGGCAGCTTGTTGATACTCATTAAATTCCACAATTATTCCTCCCCAAAAGCACGTTCTTCAATCCACTGCCAGACGGCATCTTTGCCCATCTTCTGCGGTGCAGAGAACAACACAATATTATCCGCGTTGGGTAACCCTAACGTCTTCTTGATTTGGCTAATGGCTTGGTTCCACTTACCACGAGCAATCTTGTCACTCTTAGTCGCGACAATCAAGATTGGCAAATCATAGTACGCCAGCCATTGATACATCTGAACATCCAAGGCGGTCGGAGCGTGCCGGGCATCAATCAATGAAATGACGCCACGTAATTGTTCACGCTGCGTGAGGTACGTTTCAATCATCTGCCCCCACTTTTCCCGGTCCGCCTTCGAGACCTTCGCGTATCCGTAACCGGGAACGTCCACAAAGTATAATTGGTCTTCAACGTTATAGAAGTTCAACGTTTGCGTCTTACCAGGCTGACTTGAGGTCCGTGCATACGACCGCCGATTGATCAAGACGTTCGTTAGCGATGACTTTCCAACGTTCGAGCGACCAACCAACGCAATCTCTGGATAACCCGTGGTGGGGTATTGACTGGGCTGAACCGCGCTCATAACGAGTTCTACGTGATTAACTTCCATTCCTTTGTGCCATCCTCTCCAAAATATCTTTCACCATTCTAACACACAATTTCCCTCAACATGGGGAGAATTCTAAATCCTCACGGTCGTCCCCGCGCCACGGGGGCTACAGCTTACGCAAAAAGCGACCAGTCATCGCTGACCAGTCGCTTCAACTTGCATTTAATTAAGAAGCCTTTTGGTCCTTCAAGACCAATTCAGGTTCTTCGTGATCCGTCACGGTCTTAGCCGTAATAATCACCTTAGCCACATCGTGTCGACTTGGTAAGTCGAACATGATGTCGCGCATGACGTCTTCAATAATGGACCGTAAGCCCCGGGCACCGGTATTCCGAGCAATCGCTAACTTAGCCATCTCCCGCAATGCTGCTGGCTGGAACTCAAGTTGCACATCATCTAACGACAAGAGCTTCTCGTATTGCTTAACCAACGCGTTCTTAGGCTCCGTTAAGATCCGGACCAGGTCGTGTTCATCCAGCTTTTCCAGGGCTGTCAAAATAGGCAACCGTCCAATGAATTCTGGAATTAACCCGAACTCTAACAAGTCTTCTGGAATCACGTGTTGCATCAAGCTATCCCCAGATGACAGAACCTTCTGTTCCTTGGTATCAGCACCAAACCCAATCGTTTGGTCGCCTAACCGCCGCTTAACGATGCCTTCGATACCATCAAAGGCCCCACCAACGATGAACAGGATGTTGGTCGTATCGATCTGAATGAACTCTTGCTGTGGGTGCTTCCGACCACCTTGAGGCGGCACGTTAGCAATGGTTCCTTCCAAGATCTTCAGGAGCGCTTGTTGAACCCCTTCACCGGAAACGTCCCGTGTAATCGAGACATTTTCAGCCTTTTTAGCAATCTTATCGATTTCATCAATGTAAATAATCCCTTTTTCCGCCCGATCAACGTCGTAATCGGCGTTTTGTAGCAGCTTCAAGAGAATATTTTCAACGTCTTCCCCCACGTACCCGGCTTCCGTCAAGGTCGTGGCGTCCGCAATCGCAAACGGAACGTTTAAGATTTTAGCTAAGCTCTGGGCTAAATAAGTCTTCCCAGAACCGGTAGGCCCGATAACCGCAATGTTACTCTTTTGTAATTCGGGGCCATCGTCGTGCTTAGCCATTTCATTGACCCGCTTATAGTGGTTGTAAACCGCTACGGACAAGGTCCGCTTAGCCTCCGTTTGACCAATGACGTATTGGTCTAACGTCTGGACAATCTCGGCTGGCGTTGGGACTTCCAACGTCTCCTGGGCATTATCTTGGCTAAATTCCTCATCGATAATTTCTTTACAGAGATCGATGCATTCGTTACAGATGTAAACACCTGGTCCCGCAACAATTTTCTGCACTTGATCTTGGGTTTTCCCGCAAAAAGAGCAGGTCACAGGGCCATTCGTTTCGGTGTTTTCAAACAATAAACTCACCCTTTCTCCTCGGGCAGTTGCCCCAGTCTATTTCCTTGGGTCAGTATGCCTGTTGAACAAACCAGGCTTCCCCGTCATTGGTGTACTATACCACAGTTCCGACCGTTAGAGAATTAATCCGTCTTCACACGGCACCGGTCGGCTGGCGTGCTAAAGAAAAACCGGGACAACAAATTGTCGTCCCGGTCAGACCTGTAAGACTCTAAATTAGTCTTCAGCGTCCTTCTTCTTGTCTTGCTTAGCAGAGTCGGCAATTAAGTCAACGGCCGCCTTGATGGCGATATCATGCTTCAGCATGTCATCGGATAAAGCACTGCGAACGGCGCTTTCTTCCATCCCGTATTGACCAGCCAAGTCCTTAACTTCTGCCTTGATTTGGTCTTCCGTTGGTTCGATCTTTTCAGCTTCAACAACGGCTTCCAGAACCAAGTTCGTCTTGACCCGCTTTTCAGCACCGTCAGCGAATTGCTTCCGCAAGTCGTCTTCCGTGGTACCCGTCAGCTGGAAGTACATCTTTGGTTGGATGCCTTGTTGTTGCATGTTAGCCAAGTATTGATCCATTTGACGATCGATGTCGTCCTTGATCATGGCTTCTGGCACTTCAGCGATTTCGGCGTTGTCAACAGCTTCGCTGATGGCTTCGTCTTCGATAGCGTCATGTGCTGCCGTCGTCTTTTGTTCCTTCAGACGATCCTTAGTCTTGGCCTTCAATTCGTCAAGGCTGTCAACATCTTCGTCGACGTCCTTAGCAAATTCGTCGTCCAATTCTGGCAATTGCTTTTCCTTAACTTCGTGAATCGTAACCTTAAAGGTTGCTTCCTTATCACGTAAGTCTTCGGCTTGGTAATCCTTAGGGAAGGTTACCTTAACGTCAACGTTCTCACCAGCCTTGTGACCAACTAATTGGTCTTCGAAGCCTGGGATGAAGGAGTTAGAGCCCAATTCCAAGGAGTAGTTATCAGCCTTACCACCATCGAATTGCTTGCCATCAACGTAACCGTCAAAGTCAATCACGACCGTGTCGCCCTTAGCAGCGGCTTCGTCTTCCTTCAAGACTAATTCGGCTTGTTGTTGACGTTGCTTTTCAAGTTCAGCGTCAATGTCCTTTTGGTAAACTCGGGTGTTTTGCTTCGTGACACTCAAGTTCTTGTATTCGCCCAACTTAACGTCTGGCTTAACCGTTACAACGGCCTTCAAAACCCAAGCCTTACCCTTATCCATGGATTCAACATCCACTTGAGGTTGGTCGACTGGTTCGATTTCAGTATCCTTGATAGCTTGTTCGTAAGCATCTGGTAAGACGATGTTCAAGGCATCTTGGTACAATGCTTCTTCACCGTACATTTGATCAAAGATTTGACGAGGCACACGACCCTTACGGAAGCCAGGGACAGCCAGGTTCTTCTTGGTACGTTGGAAAGCTTTGTCTAAGCCTTCCTTAATCTTATCAGGCGCGATTTCAAAGGTTAATTCACCTTTAGTTGCGTCCTTTTTTTCCCACTTTGCAGCCATTGTATTCCCTCCGAAATGAAAGATATTACTATTTACAATTCTAGCAATTGCATACTGTATTAGTGTACCTTAACCATTGCCAATTGTAAAATGATTTTTGCTTAAAAGCCGTGAATGACGGGCACTTACCCCGGGTAACCCGAAATTTTTACCGCCCGCTCTCTTCTCGATTTCAAGCAAAGAAAAAGGGACTGAAAAGTTAAACTTTTCAAGCCCCTTTTTGCGGTACGTCTTAATTAACCGAAGTTAATTAGTCGTCAATTTCCGTAACGGTACCGGCACCAACGGTGTGGCCACCTTCACGAACAGTGAACTTCGTACCCTTTTCAATGGCAGCTGGTTGGATCAGTTCAACAGTGAACGTCACGTTATCACCAGGCATAACCATTTCTACGCCATCAGGCAATTCGATAACACCAGTGATATCAGTGGTGTGGAAGTAGAATTGTGGACGGTAGTTGGAGAAGAATGGCGTATGACGGCCACCTTCTTCTTTGCTCAAGATGTAGACTTCACCCTTGAACTTTTCGTGCGTTTGGATCGAACCTGGCTTAGCCAGAACTTGACCACGAACAACTTGGTCACGGTTAATCCCACGAAGTAAGGCACCAACGTTATCCCCGGCTTCACCAAGGTCCAACGTCTTCCGGAACATTTCCAAACCAGTAACGGTCGTCTTCAAAATGTCGTCATGTAAACCAACAATTTCAACTTCGTCACCGATCTTAACAGTCCCACGGTCGATACGACCGGAAGCAACAGTCCCACGACCAGTGATCGTGAAGACATCTTCAACAGGCATTAAGAATGGCTTGTCGTTGTCACGTTCTGGCGTTGGAATGTAGTCATCAACGATGTCCATCAGGTGTAAGATAACTTGTTCTTGTTCCTTGTCGCCTTCAAGAGCCTTCAAAGCAGACCCACGAACAACAGGAATATCGTCACCAGGGTAATCGTATTCGGACAGCAATTCACGAACTTCCATTTCAACTAAGTCAACCAATTCGTCATCGTCAACTAAGTCGGTCTTGTTTAAGAAGACAACGATGTAGTTAACACCAACTTGGCGAGCCAGCAAAATGTGTTCACGCGTTTGTGGCATAGGACCATCAGTTGCGGCAACAACTAAGATCGCACCATCCATTTGAGCGGCACCAGTGATCATGTTCTTGATGTAGTCAGCATGTCCTGGGGCATCGATATGCGCGTAGTGACGCTTTTCCGTTTCGTATTCAACGTGGGCGGTGTTGATCGTGATACCACGTTCACGTTCTTCTGGAGCAGCATCGATATCTGCGTAATCTTCGGCCTTAGCTAAACCTTTGTCAGCCAATACCTTAGTGATTGCAGCAGTTAAAGTCGTCTTCCCATGGTCAATATGGCCAATAGTACCAATATTTACATGGGGTTTAGTTCTTTCATAATGTTCTTTTTCAGCCATTAATGAAACCCTCCTGTATTTTATCGTAAGAACGGTTAACTTTCAGACGAAAATTAATCACTCTTTGCGTAAAATTATACTACTTCTTCCCTGAAAGGGAAAGCTGGAACCCTTCCAAAAAAGAATCCTTGACTAGTATATCTGCTCCCGTTTTATTTGTAAACTAAAATATCACGAATTTTCGGAATTTTCGTCATTTACGGCAGCAAATAAAGCCTCTAAGTGCGTCGTCAAGCGCTTTTGCCAGTCTGCAATTACTTTGCAATCCGTTTCAGAAACGGTCTGGTCCAGTGGTCGACCCGCGAGCCAATCGACCCACGCTTGTGGCTGCGTGATAATTTCGTCAGCAAAAGGATACAACAACATGAGCTGTAAGTTAAGCGTTTGCCGAACATTTGTCGCTAATCCGGGATTATTTTGAGCGATTTGCTCCTGTAAATAGACTAAAGCTGCTTGAGCCGCCTTCCCTTGCGTTACCCCGATCAAATCCCGGGTCGCCACCGTATGGACCTGATCATCCAGCCAATGGAGTTGCACCGTCAGATTGACCCGCAACCGGTACAATTCCTCAAGGAGCGTCGCCCGTAAGAGGGGGTGAAGGAACGGATCAACTAATAAATACCGTGTCCCCTGTAAGAACTTGGCCAAGGGAAGCTGATGGGCCCGCAACAAGCGATGCTGTTGTTCACGCAGTGGTGCATCCCCCAAATGATAAAACTGTTTCGCAATCACGTTTTGCGTCGCCGCTAACTGTGTGCTAGCCGTCTGTTCAGCCGTTGTAATCCGCTGAATTCCCGCGGATCGCCAGGCAGCTGCTTGGGGCAGTTCGCAAAGTTCTCGCGCAAAAATAAACTGTTGATTATGCAGGGCAATCGTCAGGCGCCAGTTAAACCAGGTGTCACTGGTCAAATACGCCCCATCGTTTTCTGCTGCAATTTGTTCAGCCGCCAAATACTGCTGATCTTGAAATAAACTAACTGCTAGGTATCGGTTTAGTTCCGGCGTTTGTTGTGCCTGATACAACGTGGTAAATTCAGCACTAGCCGTAGACCACTTAGCAGCCTGATAAGCAGCCAGGGCGGTTTCAAAAGTTGGTTGTGTCATCTATTGATCTTCCCCCATCTTTTGCGTGCGAAAATGGACCGACAGCCCCTTCAGACTGTCAGTCCACCCTTCACAACTTAAGCTTCTGATTTGTTCGCTGGCGCAGCGGTGTGTTGCTTGCCGCCGTGGCGCCGACGCCGATGATTCCGGGACTTATGTTGGCCACTTTGCGTGGTATCCGTCTTTTGTCCCTTGGTCTTATGCGTCTTAGGTGCCTGTGCTGGCTTTTCGGGCGCCTTCTTGGCGTTCTTCGACTTGCTCGACCGCCGATGATGTTGGTTAACTTCCATAATAACTGGTAAGATCACAGGCCGGCGATGCGTCTGTTCGAAGAGATAATGACTCAGATGCTCCCGAACGTCTTGCTTCAAATGTCCCCAATCGAACTCTTTATTATCCAAGTTATTCTGAACCGTCTTGCAGATAATCTGAGAGCTTTCCTGCATGAGGTCCTTATTGGCCTTGACGTAGACAAAGCCACGGGACGTAATCTTAGGCTCCGCCACAATTTGCTTCTTCTTACGATCAATCGTCACGACCGCAATGAAGATCCCGTCGTCGGCTAAGACCTTCCGATCACGCAACACGATGTTTCCGATGTCCCCAACGCCAATACCGTCAATCATGGTATCACTCACGTCGATACCTTCACCTAAGCCCATTTGGCCGTTCTGATACGTCAAAACGTCGCCTTTAGCTAGGATAAAGATATGGTCCGGATCCATCCCCAATTCCAGGGCAGCTTGCGCGTGGGCGTTCAGCAACCGGTATTCTCCTTGAATAGGAATCAAGTACTGGGGCTTCATCAGGTTCAACATTAACTGCAGGTCCCGCTTGTAGGCGTGTCCTGACGAGTTCAGCTCATCCGAGATGGCTTTAACTTCACCGCCTGCCCGGTAAACCATATCCCGCGTTTGGGCAACCGTGGTATCCATGGCATGGGACGGAGTCGTCACGATGTACACCAAGTCTCCAGGTTGAATATTCAATTGTTTTTCTTGCTTGTTCGCCATCCGCTGAATGGCCTTGATGGGTTCTCCCATCTTTCCGGTCTGAAGAATAACCGTTTCTCCCGGCTTTAATGCGTCCAATTGATCGGGGGTCACTAACAAGTCATCATCAAACGACAACTTTCCCAGTTCCATCGCGGTATTCACGATTTTCTCCAAATCACGACCCGTCAAGCAAACCTTCCGCCCCGTCTTCACGGCGGCATCAAAGATTTGTTGGATCCGTAAGATGTTGGATGCGACACAGGCCACGATGATGCGGCCATCCCGATAATGGAACGTTTCTTCGATTGATTCCGCTAACGTCTGCTCAGAAGCATTCATGGCCGGATTCTCGGCATTGGCTGAGTCACTCAGTAGTGCCAGCACCCCTGCTTGGCCAATGGCCCCTAACCGCGCGTAGTCGGTCTGGTACCCCGGCTTAGCCGTCTGGTCAAACTTAAAGTCCCCGGTGTACACGATACGTCCTTCGTCGGTCTTCAAAACGATTCCTAAGGATTCTGGAATCGAGTGCGTGGTGGCGAAGAAGGAAACGACCACGTCGCCAAAGTCGATTTCCGTCTTTTCATCGATGACGTGAAAATCATCGTATTTTTTGACCTTAGGTTCAGCCGCCACGTTGATTTTAGCCAACGCGATGGTCATTTCAGACCCAAAAACGGGGACGTTGAACTCACTCAAAAAGTACGGTAATGCACCGATGGCGTCCGCGTGACCGTGCGTCAGGAAAACACCCACGATGCGGTCCTTGTTCTCCCGTAAGTACGACCAATCTGGAATCACCACATCGATTCCCAATAACTCATTTTCCGGGTATTTTAACCCACAATCTAAAATGTAAATGCTGCCATTAACGTCCACAGCATACATGTTCTTCCCATTCTCGCGAACACCGCCGAACGGGATGATCTTAATCTTTGCACTCATAAGTCCACCTCAAATAACTCTTTCGTCATTAAATTTTATTCCGGTTATCTCCCGGTTCTTACTTGCGGGTAACGTCCACCGCAATTCGTCCGTAATAAACTTCCTTCAGTCTATCATTTTTAGAGAATTTAGGAAAGCCATTAGTGTGCGAACCGCCGAGCTGACGGCATTTTTATTATTTGAGGTCATTATATGTAGTACTCAGGCCGATCCATCACCTAACCCCCACAACAAAAAAGGCCCGCCTCAAAAAATGAGGGGACCTTTTGGCGGTGCGACGAATTAACGACGCAGACCTAAGCTCTTGATCAATTCACGGTAACGTTGAACGTCAGTCTTCCGTAAGTAAGCCAACAGGTTACGACGGTGACCGATCTTCTTCATCAAACCACGTTGTGAATGGAAGTCCTTACGGTGGGCTTGCATATGAACGTTGATTTCGTTGATGTCAGCAGTCAATACGGCAACTTGAACTTCAGTCGACCCCGTATCGCCTTCGTGACGTGCGTATTGCTTGATGATTTCGTTCTTCTTTGCTTGACTAATAGCCATGGTAAATTACCACCCTTTCAAATAAGTGCCTCAAACTGAGTAAGCCGTCGGTGGCCGCCGGACAAACTAAGTTAGAGGTTTGTGCTTAAAGCACGTAAACTATACTACTGGACTTGGCTCAAAATAGCAAGTCTTGTCTTCTTAGAACCTATCAAGTAAAATTACTTTACAAGAATCACTAGCCAGCTATTGCATTCGGCTGGTGGCTTCTGTATAATAGCATACGTTGAAATTAAGATTTCCGTATTAGGATTTCTCATCTCGGAGGTGAAATTTTCATGCCAATCATCAAATCAGCAATCGAACGTGCCAAGACCAACGTTAAGGCTAACGAACGTAACTCCGCACAATTAAGCACGATGCGGACTGCCGTTAAGCGGTTCGAACAAGCGAAGACTGCCGGTGCCGACAACGCAGAAGAATTATTCCGTGTTGCTAGTGCTGCTGTTGACAAGGCCGCTTCAAAGGGCTTGATCAAGAAGAACAAGGCTTCCCGTGACAAGTCACGGATGGCTGCACGTTTAGCTAAGTAATCAATTAATCAATCGCGATTAAATGATGCATGCATGCAAAAAAGACGCGACCCTGCGGGGTGGCGCCTTTTTTATTCGCTCATTTACACCGTCGCCTTCTGCCCCGCAAACTGGGTCATAAACAACGAAAACAATAGTTCTGGGTCCAGCGTACTGGATTTCATCTGCCGTTCCACTCGAAATAGTCCCAGGTACGCCCGGTTCAAATCGGTCAACTGGAACCGGCGCTGAGTCTGTAGCGCCAGCTTCACCCGGTAGGGATGCACTCTTAAGGTGCTCGCCAGTTTTCCCTGACTGTAGCCCTGCTTGGCCAAGACCTTGGTCTGAATCAAGAGACGGAACTGGCCTTGTAAAATCGCGTTGATCCGCAGCGGTTCCTCCTTCGCCTGTAAAAGTTCCCGGTAAAGTGTTACGGCCCCCGCCGTGTTCTTCGCCAGGACTCGATTGACCAGGTCAAAAACGTTCTGCGTGAGCGTCTGGCGGACCAACCCCGTCACGGCCTCAAGTTGAATGGTCTTCTCCGGTAACGAGAATAGCTCGAGTTTCGCCTTTTCGTTCATCATTAAGGTCAGGTCAGCATCCGTTCGCTGCACCAACTCGTTCAACGCGTCCGGGGCAATCGCACACCCGTCTCGCTTGACCTGCGCCTGGAAGAAGGTCCGAACATCCCGTTCCGAAAAGTCGCCCAATTCAATCGTTGTGGCGGCTTTTTTGAGTTGCTTCACAATCTTCTTGCGCCCATCCAGCTTAGCGTACGGCGCAAAGAAAACCAAAACGGTGCTGGGCATTGGGGCCTTTAAGTACTTTTCTAAGCTATCCAGATCATGGTCGACCTTGCTTTTTTTGGTCTCCCCCGTCAAAAATGTCGGATTGTCCAGGCAGACCACCCGGCGCTCCCCAAAAAAGGGCGCCGCCATCGCATCGTCCAGTCCTACCGCCAGTGGCACGGTCTCCAGGTCGTAGCCGGCAAAGTTCATGGTCTGCTCCTCGGCTGGAATCAACTGCTTAAACGCCGTCTTTAAGCGCCGCTGAAAGTAAGTCATCTGCCCCATAATCAGGTACACGGATGCCGTCGCCTTTCCGGATTGTAAGTTCTTTAATAAGTCTGTGATTGTCATTCAGGCGGTTCCTCCTTCAAGTTTAGGGCCGTGGTCCACCAACCACGCTGCCCCCAATAAGTATACTGAATCATCCCCCGCTCCTGCGTGTTTAAAACGGGGATCTGTTGCTGAGCTAAAGTGGCTTGTGTGATTGGACTGGGGTGCCCGTATCGATTATGCCGGCCCGATGAAATGATGGCTAACGCCGGTCGCAGTTGTGCGATGAATTCCGGTGCCGTTGCGGTATCACTACCATGGTGGCCCACTTTTAAGACGTCCGTGCGTAACGTCGGCGCCAGTGCCATCATCTGACGTTCTCCCGCCTGATCCAGGTCACCCATGAAGAGGAAGCGCCGTCCACCGAACTGGCCCTGTAAGGCCAACGAGCCACCATTATCCGCCACCCCCGGCGTTAAGGGGTGCCAAACACGTAGTGCCGCCGCATCCCCCACTTGTAAGGGCCGCACCCGTTGCCGAACTGCCAACGGTAGGTGGCGTTGCCAAGCGGCCTCCGTCTCCATCCCCGCGGGAACGTAAATCGTCGCCACTTCAAAATTTGCCAAGATGGCCGGTAAATCCCCAATATGATCCGCATCATGGTGGGTCAGATACACGGCATCCAAGTGACGAATCCCGCGGCTCTGCAAGTACGCGACCACGGTTGCCTGGGCCCCGTAACTCACGGGTGCTCGTGGCGCCCAAGGCGGTTGCGGAACGGTCAGACGCCCCCCGACATCAATGAGGCTCACGCGGCGATTCCCCGCCTCTCGAATCAAGATACTATCGCCCTGACCCACGTCAAAGAAACTAACCTCTCCAGTGGGTGGATGGTGGATGATTCCAAATGCCAGACCGTAACTGACACCTAATACCATCAACCAAGTACGTCGCCGTGAAACGGGACGACTAAACACCCACCAGGTCAAGCCGACCCAGGTGAGCGCTAACCACCAAGGAGGACGCCCAAAAACCACATTGCCCGGTAATTGGGCCGCCCAGGTCAAGACCGCATCAAAGGCCCCCAAGAGGCGTGCACAGCCGGCTGCTATCTCCGGCAACCAGAGTCCCAAGACGGTCCCCACCACCGTTACCGGCAATAAGACTACCGAAAAAAGGGGAACCACCAGCCAGTTTGCAACCAAGGTCAAAACGTGCCATTGAAAGATACCGTACAGCAAGACCGGCAATCCCAACAGTAGTAACCCGACCTGGCGCCACCGGGGCGTCTCCCGCCGCAGCAGAATCAATCCCAGCGAAAGACCGTAGCTCAACTGACCACCCAGTTCGACTAACAACCCGGGATTGGTCAAAAGTCCCACCATTAAGGCCACCGTCCATCCGGTTAGTGCATCGGGCAAGCGTCCCAGACGTTGGCCCATCAACTGGACCCCGCGCATCCAACAAGCCCGGGTCACCCCGCTACCACCACCGGCCAGAATGGCATAGCCGGGCAAAAAGAACACTAGCCCCCACTCCCACCATTCGCGCGGCAGGCGCAGGTGAACGGCCATCCATTCCCCCCACAGTCAACCATAGGGCCACGTGCAGGCCGGAAATGGCAAAAAGATGAATGACGCCTAAACGTTGCATCCCCATCAACTCCGCCGCAGCTTCCGGCGCCCGAATCCCTGGAAATAGCCCTAAAGCATAGACCCGCAACGCACCCGGTAAGTGCTCACAAGCCCTTATCAGCCGAACCCGTTGGCGGTGCCACCAATCTGACCACCGCTGCCACCCGGACGAGGACGCGGGCCGGATCTGCGGCGGGGCTGTCAGTCGTAACGTGTTGGCAATTCCCCGATGGCCCCAATACGCCGCACCATCAAACTGGTTTAGGTTGGGGGCCGGCAACAGGCCCTGTTTATCACCACGAGCCGTCCAGAGCGTCGGCCCGGCCAATTGTCGCAACCGCTGATAATCCGCCGCGGTACGCGCAATTCCGGACACAACTAGCCGCTCCCCATCGGGCTGTTGGCCAATCACCCGATAGCGATTCCCCCGAAAATGCAAGTCATCCGGCTGAACGCGTAACGTTGTGGTCCAAGCCATAGCCCGGGTTGGCGACAACCGCAACCCTTGCAGCTGTCCTTGGTGCCATCCAAACCAGAGACCCGCGGCACAGCACACGCCCAGCGTCAGCCACCAAAACCGCCGCTGACGTAAGCACCAGATACGTCCTAAGGTCACCAGGGTTAGGCCGCCGCCGGCCACGGGATGACCGTTGAATACCAAGGTCAGCGCCATTACCGGCCAGCTCATCAAAAACCAATAGGCGCCACTCACTAGTGGTCAAATAACGAAAGGTGCGTCAGGAGGTCCGGCGACACGTCGATCTGGTTGACCGTCACGTGCTTTAACTTCAAAAGCTTTTGTGCATACGGATCGTTATGGTAATTCCGGAGATAAGTAATCTTGGTAATTCCCGCCTGCAGCAGCATTTTAGTGCATTGCAGACACGGAAAATCCGTTACGTAGATTTCCGCATTGGCCGTTGGTTCCCCAAACTTTGCGCACTGCAACACGGCATTCATCTCGGCATGAATCGTCCGAACGCAGTGCCCGTCTACTAAGTAACACCCCTCATCCAGACAATGGTCGTCACCGGAGACCGACCCATTATAGCCGCCCGCGATGATTCGCCGATCCCGGACGATGATTGCCCCGACCGAAAGCCGGTTACAGGTACTCCGTGTCGAAATCACCAACGCTTGCAGCATAAAGTATTGATCCCAAGGAATCCGTTCTTTTTTCACGTTCATAGCCCCATTTCGCTTAATATTCGTCTAGTATACCACGCCCTAAGTGGTCAGTTGCGCTTGTAACCGGGCCACCGTCTTCTCCCCGAAACCAGCGACTTGGGTCAAATCATTGACGGTCTTGAAGTCTCCGTGTTCCGTGCGGTAATCCACGATTTTCTGCGCTTTCTTCGCCCCGATTCCCGATAATTTCTGTAAATCCGTGACGGTAGCCTGATTCAAATTAAGCGGGATGTCCGGCCCAGCTGTCGAGGTCGCCGCCGCATGACTGCCCCCCGTTGGCCCTGGTGCTGACCCGTTTGTTGCGGGGGCCTTCTCGCCTTTTTTCGGCAGGTAAAGTTGCTGTTGGTCCACTAGTCGGGTCGCAAGGTTAACCTTCTGCCGGTCAGCGCGGTCGGTCAAGCCCTCCGCTTCCCGAACGGCATCCGCAACTCGCATCCCCGGCTTAAACCGGTACAAACCCGGTCGTTGCACAGCGCCCTGAACATCGACCACCACTTCCGTAGCATTCGATTGACTGGCAGTTGTCCCGGCCGGATGCGTGACCGAAGATTGCGCCGCCCGGTTAACGGGGGGCGTAGCGGGGGGCAACGGCGCCGGCGTTGCGGGTCGCAGTAAGAACCAGCCTAGAAGGCCGACCAGCAAAATTCCCAGTCCACCCATGATCACTTGACGGTCGCGCGCCTGAGCGTACCACCAGGTCTTCAAACGTTCCATGTACATTCCTCCCTTTCACGGTTAATTCCGTAAGGGAGGTCCCTTTTGTGCAAAAAAATCTTTTCGCCGTAACGAAAAGATTCTCGTCTTACTTATTCGGATGGGTCTTTAAGTACTGTACCGCGTCTTGGAAGGAAGTCACCGGGACCACCTTCATCTTCGGCGCATAACGCTTCGCCGTGGCCTTAGCCAACTGATAGTTGGTTTGGTGGTTCTCTTCGTACTTTAGAATCAACTTAGTCGGTTTGATGTAGGGAGCAAAGAAGACCGTCGCACCGGCTCGTTTTGCCGCAATAATCTTCTTGTCGATCCCCCCGATTTCACCCACGTTACCGTCACTATCGACCGTTCCCGTGCCGGCAATTTTACGACCTTGCCGTAAATCCTCACCGGTCAGCTGTTGATAGATCTGGAGACTAAACATTAATCCCCCAGAGGGGCCACCAATGTTCCCCGGATCCACCGTCACCTTGGTCTTAGGCGTCACTTTCACGTTATCCGTCAGCGTGATGCCGATACCGGCCTTCTTAGTGGGCAATCGCATCAGCTTAGCGGTCGCCGTCTTGGTCTGTTGATTATGCTTAAACGTAATCGTGGCCTTAGCTCCCACGGGTTGTCGCTGAATATAGCGCTGATAGCCAATCATCTGATCAAAGTGGTGACCGTTGACCTTGGTCACGGTATCCCCCACCTTTAGCTGTCGCTTGAACGGCGAATTCGCATCGACGCTAAGCACATAGATTCCTAGATACTGCCGCTTAACTGGACGTTTAGCGGCATGGTAAGCCGTATAAATGGCTTCATTGATGGCACTTTGCATATAGAAGTTCTGGACCTTATCGTAAGTCGCGTTGCTTTCGCCCCCGGTCACAGCCTCAACCGGTTCAATCGTGTAATAAGGATTGAACTTCGCGTAGAGGTAGCTTACCGGGCGGGCTTGTGCCAACGCCACCGACGTAATCATGAATTTTCCCGGCCGATTATCCGCATGGCCCGGCATCTTCACAAACGTCTTGAGATCATCCGCTTCTCCTGGCCCTTCAATGTACCGGGGTAAGGGGAAGAGAAAGAAGGCCAAAATCGCGACAACGGCCAGTGCCGTTCCTAAGATCTGCCACCACTGTCGTCGCGAAAGCTGTCGTAATCGTTTCATCCTAATTACCACTTCCTAAGCGCGCTTGTAAGGCGGTCGCCACTGCTGGTGGTACCAGGCCCGTCAAATCACCGCCGAATTTTGCGACTTCTCGTAACAGGCTCGAAGATACGAACTGGTAGCGGGCATCTGCCATCAAACAAACCGTCTCGATGGTCGCATCAAGGTGCCGGTTCATTCCCGCGATTCCTTGTTCGTACTCAAAGTCCGTACTATTCCGCAACCCCCGAATCAATACCGTCGCGTGCATGGCGTGCATGAAGTCCACGGTCAAGCCGGATTCAATCCGGACCGTCACGTTGGGCAACTGCTGAACACTCTGTTGAATGAAAGCCATCCGCTCTTCCGGCGTAAAAACACCCGTTTTCGCCGTATTCTGACCGACGACCACCACTAACTGATCGACCAACCGACTCGCACGCGTGATTAAGTCTAAATGGCCGTTAGTCAGCGGATCAAAACTGCCGGGAAAGACCGCAATCGTCATGCTGGCTCACTTCCTAACGCATAAATCGTCAAAACGGTAATTCCGTAAGTGCGCCGTTCAACAAACTCGTATCCCGACACGTCATCCGGCAGCTCTGCATTCTGGTCCGTCTCACACACGATTCGTGCTCCTGGCGTCAATAAATGCAGTTCGCGTAACTGCGTCATCTGCGCCACAATCTTTTGCTGGGCGTACGGCGGGTCAAAAAAGACTAGGTTAAATTGTTCGCCTTGCCGGGCCAACTCCTGTACCGCCCGGTTCGCATCCCGCTTCAAAATGGTAAAGCGTTCAGGGGCCTTAGTCACCGCCACGTTATCCTTAATCGTCTTGATGGCTGCGTATTGTCGGTCAATCAAGACCGCACGATCGATTCCCCGCGAAACGGCTTCGATACTGAGCCCCCCCGACCCTGCAAACAGGTCGAGGCTTTGGCCGCCTTCAAAGTACGGGCCGATAATGTTAAACATGGCCTCCTTGACCTTATCCGTGGTGGGTCGGGTGGCCATCCCCGGAACGGCCTTTAACCGGCGACCCCCAAAGTCCCCTGCTACGATTCTCATGCTTCATCATCCTTTGCTTCGTCAGTTTCGCTCAACTTGTCGCTCACACCGTTGAACGTCTCGCTAATCTGTGGTCGATTCGACGGGACGACCCGCTTCACGAACCGCAGTTGTTTCAACTGAGCCGTTAATTTCTCGACATCCTCACGGTTCACATACAAGACCACGTACCGCATCTTCTTCGAGACATACATCACGGTCCCGTAACGTTTTAATTGACGCGTCTGCTTCAAACTATAGGTGTAGACGATCAAGCTCTGACGCGGTTGCATCGTAAACGCCATAATTCCCATCTCCTTTACTCGTTTTCTTCTGCGGGAGCCGCAACTTGCGGCCGATACCCCTTCTGGCGGGCACTAATATTCAAGACCACCCCAAAGACTAGGGCCAACGTTAACGTACTGGACCCCCCATAACTAATGAACGGGAACGTGACCCCCGTAATGGGGAGCATCCCCAAGACCCCGCCTAGGTTAAAGAACGACTGCACGGTCAGGTAAGTCGCCGCACCGTAACAGATTAACCCATAGTAGGCCGAGTGACAATTCTTCCCAATATAAACGATTCGGATAATCATGATAAATAACAAGGTAATCACGAATAACGCGGTCACCAGCCCCAGTTCCTCAGCCAGGATCGCCATGATAAAGTCCGTATTAGGTTCCGGCAAGTACCCCGTCTTTTGGATACTATTCCCTAAGCCAACACCAAAGACGCCCCCGTTGCTTAGTGCATAGTACGAGTTCACCAATTGCTGACCAGAATCTTGTGAATTAGCGAAGGGGTGCGTAAACGCCACGATTCGTTGTAACTTATACGAATTCTTGGCAAAACTCATCTGAGATAGCCACGTCAAGAATGGCAAGACAACGAAGACCGCGAGCAAGACAAGGCCCACCAGATACGCACTCGCCCGTTTATAATTAAACCCACTAGCTAGAAACATCACCACCGCAATGGTAGCGTTAATGGCCGCTCCCCCTAAATCCGGTTGCGCCAGGATCAGGCCAACGATACAAGCTGTAATCACGATGGGCTCCATAAACGTCGACCACCATCCGTAATTTTCCGCCAAATCGTCCTGCCGTTTCGAAATCGAATAGGCCACAAAAATAATCAGGTAAAACTTCATGAACTCGGCGGGTTGAATCCCCACCGGCCCAATCCGAAACCAGCCAGCCGCCCCGTTAATGGTTTTCCCCACAAGGAACAATCCCAGTAACGAGAGTAACGCCACCCACAACAGCCGACGTTGCAGCGTCTTATTGCGCAACTTATGTAGATTCAACGATAAGGTGACCAATAAGATTCCTAGGCCTAACCCGACATAAATGGTCTGCTTCACCAGATACCCAAACGGACTCCCACCATTTTGGGACCCAATGTCGGCACTCGCCGAATACACCATGACGATTCCCAGGATACTTAATACCAGATACGGAACCATCAACCAATAATCCAAATACTTTAGTTTTCGCATCGTTTAACTCGCTCCAAGTCCGTCGCTAAATCAGCGACATGTCAACTACCACCAACTAACCAGTGGCTTATGGTGAGTCAAGCAACAGCTCATCGCGTTTTAATGCCTCACCACAACTCATTCAGGTCATCCAAAACTGTGCATCGCTAAGCCAACCAGCCCGACTGATTGGCTCATTACCTGAACTTAGGACGTGAGTTGCCCAACGCCCTTACCTTTAGCCAGTTAGCCCCAGAAGTGTCCAGCGCTAACGCCTCGTTTTATTGAGTATTTTCATTATAGCATAGCCCCTAACGAATTTTTCAGACAAAAAAACCGGAAGCCATACGGGACAACCCGTACCACTTCCGGTAAAGTTTCGCTTAAAATTTAGCTTATTTGTTATTCCCGTGACGTAACTTCTTGGCAGCCTTTTCCCGTTCACTCGTGTTCAGGATTTGCTTCCGCAGACGAACGTGTTCTGGGGTAATTTCACAGTATTCATCTTCGTTGATGAATTCCAGTGATTCTTCCAGAGACATCACTAATGGCGTCTTAACCTTCGCGATATCTTCAGAACCGGCAGCCCGGACGTTAGTTTGGTTCCGGCCACGCGTGATGTTCACGGAGATGTCGTTTTCCCGGCTGTTTTCACCGACGATCATCCCTTCGTAAACTTCCGTTCCGGCAGGCGTAAAGATCGTCCCCCGGTCTTGGATTGCCATGATGGCGTAAGTGGTTACCTTACCAGAGTTGATGGAAACCAGCGTCCCGTTCCGACGACCAGGGTTCCAGTTCTTGATAACTGGCAGGTACTTGCTGAAGGTATGGTTCATGATTCCGTATCCACGTGTCATGGACAGGAATTCCGTTGCGTATCCGATCAAGCCCCGTGAAGGTGCTAAGAACGTCAACCGCGTTTGACCGTTCCCAACGGCTTCCATGTTCTTCATCTCACCCTTCCGCTTGGAAAGCGTGTCAATGATAGAACCAGTGTATTCGTCAGGCGTATCGATCTGAACGGATTCGAATGGTTCGCAACGTACGTTATCAATCGTCTTGTAGATAACTTCTGGACGAGAAGCTTGCAATTCGTAACCTTCACGCCGCATAGTTTCGATCAAGATGGACAAGTGCAGTTCCCCACGACCGGAGACTACCCAAGCACCTGGGTTATCCGTGTCATCGACCCGCAATGAGACGTCAGTGTGCAGCTCCCGCTTCAACCGTTCTTCGATTTGACGAGACGTCACAAACTTCCCTTCACGACCAGCAAATGGTGAGTCGTTAGTCCGGAAAGTCATCTTCAGGGTTGGTTCGTCAATCCGCAGTAATGGAAGTGGCTCTAAGTGTGCTGGGTCCACAACAGTTTCCCCAACGTTGATTTCTTCCATCCCAGAAACGGCAATCAAGTCACCAGCCTTGGCTTCCTTGATTTCCAAACGCTTCAAACCAAAGTACCCAAATAACTTAGTTACCCGGAAGTTTTGCTTCGAACCGTCCAACTTCATAACCGTAACGTTGTCACCGACCTTAATCTTCCCCCGGAAGATCCGACCGATACCAACCCGACCAACGAAGTCGTTGTAGTCCAACATGGCAACTTGGAACTGTAAAGGTTCGTCTTCGTTGTCGATTGGTGCTGGAATGTGCTTAACGATGGTGTCAAAGATTGGTTTCATGGTGTGTTCTTGGGTATCCAAGTCAGGATCAAAGCTAGACGTCCCGTTCATAGCAGAGGCATAAACCACTGGGAAGTCCAGTTGGTCTTCATCGGCCCCTAATTCGATAAACAGGTCCAGTACTTCGTCCACAACTTCAGAAGGACGGGCACCCGGACGGTCAACCTTGTTGATCACAACGATTGGCGTTAAGTGTTGGTCCAAGGCCTTCTTCAGAACGAACCGCGTTTGTGGCATCGTTCCTTCATAAGCATCGACAACCAACAGCACACCGTCAACCATGCGCATGATTCGTTCAACTTCACCACCAAAGTCGGCGTGTCCTGGGGTATCCAAGATGTTGATTTGTTTGTCTCCGTAACGAACCGCCGTGTTCTTCGACAGGATCGTGATCCCACGTTCCCGTTCAATGGCGTTAGAGTCCAAAGCCCGGTCCTCAATGGACGTGTGTTCGTCCAACGTGTCGGACTGCTTTAACATTTCGTTGACAAGGGTCGTCTTCCCGTGGTCAACGTGGGCAATGATGGCAATGTTACGGATATCATCTCTGGTTTTCAAGAATATTTCTTCCTTTCGTGCTTGTTGAATTAGATGGATCACGGCATGTTTACAACAAGGTAAGCACGCTTAATTGTAGCGTCATTCAAGGGTAAAGTCCATCCATACCGCCCGGCCGCATAAAAAAACTGTGACCGTGTCACAGTGAGACGTCATCTTCTTCAATTCGGAGAATATCACGTTGCGCTTGTTCCGTCGCTACTAATACAAGGTTAGATGATAGCATATTGAGCGGTTGTCCGTCAATAGTTGAAGTCCGAATCCCTAATGTATTCAATAAGACTTGTCCGGCCGCAAAGTCCCACGGCTTCAAATGTGAAATGTACCCTAAAGTCTTTCCCCGCATGATACTAATCATTTCGATTCCAGCGCTCCCGTAGATTCGCATCCCCGCGCTAGCGTGGACGATGGCCTGCGTGTGCGCCACATCATGGATAACTAACGGCGCACTCATCCCAATCAAGCCATCCGCTAAAGCCAGATTGGCGGGCGCCGTTAGCGGCTGATCGTTCGCCCAAACACCACCGACAACGGGACCCCCGGCGTAGACGACATCGTTCATAACATCATAAATAAAACCTAGCTGGCCCACACCATCCTGGTAAATCCCAATCATCATGGCAAAGTTATCCCGTTGTTTCACAAAGTTCATGGTCCCATCAATGGGGTCCACAATCCAGACGCGACCAGCCATGCTAGTCAGCTGATCCCCAAAACCTTCTTCTCCCAGAATCTGTGCCTGAGGATCCAACTGCCGAATCCCACCAATCAGAAACTGTTCATTTCCCTTATCCACGTTGGTCACTAAATCCTTACGACTAGTCTTTTCGTCCACGGTTAAGGTCTGGTGCATCTTGGCTAGAACTTGCCGCCGCGCTTCTTTGAGTAAGGCAACGACATCGGTCTGTAACTGTTGCCAATTGGTTTCTGTCATGTTAATGCGTTCCTTTCATTTTCACTGATCCCGTTACCGTCCGCGCTTGTTTCACGGTGCGGTAAATGCTGTACCCGGATACGTCCTCGAAGGCACGCCCCAATTGCTTTTCCTCGAACTTTTGGGGGACCACCGTCTGAAATGCCCGGTACGCGGTCAACAGGTCCTGCGCCGCAATTCCTCGAGGCTGTTCGTAGGCTGCTTCGACTGCTTGATAAAGTTGCGTAACGATTAGAATATCGTCAGTCGACCAATCCGGTTGTAACGGATACGCATAATTTGATGTTGTCGCCATTTATTTTCCCTCCGTCTGTGCGGCCGTCAACGCCGCAATCGTATCTTGAATCTGAGTGAGCTGCTGCTGATAAGCCTGTTGCTCCCCCTCAGCCAAGCTCAGGTCGGTCAGGTCACGCAATCCCTGCGGTGTGACCAGAACCGGACTCGACGCCGCTAAGACTGGCTTAACGGCCTGTGGGTGGGTCACCGAGATAATGGGCGCCTGTTGTGCCAAAAGACGCCGCAACAGACTGATCAGGCTCACCAAACGCAAGGTGGTCAGGGAACCCGCGGCCTCTCGCTGCAACCAGGTCTCCATCTGACTTAAATCGTCGGCACTGACCCGACCGTCCGCATTAGCCAAGTACATCAAGATGGGGATGGGACCCACGTAGGTCCGACTCCACGCCACAATGGGCTCGCTAGCTTGACCAATCACGGTCGTTCGAACCGAACCGGGGCTTACCGCCAAGCGTTCAGCTAGCCGTGCCGTGAGGAGTTGCCCTAAAGGCGCCGTTCCCAATCCCCAGACACGTTCCCGGGCAATTCCCGAGAATTTCCAAGCAAAGTAGGTGAATACCTGATCCTGGTCTCCTGCGAAGACGAACTGCCCCTGAAATCCATTTTCCAAGACGCGACTCGTCAATCGCCGTAATATCGCTAGTTGCTCAGTCAATGGGCGCTCCGCGTGGGGTTGATCCAACAAGACCAACCACTGAGCCTGACCATAATCCGCAGCCGTTCCTAAACGCACCGTTAATCGGGCGCACAACGCACTAGCCACCACCAGCGGCTGATAAGTTGGCGCTTCCTCCGCGCGTTCTGGGACCACCACACAAGTCACGGGTAAGTCGGCTGTCAACAACTGCTGTAAGAGCTGTCGGACCTGATCCGATGCCCCTTGAATCATCATGGTTGGGGCCATGGGCACCCCTCCTTTACTAGACTCCAATATCTTCTTTAATTATAAGTGAACTGCTTAGAATCGCAAGCACCCATTCCCACTGATTCCACTAAAAAAGGACCCCCAAACGGGAGTCCTCTTTTTAATAACTTTTTCATAAACCTTAGATATGCGTTGGGAAGCCCAAAGCAATATCGGCAGTTTCTTGAATTGGTTCGTTCAGCGTTGGGTGTGGGTGAATGGTCAACGCTACGTCTTCAACGTTCAAGCCGTCGTTAACGATAATTGACAGTTCACCAGCCATGGTGCTGACTTCTGGTCCAACCGCTTGAGCACCCACGATGTTCTTGTTGTCGTCGTCCGTGTAGACGAAGCGAACAAAGCCATCTGGTGCGTCCAGTGAAACGGCCCGTGCATTCCCAGCAAATGGGAATTGTGCCGTCTTGACCTTGATTCCCTTATCCGTTGCTTGGCTCTTGGAGTACCCAACAGTCGTAATTTCCGGATCAGAGAAGCAAACAGCAGGAACGCCAACCCAATCGTTAGCCGTCTTCTTACCAGCAATGGCACCGGCAGCCGTCTTGGCTTCAGCAAAGGCCTTGTGCGCCAATGCAGGACCAGGAACACAGTCACCAATTGCCCAGATGTGCTGAGAAGCCGTCCGGCCTTGGTTATCAACTTCGATTTGGCCATGGTCGTTCATCTTAACGCCCGTGTATTCCAAACCAAGGTTGTCAGTGTTTGGCTTACGACCAACCGTCACCATGCAGTAATCAGCTTTAACCGTTGATTCCTTACCATCGACCGCGTAAGTAACTTCAACACCGTTGTCATCTTGCTTGGAGCCCTTAGCCATCGCATTCGTGATGACGTCAACGCCCTTCTTCTTCAACTTCTTCAGGACAACTGAAACCAGGTCCTTATCGAAGCCATCCAGAATCGACTTAGTTCCTTCAATGATCGTCACGTGAGCCCCTAAGCTAGCGTAAGCACCGGCTAATTCAGTTCCGACGTAACCACCACCGATAACAACGAATTCCTTTGGAATTTCAGGCAGATTCAAGCCACCGGTAGAATCGACGACCCGACCTTCAAACTTGAAGCCAGGGATTTCGATTGGGTGTGACCCGGATGCAATAATGATGTTATTGTATTCGTAAGTCGCACCAGTGTCCGCGGACATGAACTGCTTTTCACCGGTTGGAATAACCCGTAATTGGGTGTCGCTCAAGAAGACCGCTTCCCCGTTGACCACGTCAACGTGGTGCTTCTTCATCAGCATCTTAACGCCGCTGGTCATCCGATCAACGACCTTCTTTTGCTTCCATTCCTGGGTCTTCTTGAAGTCAATCGTTGCGTTATCCGTTGAGATACCGTAAGTTGAGCCATCTTTGGCTTGTTCCAAACGGTGTCCCGCTTGAATTAAGGCCTTTGAAGGGACACAACCAACATTCAAGCAGACACCACCCAGAGTATCGGACTTTTCAACCAAAGTGACCTTTTGGCCTAATTCGGAAGCCCGAATGGCGGCAACGTAACCGCCGGGTCCGGCACCGATGATGACGGTGTCCTTCTTTTCAACATCTGCCATATTATCCTACCCTTCCATTAACAACAATTCTGGATCGTGTAACATCTTGTTCATGTAGTTCAAAGCGTTCTGAGCCAACGCCCCATCGATCAGACGGTGGTCGTAACTCAAGGACAACTTCATCATCCGACCAACCACGATGTCGCCATCTTCGTTAACGATTGGCGCCTTTTCAATCCGACCAACCCCTAAGATTGCAACTTCTGGTTGGTTGATAACTGGCGTGAACCAGCCGCCACCAATAGAACCAACGTTGGAAATGGTGATAGAACCACCGGCCATGGATTCAGGACTCAGCTTCTTGTCGTAAGCAGCTTGAGTGTTTTCCGTGATTTCCTTAGCGATTTCAAACATACCCTTGGTATCAGCAGCCTTGATGTTTGGTACGTACAGACCATCATCCGTGTTGGTTGCAATTCCAATGTTGTAGTAGTGCTTGTAAACAATTTCTTGGGTAGTGTCATCAATCGAGGCGTTCAGTTCTGGGAACTTCTTGATCGTGGCAACCAATGCCTTCACGATGTAAGGCAAGAAGGTCAAGTGAATGTCTTGGTCAGCAGCCATTTGCTTGTACTTCTTCCGGTTAGCCATCAACTTCGTTACGTCAACTTCATCAAATGAGGTAACGTGTGGGGCAATGTCTTTAGAAGTCCGCATGCTCTTGGCAATGATCTTCCGCATTGCAGACATTGGTTCACGCGTCTCCAGATCTGGTTGATCGGACTTCCAAGGCTTGATAGCTTGGCCAGCAGCGGCTTTGCCTTCAGCAGCTGGCGCAGCAGCGGCAGCAGCCGGTGCAGCGGCACCATTGAAGTTATCAATGTCAGCCTTCAAGACTTGGCCGTGGTTCCCGGTTGGGGCAACCAAGGTAATGTCAACGCCCTTATCCCGTGCGTACTGACGAACGGATGGCATTGCCATAACCAACTTATTTGGATCAGAAGCAGCTGGTACCCCAGTTGGGGCTGCGGCAGGAGCTGGTGCAGCTGGCTTTTCAGGAGCTGGCGCAGCTTCTTCCTTAGGTGCTTCTTCCTTTGCGTCGTCATCGGCGTCACTTGCCTTGGTCAAGTCAGGTGCCGTATCGGAACCGTCATCAATCACGATCAGTGGATCGCCAATTTCAACCGTGTCGCCTTCTTGAGCGACAATTTGTGAAACCTTCCCAGCAACGGGAGAAGGTAATTCGGAAACAGACTTATCGTTTTGGATTTCGACCAACGTGTCGTCTTCCTTAACCTCGTCTCCTTCTTTAACTAGCCATGAAGAAATTTCGCCTTCGGCCATTCCTTCACCCAGTTCTGGGAGTTTGAACGTATAAGCCATGGGAAAACTTCCTTTCTTATCGTTTAATGCAGGGTGTCTCCCACATTGATATTTTTATCGTTTAAATTTTAATTTAGTAGTTGACGATTTCGCGAGCCTTAGCTTCGATGTCGTCAGCATTTGGAATCCAGTCGCCTTCAGCTTGGGCAAATGGGTAAACGCTATCTGGCGCAGCTACCCGGCCAATTGGGGCGTCCAAGGACATGATCTTTTCTTCGGCAATGTCAGATGCAACAATCGCACCAACTCCGGCCATCCGTTGTGCTTCTTGCACAATAACAACCTTGTGAGTCTTGTCGATAGAAGCAAAGACCGTATCCGTGTCGATTGGTGACAAGGAACGTAAGTCAATAACTTCAGCAGAGATGTTGTCCTTAGCTAAAGCATCTGCGGCGCTGAGTGCTTCGTTAACTTCGGCACTGTAAGCAACCAACGTGATGTCGGAACCTTCACGGACAACCTTAGCGGAGTCCAACGGAACCGTGTACTTGTCATCTGGCACTTCATCCTTCATTGAACGATAAAGCTTCAAGTTCTCCATAAAGAGAACTGGATCGTCGCTTTCAACGGCGGAGATGATCAGGCCCTTAGCATCGTATGGGTTTGCAGGGGTAACCACCCGCAGACCTGGGGTGCTAACAAAGTAGTTTTCCAGGTTATCGGAGTGCATTTCAGCAGTGTGCGTCCCACCACCGAATGGCGTCCGAATCGTAACAGGGAACTTCTTTTGGCCACCGAACCGGTAGTGGTCACGTGCTAATTGACCAACAATCCCGTCCATGGCTTCGAACGTGAATCCCATAAATTGAATTTCTGGGATTGGACGCCAACCAGTCAATGACAGACCAATTGCTAAGCCTAAGATACCTGATTCAGCCAATGGCGTATCGAATACCCGGTCTTCACCGTACTTGTCTTGCAAGCCGACAGTCGTCCGGAACACACCACCGTTTTTACCAACATCTTCACCGAAGATCAGAGTCTTTGGATCGTCGTTTAAGACTTGATCTAGTCCAGAAGTGATCGCTTTGATGTACGTCATTTTAGCCATGATTACTTCGACTCCTTTGCTTCAAATTCTGCAATTTGCTTCTTAACCGCTGGAGTAGGAACATCGTAAGTCCACTTCAAGAAGTCGGAAACCTTTTGTGCTGGAGCAGCTTCTGCTTCCTTCATCGCGTTCTTAAATTCGTCCTTGTATTCTTCAACCAACTTATCTTCTTGGTCTTGAGACCAAAGCTTCTTGTCGGTCAAAACTTTACGCATCCGAATGAGTGGGTCAGCATCGAACCAAGGCTTTTCTTCTTCCTTAGTCCGGTAACGTGAAGGATCATCACCGGCTGATGAGTGAGCACCGTAACGGTAAGTTAAGGTTTCGATGACCACTGGACCATTGCCGGCAGCGGCAAATTCACGTGCTTCCTTAGCAACTTCGTGAACGGCCACGATATCCATCCCATCAACTTGGACGGAAGGAACACCCATGGCAACGGCCTTTTGTGCTAAGGTTTCAGCAGCAGTTTGCTTACGACGTGGGACAGAAATTGCCCAGCCGTTGTTTTGAACAAAGAAGACAGCGGGTGCTTGGTAAGCAGAAGTGAAGTTAATCCCTTCGTACCAGTCACCTTGTGACGTACCACCATCACCGGTGTAAACAAAGGCAACACGGTCTTTGTCGCCGTTCTTTTGAATCCCCAGGGCAACCCCGGCAGTTTCAACGTATTGGGCACCGATGATAATTTGTGGGAAGATCATGTTCGGGTTATCGTATTGATTCCCTTGAATATGACCCTTGGACCATAAGAAACCTTTAGCAACGCTTGCGCCGTGTTGAATCATTTGTGGGAGGTCACGGTAAGCAGGTAACAAGAAATCTTGTTCCTTGAAAGCCGTGACACTACCCATTTCACTAGCTTCCTCACCGGCAGTTGGAGCATAGAACCCCAGACGACCTTGACGAGAGAAGTTCATCGTTTGTTCGTGTAAAGTACGTTCCCAAACCATTTTCTTCATAAAGTCAACAAGCTGGTCATCTGAATATTTTGCCAACGTATCTGGATCGACAACCTTACCTTCCCGATCAATAACTTGAACCGGGTGTTTGTATGGATCGGCCATCGTAGCTTTGATTTTGGCAAAGTCTACAATCTGTTTGCTTCCATTAGCCATAAGTAACACTTTCCTTTCACTTTATATGAAATGTTAACTAGAAGTGAGTCAACGTTGCGTTTCCTGACTACGTTTATAAAGTACCATTTTTTCATAATTCTTGCAAGCCCTTTCATTGAGATTAAATAAGGGGTTCGGCCAAATCCCTACTGTGACCGGCGATTTCCCATTTTCGGTTTTTTTTGAAAACCGAAACCGTTTTCTTTTCATTTCATTTTTCATAAAAAGTATGCTAAAATAATTGGTAACTACGATTATTTTTGCGGAGGTAATGCCCTTGTTTCTGATGAAAGACATCGTTCGCGACGGCGATCCCGTTCTGCGGCAAGAAGCCGCTGACGTTCAATTCCCGTTGTCTGCGGAAGACCAACAATTAGCAAAGGACCTCATGGAATACCTCGTGGTATCCCAAGATCCAGAACAATGTAAGAAGTATGGTTTACGAGCCGGCGTCGGACTGGCTGCACCCCAGGTCGGCGTCTCCAAGAAGATGGCGTCCGTCCTGGTTCCCCCAACTGAAGAAGACGGCGAATCCCCCTTCACCGACGTCATTATCAACCCCGTCATCATCTCCGAATCCGTTCAGGCCGGAGCCTTAACGGAAGGCGAAGGTTGCTTGTCCGTTGACAAAGACGTTCCCGGCTTCGTTCCCCGACACGACCGCATCACGCTTCGGTACTACGACGTTAATGGTGAAAAGCACCAATTACGCTTAAAGAACTACCCCGCCATTGTGTGCCAACACGAAATTGACCACTTACACGGTATTCTGTTCTACGATCACATTAACAAGGATCAACCATTCACCCGAGATGATGACATGGTCATGATCGACTAGTGAACCTAAAAAACGTCGTCCAAAAAATCGGACGACGTTTTTTTCTACTATAGATATTGTCGTTATATTGTGATGCTTTTAACGAACTGCCGGGTCATTCAGTTTTTTGAGGTCCTGCAGATATTCCACGGTCGACTCATTCATCAAATAAGCTACGTCGAGATGTAACTGGTCCTCGTAGACCCAGATATCACTCACGATGAACGCCGACCCCGGCACACATCCTTGAATCTGATGATCCGCGCTAAACCGATCCAGGGCCAAATTCAAGGCCTGTTCCAACTGCGGTAACCGTTTTTCCGTATCCATCCCCACAGTCATGGTGTATTCAAAAGCCATCACTCCACGTCCCCAGACATCCGCCACCGTGACGGATGGTGATAACTGGGCCTCTTCTTCGGTCAGAACCTCCTGGTTGACTAACCGTTGTATCGCCGCGCGCACCGCCACATCGGTCTCCGTCTGGGCTGAATGCCGGACGATTCGGGTTGCCCGCTGAACCACCATGTGGTGAATCAACACGTAGACCACCCACGCAATGATAATCCCAATAATGATCTCAATAATTAAGGCCATGGCGGTTCCTCCATTTCACTTTTCGGTTAATCTCATCATAGCATGAATTCCGGTCTAGTGGTAATTCTATACAATCTCCTGAAACTATGCTAAAATTGTGCTAATTGTTGTGTAAGCAACCCGCAGTTCGGCAAGAACAAAATATCTAATTCGTCGCTTAAGATAGGACGAATTAACTCTATTAAACAAAGGAGTCTTGTTAGTGATTTACAAAGTTTATTACCAAGAGGACAAAAAGCGGAATCCTAAGCGCGAGGATACCCACTCACTCTATTTGGAAGCGGCCACTGAAGTTGAAGCCCGGGCCCAAGTTGAGGAGCACACGGAATACAATATCGAGTTTCTCGAAGCCATTGAAGGCAACACCTTGGCTTACGAGCAACAGAATCCTAATTACAAATTAACGGAGTTCAATGAATGAACAAGTTAAACGTCAAAAATAACGAGACCGCTATCTTTGGCGTGGGTGGATTAGGTGAAATCGGGAAAAACACTTACGGTATTCAGTTTCAAGATGAAATCATCTTAATTGATGCTGGGATTAAATTTCCTGAAGATGAGTTATTAGGGATCGACTACGTTATCCCCGATTACCAATACCTCGTTGAAAACCAATCCAAAATCAAGGCGCTAGTGATTACCCACGGCCACGAAGACCATATTGGCGGAATCCCTTATTTGCTACAAGCGCTAAACGTTCCTGTCTATGCAGGACCGCTGGCCTTGGCTCTCATCAAGAACAAACTTGAAGAACACGGATTACTGAAATCAACCGAATTACACGCAATTGACGATGATACGGTACTCAAGTTCCGCAAGATGAGTGTTTCCTTCTTCCGGACGACCCACTCGATTCCCGATACGCTGGGAATCGCGGTCCACACCCCGGTAGGAACCATTGTCGAAACGGGGGACTATAAGTTCGACCTGACACCCGTTACCAACCAGCCGCCTGATCTACAAAAGATGGCGAAGTTAGGTGCTGACGGGGTCTTATGCTTAATGTCCGATAGTACCAACGCTGAACGCCCGATCTGGACCAAGTCCGAAAAATGGGTCGGCAAATCCATTCGGCGGATCTTCGACCAAGTTGAAGGACGGGTCATCTTTGCCACCTTCGCGTCCAACATCTCGCGAATTGAAACGGCTTGCGAAACGGCCCTCGCTCATGGGCGTAAGATTGCGGTCTTCGGTCGTTCGATGGAAGCAGCCATCGTTAACGGTCGGGAACTGGGTTACCTGAATATTCCCGATGACGCCTTAGTTGACGCCACCGCAATCCGTTCCCTCCCCGCTGACAAGGTCATGATTCTATGTACCGGGTCGCAAGGTGAACCCATGGCGGCCCTTTCGCGGATCGCAAACGGGACCCACCGGCAGATTTCTATCCAGCCGGGCGATACGGTGGTCTTCTCCAGTAACCCAATTCCTGGGAACACGATTTCCGTGAACCGGGTAATTAACGAGCTGGAAGAGGCTGGCGCAACCGTCATTCACGGTAAGGTCAACAACATCCACACCTCCGGTCACGGTGGTCAAGAAGAACAGAAGCTGATGCTCCGGCTGATGCAACCTAAGTTCTTCATGCCGATTCACGGGGAATACCGGATGCTGAAGATCCATACCGAGCTGGCAGAACAGTGCGGTGTCCCGTTGGACCACAGTTTCATTCTGCAAAACGGGGACGTCTTGGCATTGACCAAGGATACTGCTCGAATTGCGGGCCATTTCGCTGCGGGCGACGTCTATATCGACGGCTCCGGTATCGGTGACATTGGCAACGTGGTCTTACGCGACCGTCAATTATTATCTGAAGAAGGTTTAGTCGTCGTTGTCGCAACGATTGACCTGAAAAATCAAGAGATCAAGGCTGGCCCTGACCTCCTTTCCCGCGGATTCGTCTACATGCGCGAATCTGGTGAGTTACTAAACGAAGGTCGCCGGCGCGTCTTTCAGACGATTCGGCGGGCCATGCGCAATCCGAAAGCGACTGAAGCTTCGATTCGCAATGCCGTCATCGATGATTTACAAAACTTCCTGTTTGAAAAGACGGAACGGCACCCAATGATTCTGCCAATGTTTATCATGACGAAGTAGCTTACTCCGATTAGGGATGCCCCAGTGCATCCCTTTTCTTATGAGCTGATAAAGTTGTTCATGAAATACTAGGCAGCCCGAAAAAAGTCCGTTATAATACAAGAGAGAAAAATTGAGAGGAGCAGTATGGTGAGTGTCCAGTACTATATCATCTTAAACGAGCATGCGGGGAGTGGTCGCGCTGGCACCCTGTGGCCCCAAATCAAAGAACAATTGGCGGCCGACCAGGTGACTTATCAAGTGGTCACTTCAGAGTATCCCAACCATGCCATCCTCCTAAGCGAACAATTCGCCAAACAGGTTCCGGACCAGGCGAACCAGAACTGGGTCGTCTTAGCCATTGGCGGTGACGGAACGCTACACCAAGCCATTAACGGGCTGAATCAGCATCCCCGCCAACATCCCATCCCAGTGGCCTACTTACCCGTAGGTTCTGGTAACGATTTTGCCCGGGGCGCGGGAATGGCTTTAGATTGGCAGACCGCGTTGACCCAGATTATTCGGTGCACCCACCCCACCACCTACGATATCGGGACCTATAACGAAACGATCAAGCAGGAACGGGGCATCTTTACCAATAACTTGGGCATCGGCTTCGATGCCGGAATTATCGCCCAAGCCAACCAATCCAAAGCCAAGGTCTGGCTCAATAAGCACCATCTTGGCTCACTGTCCTACCTGGCATCCGCCCTAGACGTTTATTACAACCAGACGGGGTTTACTTTGACGGTCCACGTCGGACAACAGCGCGATATCTACCCCAACGCTTTTTTGGTGACCACCACCAACCACCCCTACTTCGGGGGCGGTGTCGGAATTGCGCCTAACGCTACGCTCACGGACCACCGGTTACACTTAGTGGTCATCGAGAAGCCAAACTTTTTCAAGCTTCTCTGGTTAGGGCTACGCTTGGTCTTTAAGCGTCACCTAACGTCTAAGGCCGTTCACTACTATCAGGCCGCCAACATCCACTTGACCGTCCCAGCCATCGAATACGGGCAATTAGACGGTGAAGAGATGGGTGGCCGCTTCTTTGACGTCTATATCGGCATTGACCAGTATCCTTTTTGGGTCGACGTCACCATTTAAGTTCACTTCTAACGCGATGAGCCTTGGCTCCTCGCGTTTTTTTATGTTTAATCTCCAAAAAGGTCCTCATCAAAACCACCACGGCTTTGATGAGGACCTTTTATGACCAGTTAATGGTCGTTTTGTTTAAGATTAATCTTCCGAAGCATCCATTGCTTCCAGAATCATATCAAGCTGAGCGCACTTATTGGTGAGATACGTCATTTCGTTCCCGTAACGGGGTTCGATCGTAACGGTCTCGTGACTAGCCTGTACGTTAACCGACTCTTGCCGCTTAAGCGTCGCTAATTGCGAATTCGCTTGCCGATACTCCGCAAGAATCTCCATCCGATTACTCATAACCTTCAACAACTCCTTTAACAAATTTGGTGAAAATTATCGTTCCATAAAATGACTACTGGAAGATAATACCACGCTGTTTTCAATTTGTTAACGATTATCTTAATCTTTTTCAGCGAATTGTTGAATTTGGCTAAACAAGCACCCTATCAGCCCTACTTCAACGTCCCCGCAAAGGATGGCATGAAGTACTTGCTGATCGTTTGGACGGAAACGTTTTGACCAGGCGCTGGTGCGGCGACAAACTCACCGTTACCTAAGTAAATCGCGTCATGGTAGGTAGCACCCTTACTCCCCCAGAAGAGCAGATCGCCGGGTTGGGCAGATGCAACGGAGTGCGTCGTGACCCGTGACTCTTGGGCCACCGTACTATGTGGCAGACTAATTCCACTAGCGTGTTGGTAAACGTACGCCACGAAACCAGAACAGTCCATCCCACTCAATGAGGAACCACCCCAAACGTACGGAATGTTCGCACTCGCTAGCTTCAAAGCTAACCCCGTCACGGAACCACTGGTCAAGCCAGCGGTATTCTTCTTAGTGGTCGTCGAACTAGCGCTCGCTGCTGTGGTCGGCGTCGTTGACTTCTTAGGCTGGGCAACGGCGCTGGTTGCACGACTACTGGTTGCACTGGCGGTAGAACTGGAACTAGCCGCCGTCACCTGCTGTTGGGGCTGGCTCACACGACTAGTCGTGCTTGAGCTGACACTAGCGCGGTAGGCACTGACCTTAGCTCGACGAGGTGTCTTAACGGCCTTAGGCGCCTGCTTGACCGTCTTAGTTGTCGTTGCCCGGGTAACTGGCGTCTGGGAGGTCTGCGTTGCTTGGCTGGCCTGCGACTGCGTACTAGATTGCTTCGTCTTAACCGTTGCCTGCCGCGTCGTGGCGACGGCTTGACTCTGAGACTGGGCTGAACCACTCTGTTGACTAGTGGAAGGCGCCTTAGCCGTTGCCTGACTGGTGGCCGCCGAACTGGTCGTCGCCGTAGTCGCGGACTGAGCTGACGTCACACTGCTAGACTGAGCCGCCTTGGACGTAGCCGGCTGTTGCGAGGTAGACTGACGCTGCGCAGTGGTCGTTTGGGCCCGCGACGTTGGTGTCGCAGATTCCGCGTGCTGATAAGTCTTGGCTACGGTACTACTGCTGCTGGCACTAGCGGCCGCACTAGTGGTCGCAGTTGCCGATTGATCAGTCGTCGTTGTCGATTGAGTGGCCGCTGAATTCGTTGATGCAGACGATTGCCGCTGTTGCTGCTGACTCGCCGCGGCCTGTTGCTGTGCGAGGATCTGGGCTTGGAAAGCACTCGCTTGCTTGGTAATCTTCTGACTGATAACTGGTGCCACCGATTCAGCCTGGGTGCCCGTCACATCACCCGTGGTTGGAATCGTCAGTTTTTGGCCTACGCTAAGCATGGCGCCCGTCAGGTGGTTCGCTTTTTGCAGCGCGGCTACCGTGGTGTGATAGTGTTGTGCTAAGTCCCACAGCGTATCCCCAGATTTAATCGTATAAGTTTTTTGATTGTTCTTGGTAACTTGTAACCGTTGCCCAATAAAGATCAGGTCGGTGTTCGTGTCTAGTGAGTTTTGTTCTTCTAGCGTCTGAATGGAGACCCCGTACTTCTGGGACAATCCCCAAACGGTGTCTCCCGCTTGTACTTGAATGCTGTTCGCACTGGCGGTCAATTGTGCGCCGGCTGCTAAGGCTCCGAGAGCGCCAACCACGCCAACTGCGACTTTAGTTTTCCGTTGACTTGTACTCATCTTCACACACACGTCCTTTTATTCCTTGATTTTCCCGCACCACCAGCTGTACGCGCCGGTCGGTCACGGTGGTTCATAGTGAATACGACTCATAAACTTATCTTACCACACGTTTTCCGCGATTCTTGTGAATTATTAAGGATTCCTTAACGGATTATTCGTCAAAAACGTTTGTTCGGGTTAAGCGGTTTCTAATTCTTATTTTTTCTTGAAATCCCATTCTACCAGCGTATAGCTGGTCCTTTAAATAGAACGGGTGTTCATTTCGAAATACCAATCATTTTTCTCACTTTTACGAATTCGGTTAGCAATCGTTATTAAAGCGGTTACTTGTAGGCTACATGTTTAACGCCCAGCCCTATTTTGCATCTTACAAGTGACCGCGCTAACGCTTAGTTTGTGAAATTTAAAAATGGCCACAAAAAAATGAGAGATTGCTCTCTCATTGATTCGCTCACCGTCTTAATTAGTTGAATAACCCTTTGAAAAAGTTGACAATACTGTTCCAGATCCGCGCAATAAAGTTCTCTGCCTGTTGGGCATCGGCGCGATTGGCGAAGTCTTTTAAGCTAGCCATTTTGTTCCCAATACTGTTCGCCAAGTTATTGGCCACGTTGGTCACATTGGTGATATAGCTCTTACTGGTCGAGACCGGGGCTTGTTGGACCTTGCTCAACGCAATGGAAATGTTATTGATCTGCGTTTGCGTCGTCTGGCTAGAAATGCCCTGCTTGGCCAAAGCCTTAGCTAACATCTCTTGAATGTCCGCCTTAGTCGCCAACTCATCACCGTTTTGACGTTGCTTAGCGAGATCCGAGGAAACGGACCCCACTGCCGCCATCAACTTACCAGGGTACTTTTTGTCATCATTATTCGCATTGATCGCTGGTTGGGTGGCGTCTAAGACCCCGTTAGCCGCCTGCGTATTCTGGGCATTCAGGCTCAGGCCATCGGTCGCTAAGGCCTTATAAACACCCGTAAGTGCAGACTCACCGGAAACCGTCTTATCCGCCGTCACCGTGATGATCACGTCCTTAACGCCAGCCATGGTGGCGACCATGGCATACTGTTGGGAGGTCACCTGCGTAATGTTATTACTACCATTGTAGTCGGCGATGTTGACCTTGACCCCCGTGCCCGGGTCCGCTGGTGCCAGAGACACCGAACTGATCATGCTTGCATCGCTAGTTCCCGCGGAATTCAGGTACTGGGCATAGTCGCTCCCGGTCACGGTGAGGGCCGTATAATTTGACTTTACCCCCAACGCGGTTGCAACCGTGTCCTTGTCCTCACTGGCCAGCCCGGAACCGTACACCACGTAGGCCTTAGATAACGCCTTGGTTTGTACGGCGCTGCCGCTAGTCGCTGAACTACTGGTCGTATCCGTCGTGTCAGCATGGGCGAAGACCATTCCACTTAAGGTAAGTGTCGCAACCACCGTTGCCAAGCCGAGAATGACGCGTTTTAATCTCATCATTGATCGTCCTCTTCTTTCAAGTCATTAATGGATCCTACTCACATGTTTAGTATAGCAGGTCAGTGACGCCAAGGCGCCAATTCAAGAGGACCTTAGAAGATTCTTATTATTGCCAGAAACGCCGTGCCCCAGCATATTCTGCGGCATACTTAGCCGTGGTCATCGGGATGACTTCTACCGTTAGCCCCGGTTTCGGCGCGTGCAACATCTGTCCTTCTCCCGCATAAATGCCGACATGGTGAATCGTTCCCATGCCGTGATCCGTTGCGAAGAAGACCAAGTCGCCCACCGCTAATTCCTCCGGCGCGACCGGATAACCATTGGCGTATTGATCTTGTGCGTCCCGCGGAACCGCGTAATCCAAGGCCCGGTGAAGTGCGTAGACTAGGCCTGAACAGTCAAAGCCCTGGGGCGTAATGCCTCCCCAGAGATAGGGGGTCCCTAAGAACTGCCGGCCTAATGCCAGCAAGCGGTCCCCATCATCGGCCCCACTCACGTTGACCGTCGCCGCAGAAGCCGCAATCAGTCCCGCACCTAATGGCGTCATCACGTGAATCTCCTGGGCATCCTGACCCGTGGTGGTCAAGATGGTCCCCATTGGTAACGCCATAACGACTTGTCCCTGTTCATCTAAAAGGTCGGTTTGCGGGTGGATCAGCCGCACCGTAGTGGTCGGATAATCCAATTCACTGTCCGTCGCCGTCAGTTGCGCCACGGGAACCCAACCCGGGTACCCGCGCCGCTCTTGCCGGTTATTCTGCTTGGTCACAAAGATGTGGGCCCACTGTCCTTCGACCCGGTCTAAAATGACCCGATCGTTGAACAGCGCCTCCGTCACGATGACGTTTTGGTCGGCTAACCGCTCCCGGTCAGCATCTTTGAGTTGCTTTAACCAAGCTGCGATATCACCATCAGCCAGGTACGACTGGTCCGCTTTCGTGGCACTGGTTGGCGTCGCCCACACCAAAGCCGTCGGCACTTTGATCCGTCGAATTTCCATAAAACCGCCTCCAAATCCTTTACCCCCAATATACCAATAATCACCTCAACTTACTAGAACCTAAGCCACTTTAGTCCCTAAATGGTTAAAAAGAACTTAGTCTAAAATCCATCTGGTTCGGCACTAACGCCAACGTCTTCACCCGGTGTTCTAAAAATGTCGCCTATCAAACGAAATTTCCGTTTGATAAACGACACCGGTGGTAAATTTAAGCATTAAGGTCTAAATAGGTCTGTACGACCCGTTCTGGCGTGAAACCGGCCATGGTGATGACCTGTTCTCCCGCCCCACTAGCACCAAATTGGTCTTGGGAGATGATGGCCCCATCGAGACCGGTGTACTGGCACCATCCCAGGCCACTAGCCATCTCGACAGCGACCCGTCGCCGTAACCGACGTGGCAAGATCTTTTCGCGGTAATCCTGTGATTGAGCGTTGAAGCGTTCAAAACTCGGCAGAGAAACCACCCGTACGTCGTGTCCCGCTGCTAACAGTTGCGCTTGGGCGGCTAACGCTAACTGAACTTCAGAACCCGACGCCAGTAAGATCCCTTCCGCCGTGCCCTGAGCTTCGCTGACCACATACCCCCCGCGTTTCACACCACTGTGTACTCGGGCTGCCGGCTTAGGCAACGTCGGTAAGCCTTGTCGCGTCAACACAATCGCGGTTGGATGATCGGTGGCCTCTAAGGCCGCGGCCCACGCCGCCACCGTTTCATTCCCGTCTGCTGGCCGGAAAACCGTCAGTCCCGGAATTGCCCGGAGCGCTGCCAGCTGCTCCACGGGTTCGTGAGTTGGGCCATCCTCCCCAACGGCTAAGGAGTCGTGGGTAAAGACGTAGATGACCGGTAGCTTCTGCAGGGCTGCTAACCGGATAGCCCCCTTCATGTAGTCAGAAAAGACGAAGAAGGTCGAGCCAAAGACCCGGGTCCCGCCGTGTAGGGCAATTCCGTTCATTGCCGCCGCTTCCGCGAATTCCCGGACGCCGAACCAGAGGTTCCGTCCTTGCCGGTTCGCCGCACTAAAGCGATCATCGTCCGCAATCGCCGTTTTATTCGAGCTAAAGAGATCGGCAGAGCCTCCCCAGAGGTTGGGACACAAAGCACTTAACTGCTGGAGCGTCTCCTGACCGCTGACCCGTGACGCCAACCGGTCCTTCTTATAGTAGACTGGCAATTGGTCCACCAAATGCTTCGGAAGGGTCTGACTCACCCCTTGGGCAAAGCGTGCTGCCAGTTGCGGCTCCAAGGCCGAATACCGGGAGATCATACTGGACCACTCTTGATGGTTCGCCCAGCCCCGGGCCTTGATACTACTTAAGAACCGATCATGGACGGCTTCCGGAACCGTAAAGGGATCGTTGTCCCAACCATAGAAATTCCGCGTTGCCGCCAAATCGGCCTGGCTTAACGGCGCACCATGGACTTTATTGGTCCCCGCATTGGGACTGCCGGCCCCAATCTGCGTCTTGACCTCAATCAGAGTCGGCCCATCCTGATGGTGCTTAGCCGCCGTAATGGCCGCATCGATAGCTTCCAAGTCCTCGCCATCCGCGACCCGCGAATAGTTCCAGCCATAGCTGATAAAGCGTTGGGCGACGTCGTCATGACAAGCGTTCGTCAACGGCCCGTCCAAAGAGACATCGTTTGAGTCGTACAGAACGATTAATTTATTCAAGTTCAACTGACCGGCCAGACTGGCGGCTTCTGCCGCGACCCCTTCCATCAGATCACCATCCCCGCAGAGCGCGTAGGTGTAGTGATCGACAACGGGATAGTCTTCGCGATTGTATTCCGCAGCTAAATGGGACTCCGCCATAGCCATCCCGACCGCCATACCAATTCCTTGGCCCAACGGACCCGTCGTGGCATCAACGCCTGGCGTAACCCCGAATTCCGGATGGCCGGGTGTCTTACTCCCCAATTGACGGAAGTGCATCAGGTCATCCCGACTCACAGCAAACCCACTGAGATGCAGGAGACTGTACAGCATGGCAGAGCCGTGCCCCGCCGAAAGGACGAACCGGTCCCGGTTAAACCACTTAGGGAACGAGGGGTCCACTCGCAGGTGCCGTGAAAACAAGACGTAAGCCATTGGCGCCGCGCCTAATGGTAATCCTGGATGGCCGGAACGTGCCCGGGAGATCATATCCATACTGAGCATCCGGACCGCCGTAACGGCTTGGGTATCGACTTGATCAAAATTCATTTGTTCTTGGACAACTTTTTCATTTAACATCTCAATAAGCCTCGCTTTATCGACCATACCATTTATGATCGTTGATTTTCATTTGATGACATTAAACGCTAACTTTACCGGTAGAGTCGACGTTAGGTTTCGACTTTCATAACTATACCAATCTAACCGATTAAATGCAATAGCTAAATAGAACGTTATTAAATAGGCCTTTATATCGTTTAATTGGCCTAACCATTTTGTAGACCGGTGTTTAAATGCTGCAACCGGTTGTCATAATCATTATAAAAAAAAGGATTCTTTTCAAATTAATTTGAAAAGAATCCTGAATAGACCAATTTAATTGTTGGTTACTTCTTAGCTGCTGCTTGAACCTGGTCAAAGGTTGGAATCGATGGCATAGCGCCGAGTCCTTGGACCGTCAAAGAACTGGCCCGTTGCGCAAAGACCAGCGCCGTTTCAACGTTACTTAAATCAGGTGTCAACTGCGAGCTTAAGGCGCCGATGAAGGTATCCCCAGCAGCCGTGGTGTCCACCGCCTTGACCTTAAACGCCGGTACGAAACCAGAACCGTACTTTTCAGTATTGTAGTACGCGCCCTTACTCCCGACCGTGATAATCAGGTTCTTAACGCCCATTTCCCGGAATTTCACCGCATTGGCATCCATCGACGCCACATCCGTCACTTCGATCCCCGTTAAGACGGCGCTTTCCGTTTCGTTAGGAACCACCAGATCAGTCACTTTCAGGATAGCCGGGTCAATCTTCGCAGCCGGTGCCGGATTCAGAATCGTGGTGACCCCGTGTTGTTTGGCCAACGTAAAGGCCGTTAACGTCGCCGCTTGTGGCGTCTCGAATTGGGTAATTAAGAAGTCGGCCTTGGCAATCTCTGCTTCCACTGCCGTGACTTCAGCTGGCTTGATCTGCTGGTTAGAGCCCCCGTAGACCAAGATACTGTTCTGCCCCTCTTCGTCTAACAGGATGAAGGCAGACCCCGTCCCAACGGTCTTATCGGTCACAATGGCACTAGTGTCGATACCGTCGTTCTTGAGGGATTCCACCATAAACCGACCGGCTTCGTCATTCCCCACCTTACCGATGAAGCGGGTCTGAGCACCCGCCCGCGCAGCCGCGACCGCTTGGTTCGCACCCTTACCACCGGCGGCACTACTCTTGTTTTCCGTAGAGAGCGTTTCGCCCGGCTGAGGCATCCGCGCGATCCGTAAGGTGGTGTCGACGTTCAAACTTCCTAATACCGTTACTTGATTTGTCATAATTGACCCTTCACTCCTTCATCCTGAGTTACGTGTAAAACGTTTTACGTTATACTGACGCAACGTGTTTTAACTTTCTACACGTAGCGTATCATATTTCGAAAAGGCTTACAAGCGGAATTTAATCCGGCTTAACCGGTCCCGTGCTTTCTCGTTGCCGAAAATCAACTGGTAGCGCCACCACCTGCGCCGCTTGACGCCGATTATGGATCCGGTTGATCAGCAGTTCCGTGGCCTGTTCACCCATTGTGACCACCGGTTGGTGCACACTGCTTAACCGTGGCACGACATACTCGTCCAAATCAATATCATCGTAACCCAAGACTGAAATATCCTGAGGCACGCGAATTCCCCGTTCGTGGAACCCCCGCATCAGCCCTAATGCCGTTTCGTCGTTAATGGCAAAGACCGCTGTGGGGTGTTGCTTTAGAACTGCCGCCGTAGCTTGATAGCCCCCTAGCTTCGTCATCGGTGACAAGATAATGTCCGAATCCGTCAACGTTACTTGAGCTTGGGCCAAAGCCTGGCGAAACCCCGCCAAACGAATCCGCAAATTCTGGGTGGCATTTTGGGGCATGACCACCGCAATCCGCCGGTGACCAAAGGCCAACAAGTGTTGCGCCGCTAATTGGCCGCCCCGGTCGTCATCGATGCGGACCCCATCCATGCTGGGCCCACCGTTTTGATCGATCAGTAAGTACGGAATGCCGTTCTTCTTCAGGATATTATCAATGGCTTCCCCGGTAATCGAGGCACTGGCAATGATCAGCCCGTCGACCGCCCGCTTGATCAGTTCTTGCAGATAGTAGCTTTCCAACTTCTCATCGTGGTTCGCCCCAAAGATCAGGGGAATGAACTGTCGCTGCCGACTCGCTGACTGGACTCCCTTAATGAACATACTAAAAAAGGGGTTCCCTAAGTTAGGGACCAAGACACCGATGGTCTGCGCTGATTTCATAATTAAATTCCGCGCATTAAAGTCCGGGACGTACCCCATCTCTTCTTGCAATTGATGGACGCGCCGACGGGTATCCAGACTGAACCGCTCGCCTTTACCGTTTAAAATTTGTGAAACCGTGGTAACTGAAACGCCCGCCGCTTCAGCCAGGTCTCGAATCGTGACTTTGCGTGTCATAGCAACCTCCACACCATCTTGTTTAGTTTATTATACCGCACGGGTTAACGCTTGCGGGCGAAGTTTTCCAGAAAAACTAAAGAGCGTGAGACAAAAGGCGGTTAGTCAAGGGACAGACGGTGGCAATCCTCATGCACTTGTGATAACAAATGGTTAATGATCTTATTTATGCCAGTGACCCCTGTACCCTGATTTTGTTTGGAACGAGATCCTTTTTAATCGATAATAATTGTCAATACGCGAACGCCGCGGCCGATTGGCGCATCATGTTCCGCTATGGTTATACGCCTATCAGCCGTGAATTTTTCCTTGGTGCGTGTTCCTTAGCTCGCCACCTGGGAAGCCTAAGGGCCTAGGTTCAATCTTCAACGCCACATCATTGCCATTCAAAAAAGCTCTGTAAAACTGTTTGAGTTGCTATAGTCCCCTTAAGGTTGACAGATGAAAAACTATAATTCATCTATCAATTT
>NZ_AZDT01000036.1 GCF_001434785.1 Levilactobacillus namurensis DSM 19117 | reverse complement strand
GAAGTCAAAGCTGAACCCAATGCACTCAACGATTGATTGTCGGCCCGTTCATTACTTGTTGAGGCAAGGTTGAAGACCTGATTAGCAGATTGAACCGCTTGTTGGACCGACGCATTCGCTAACGACATTGCCGTCGAAATTGACGTGGAAGTTGAGGCCGAGCTTAGGACCGAACCTAGCGCACTCAATGACTGATCATCTGCTTGGGCGTTACTAGTCGAGGCGATGTTGAAGACCTGATTAGCAGACTGGACTGCCTTCTGAACTGATGCGTCCGCTAACGACATCGCTATCGAAATGGATTGAGACGTAGAGGCCGAGCTCAATGCTGATCCTAACGCGCTCAGCGATTGGTCGTCCGCCTGTTCATTGCTAGTTGACGCAAGGTTGAAGACCTGATTGGCGGATTGAACCGCTTGTTGGACCGACGCATCCGCTAACGACATTGCCGTCGAAATTGACGTTGAGGTTGAGGCCGAATTTAAAGCCGAACCCAACGCACTTAACGATTGGTCATCCGCTTGCGCGTTGCTGGCTGAGGCCTGGTTGAAAGCTTGATTGGCCGATTGAACCGCTTGCTGAACCGATGCATCCGCCAAAGAATTCGCAATCGAGGTCAAAGTTGACCCCAACGTACTCAACGATTGGTCATCCATCTGCGCGTTGCTGGCCGAAGCCTGGTTGAAGACTTGGTCGGCGGACTGGACCGCTTGCTGGACCGACGCGTCGGCTAACGATATCGCCGTGGAAATCGACGTCGAGGTCGAGGCCGAACTTAAGGCTGAACCCAACGCACTCAACGACTGGTCATCCGCCTGGGCGTTGCTGACTGAGGCTACCGTGAAAGTCTGATTGTTGGCATCAACCGTCGACTGAAGGGCGGCGCTCACAGATTGGTCCTGGAAACGACTCGTAGAATCTGCCGCCATTTCCGAAGCCCACCCACTCAAGGATTGCTCACTCTGGTGGGCTAACTGAACAGACTGGGAGTCAAAGGCCGACAAGTTGGTCGCTAACGAAGCCGAGGCCGTTGACGCCACCACGTTTGCCATACTGGTCGACGCTTCTTGGCTAATGACTGTCACCGTGGCCGACTGGTGGGCTGTTTCGCCACTAGTAGGATCCGTAAAGATCAGTTCAACTTGGTGCGTCCCCGGTGCTAACTGGGATACTTGGTCGACGGGCCCCGTGACCAATGCCGGGTCCTGGGGGTTCCCCAGGGCGTCCGCGACACTCGTGACCATGTCCGCCGGTTGAACCGACTGACCAGCCAGGACTTGAACCGCATGGGTGGTCAAGCGCGGAATCAAGGTCGCCGACGGCTTCAGGGTTACCGTCCCTTTAGCAGTCGTCAATTGAGCTAACGTCGGTGCAGCCGCCGTTTTCGGCAGTCCCTGTTGAAGCTGTTGCAACAGGACTTGGATGCCTTTGGCTGACAGCTGATACTGGTAATCCCCCACCCGAGCCTGGTCCTGGTCGACCGTAACCCAATCGGACTGGAGCGCGATGGTTTTAGTCGATTGATCCGCCCACTGGAGCTGAAGTTGTGCGCCAGCCAAGTGCTGACTAGCCGGTTGTCCGTCATAGGTTCCCTCAACGGCTTGTAAGTTGACTGACGACACCGCCGTTTCTTGGGGCACCGGCGCATACTCAAACGTGACCGTTGCGGGAGCCGCCTGAGCGGACACTAATCGCCACTTAGCATCCGTAGATGGACGGGTCAAGCGGTCAGCATGGCCTTTAAGGACGTTGACCTTAGTATTATTTAGCTTGCTCATGGACGTATTGCTAAACCGCGGTCCAAAAAGGCTGGTTCCGGTGGCTTTCGTGTAAATGGTCACTGTCTCCAGCTGAGACTGGTACCCGTCTTGAAAAATCTGACCAGGGACGGGGACACTCACGACACCGCGCCATTCGTCTAACACAGTCGATTGCTGTGGTAAGAAGACTTGGCCCGTCCCATCATTGCTGGCGTCATGCCCATGATAAGCGCCGGCTTGGGTAACCGGTGGTAAACTCCCATCTAAACTCTGCGCATCCTGTTGGTGGGCTAACGCCATCCCGTCATTAAACGCTTGATTGGCAAGGGTTAATTCCCGTTGGTAGGCTTGGCCCGCTAAGCGTTGGCCCAGATCCAAAAGGGCTTGCTGAACTTGTGAGACATTTGGAGACGTCATCATGGCCCCGCTAAACATCAACATATCCGCCCAAGCATGCGTAATTGACGAGCTCACTTTCCAAGGTTGACTAGGGGCACTGACCGGGCCCTGCTGCTGATGGACTGCTTGATCCGCTGCGGCCATCCCTAGATACCCCGGCGCAAACGACCACATGGTCCCCCACAATTGCTCATAGATTCCTAAGGTCGTGGTCATTCCCGGCATCCATTGCTTCGTAATGGGGCTTTGATACGTTAAGTTCTGTTGTTGCTGGCTGACCCATTGTTCCGGGGCAGTCTGATTCGTGGTCAAGTCCTGAACTGCCGCTGTCGCCGCGTTATATTCAGCTAGGTACACTTCATTAATGACCCGTTGAACCCCTACCGAATTCCGCGTATAAGTTGTGGTCCGTCCCCCGGACGTAATCGTGTGCGAGGCTTGCGTCCCCTGAAGAATCTGGTTGGCCTCCGCGGCGCTAATCGTTCCACTAGCCTGTAGTTGCGTCACAATGGCGGCTAAGTCTGGCTTACCCGTCCCACCTAGCGCATCCGTATTCGCAATGCTGATGACTTGTCCCAACACTTTATAGGCCCAAGTGAACCCCGCTTGCTGAGACATGGTCGATAATTTGCCCGCAGTGTTGAACAGATTATTCGTGATGTCACCTGCGGTCTGTGCGCCTTTGTCCTTAACGAAATTAACATACAACGGGTCATCGTCATTCTGCGCTCCGGTCAAATCACCTTCCGCTAACATCTGCTGCAACGCATCGTTTTCACCGATCGTCCAGTTGTTTTCCAAGGCCGTAACCGCGTTGGCCCGGATTCCTTGGTAGATGTCCTCAAACAACGACGTGCTGACTAAGCCCGTCAGACCCATGTTTCCGACCATGGTGGCAATGTTTTGGTTCAACTGAATCGCCTGACTCAAGGTTTGCGGCGCGTAATCGTCGCCGTTGATGGCTCCACCCAACGACCGAATATCGGTCATCGCCTGGTGGGCAATCCCATTAATGATGTTGGGCGCAATAATCTTAACGTAGTCGGTGACGGTCTCGACCGCCTGAGCGATTTTGCCAGCGGCCACATTGCCATCCGACTGGTACCCCAAAACGTCTTTAGCATAGCCTTGATTTTCTCCCGTCGCCCAGGTTACGGCGACTCCCAGTTGACCACTAGAGGTGACCCCGGTCATACTGTTGGGATTATAGGTGACGTCATCGATCAGCTGATTGGCCGTCGTCGGATTCGTGGCTTTATCTTGAATCGAATCGATCCACTGACTCAGCCCTTTGGCGAAGTTGAACAGGTAGTGGGTGTAGCCTTGGTTGTAGGCCGCTAAGTCTTCCCCCGTTAATTTCAAACTATTGTAGTTGTCATCATGCCAGAGCGGCGTGGCCTGACTATTGTCGACTAACTTGCCGTCCCGATAGCTTTGATAAATCGTCGAGACTTTTTGAATGTTGCGGATAATCTTGGGCTCCGGTGTCTTAGAAGCCAAAAGGCCCCCGGTAATCACGTTGACCATTTGGTTGGTGGTATTGCCCACCGCGTTGGTCACCATGTGAAATGTATTATCGTAAGCGCCACCCAAAACGTCGCCTAGGTCTTTCGTCGCATCATCCGCCCCTACTTGGTTCGGGGTCTTATTGGTCGTATTCAAAAAACCAGGCAACCAGCTACTCAGCATGGCCGTCGGTAACTTAAGATCCCAGACGTCTGGCTGCAGCACTGGCTGGTGCGTCGCCGGGGCTGCCGTCGTTGGGGTCACTACCTGAGTCGTCTGGGACGGTACTTCACTTCCGGTGGTCGTCAGGGTCGAGCTAGCCGCTGTGGTCGGTGTTGCCCCATCCGCCACGGCGGTCGTCGAATCGGACGGTGCATCTGCCGGAGCTGGCTTCGTTGAGGTCGCCGCTGTCGAAATCGTCGTTGACGTGACTGACGTCGCCTGAGCCGTTGACCCGGTCGGCGTTGGCTTTCCGGAAGCCGATTCCTGTTCGGTTACCGTCACCGATTCCGACGATGTGGTCACCGATGTGGTCACCGACGTGGTCGCCGTCGAATGTTGATCCGTGGTACTCCCCGTGAGACTGGCACTTTCCAGATCACGCTGACTCGCCAGCGACGTCGCCGGAATCGTCCCCTGCTTCTGGGTCGCCGTGACCGCATCATCTGCGACTTGTTGGGCCACTCCCGCTTGGGTCGCCGCCTTAGCCGCCGTAGCCGGCGCCACCATTCCTAGACCAAAAAGACCGCCAATCGTTGAGAGTCCTGCCGTGACCCAATGAATGCCTGCCTTATACATCTTATAATGAACCTGTTGATTTGCCCGCACCAACTGTGTCGCCTGCTTCGACTTCAATCCTTTCAATAAGATCACCCCCGCAAATTCCTGCTCCTAATTGCTAACGTCATCGTAGCATGTCTGGCAGAATTCGCACCGTTCTGGGAAAAATCGGTTATTACAATAATTATTAAAACCGCCAATCGTCCTACGCCACGACCGTATCCCAGCGGCCATACTTATTTTATCAAGTGAAAGTCTACTAAAATATTAATCTAATAATAAAAAGTGGCCGCAAAAGGGGCCGCTCAACGCTTGAGCGACCCCTGAAAGAACTATTTCAAATCCGCCGGAATCTCAAAATCCGGCGCCAGTAATTTCATTTCTGCAGCTTGCAGACCTTGGCGGGTGAACCAGCCATCCCGAATCAACCGGCCGAAACGGTTGACGTTATTCAGCATCTGCTTCAACTCGTCATCGCTGATGTTTTGAATCACATCATCAATCTGGTCCAGGCTGTCGATGGCGATGCCTAAACCGTTCTTCACGATAATATCGGCCACGGCCGCTTGTCGCCAAACGATGATTGGTAAGCCGTGCGACAGGTACATCGCGACCTTATGCGGATGGTTATACCGCGTGTAATCGTTGTACTTGTAAGACTCCGTATCACTGTCCCAAGCCAAGCCGAACATCCGCGGCATCTCCTGGATCAGGTCCCAACGCCAGCGTTGGCCCCGGAAGTCGATCTTGGGGTTGGCGTCCAGCTTCTTATCCAACTCGTCATCGGTCACCCCAAAGACCGTGATGGGGGTCTCGTGGTCCCAGTCCGCTAAGTAGCGCGACTTCAGGATGTTGCCCGCCAGCACCACGCCGCGGTGGAAGTCTTCGAACTTGGTCTCGTAGCGGTCGTCGTCGTGGTTGGTGTCCAGGTAGTCCAGTAAGTACTGGCAGACCATGGGCGTGGTCACCCCCAGTTCTTTCAACTTATCGGCCATCCGCCGGTTGTGGACGATCAAGACGTCGCATTCGTTAAAGTAGCCGATCTCGTCGATCCAGGTCGGTGCCTGCTGGTCACGCATGGTGGCCACGTCGTGTACCAGGCAGATCAACTGGACGCCACGGCGGTGCATCTGTTCCACGAAGAACGTGTCGAACCGTCCACTATTTAAAGAAGGAAACTGGTACACCACGAAGTCGCCGCGTTCGAACGCCGCGGTGATTCCGTCGATACGGGCCAGCATCGCGTCATCGGATTCCCCGACGTCGTTATACCGAAAAATATTCGCAACTTTATAGCCCATCGCCTCACCAATGTTAGCGATATCTTGTTTTGCCTGGCGCGTGGCATCAAAGGTCCGCCCCTGCACAATATCCGTTATCCACTTTTGCATAAAGAGTTCTCCCATCCATTCCGAGACCTGGTTAGTGTCTCCCGGTTCGAGGCACCATCATCAACCACATCGGGCCACCGTTTATTAGCTTAATTATAGCGACCCGCCACCCTTAAAATCAATCACTAACTTGACGAAAAAAGCCAGCTAATGCCCGATCATTTCCCGGCCAGCTGACCACTTACACACCGCTAGCTCTCTGGAGGAACTGACGGCACATGTTTTTTCACTTTCCGGCCCACAACGCGTATAGTAGAAGTGATAACCCTTTCAGACCATCCACCGGTTTCCGGTTACACGCGTGCGGGGACTTCACAATTAACAACTCACAAAATCTTACAGAAATCATTTACAGACGGCCCTATAACGTGACGTGTTGACCCCTGACTCCCCCTAAAACATATTTGCCATCGGGTATAGGATCCCCGCTAATACGATAATGGCAATGGTCACTGAAATCACCACGTTCAAGGCTTTCCCCGAAGATTTTTTATCTTCCTTGGGCACCTCAACGTAGTGTTCCTCCTGCTTCATTCTGGAAGAAATGTCGTTTTTCAACATTCCCTTATTTCTATCACTCATCATGCTATAATTATAACCATCGATGAGTTTTAAAATCAATGAATTGGGTTCAATATCCAAGGAAAGAACTGATACGTATGCCGTTCGTTCACCATCACACGCCAAAACGATACGTGCGTCAGATGCGTGCCGTCAATGCGTTAACTGATAAATACCGTAAAATGTCCGATGAGGACCTTAAGGCCCAAACCACCCTTTTTCGGGAACAGTTAGCCGCCGGCAAGTCCCTAGACGCCATCAAGATCCCCGCCTTCGCCGTGATTCGGGAAGCCGACCGCCGGGTGCTGGGCATGTTCCCCTTCGACGTCCAAGTCTTGGGCGCACTGGTCATGCAGGACGGCAACGTTGCCGAGATGAAGACCGGGGAAGGGAAGACCCTGACCGCCACCCTGCCGATGTACCTCAACGGCTTAAGCGGCAGCGGGAACTTTCTGGTTACCGCCAACGAATACTTAGCTTACCGGGACGCCCAGGAGATGGGTAAAGTCTACCGATGGCTGGGACTGACCGCTGTTGCCGGGGTCGCACCAGCCGGGGGTGACCCCCACGACCGGGACCTCAAGAAGATCTATCAGGCCGATATCGTCTACACCACCAACTCCACCCTGGGTTTCGACTACTTAATGGATAACTTATCCGGGACCGCCGACGAGCAGTTCCTACAGGGCTTTCATTTCGCCCTGCTCGACGAGATCGACGCGGTCCTCCTAGACTCCGCTCAGATGCCCCTAGTCATCTCCGGGGCACCGCGGGTCCGTTCCAACCTCTTTGGCATCGCCGACCAGGTCATCTGCCTCCTACGCGAAGATATCGACTTCAAGCGCAGCAACGACCACAAGAAGGTCTGGTTCACGCCTAGTGGCATTGACCACATGGAAGAGTATCTGGGCTTAGACGGCCTGTTGACCCAGAAACACCGGACCCTCTACCGTCACCTGGTCTTGGCCCTCAAGGCTCACCAGACCTTGACCCGCGACCGAGATTACGTGGTCGATGAAGACGGGGTCTCCTTGTTGGATCTCTCGAACGGCCGGAAGCTGGCCGGGATGAAGCTGGAAGCTGGTCTTCACCAGGCTTTGGAAGCCAAGGAACTGGTCCCCGTCAGCAACCAGACCCGGACCATGGCCTCCATCACGTTCCAGAACCTCTTTCGGATGTTCAGCCACCTTAGCGGAATGACGGGGACGGCCATGACCGACGCCGCGGAGCTTCAAGAGACCTACCGGCTGTCCGTCATCGCCGTACCTACGAACAAGCCCAACCAACGGGTCGACTTACCCGACCGGCTCTTCTTCAGCACCCAAGCTAAGCTGGAACACGCCGTGGCCCTAGTCAAGGACGCCTATACCAAGGGGCGGCCAGTCCTAGTCGAGACCGGGTCTGTGTCCTTATCGAACCTCTTCTCCCGGATCCTGCTCCGCGAAGAAGTCCCCCACAACCTCTTAAACGCGCGGAGTGCCGCCAAGGAAGCCTTGATTGTCAAGGAAGCCGGGCAACCCGGCGCGATTACCGTGGCCACCTCCATGGCCGGTCGGGGGACCGACATCAAGCTAGGCAAGGGCGTCAAGGAACTCGGCGGCCTGCTGGTGGTGGGGACCGAACGGATGAACAGTGCCCGGGTCGACAACCAACTGCGGGGCCGGGCCGGCCGGCAAGGGGCGCCCGGCGAGACCATCTTCATGGTCTCCATCGAAGACGCCATCTTACAAGAACACGGTCCCAAGTGGCTTCGGCGTTACCGGCGCCGGGTGGCTAAGGCCAAGGCCAAGCATCAGCCCATCCCCAAGGTCCGCTACCCGATTACGGGGCACTACCGGTTCAAGCACTTAATCACTAAGGCCCAACATAATGCCGAACGCGACGACCGGCAATCCCGGACCCAGACGTTGCAATACGCCGAGATCATGCGGGTTCAACGAGACACCATCTACCAGACCCGTAAGCAGATCATGACGGCCCCGGACCTGACGGACATGCTGAACAGCGTCTTTAAAATGGCCACCAGGGCCTTCGTGACCGCCCATCCCCAACCGACCCGCAGTGAACTGGCCGATTACGTGCTCAACACCATCGACAATCACTTGGTCGTGGCCGATAGCATCGACCAGAACTGGCACCCGGATAGGCCCAAGGAAACGGCGCCGTTTTTACAACAGCTAATGGTTGACCAATTAACTAAAAAACTCGAAAATATTAAAGAAGACCAACAACTGTACTTTGAACGGATGTGCCTCTTAAAGTCCCTCGACAACGCCTGGATCGACCAAGTTGACATGTTGCAACAGTTACGCCAAATCGCGACCAACCGCAGCACCGCCCAACACGATCCGTTGCTGGAATACCTCAAGGACGGCCGCAAGTCCTTCGCCGAAATGAAGGAGACCTTTGCGCGCCGGGCCGTTCAGAACCTCTTATTATCAGAACTTCAATTTAAAGCGGACGGGAGCATTGACGTGACCTATCCCTAGAAAGGTGATTCCTTGTGCATCGTTATCGTGAATTCTTAACCAGCCTCGGGTGGACCGCTCTGATCCTCGCGGTCTTTGTCATCGGACAGACCATTCCGCTCCCGAATATCGACCTGTCGTCGGCCAAAAAAGCCGTCGACCACGTCACTTTTCTGCGCCTCTTCGCCAACGTGACCGGGAGTGACTTCTCGAACCAAACGCTCTTCTCCGTGGGGATGGGGCCCTTCATGAGTGCCATGATCATCTGGCAGGCCATTCAAGCCGTCGGGGACGAATTCATCGGCCACCTCAGCCCCCACCAAGTCAGCATCGGTAAGTACGGCATCACCTTACTCTTGGCGATCGCCCAATCCTTCCAGCTGGTCTACTTGGTCCGTGATTCGCTCAAGCACTTCTATTTACCCGGAACCACCTACGACCTGACCTTCGTCGGTAGTATGGTCATCCTGATCGCTGGCGCCATGTTCGTGGCCTGGCTGGCCAACCTCAACGCCGCCATCGGTATCGGGAGTAGTGTCGCGTTGATCATCCCCGGCATCGTCCGGGGGATTCCCAACAACCTGATGCACGGTTTCGGGGACGCCGAGACCGTCACCATCAAGCTGACCCCGACCTCGATCACCATCGCCGTGATCTTGGCGGCCATCTTCCTGGTCTTCAGTGTCGTGACCAACGCGGCCGAACTTCGGTTGCCAGTCGAACGGCCCATGCTGGACCGCGAGCACTCGAACTCCTACCTGCCGATCAAGTTCCTGACCTCGGCGGGGATGCCGTTCATGTTCTCCAGCTCCCTGTTCATGTTGCCACGCTACTTCATTAATCAGGCCACCGGTCCCAAGACACCACTGCAGCACTTCATCGCGACCTGGTTCTCCTACCGGACCGTTCAAGGCATTATCATGTACGCCGTGGTCCTTCTGGTCTTGAACTACGCCTTTGGGTACATCAACTTACAGCCGACCCAACAGGCCAAGACCTTAAAGGAAAGTGACGACTACCTCTTAGGGGTCTACCCCGGGGACGCCACCGAAGCCAAGATCATGCAACACTTTAACCGGCTCACCTTTTTATCGAACTTTGTGATGCTCTTCATCGGTGTCGGCCCACTCCTGGTCGGTCTCTTCTACCCCGCCGCCACCAACTACTCGCTCTTCTTGGGCTCGATGATGATCCTTGCGGGGATGTCCATCGGGGTCACCGACCAGATTCACGGATTGCTCACCAAGAACCGTTACCGGATCTTTGACTAAGGAGGTATCCCGATGACCGTCATTATTCCAGCGTGGTCCCGCGATGCCCTCAAACTCGCCGATAATCCTATCGTGAAATTAGCCCAGTTATTCAGCCACCACCAACTCGACACGGAACTGCTACTCCTGCAGCCCCTCCCTTGGTTGCGGTACCAGCTGCAGCAGAACCACCTGAGCGCCCTTGACTGGTGGAACGTCTACGATGACATCCAACACGTTCACCGGCCCAGTGGCCTGCCGCTAGGTCTCGAGGACCTTAACCTGCCGCAAGGAACTGAATTCGCTTACGTGGGCGCCACCGTCCTGCTCTACCGGGAAGGCCGAGTCCGCGGTACCGTTCACTTCCACCCGGCCGGGTTCGTCAGCCGCGTTGACCTGCTCAACGATCTGGGCCAACGGGTCCTTAAGGTCTACGACGACCGCGGCTTTTGCTCCACCCAGACCACCTATAGTCTGCGTAACCACCGGATTGAAACCCTCTGGTTCGACCCCAACGGCGCCGTGGTGATGCGTCGTAAAGACACCCCCGAAGTGCAGCTCTTAGACGCTTCCGGCCAGGTCACCAACACCTACGACTCGCTCGAGGCCCTGCTGACCGAACGGGTGATGGCGCACCTCAAGGACCGGCACGACCTGATCATCAGTGCGGCGAACCCCGTGACGGCCGAGATCCTGACCGTTATCGCCCGTCAGCACCGTCTGGCCTACCTCTTAGACACCCGGGTCGCGCCAACCTTACCCGACGACCTCTTCGGCGCCGTCGAGCGGGTGGTGGCCCCCACTGAACAAATGGCGGCCAAGTTCCAGCAGGTCAACGCCAACCTGGACACGCCGGTCGACGTGGTCTCGCCTTATGCGACTAAGTTGGCGCTGGGAAACAGTACCGAACTACCGGAGACCACCATTGCTTGGGCGGTCAACCACTTATCGGCTAGCGCGCAGGTTCTGGTAGGGCGCCAGCTGGTCAACTGGTTGGTCCAAGACGACCAACACGTCATCAGCGTGATTGCGACGTCCAAGGTCTCGGCGGACCGCTTGGCCCAGCAATTCAAGCAACAGATTCTAAGTGCCGCCACCATCGATGCGGACTCCGCCGATGGCCGCTTGATCGACCTGGTGCTCTACCAACTGGCCCACCACCAACCCTTGACGGGACTGGGTACCCAGATTCCTAAGGAACTCCAGACCGTCATCGGCCAGATTCAGCGGGTCCAGGTCCGTTACCGGGTCTCCGACCACGACCGGGAAGCCATCCTCAGTAGTGCCCGGCTCTTGATTGACCTGGGCGACATCCCCGACCTGCAACTACAGATTGCCGCCATCAGCGCGGGCATCCCGCAGATCAACCGGGTCGCGACCGGGTACGTGGCCGACCAACAAAACGGCCGGATTGTCGCCCACCTGGATGAACTGCCTCAAGCATTGGACTATTACTTAGCCACCCTGATTCACTGGAATCAGAGCCTGGTCAAAAGCATTGGGTTCCTGGAACAACTGGCCGAACCCAAGCTACTCGCTTATTGGAAAGGGGTCATGATGCATGGCAAATAGACGACAGATGCCAGTGGTTCAACTGGGCGGCCAACCCGTCCTGTCCGCTGACAGTCTCGATGACGCATTTCAATGGGTCTACCGTCCCGACCACGCGGACGATCCCACCAGTCCGAAACTAACCTTGACCGCCAACGGCCAGATCACTCCGGCTTGGCGCAACGCCCTCTTTCTGTTACCCAGCGACGACCCCACCTGGGGCGACTTCGCCACCCTCTCGGCGTTACCCGCGAACCACATTCTCTACGACCAGCAGGTCACGCTCGACGCCGACCTTCAAGCCCTGTTCGCGTTAAAGGGTGCTTTCCCCGCCGACTTGACCGACCCCGCTGGTCTGGCAGCCCTGATCAATCGGGACTGGTTCCCCGGACAAGATGCCTTCAAGTTGGACCACGGGAGTCTCCGGGTCCTGGGGAGCTTCGACGGGGACGTGACCCGTTTCGGTCGTTACCACCTGCGTCTCAGCGGCAACTTCGGCCCCGACCTTCAGCCGGTCGCCATCTGGGAGACTCAGGGGTACGCTCCTCGGAACTGCGACCTGACCTTTCAGGCCGAATGTCAAGCCAGTCCGGACCTCACCGTGCGCTACCAGCTGACCCTGATCAACCAGCAGTCTGCCCGCCCGATTCGCACGGTGACCTTCGACCCCGCCGAGTATCCGTTAGGTAAGACCCTGCACATGGACGAAACTGACTTTTATTACACCCTTAGCGTCCTGGTCAAGGGACAGGGCCAACTCGATATCGGACTGGTGCACGTCGCCAAGGCCCGCGAGCGGTTCGGCCAACTCTTCCCGGGCGGTCACCTGGCCCACGTCCCTGACAGCTTCAACGACAACTTCTACTACTATTTCGATGCTGGCGACATGCGCCCACCCCTGAACGTCTACTTCAGCGGGTTCAACATGGCCGACCACTTCGAAGGGAACTTCATGATGGAAAGCTTAGGCGCGCCCTTCCTCTTGATCAGCGACCCGCGGCTCAACGGTGGGGGCTTCTACATCGGTTCGGAAGCCTTCGAGACCAACCTTTTGCACGTGATTCAAGCGACCTTACACCGGCTGGGCTTTGCGGACGACGAGCTGATTCTTTCGGGAATCTCCGAAGGGACCACCGCCGCCATGTACTACGGCGCCCAACTCGCGCCCCGGGCCATCGTGGCCGGCAAGCCCCTGATCAACCTGGGGACCACCGCCACCAACGGTCGAATCAAGCGGACCCAAGACTTCCAGCCATCCTTCGACCTGTTGCTCTCGCATACCGGCGACGTCACGCCTGAAACGGCGCAGGCCTTGAACGACCGGATCTGGAAGGTCATTCATCAGGGGGACTTCAGTCAGACCACCTTTGCCATCGCCCACATGTACCAAGACGACTTCGACAATACCAGCTTCTCGCAACTCTTCGACTGGGTCACCACCAGTTTCCCGCACGTCCGGTTCCTGCATAAGGGCATCCAGGGTCGGCATAACGATAATACGCCGGCCATCAACGCCTGGTTCATCAAGCAGTACCGGATGATCCTCGCGTCCGAATTCCAACGGCACTTTACCGAAGAGGGGGTGGCCCAATGAGTCTCGCCTACCTCTTACTCTGGCCGACCAACCTGCGCAACACCTACGAATACGGGTGCCAGGTCACGGCCACGCCCGACCGGGTCATCACCTACCGCGCACCGTTGATGCCGCCCGGTGAAGTGATCCACCAGTGGGAATCCCGCCGCAACTTCGCCGCGACCCACAACACGGCGGACCTCCCGATTCTCCAACCGGGACAGTCCTACTACCTGACCGGGAACGTCGCCGTGGACGACGGTGGGGTCTACCTGCGGATTCGCTTCTTCGATGACACGGGCGCTCACCTGACCGACGCCATCCTAGATGGCATCCAGGGGCACTTCGAGATGCCCCTAACGGCGACCGACTACACCATCGAACTGGTCAACACCCACCACCAACAAATCGTCTTTCGGTACCTGTTGTTGATGGATGACCTGACGGCGGAGGCCTACACTTTCACCGTCAACCAATTCGCAGGTACTGTGCTGGCCACCACGGTCGACGCGACCGCGCCCCACGTGGCCTTGGTGATCCGCCAAGGCGGGACCAAGCCGCTGCCGCTAATGGCCGACCACACGAACTTTATCTGTTACGCATCACCCCATCAACTCAGCGATGTCCACTGGGTCGATAAGCTCAACCAAGAGCTCGATGACTTCTTAGCTGCCCACCCCACCACATCCCGGAGTGATTCGGGACTGGCCGACTGGCAGGCCAAGTTAGCACATTGGCAATCATTAACGTTTCAGGAGGATGAAAAATGATATTTTTTGTAAACGGAACGATTGGCATGGGAAACTCCGGTGTGGAACACGCCGAATTCTACCGGGGCAAGGTCCTCAAGCAAGCCGGCATCGACTACCGCTTCTTGTTCTATCGCCTTAACCGGGACCTCCAAGCCCCCATGCGGCGTTGGGGCTTAGGCAATGACCAAGTCATCAACATGTGGGAGTACTTTACCCTAGGGGAAGACTACTTAAAACACGGTGTCCAGACGTTCCACAAACATAGCACCAAGCTGGTCATCGACTCGACCAACACCCACCGGAAACGCGATACCTACACGGAAAGCGGCCTGCACGTGGTCGACCACATGATCAAGCACCCCGACATCCACAAGAAGTCTAAGCTCTTATTGGTGGGCTCCAACCACGTCGAAATCTTTAACATGAACACCCACCAACGCATGGCGAACTTTCAATTCTACGATGACCCGCACCGCAAGGTCATCATCCGTAACATCCACCTCTACCACCAGGCTGGCGGTGAACACCTCTTCTTCTCGAACGGGATGCAACTGATTCGCTACTTCTTCGAGCGGTTGAACCTGGCCTACAACCAGAAGAACATCTACATGATTGACCGGGGGATCGACCCCGAAGTCGCCCTGTTCAACATGGCGTCCGACAAGCTCAAGGTAATCGACGTGATTCACGCCGACCAGTTGAACAACCGCAAGGACCCCCGTTACCCGCTGTTCAACAACTACAACGAGTACCTGTTGACCCACCTGGACCAGGTCGCCAAAGTCGTGGTCGCTACCGAACGGCAACGCCAAGACATGCTGATCGACTTCCCGGACCGCGGCGACCAGATCGTCACGATCCCCGTAGGAGGCGTGCGGGACAACCCGCAGATCGACCTCGACCGAAAGCCGGGCGACCCCATCAAGTTCATCACGGCATCGCGGTTGGCGATTGAAAAGCACGTGGACTTCATCGTTAAGGCCCTGGTCAAGCTCCACGACGAAGATGGTGTCAACCTGACGCTAGACATCTACGGGGCTGGTGAGGAACAGGGCCGCATTAAGAAGGCCATCGAAGACGGCAATGCCGGTGATTACATCACCTTAAAGGGCCAATCCGCCGAACTCGACCAACAATACCCGCAATACGACGCCTACCTCTCCGGGTCCTACTCCGAAGGGTTCGGGCTGACCTACATTGAAGCTTTGAACGCCGGCCTGCCCATCGTGACCTTTAACGCCCGGTTCGGGGCGCAGGAACTGGTCACGGAAGGCCAAAACGGCTTTCTGGCGGACTTCAGCCGGACCGACCCCGACTACAGTGTGGAACAGCTGCACCAGGCGCTTCAGCGCTTCATGGCGGCCGACTACCACACGTTACGGGTCAACACCCAGGAGATGGTCAAACGCTACCAAGACCACGTGATTGCAGCAGATTGGAGGAAATTAGTCGATGCGCTATGAACTTGTAAACGGTGTGCACACCAATACGGATATTTGGCAACAAGAAAAGAAGGTCCTGGAGGCCGATAACCTCCACCTGCTCTCCATCGCGTCCGCCCCGAACTTTGCCGGGACCATGCGGCAACAGGGCATCAAACACGCCGTAAACCTCTACGACGTGATCACCAAGCGAACCACCTACGACCCGGACGATTACCTCTTCTTCAACCGGGCACCCGTTCCCACCGGCACTAACATTCTGATGAACGCCGATGGCTTCTTGGCCCTGGAATACGACGGTGCCCCCATCGGTCGGATGCACCTGTACCCGGGCACCAACCGGGCGGTCAAGGAAATCGACTACTTCAACCCGGACGGGACCAACGACCTGATCGAAGAATACGCGACTGACGGCCGGCAATACACCCAGTTACTCTACGACGAAGGCAAGCCGCAAGAGTTCCAGTTCCTCAACTTGAAGAAGCAACCCGTGATTCGGTACTACTATTACGAAAACGTCCTGAACTACGTGACCATCGAAGATCCGGAGACGCAAGACGTTTTGGAACACTACGACAACCTGGGCGAATTCGTCTCACGTCAAGTCGCCCAATTCCTGACGGTCCAAGACCAGGTCACGGTCTGCTACTTAGGGGTCGAAATGATGGCCTTGCGGTACGCGCCATCGCACAACATCTTGCGGCTCTCCGAAGACCCCATCGACCAACAAGGTGAAGTCCGGGGGAACCTCTTAGGCATTCTCAATGACGACATCGCCTACATTCAAGAGGTTCAGATGGACCAGGCGGCCTACAACGCCCTGGCCCTCCGCAACATCAACCTATCCAAAGCAACCGTGATTGCGGACGACTAACTCTGGCTGTGCCAGTCACCCTCTCAGCTGACATGCACACTAACGTCCGCACCCGATTTAAAATCACGATACCAATAAAAAGCAGGCTTCCCAAGAACCTAATCGATTCTTGGGAAGCCTGCTTTTTGACTAATGGCGTCGTTGTCGATAGCGCCGTTGCAATCAGTAAGCCTGTGAGACCAATGAGCCCCCGTTTGAGTCCGACAACCATGGTGACGTTCCCCCTACCGTACCCCCTTACAGAACACGACAATCGGCATTTAGCAGAACATCAACGGTGCCGTCATTCATGATATCTCCTGAAAATCAGTAGCACCACCAAAATCAGCGGTGCAAATACGAACTTCACCCCCGCAACAGCTAACTGAACCCCGGCATAGTCCGCCGGATCCGCGTGCAACGGTCGCCGCAGTTGGCTGTAATCTCGTGAATGCTGTCTGGGTGGCTGATGGTCCGGAGATTGCCATCGCGCCAAGTCCGCCCAAAGGATGCGCACCCAAGGAAACAGAAGGTAGCAGCCCGAAAAGTACCACGAACCCCCATCCCAATTAAAGATGAACGTCCCCCAAATAAAGCGCGAGTTTAGCCCAGATAAAGCGGGGCACCCACTAAGTACCCCTTGATTCCCGCACGCCACTACGCCCTAAGCGGCTTCCCGCATCTTCCCCGCATCGCCATCCCCTCCCCGGCTAAAACTTGCGACCATTATACGGAGAACGCCCACTCCGTTAGACGCTCACCACTGTGTTCCGTGGTGTTTGGTCGTTCACTAAACCAACAGTCGCTTACCTCAACATAGGGGTCATGGTGTCCTGGATTGCTCAGTTAGCAGCTCATCTGGCCACCAGCCGCCCGCAAACAGCCCCAACGCAAAAACGTGTTCAGCGCCGCCCCACCGGGAAGTACTGAACACGTTTTGACATTTACATTTTCAGGCGCTCAACAGTGACTAATCATCGAGGCTAAACAATAACTGGTAAAGCTTAACGATAGCTTCTAACTCGTCTTTTGAAAGATGGTCTACAATGTCTGAATCGCGAATCTTGCGGGCCCGCAAATCTAAAGCTCGCGTCTGATCTAACAGAACCTGACCATGCACCTTATTCGCAAGACCTAAAGGGTAATACATCGGAAAACGCCGTCGTGTTGAGCTAATGGGGGCCACGACTGTCATGCCACTTGTCTTCGCAACTAAATTGTTACTTAGCGCTAGCGCCGGCCTACGACTCATCTGTTCATGGCCTTGACTAGGCGTTAAATCAACAAAGAAAATATCACCTTGACCTACCATTTTAATTCCCGCCCCACAGGCTCTCCCCAATCATACTCACTGTCCCGGTTACCGTCGTCGTGCCAGTCAGCAAATAGGTCTTGAATCGTGTTCGGTGTCTTGTTCGTGGGTGTTAAGACAATCGAGCCATCCTTAACGGAGATGGTAAGTTCCTCATGACCCGTTAGATTAAGCTCTTGAACAATCGCTTGGGGAATCCGAACTGCCTGGGAGTTTCCCCACTTAGCTAAATGCGATTTTGAGTGAATTTCCTGCATGAGCGCTACCTCCACTTTTAGATTAATTTGAGTATATACGCTGTAGAGCCATTCCGCAATGATTCTATTTCCGCATCACCCTATCAGAACTAAATCCGCATTTCTCCCCCAAAATATCCTCCAATACCTAAAAAACGTGCTCAGCGCCGCCCCACCGGGAAGCACTGAACACGTTTTTAAATTCTATGATTCTAACGCACAACTCTGTTTAGACTGGCCGGTAAACCGTGACGTAGGTCCCAGCGATCTGGTAGATCACGTCACCATTTTCCGCGTAAGTCCAAGTCGTCGCATCTAAGGTCAACGGTACATTGACCAACGGTGCCTGACTATCTGCAGAGGCCGCGTAGACTTTGACGTAGTCCTGATCAGCCGTGATGTAACCCTCGAGGCCAAAGGTTGGCGATTGCGGGTTAATGTCGCGGACTTTCAGACGTAACGTCCCATCTGGCGATAAGGCCGTCCCGATGACCATCAACTCTGGCCGTTCAGCTAGTGGTCCTTGGAAGTTCAACCAAGCTAACCGGTGAGCTGACGTGAAGGTCGTGGAACTGTACAGGCCCACACGTTGCCGACCATCGATCAATAACCGCGCAACTTGAGCGGGGCCTTGACCGGCCGGTTGGCCAACGGTCGTGGTTGGGGCGATCCGTTGTAAGGCCTGCGCACTGTACTGGGTCCAAGCCAAGTTACCAGACAACCGACTTGGCGTTGCCGCGTAAGTCGTGGTATTTTGCACTGCCCGTTGCGTCCCAGCGTGGCGGTAGTTGACGCCCCGTTGTACCCGAACGTGCTTCTGGTGAATGGCTACCTTGCCGGTCTTGATCCATTGACGGTTGGCCGTGATGTACCGGCCGTTAGCCAACTGGATCCGGGTCGTCAAGTGGTAGTGCACGATGCGCTTGACCTTCAACTGTTGACCTTGACGGTAATGACCGACCTTCCCCTTCCGAGCGGCCGTCTTGTAGGCGTTGACACCCTTTGGATTCAGGATCGTAATCGTCTTGGTCTTCTGGTGCTTAGCCGTGGTCAACGTCTGGTAGTAAGTGTTCCGGACGTACTTCTTGTTGGCGGTAATGTAACCGACCAACCCATAGGTCTTCGACCCGTGGTTGACGTCCCGAACCTTGTACCGTAACTTCCCACTCTTCGAACGAGCCGTTCCCAGCACGACGAATTGTGGTTGCTTGGTCCGTGGCTGCTTAGCGTACCAGGTGATCCGGGTCTTCTTCGAGAAGTTTGGCGTCTTGTACAAGCCAATCTTCTTGATTGCCGAAACACTCTTGATTGGCGACTTGCTGATCTTATCAGCAGAGGAGCCATTCTGGAGCACTGGCGTTGCCGTTGGCGTGACGACGGCTTGGTCTGCCGCACCGTCGTTCACAATCGTTTCGGTGCCTTGACCAGAGTTACCTTGGCCGCTGTTGCCGTGATCCCCGTTACCACCTGGGATCGGCCGGTTAGCGTCCGTGATCGATTGGTCAATGCTGGTACTGATGGAAGCGGAGGTCTCAGCCGAAGCAACGGCGGAAGCTACTGCCGAATCTTCAGCGGAGGCGACGGCCGAAGCCGAAGCCGTGGCGGAATCAACTGCCGACGTACTTGCGGAGGCTTCACTCTGCGACATTGCGCTCAACGAAGCCGTGGAAGCCGAAGCGCTGATGGAATCTGCGCTCTGACTTTGTTCCAGTTCAGACGTCGCTGAAGCGGACGCTGCATCGGAGACTAACCGGTCACTGGCGCTGGCTTCGGAAGCGGAGACCGCGGAAGCCAAGCTCTCAGTGGATACGGACAAGTCACTCAAGCTGGCGATTGACGTTGAGAATTCGGATTGCGAAGCGGCGCTTAAGCTCCCTGCCGAAGCGGAAACTAACGACGTTTCACTAGCCAAACTCTGCGAAGCCGTACTCAAGCTGGTGATGACACTGGTCGTGACGGAGTCAATCAAGGAGTTCGACGTTGCCGCCTCACTCAGACTCTGGCTGACCGATTGCCATACGGAGGTTTCACTAGCCGCGCTTTCGGAGACCGAACTCAGACTATTCTGCGCACTGGTCAACGCGGATTGGGCCGCGGAGTCCGAAGCGGACGTGGCACTGGCCACGGCCGAACGACTGGCTGATACGGACGCCGCTTGACTTGCGGAAGCCGTCGATGCGCTAGTCGCCGCACTCTGCGAAGCACTTTGCGAAGCCACCATGGACGTCGAAGCGTCACTGGCTTGCGAGTTGGCGATCGAGATGCTGGTGCTGGTCTCGGACCAAGTCGACTGATCAGCCGACTCACTCGCGGACCGCTCACTCAAGCTGGTCAACGAATTCGAGACGCTCTGGTCGCTCTTAGAGGCACTGGCCATGCTATCCAAGGATTCGGAAACCATGGCTGATAAGCTGGCCTCGGAGATCGATTGAGCACTCAGACTCATGTTCGAGACGGAGGCTAACGATTCGGACGTGACGGATTGTTGACTGATGGCGGCGCTGGTCCGAGCACTCAGGCTCGCTTCAGCTTCCGACGTCGATGTCAACGCACTGGCATCCGAGGCGGACCGGTCACTCATGCTGGTCTCACTCGCGGAGATCGTGCTGGTGACCACGCTCAGCGAAGCGTTGGCCGATTGCGACGATGACGTGCTTGCGGAGGTGTGGGCCGAAGCCTCACTCGCGGATAACGCACTCAAGGAGTTCATCGAAGCCGAAGCACTGGCCGAAGCCTCACTCTGACTAGCCGCTGATTCGGACGCCATGGAAGCCGACGTGGAATCGGAAGCTACCCGTTCGCTCAAGCTGGTCGTGGATTCAGACGCAGCGGACAACTCACTTTGTTCAGACTGCGAAGCCACACTCAGACTGTTGATCGACGTGGACAGGTCGGACAACGAGTCAGCACTCAGGCTGGCCGTCGAAGCCGAAACCACAGCGGATTCACTGGCTAAGGCCTGTGACGTGTCACTCAAGCTGGTTATCGCGCTGGTCAGGGCCGAATCACTGGTGGTGACACTGGCACTGACGGAAGCCACGATGGACGCTTCACTGGCCGCACTGGTCGAGGCCGAAGCCAAGCTGGTTTCTGCGCTAGTGACCGCGGATTGTTCTGCGGAGACGGACGCTGAAGCCTCACTGTTGACTGCCGAAACGCTGGCAGCGACGGAAGCACTCACGCTTTCAGACTGGAGCGCCTCACTGGCCGCGGCACTCTGACTCGCGCTAGTCGAAGCCACCGTGGAAGCCGAAGCTTGACTGGCTTGCGACTGAGCCGTAGAAACGCTGGCGCTGGTCTCGGACCATTGCGATTGCAAGGACTGCTCGCTGACTGACTGTTCACTCAGACTGGTCAGGAAGTTCGAAACGCTCTGATCACTCTGCGATGCGCTGGTCAGGCTAGCCAACGACTTACTGATTTCAGCCGATTGACTGGCTTGCGAAGCGGACAACTCACTTAAGCTCATGTTCGAGATGGAAGCTAACGAGACAGAAGCCGCAGATTCTTGGCTGGTGGCGACGCTGACTTGAACACTCAAGCTGGCTTCGGAAGCGGAAACTTCAGCCGAAGCACTGGCGTCACTGACTAAGGCGTCACTCTGACTGGCTTCACTCGCGGAGATGGCACTGCCAACCTGACTCAGCGACGTAGAATCTACGAAGCTGGTCGAGGTGCTGGCCGATTGACTCGCGGACAATTCAGCCGAGGCGCTGGCCGATTCGTGGGCCGCCGACTCACTAGCCGACTGGGCACTTAACGAATTCAGGGAAGCGGAGACGCTAGCCGAAACAGCGCTCATTTGTGATTCAAGTTGTGACGTTGCGGAGACCGAAACGGAATCGAAGGCCGATTGACTGGCCATGCTGGTCTCAGATTCGGAAATCTCGGAGATCAGGCTGGTCGTGGAGGTCGACAGGTCGCTCAAGCTGCTAATAGATTGCGACAACTCGGACATCGAGTTGGCACTCAGGCTAGCCGCCGAAGCGGAGACTGCCGCCGACTGACTCGCTAAGTTCTGTGAAACGGTACTCATGCTGGTCATCGCACTGGTCGTGGCCGACGTGATGGCACTCTCGGAGTTAGCCGCTTGACTGAGGCTTTGACTCAGAGAAGCCACTGCCGAGGCCATCGCTGACGCACTGGCCACTGCCCCGCTCAGACTGTTCTCAACGCTGGTCAACGTGGATTGCTCAGCGGCGTCTGATGCGGAAGCTTCACTGGCAACGGCCGACTGGCTAGCGGCAACTGAGGCCGCCACGCTGGCCGATTCCGTGGCTTGTGAGGTGATCAGGCTGGTTTGTTGACTGGTTTGAACACTGGCGTCGGTCGAAGTCTCACTAGCCTGGTTGGCGGAAGTGAGGGCACTGGCGCTGGCTTCGGACCATTGCGATTGCAAGGACTGCTCGCTGATCGATTGCTCGCTCAGACTGGTCAAGGAATCCGAGACGCTTTGATCATCCTTGGATGCACTGGCCAAGCTGGTCAAGGACTTACTGATTTCAGCCGATTGACTGGCTTGCGAAGCCGATAAGTTGCTCAAACTCAGGTTGGAAATTGAATTAATGGATGCGGAAACTGAACCCAGAACACTCAGGTCGGTACTGGTCCGAGCACTCAGGCTGGTCTCAGATTCGGACATCGCTGTCGACACGCTGGCGTCGTCTAAGGACCGTTGACTCAAGCTGTTGTCACTCGCCGACATGGCGCTGACTACTTGACTCAAGGATGCCGAGTCCACCAGGCTAGTCGAGGTGCTGGCCGATTGACTCGCGGACAATTCAGCCGAGGCGCTAGCCGATTCGTGAGCCACAGATTCACTGGCAGATTGTTCACTCAGAGAAACCATGGACGTCGAAGCACTGACGGAGACCCCACTCAAGCTGGCCTCAAGTTCGGAGGTCAAGGAGACGGAGGCCGAGTCGGAAGCCGAATGCTCACTCATGCTGGTCTCAGAAGCGACCGCGTTCGAGAGTTCACTGGCCGTGGAGGTCGACAAGGTACTCAAGCTGTCGATGGACGTCGAGAACTCGGATAACGAGGCGGCACTCAGGCTAGCCGTTGAGGCCGAAGCCACAGCGGATTCACTCGCCAAGGCTTGTGAAGATTCGCTCAGACTGGTCATTGCGCTGGTCAAGGCCGAATCACTAGTGGTGACGCTAGCACTGACGGAAGCGACTGCGGAAGCCTCACTGGCCAGACTTGCCGAGGCCGAAGCCAAGCTGGTCTGGGCACTGTTGACCGCGGATTGTTCCGCCGAAGTTGAGGCGGAGGCTTCACTGGCGACTGCGGAGACGCTGGCCGCGACGGAAGCACTGACACTCTCAGACTGACGCGTTTCACTAGCTACCGCACTGGCACTGGCGCTGGTCGAAGCCACCGTCGAAGCGGAAGCTTGACTGGCCTGTGATTCAGCGATTGATACACTCGTGCTGGTCTCAGACCATTGCGATTGCAGGGACGCTTCACTGACCGACTGCTCGCTCAGGCTGGTCAAGGAGTCCGAGATGCTCTGATCATCCTTGGAAGCACTGGCTAAGCTGGTCAACGACTTACTGATCTCAGCCGATTGACTGGCTTCGGAAGCCGATAAGTTGCTCAAGCTGATGGTCGACAAGGAGTTCATTGAGGCCGAGGCACTGGCCGCCACACTCGCAGCGGTACTGGTCCGGGCGCTCAGGCTAGCTTCGGAAGTCGATGCATCGGCGGAAGCACTAGCATCCGCTTGCGACTGGTCGCTCATGCTGGTCTCGGAAACCGAGATGGCACTGACGACCTGACTCAGCGACGTGGAATCCACGAAGCTGGTCGAGGTGCTGGCCGATTGACTCGCGGACAATTCAGCCGAGGCACTGGCCGATTCGTGGGCCGCCGACTCGCTGGCCGACTGGTCACTCAAGGAGTTTAGTGATGCCGAAGCACTGGCCGAAGCGGCACTCATGCTGGCCTCACTCAACGACGTGATCGAGGCGGAGACGGATTCGGAAGCGCTCAACGAAGCGGCGCTAGCCATGGAAGCCGAGACCTGAGTCGAAGCACTGATGACCGACTCACTCATCTCACTGACACTGGCGATCGATGTCGACATATCGGAAACGGAAGCGGCACTTAAGCTAGCAGCCGATTCAGAAATGACGGCGGATTGACTGGCCAGAGCGGAACCTGCGGCACTGACACTAGCGACCGTTTCACTGTCACTGGCACTCACAGCTTCGGACATCGCGATGGACTCACTGGTCAAGGCATCACTGACGCTGGCGGCGTTGCTGGTGACCGCGGATTGAACGGCGGAGATGGACTCACTGGCCGTGCTCAATTCGGTGGCCCGGCTAGTCGAGGCATCCGCGGAGTTAGCGGCGGACGCCGTCGAAGCGGACGTCACAGCACTTTGTGAAGCTTCACTGGCTTCAGTCAAGCTGGTCGAGGCATCACTGGCTTGCGACTGGGCCACAGACTGGCTCTGACTAGCCTCAGACCATTGTGATTGCAAGGACTGCTCGCTGACCGATTGGGCACTCAAGCTGGCCAGGGAGTTCGACACACTCTGATCATCTTGCGACCCGCTGGCCAAGCTTGCCAAGGACTTACTGATCTCAGCCGATTGACTGGCTTCAGAAGCCGACAAGTCACTCAAGCTCATCTGGGAGACGGACGCTAAGGATTGCGATGCCTGAGAGTTCAGACTTTCATCGGCACTGTTCCGGGCACTTAGACTGGACGTTGAGGCGGAAACGATTGCTGATTGACTAGCATTGGATTCAGAAGCCGCGCTCAAGCTGTTCTCACTGGCCGACATGGCACTGAAGAGCTGACTTAAGGATGCGGAATCAACCAAGCTGGTCGAGGTACTTGCTGACTGACTCGCGGAAGTTTCAGCCGAACCACTCGCCGATTCGTGGGCTTGGGACTCACTGACCGACTGGTCGCTCAAGGAATTCATCGATGCCGAAACACTCGCGGAACGTTCACTCAAGCTATTTTCCAGCTCGGAGGTCGCGGAGACGGACCGAGAATCGGATGCCGACCGGTCACTCATGCTGGCCTCTGACTGGGAAACTTCGGAGATCAGACTAGTGGTCGACTTAGATAAGGTACTCAAGCTGGTGATAGATTCAGACAAGTTCGATAACGAGGTGGCACTCAGGCTGCCTTCAGCGGTCGAGATGACGGCCGATTGACTGGCCACAGCGGACGCAACCGCACTGGCACTAGTCATGGCGTCGGAGTCCTGTTGACTCTGCGCGGTCGACATCGCTGCCGAGGTGCTGGTCAAGGCCTCACTGACGCTAGCCTGGGCACTGGTCAACTGACTGTCGACCACTGACGTCGAGGCAAAGGCTTCACTGGTTACAGAGGCTTGGCTGGCCTGGGCCGAAGTCAAGGCACTGGCCGAAACCGTGGATTGTGAGGCCCGTTGACTCTGACTGACCTGCGAAGCTTGGGCCATCGAAGCAGCGGATTCACTAGCCTCAGACGCTGAAGTGGCCCGACTATCACTAGCCTGTGACCATTGCGACTGGGCAACCGAAGCACTCTGCGACTGCTGACTCAGACTGGTCAAGGCATCCGAAACAGTCTGATCACTGAGCGAAGCTTCGTTCAGACTGGTCAAGGACTTCGACATTTCGGAAACTTCACTGGCCATCGAAGCGGATTGGTTACTCAAGCTGGTGTCAGAGATCGAAGTTAACGACGTGGATTCAGCGGATAAGACGCTGATATCAGCGCTGGTCCGCGCGCTCAAGCTGGTCTCGGAAACGGACATTGTTGCCGAGATGCTGGCGTCATCTACAGACCGTTGACTCAGACTATTGTCACTGGCCGACATGGCACTCGTGACCTGACTCAAGGATGCAGAATCAATCAAGCTGGTCGAGGTACTTGCTGACTGACTCGCGGAGGTCTCTGCCGAAGCGGACGCCGAAGCGTGGGCGGCGGATTCCATCGCGGAAGCGGCACTCAACGAGGTCATGGCTTGCGACCCACTCGTCGAAGCGGCACTCATGCTGGCTTCGATCTGCGACGTGACGGAGACTGAGGCGGAATCGGAAGCCGATTGGGCACTCATGCTAGTCTCGGATTGGTCGTAAGCTGAACCCGCACTGTCTGCGGACCGTGAGGCGTCACTCAGACTCTCGATGGCTTGTGACAAGTCGGATTGCGAGGCTTCACTCAGACTCGCGGTCGACATGGACACTGCCGCGGACTCACTGGCCAAGGCCTGTGAATCGGTACTTAAACTGTTCAAGACGCTGGTAACCACCGTGGTCGACGTCGACGCAACGGTACTTAAGCTCTGAACTAATGATGTGATGATTGAATTGCTCAAGGAAGCCGACGTGACACTCTCTTGCACGCTAGCCAACGCGGAAGCAGCCGCTGAAGTTGACGCAACAGCTTCACTAGTGGCACTGGCTTGACTTGCGGAGGTGCTCATCGAGGCATTCATTGAGGCTTCAGAAGCCGAGGTGTCCGCGCTTTGTGAAGCCGCACTGGCTTCGTGTAAGCTGGTCGAAGCTGCGCTGGCTTGCGACTGGGCCCTGGAGGTACTCTGGCTCGCCTCAGACCATTGCGATTGCAAGGACTGCTCACTGACGGACTGTTCACTCAGACTACTCAAGGAGTTCGAGATACTCTGGTCGTCCTTCGAGGCACTCGCCAAGCTGGTCAACGACTTACTGATCTCAGCCGATTGACTGGCTTCAGAAGCCGATAAGTTGCTTAGGCTGGTGGTCGAAACGGAGGCCAAGGATTGTGATTGATTGGATTGTAAGCTCTCATCCGCACTGTTCCGGGCACTCAGGCTCGCTTCGGATTCGGCCATCCCGGCAGAGACGCTCGCATCAGCGGTGGACCGTTGACTCAAGCTGTCATTACCGGAAGCCAAGGCACTGGTGACCTGACTCAACGACTGCGAGTCAACTAAGCTGGTCGATTGACTAGCCGACTGACTGGCGGAAGTTGCTGCCGAACCACTCGCGGATTCGTGAGCGGAAGCTTCGCTCTGGGAACGTTCGCTCAGGGAGGCGACGGCATCCGATGCGCTAGCCGCTAAGTCACTCAGACTCGCTTCGAGTTCGGAGGTGGCAGAGACGGACCGGGAATCGGAAGCCGACCGATCACTCATGCTGCCCTCAGATTCGGAAATCTGGGAGATCAGGCTGGTGGTCGACTTGGATAAGGTACTCAAGCTCTCGATGGATTGCGACAAGTCGGATTGCGAACTCTCACTCAGGCTGGTAGCCGACATGGAGACGCTAGCCGAAACGCTGGCAATCACGGAACCGACCTCACTCGCACTTTGAATGGCTTGTGAATCGGATTCACTCCGTGCTTGCGACATCATCATCGAGTTGCTTGCCAAGGCCTGACTGACGCTGGTCTCAGCGGAGGTGACCACGGATTGCGCTTCACTAGCCGACTGGCTGGCGGTACTCAATTCAGTGGCCCGACTGGTCGAGGCCGTGGCGGAATCGTTTGCCGAAGCCGTCGATGCGGAGATCTGGGCACTCTGGGACTCAGCACTAGCTTGGTCCTCGCTCAGCGAGGCGTCACTAGCTTGTGACTGGGCCACGGAAGTACTTTGACTGGCTTCAGACCATTGCGACTGCAAGGACTGCTCACTGACGGATTGGTCGCTCAGGCTGGTCAAGGAGTTCGAGATACTCTGATCATCCTTGGAAGCACTGGCTAAGCTGGTCAACGACTTACTGATTTCAGCCGATTGACTGGCTTGCGAAGCCGACAAGTTGCTCAAGCTCATCTGGGAGACGGATGCCAAGCTGATGGAAGCGGTCGATAACTGACTCTCATCGGCACTGGTCCGGGTGCTCAGACTCTGTTCGGAGGCCGACATCACAGCGGAAACGCTGGCATCAGCAGTGGAACGAGCACTCAAGCTGTTGTCACTAGCCGAGATACTATCGGTGATTTGACTCAAGGATTGCGACTGAACCACGCTGGTCGACTGACTCGCGGATTGACTAGCGGAAATGCTGGTCGAAGTGTCCGCACTCGCGGATTGATGCTGTGACGCAACCGCTGAAGCGGAAGCACTGGCATCTGCCGAAGCGCTCGCGGATTCGTGGGCTGCCGACTCACTGGCCGACTGTTCACTCAACGAGGCCATCGACCCGGACGCACTGACGGAGGCGGCACTCAAGCTGGCTTCGAGTTCGGAGGTCGCGGAGACGGAGCGGGAATCAGAAGCAGACCGGTCACTCATGCTGGCTTCAGAATCAGAAATCTGGGAAACCAGACTGATGGTCGACTGCGATAAGTCACTCAAGCTCTCGATAGATTGTGATAAGTCGGATTGTGAACTCTGGCTTAGGCTGGTTGCGGAAGCGGAGATCACTGCCGATTGACTGGCAATCGTGGAGCCGACTTCACTGGCGCTCTGGATGGCTTGATCATCGCTTTGACTCTGAGCCACGGACATGGCGATCGAGTTGCTAGTCAAGGCATCACTGACGCTGGCCATGGTACTGGTCAGAACGGACTGGGCGGTTGAAGCCGATTCACTGGCCGCACTCAACTCAGCCGCTCGACTGGTCGAAGCCGTGGCGGAATCGTTCGCCGAGGCCGTCGATGCGGAAGTGACTGCGCTTTGTGAGGCGACACTGGCGTCATGCAGGCTAGTCGATGCTGCGCTAGCTTGCGACTGGGCGACGGACTGACTCTGGCTAGCTTCAGACCACTGCGACTGCAAGGACTGCTCGCTGACGGACTGGGCACTCAAGCTGGTCAAGGAGTTCGACGCGCTCTGATCTTGGTTCGAGGATTCAGCCAGGCTAGTGACCGACTTACTGATTTCAGCTGATTGACTGGCCTCAGAGGCTGACAAGTTACTCAAGCTTTGTTGTGAAGTGGAAGCCAAGCTCAACGAGTTGGTCGAGAATTGACTCTCATCGGCACTGGTCCGGGCACTCAAGCTCTGTTCAGATTCTGACATGATGGTCGAGATCGACGCATCCGCCGTAGAACGAGCACTCAGACTATTGTCACTGGCCGAGATGCTGGCCGTAACCTGACTCAACGAGGCCGAATCAACCAAGCTGGTCGACTGGCTCGCCGATTGACTGGCCGACGTGGCTGCGGAATCACTCGCGGATTCGTGAGCCAGCGACTCGCTGACGGACTGATCACTCAAGGAGTTCAGCGAAGCGGACGCACTCGCGGACAAGACGCTCAGGCTGTTCTCCAACTCAGACGTTGCGGAAACCGACTGGGAATCGAACGCGGACCGATCAGCTAAGCTCCCCTCACTTGCGGAGGCCTGGTCAATCAGACTGGTCATGGACTTGGAAGCCCCACTCAGACTAGTGATAGACTTGGACAACTCGGAGATCGAGTTGGCACTCAGGCTGGCCGCGGAAGCGGAAACGATGCCGGACGCACTAGCAAGTGCGGAGGCCGTCGTGCTGACACTGGCGATAGCTTGACTGTCATCTTGACTCTGTGCCGTGGACATCGCAGCAGAGGTACTGGTCAAGGCTTGACTGAGGCTGGTTTCAGCACTGGTCAAGGTCGACTGGTCGGCCGCCATCGAAGCGGACGCCGTACTCTGGAGCTGAGCCGTTGAAGAGGACGCTTCAGCCGAAGCCGCGGCTTGCGAGTTGGCTTGGCTGGTGGCCACGCTGACGGAGACGCTGTTGGCAGTGGCGTCAGAGGCCGAAGCGACACTGGCTTGTGACCGCGCTACGGAGATGCTCTTGCTGGTTTCGGACCATTGCGACTGGGCCGCGGATTGACTCTGCGACTGCTCACTCAGACTGGCTAAGGAGTCGGAAACGCTCTGGTCCTCTTGTGACCCACTGGCCATGCTGGTCAGGGACTTGGAGATCTCAGAGAACTCACTTGCGGTCGAAGCTTCTTGGTTACTTAAACTGTTATTAGAAATGGAATCTAAGGAAATTGAATTCTGAGAAAGGACGCTCTCATCGGCACTGGTCCGAGCACTCAGACTGACTTCCGACTTAGATAATTCGGAAGCTTGACTGGCGTCAGCTAAGGACTGCTGGCTCAGACTGGCTGCGCTGACCGACATCTCGCTGTTCACGATGCTCAAGGAGGTCGAATCAACTAGGCTCGTCGACTGACTGGCCGATTGACTCGCCGAGGTTTCTGCCGAAGCAGAAGCCGATTCATGAGCGACCGATTCACTAGCAGATTGGGCGCTCAGCGATTGCAGCGAAGCCGAAGCACTAGCCGAAACCACGCTCTGACTGGCTTCAACCTGTGACGTGATCGAGACGGAGACTGATTCGGACGCCGACATCGATGCCACACTGGCTTCGGAAGCGGAGACTTGCGCGGACGTGCTGATTGCGGAACGACTCAAGTCACTCAGACTCTCGATAGCTTGTGACAAGTCGGATTGCGAAGCCTGACTCAGGCTCGCGACGGAAGCGGAGACCATGGCTGACTGACTAGCCATCGTGGAAGCTGCCTCACTGGCACTCGCGACCGCTTCACTATCGCTTTGCTGGATAGCTTGCGATAAGTTGGCGGATTCGCTGGCCAAGGCATCACTGACGCTAGCCGCGGTACTGGTCAACGTTGACTCTTCAGAGGCAACTGAAGCACTGGCGGTGCTCAACTCAGTCGCCCGACTGGTCGAGGCGTCGGCGGAGTTAGCGGCGGACGCCGTTGACGTGGACGTCACGGCACTTTGCGATGCGACGCTGGCTTCATTCAAGCTGGTCGAGGCATCACTGGCTTGTGACTGGGCCACGGAGAGACTCTGGCTGGCTTCAGACCATTGCGATTGCAAGGACTGCTCGCTGACCGACTGTTCGCTCAGACTGTTCAGGGAGTTCGAGATACTCTGGTCGTCTTTAGAAGCACTGGCCAGACTTGCCAAGGACTTACTGATTTCAGCCGATTGACTGGCTTCAGAAGCCGACAAGTTGCTCAAGCTCATCTGGGAAACGGAGGCTAAGGATTGTGAGAACACGGAGTTCAGACTTTCATTCGCGCTGTTCCGCGCACTCAGACTAGCCGTCGAAGCGGATAAGATCGCCGATTGGCTGGCATCGGAAGCGGAGACTTGGCTCAGGCTGTTGGCACTGGCTGAGGCTTCACTCATCACGATGCTCAACGACGTCGAATCAACTAAGCTGGTCGATTGACTCGCGGACTGGCTCGCCGAGGTCTCTGCCGAAGCAGAAGCCGACGCGTGAGCCACAGACTCACTGGCGGATTGTTCACTTAAGGAGACCATCGAGCTCGAAGCACTGACGGAAGCCCCACTCAAGCTGGCAACTAACTCGGAAGTCATCGAAGCCGAGGCATCATCGGACTCGGACCGCGTCGATAAGCTGGCGACGGACTCGGACGCAACGATGCTTTGACTATCCGTGGAAGCCGAGGCATCACTCAAACTCATGATTGACTTGGACAACTCGGAGATCGAGTTGGCACTCATGCTGGCTTCAGAAGCGGACAGCACGGCCGATGCACTGGTCAGTGCGGAGCCGACTTGGCTGGCGCTGACGATGGCCCGACTGTCATTGGCACTGGCGGCCGCTGAAGTGGCTGCGGAGTTGCTATTCAAGGCTTCACTCAGACTATCTTGCGTACTGGTCAAGCCAGATTGCGCAGCGGACTCAGAAGCCCAGGCATCGCTATTGGCGATCGATTGACTAGTGGCAACACTCGTAGAAGCTTCCGCCGAAACGTGGGCTTCAGAGGTTGCGGCACTCTGCGAGGCTTCACTGGCATCGTGCAGACTGGTTGACGCTGCACTAGCTTGCGACTGGGCCACGGATTGACTCTGGCTGGCTTCGGACCATTGCGACTGCAAGGACTGCTCGCTAGTCGACTGGTCACTCAAGCTGGTCAGGGAATCTGAGATGGCTTGGTCGTCTTTGGAAGCACTGGCCAGGCTGGTCAAGGACTTGCTGATTTCAGCTGATTGACTGGCTTCAGAAGCCGATAAGTTGCTTAAGCTCATCTGGGAAACGGAGGCCAAACTGATGGAGTTCGTCGAGGTCTGGCTTTCCGCTAAGCTGGTAGTGGCACTCAGACTGGCTTCGGACTGGGACAGCTCAGAGGCTTCACTGGCGATGGCCTGTGAGGCTTGACTGAGACTGGCTTCACTTACCGAAATCTGACTGTTGACCACGCTCAACGACGTGGAATCAACCAGACTGGTCGAGGTGCTAGCGGACTGACTCGCGGACGTTTCCGCAGAAGCGGAGGCTGAGGCGTGGGCCACGGACTCGCTGGCAGATTGTTCACTCAGGGACCGGTCGGCCGTCGAGGCACTCGCGGAAGCTTCGCTCAATTGCGATTCAACCGTGGACGTGGCGGAGATCGATTCGGAGTTTGCCAAGGATTGGTGACTCATGCTGGTCTCGGCACTGGTGATGGCCGACGTCAAACTGTTCATCGACTTGGACGCGTCACTTTGACTCTCGATAGCCGTGGACAGATCCGACATGGAAGCGGCACTCAGGCTGGCATCCGAAACGGATGCAGCGGTAGAAGCGCTTGCCAATGCGGAAGCCACTTCACTGGCACTTTGAATGGCTTGACTGTCATCTTGGCTCTGCGCTTGTGACATAACCGCCGAGTTGCTAGTGATGGCGGTGCTCAAGCTACTCTGAACACTTTGTGAAACGGATTGATCAGCCGAGACGGAAGCCGAGGCATCGCTAGCGGAGGCGGCTTGCTCAGTGGAGATGGAAGCCGAAGTCTTCGCGGATGCCGTGGAAGCGGACGTGACCGCACTCAATGACGCTTCACTGGCGTCATGCAGGCTGGTCGATGCCGCGCTGGCTTGCGACTGGGCCACGGATTGACTCTGGCTAGCTTGTGACCATTGCGATTGCAAGGACTGTTCACTGACAGATTGTTGACTCAAGCTATCCAGGGAGTTCGAGATGCTCTGGTCGTCTTTGGAAGCACTGGCCAGACTAGCTAAGGACTTGCTGATTTCAGCCGATTGACTGGCTTCAGAAGCCGATAAGTTACTCAAACTAGTGGTAGAAATAGAATTTAAGGATTCGGATTGAGCCGAAGCGATACTCTGATCAGCGCTGTTCCGAACGCTCAGGCTGGCTTCAGCACTGGCGGTCGAGACGGACGCTGCGGCATCACTTTCGGAGCGTTGACTCAAGCTGGCCGCACTTACGGACAACTCACTGTTGACGGCGCTTAAGGAAGCAGAGTCCACTAAGCTAGTCGAGGTACTTGCCGACTGGCTTGCGGAAGTCTCTGCTGACGCGGAAGCCGAAGCGTGAGCGACGGATTCGGCCGCACTAGCTTCACTCAACGACGTCACGGCTTGTGAGTCGCTGGCCGATCCGCTAGCCAAGCTGGCTTCAACTTGGGACGTTACGGAGACGGAGACCGATTCGGACGCGGATAAGGAGGCCGCACTGGCTTCAGACGCGGAGACTTGTGCGGAGGTGCTCATCGCGGAATCGCTCTGGTCACTCAGGCTCTCGATGGACTTGGACAAGTCGGACATTGAGGCTTCGCTCAAGCTGGCGACGGACGTGGAGATGGCTGCCGATTGACTGGCAATCGTGGAAGCCGCCTCACTGGCACTCGCTGCTGCTTCGCTATCACTTTGCTGGATGGCTTGCGACTGGTTAGCCGATTCGCTGGTCAACGCGTCACTGACACTGGCGGCAGCGCTGGTCAAGGTCGACTCTTCAGAAGCAACCGATTCACTCGCGTTGCTCATCTCGGTCGCCCGACTCGTTGACGCCTCAGCTGAGGCGTTCGCGGAAGCCGTCGAGGTGGACGTGGCTGCGCTCAACGAAGCTTCGCTGGCGTCGTGTAAGCTGGTCGACGCATCACTGGCTTGCGACTGGGCAACCGACAGACTCTGGCTAGCTTCAGACCATTGCGATTGCAAGGACTGTTCACTGACCGACTGCTCGCTCAGGCTGCTCAAGGAGTTCGAGATACTCTGGTCGTCTTTAGAAGCACTGGCCAGGCTAGCTAACGACTTGCTGATTTCAGCCGACTGGCTGGCCTCAGAAGCCGATAAGTTGCTGACGCTCAACTGGGAAACGGAGGCTTCGGACATGGACGCCACGGAAGCTTGGCTCTCGTTGGCACTGTTCCGGGCACTCAGACTCGCGGTCGAGGCGGACAAGATAGCCGATTGACTGGCATCGGAAGCGGAGACTTGGCTCAGGCTGTTAGCACTAGCCGAAGCTTCACTCATCACGATGCTTAAGGACGTCGAGTCCACTAAGCTGGTCGATTGACTGGCTGATTGACTCGCGGAGGTCTCTGCTGACGCGGAGGCCGATGCGTGGGAAGCCGATTCCATTGCGGAGGCTTCACTCAACGACGTCACGGCTTGCGACCCACTAGCCGAAGCACTGGCTTGGCTGGCCTCAGCTTGGGACGTGATCGAGACGGAGACCGACTCGGACGCGGACAAGGATTCGGCGCTGGCTTGTGAAGCGGAGACTTGCGCTGACGTGCTGATGGCCGATTCGCTCATCTCACTGACACTGGCGATGGACGTCGACATGTCGGAGACGGAAGCTTCGCTCAGACTAGCAGCGGATTCGGAAATCACAACTGACTGACTGGTCAGAACGGACCCGGCTTGACTGACGCTGGCCACAGCCTCGCTGTCGCTGGCACTAACGGCCTCGGACATGGCGATCGACTGACTGGTCAAGGCCTCACTGACGCTGGTGGCGTTACTGGTCAACGTCGATTGATCGGCGGACGCAGAGCCACTGGCATTACTCATTTCGGTTGCCCGACTGGTCGAGGCATCAGCGGAATTATTCGCGGAAGCCGTCGAAGCGGACGTGGCTGCACTGGCCGAAGCTTCACTGGCGTCGTGGAGACTGGTCGAGGCATCACTAGCTTGTGATTGGGCCACGGAGAGACTCTGACTGGCTTCAGACCATTGCGATTGCAAGGACTGCTCGCTGACGGATTGGTCGCTCAGGCTGGTCAAGGAGTCGGAGATACTCTGATCATCCTTGGAAGCACTGGCCAGGCTAGCCAACGACTTACTGATTTCGGCCGATTGACTGGCTTCAGAAGCGGACAGGTTGCTTAAGCTCATCTGCGAAACGGAGGCTTCGGAGATGGACGCTACGGACCGCAAACTCTCATCGGCACTGTTCCGGGCACTCAGGCTCGCAACGGATTCGGATAAGGCGGCCGAGGTGCTGGCATCCGATTCAGAAACTTGGCTCAGGCTGTTGGCACTGGCGGAAGCTTCACTGAGAACCGAATTCAAGGACGTCGACTGACTCGCCGACTGGCTAGCAGAGACTTCAGCGGAATCACTCGTGGAAACCACTGCGGAGGCGCTGGCCGATTGACTATCCGCTAACGCTTTCGAGGTAGAAGCGGACTGAGCCGCGGAGACCTCGGCGGAGGCACTAGCTGATTCGTGAGCCGAACCCAGGCTTTGGGAACGGTCAGCCAAGGACTTCATGGAGGCCGAAGCGCTGGCCACTAAGTCACTCATCGACGCTTCAGAAGCGGAGGTATCCGAGACGGAAACGGATTGCGAGGCGTTCTCTGACGCTAAGCTGGCTTCCGAATCCGAGATCTGGGACATCAGGCTCTTAGTCGACTGGGCTTGGGTGCTCAGACTGGCGACACTCTGGGAGAAGTCGGAGACTGAGGCTTCACTCATGCTGGTGACCGCTTGAGAAACTACGGCGGAAGCACTGGCAATCGTCGACCCTTCAATGTGGGCACTCTGAATCGCGGAATCGTTACCCGAACTCAGGGCCTGTGACATGGCTTGCGAGTTGCTGGTCATGGCGTCACTGACGCTAGTTGCCGCGCTGGTCAAGACGGATTGATCCGTTGAGACGGACGCGATGTTTTGACTCTGCTCCCCAGATTGAACTTGCGATGCGTGAACCGACTGGTCGCTGGCTGATGCAGCGGCACTAATTGACGCGGTTTGACTCTCTTGAGTCGTCGCGGAAGCGGCACTGGCCGATTCGTTGGCCTTAGAGAGACTGACACTTTGTTCAGACCACTCGGACTGCGTTTGCGAGTCCGTCGTGGATTGATTACTGAGACTGGTCAAGGCATCCGAGATCGTATCGTCGCTCCCGTTAGTCTGACTCAGGCTAACCAGGGACTTCGACATCTCAGAGAGTTGACTGGCTTCGGATGAGGTGTATTCACTGACACTCGCATCCGATAAGGACATTAAGGATTGTGAGTAAACGGATAACTCACTGGCGTTGGCGCTGTCCCGGGCGCTCAGACTGGCCGTGACATCCGACAAGGACGCCGCTAAGCTGGCATCGTCAACGGACCGTTGACTCAGGCTGTTGTCACTGGCCGACATGGAGGCCACGACTTCGCTCAAGGACGCTGCGGCACTCACACTCGCTTTGGCGCTAGCGGATTGCGAAGCAGAGATCGCGGCGGACGTCTTAGCGGAAGTTTCCGCAGAAGCACTCGCCTGCTGACTCTGGTGGACGCTCTGAGAAGTAGCCGCAGAGGCCATCGCGGACAGACTGGCGTCAGCTGAAGCAACACTTAACAGTTGGTCACTCATGCTGGCTTCAGACGCGGAAACCATGGAAACTGACGCACCGGCGGAGGCCGAAACTTCACTGAAGCTGGCTTCGGATTCCGAGATGGTGGACAATTCACTGGCAACCGAAGCGGAACCTTCACTAACACTGGCTAATGACTGGGACGTCGCGGAAGCGATACTGCCAGCAGACAAGGATTCGTGTGCGGCGGACGTCGACTGCGACTGACTCAGGTCGGACAACGAGGCGTTGCTCAAGCTGGTCCGGGAGTCATCGATCTCGGAGAGTTGTTGTGACTGGCTCAACGAAACCGTGCTGAGACTAGCGGCGGATTCGGAGAACTCGGCCATCTGAGACGCATCCCCAGAGACGGACTGGCTGACGCTGGTCAGGACACTGGCAGTCGCGGATTCAGACGCGGAACCTTGACTCAGGCTGTTGTCCGAGGCTTGGACCTCAGAAGTGACCCGTGACTCGGAAGCGGTCACCCGACTGTCTTGTGCCGAGGTGTTCGCGGAAGTAGACGCACTCGCGGAGGCCTGACTAGCTAATTGGCTGGCCACTAGGTCGGCGGAGTCTTGTAACGAGGTGCTGGCCGAAACGCTGGCGTCGTGTTGTGACGTCGCTACGCTATCGGCAACCTTTTGACTGGTGGAGGCACTGGCGGCTTGCTTATCGGAAAGCGAAGCGGCCGCGGAAGCTTGCGCACTCTGTTCACCAGATTGAACGGCTTGGGATTCAGAGGACTGGCTCAGGCTATCCATGGCCTGGCTGGTCTCACTGTCGATGGTCCCCGTGTCACTCATGCTGGCCAGCGACTTCGACATCTCGGAGACTTGGCTGGTCTGGACACTTAAGCTTTGTTGACTCAGCGACGTTGCGGACTTGGAGATTTGCGATAATTCACTCCGGTCGGAAGCGACCCGGCTGTCCAGGCTAGCTTGCGATTCGGATAAGGCTTGCGACAGGCTCTGATCATCCAAAGACCGTTGACTCAGGCTGTGGTCCGAGGCACTCATGGAAGCGGAGATGGTACTCAACGAGTTCAGCGCTTCGCTAGCTTGGCTCAAGGATTGCGCAGCTGAGGCGCTAGCCGTGGCACTCGCCGACGCGTTGGCTGAAGCGACCTGACTCAGACTAGCGGCCGATTGTGAAACTTGGGCGGAAGTCTGAGCGGAAGTGGACGCTTGGGCACTGGCGAACCGACTGTCGCTGGCGGAGGCGTCAGCGGAAGCCGAGGCAGAGGTCGAGGCACTGGCCTTTTGGCTGGCGGAAATCTCTTCACTGATCGACTGGTTGACTGATTGCCGAACCGATTGACTGACCGATTGACTAGCGATGGCTTGGCTCATGGATACCGAGGCATCCGACATACTCTGCTCAACGGAAATGATGGCCGACTCAGAAGCTTGGTCTGAGACTAACCGGTCACTCACGCTGGCTTCGGAGGCTTGCGCGACGGATTGGGCCACGGAAGCCGAAACGGAAGCCGCGCTGACACTTTCATCCGATAAGGAGATGGCTTGCGATTGACTGGCCATTGAAGCGGACATCTGTGACAGTGAGTTGGCTAACGACTGACTGGCCAACGAGTTCGATGCACTAATCAGGCTGTCGACCGACGCGGACATGACTGAATTATCGTTCGCAATCGACGTAGACAGATCACTGACGGACTTGATGGCTTCGGATGCTGCGGATTGATCGAAGTCTTCTGATTCTAGACTCTGACTAGTAATGGAAGCGGAAATGTCCGAAACTTCACTCTCCTGTGATGCGGAGGCCAAGCTCAGACTGGTGTTCCGGGAGGTCACTTGCGAAACCACGGCCGAAGTCGACGCAATGGCCTGACTTTGACTGGCGTTGGTTTGCGACTCCTGAACGGAATTCCGTTCACTCTGAGAGGCAATCGATTTAGATTCTTGAATCGACGTGCTAGCAGACGCCTCTTGAGAATCCTGAACGGATTGCGACGTCTTGGTTGAAGTCGACGCTACCGCACTCTGAGAAGCCGCGCTTTCAGCCGCTTCAGAGGTGGACGCAGAGGCTGCCGCGCTGGCCGAGGCGTCACTTTGACTCCGTTCGGAGTTGTCGCTGGCCAGTTCCTTGGAGGCTTCACTCAGACTCTTCAGAGAGGCCGAGATGCTGGCATCCGACGTGGAGGCCTCGTTGACACTCTTCAGGGACTGGGAAACTTCAGAATTAACACTATCTAATGATTTTTGACTCTGTTCAGACATGGAGGCCATGGACTGCGACTGTACGGATAACTGACTCTGGTCCGCACTGGTCCGCTGGCTCATGCTGGCTTCGGACGCGGAAACGGAAGCTAAGGTGCTGGCTTCGGCTTCAGACTGGGCACTCACACTCGCGTCACTAGCCGAAACGCTGGCTTCGACGTCGCTTAAGGAGGCTTCACTGCCTGAAACTTCGGCGGAGAGGCTCAACGAAGCATCACTAATAGACGCATCGCTGGCATCGGCCGTACTGGTAGAAGCCGATTGTGATTGACTGACAATGGCGCTGACCGAAGTAGCGACCGATTGACTGGTCACCATACTGGTCGAGGCTTGGGCTTCGGACGTTGCCGCGGAAGTCGAGGCTTCTTGCGAAACCACGATAGCGTAAACCACTTTCGAAACAGTCTGGTTACTGGTTGGGTCCGTTACGGTAATGGTAACCGGATAATACCCAACCTTATTCCAGTCAACGTTTAGTGTGTTGGTAACGGCCTTCCCCGTCAGATCCGTCTTACCATCGGCCGACGTGGCCTTATCCACGAACGAAATGATAGGCGTTGGATCCGCCAGGACGTTGGTGACGTTATGGGCAATGATGGTTGGTAAGTATTGTTCATCGATGGCCTTTTGAATGGTCAAAGTCCCCGAGTAAGCTGCTAGGGACGCAGCGGTTGGTACGGCCACACTGGCTTTAGTCGTTGCCGACTGACTGGCCAGAACCGTCCCATTGATGTAATCCAACAGCTTCTGGGCACCAGCATCGGTTAAGTGGTAGGCGTAGTCGCCGACCTTAGCGCCATCATTCGTGACCACTAAGTCATCTTTACTGATTTGATACCCTTGGGCACCCGCGGAACCTTCCTCATTCACACCGTTATTCCATGAAGGATAGACGGTCTGCGTGTCGGGAAGCATCGTGCTGGCGTTTTGGGTATTGTAATAACCCTCAATGGTCTTTAAGAAGTCGTAATTGTAGCCAGCAGATCTGACGTAGGCAAATTTGACGGCCGTCGTCGCGGTACTTCCAGTTAACGCAACATCTGGAGATTCTTCAGCAGCACTGTACATGGTCGCCGTATCACCGGTGACATTGTTTAACGTTACTGGGTTGGTTGAACCGACACTCCACCCAGAATCAGGCGTCTGTGCCGTGATTGTTACGGATTTACCAGCTAACGTGTTAACCGTTGTTGTTTGGTTCTTACCCATACTGGTCTTTAAGAAATTAGCAGATTGTTGAGCTGAACCTGAAGAATTTGTAACGGTAATGGTAACTAAGTTCTGGTTATAACCATCGGTAAACAGCCGACCGGCCAGTCCCTTTTCGTTGTATAGTCCCTTCGACGCCGTGACATAATCACTAGTACTCCCATCATCTTGATAATTAAAGCCGTTATAAGAACCCGCTTCTTCAACTGAAGGAATTTGACCATTAGTCGATTCTTCATATTTCTGCTCTGCCAAAGATTGGCCAGCGTTAAAAGCTCGGGTCGCTGCAGCCAGCTCTTGTGCATACGCCTTGTCAAAGACTTCGTAAACAAATTGATCCATGTAATCCGCCATGGCATCGGCTTGGGCCTGAGTAGGCATATTAGCAGGTGTTGTCGCGTATAGCGGATCTGATGCTCGCACAAACACAGGTAATTGATCATAGGCCGTAGAAGCACCAATCCCTACCCGGTCACGAATGTACTTACCATTAATATCCTTTAATTCTGAATTTTCTGCCGTGAGGGTGCCAGCGTCAGCTTTATCAATCGTTTGTCCCGTACTAGACGAAACAGCCGCAACAATGTTGGTGTTACCGACACCTTCCGTATCCCCGATAGCTGTCGCGTGCACGATATCATTGGCGTATACCATGGCCCGGTACGGCGTATCGTTTAGCCGAAGAGCACGCATGATTTGGGAGTAAACCCCGACTTCGATGGCAGCGTGGGAAGTTGCTAAACCTTCGTACGCTGGGTTCGTGTACATGTACTTGGCTTGATTTTCTGCCAATTGGTCCGTGGTCATATTCGGGTAGTTTACATAGTCATTCAGCGCCGCTTTGGCCGCAGAATATTCAACGTCGTAAAGTTGCTTAATAACCGCTTGCGCGCCTTCTCCACTCCGGACATAGTCCAACGCGGAATTATTGGCATCAAAGGTATGTGCCACACCATTCTCAACTTCATTGGTAGTTCCCGTAGCAGAACTCCGGTTCAGAATTTCATCGGCTTCATCTTCAGATAATTTTCCATTGGTGACCAATTGATCCACAATTTCCGTAATATTAGTTTTCTCTTGACCACCTAACGCATCAACGTTGGCAACCGTCATCACGTTACCAATAACTTTTTGCGTCCAGGCATAGCCAGCGGCTTCCGCAAGTGATGATAATTTATCAGAATCACCATCATTATTGGTGGTATGCGTCGCATTTAAAATACTAGCTGGGTCAGTTTCCGAGTAGCCATTTATTGAACTGTACGGTGATTTATTCGTACCTGAGTCACCATAAACATAACCATTTTGAAGAAAACCCTTCAAAGCCTGATCTTCTCCAATAGCCCAACTGTTTTCAATAGCCGCTGTCGCGTTAGCTACCAAAGCTTCATAGACGTGCTGGAACAAACTAGTCTTCAGTAAACTGGTCATGCCTAACGTATTGACCAAAGATTCCGTGGCACTATTTAGTCCCACGGCTTGTACCAAAGTAGCTGGCGCATAGTCGTCATCCGCCATAGTCCCGCCAATGGACCGGACATCAGATAACGCCTGCTTAGCAATCCCATTAATTAAGTTCGGGGCAATAACCCCAATGTACATGTTTAAAGCATTAGCAGCTGAACTAATACTGGAATTTGCAATATTATCCGAAATGTTATTGTATTTTAGAACATCACTAGCATAAGTCGTCCCGACTAAATTATTCAAAACCGTTAATACTGTTGACCCAGCTACCGCACCAGCACTGGCATTCCCATCACCGGATAAAGCTGATGAATCATATTTTTGATTATCTAACAATGAATTAGCGGTTGAGGCATTCTTAGCCTGATCAGCAACACCATCCAACCACTGATAAACGCCAGAAGTGAAATCTCGTGTGTAATCGGAATAGCCCTGATTGTAGTCTTTACTCTGGTCAGACTTATAGTTCGAATCAGTCCACACTGGGGCAGCTGCACTTGTACTTTCTTGTAGCGATTGATTTTCATCATAATCTGTAAATAGCTCTGATAACTTTGCTATAGTCCCCTTAAGGTTGACAGATGAAAAACTATAATTCATCTATCAATTT
>NZ_AZDT01000035.1 GCF_001434785.1 Levilactobacillus namurensis DSM 19117 | reverse complement strand
TGTAAAAGGCACCCGTAAAATGTAGGAAAACGGCAGGTTAGAACTGTTGGTTTTCCTACATTTTTTGTATCATGAATCACATCAGAGTGTAGGAGGAATTTGATGTGAGACGTGATTTAAGAGAAGGAGTGACGATTTACGTGACTGAAAATATTAAGCCTAACTTCGCCGAGATTGCCCGGCAATATAATGTTGATTATCGAACCGTTAAGAAAGCCTATGAGGAAGTCAAAGCTGGACTTAAGGGCCGACCAAGTGGTCGACCGAAACGGCCAAGTTTACTGGATCCATTCAAGCAAACCATCGATTCAAAGCTTGAACTAAATTGTTCGGCTGCTTCAATTTTTAAATTTATCCAGAAGAAGGGCTTTACCGGCAGCTATACCCTCGTGAAAGATTATTGTCGCCAAACCCGCCGAGAACGAGTTAAGAAAGCTACCATTCGGATTGAACATTCCCCTGGTCTCTCTGCTCAAGTTGACTGGAAAGAAGAAATGGCCCTAGTGAGCAGCGAGGGTGAGCTGTTTAAATTCAATATTTTCTTGTATGTATTGCCTTATTCAAAACTCAAATATATGACACTAACCTTTGATCGGAGCCAAGATACCCTCTTTTCTTGCTTACACGACGCTTTCCTTCATACCGGAGGTATTCCGACGGAAATCTGGTTTGATAATATGAAAACCGTTGTGGATCATACAAAATCCCAGTTTGGCCACGCTGTCTTTAACGAACGGTTCCACGAATTCTGTAAAGATGCCGGTTTCACACCAATTGCTTGTCGACCATTCAGACCACAAACTAAAGGTGCAGTTGAAGCCCTTGCTCGCACGGTTGAACGTTTACGGCCATACAATACTGAATTTGCTGATGGAACTGAGCTAATCGAACTAGTTCATATGCTCCGAGATGATCTAAATCATGAAACTTCGCAGGCCACGGACGAAGTCCCGTACCTGAAATGGTTAGACGAAGAAAAAGAGTACCTTCATCGCGTTCCAGTTAATCTCCTTGAACCATACTTCGAAGAAAACATTACCCGTGTCGTTTCGAAGGAGGCCATGATCAATTTCCGCAAATGTAAGTACTCAGTAGATCCGCGATACATTGGTTGTACGGTTGCTGTTGAAATCTCCAATGATGAGCAGCGCATCCACATTTATTATAACGGAGAAGAAATTCGTACGCACTCCATAACTACCAATTTGCTGAATTATGACCCCCAAGATCAGTTCAATATCCTCAAATCTGATTTGCTTAAAGGGCGGACAGATGAAGACATTTCAGCTTACATTCGTGAACATATGACTGATTACGACAACTTATAGGAGGCTACCATGACCACTAATAATCAAATTCTTTTAAATAATCTTGAGCGCTTAGGGTTAAACAAAATCCGTGAATACTTGCCGAATTACCTTGATCAAATTCACACTGATAATCTGTCATTAACTGAGGCGCTAATTGATTTAACTAATTCGGAACTCCAGAATCGACACGAAGGTCAGATTGCACGGGCCATTGGCCGTGCTCGGTTCCCCAATACAAAATCCCTAGATACATTTGATTTTAGCTTTCAACCCAGTATTAATCGCCAAGAGGTTCTGGAATTCCAGAATCTGGCTTTTATGGAAAAGTCTGAAAACTTAATCTTTATTGGCAATCCGGGAGTCGGTAAAACCCACTTGGCAATTAGTATTGGGATTGAGGCCTGTAAACAGGGCTGTCGGGTTCTCTTTATTAATTGTCATGAGCTGTTGATTAGATTGAGAGCAGCTTACGAAAAAGGACTGCTTGATCGATCTCTAAGCCGCTATTCGCGCTATGACCTATTAATTATTGATGAAATTGGGTATTTGCCAATTGGTCACCAAGAAGCTAACCTCTTATTTCAGCTAGTCAATGCCCGCTATGAAAAGCATTCAACGATCATTACCAGCAATAGTGATCTATCCGCTTGGGTTGATATTTTCCAGAACCCAACTGTGACAGCAGCCATTCTCGATCGCTTGGTTCATCATGTTCACGTAGTGAAGATCACTGGTAAATCTTACCGATTACGTGGCCTCAAGTAACTGCCGAAAACCTACATTTCTTTCTGCCGAAAACCTACATTTTTAAACTGCCCTTGACA
>NZ_AZDT01000034.1 GCF_001434785.1 Levilactobacillus namurensis DSM 19117 | reverse complement strand
GAAAACCAACAGTTCTAACCTGCCGTTTTCCTACATTTTACGGGTGCCTTTTACAGATCACCTGTTTATCTGTAATTATTCTTATAGTTTCCCTCACGATACAATATCTAAATGTAGTAAATTGGTATGAAACTAATAATTTAACTTTTGTTACATTTTTTTCAAAAATTGCATCCATTTTTATATTCTTTACGATTTTTAGAATGCTACAAGATAAAATTATAGGCAATTATTTCACTAAATATGGGCCAATATCCTTAACTATATATGTCATTCATGCTCCAGCAGCCTCTATTTTCTACGTCTTGTCAATAAGAATGTTGTTAAATTAATGATTCTTGTTAGAGAGT
>NZ_AZDT01000033.1 GCF_001434785.1 Levilactobacillus namurensis DSM 19117 | reverse complement strand
CCTCAAAGTCAATTTCGACATCATGGTTTAGATAAATAGTCATTTTGCCGGCACCGATGCGTTGGCGGTGTTGATCAAAATACCAAGTGATTTTCGCTTTTAGTTGTTCTTCCTGCTGTTCCCAATCCGTGACTTGGTGATGACGCCACTGATGGAAGGCCTGGCGCGAAAGCCCCAATTCACGTAGGAGAAAGGCTTGTACGCCGTGATAATCGACACTGAGGGTTTCGATGGCCTGATAAGCTAGTTTATGTTGGGCATTCACTCCTTGTTCTGTAGTTCCTGAAATTTTTTTACGAATTTTTCGAGAACCTCCTGTTCTTTCAACTTAGTTTTAAGTTGCCGGTTCTCAAGTTTTAACCGTTCCAGTTCGGTCATTTCTTCTCGAGGTTTAGTGCGTCCACGGCGGTCTTTAAGAGCTGGATAACCGTTTTGTTCCGCTTTTAGTACCCAGGAACGTGCTTGTTGATAAGAGACATTAAAGTGCTCAGCTGCTTGTGAATAGGAATGCCCGCCTGCCGTGACATATTCGACAATTTCGATGCGTTCTTCAAAGGTTGTTTTACGCCCCATGATCCGGACCTGCTTTCTCAACGGCATTGCCGTTACTGAATTATTGGTCCTATTATACTGAAATTTTTTGATCCAGTCTCGTAGTTGGCAGGTACTTCTAAGTCCAAATCTATGTTGAATATCTCGCAAACTACCATCCCCATTTAAGTAGGCAGTTACGGCTTGTTGCTTTAGTTCTGGACTATATCTAGTCCAATGATGGCGTTCTTCTAATCCAGCTAAGCCATCTTTCGCATAAAATTTCTGCCAACAAGCGACGGCTCGCTCACTAACCCGGCACGCCTTAAAATATTCTGTTTTCGATAAGTCAGTGCAGGCTAATCCCTTAATAATTGCGAGCTTGTCTTTGGCAGTAAACTTACTTTTAGGCATAATAAAATCCCCTTAAAATTGATAGATGAATTATAGTTTTTCATCTGTCAACCTTAAGGGGACTATAGCA
>NZ_AZDT01000032.1 GCF_001434785.1 Levilactobacillus namurensis DSM 19117 | reverse complement strand
CATACCGGGCTTATAGCCCGTGAGCAAGCCACCCGTTTTACGGGTGGTCTTGACTTCTGGTACTGGGAATAGTCGCCTTACCGGGCGGTGGCGAACTGGCCGGTCCCCTCAGCCGATTGGCAGGGCCGTGACGCCAGTGGGCACGACTTTAAGCCGCGCAAAGCCCGCCCGTCTTAAAGCTCGGCCTTAGCCTAAGCCGAGAAGACCACTCGGCTAACGCTAATTTCACCGGCTGGGCCCTATCGGCTAAGGGGACCTTACATAGATGGTTTCTAATGACGACAATCAATCTTCGCGTCCAACGCCAGTATCAACTGTTGGAAGGGACTGCCTTAAAATTAACCAAGATTAAAATGGCATAAATCCTTACTTGGACGTCGTTACAGGATCATTTCGGCATGACTGTAAGCCGTGAGGGCGGGCCAGACAGGGCTCAGCCGTGAAGTTTTCCTTGGTGAGCGGGTTTTAGCTCGCCTAGGAAAAGCCCAAGCTTGGAGACCTGTACTTCGGGCGCCAAGTTGTGCCCACGGCGTTCCAGCCCTGTCTGGTCCGCCCGGTAGGCGAATTAAGAAGAAAACGGGTCATGAGGTGACAGCGACCCGTAAAAAAGGCTATAATAATGAACAGCGATTTTGATTGAAATAAAATAGTAGAAAGGAACAGATGATATGGCTTATCAAGCACTTTATCGGGTCTGGCGTCCGCAACGGTTCGACGACATGATCGGACAAGAAGTGATCACGCGGACCTTAAAGAACGCCATCACGACTAACCAAATCAGTCACGCCTACCTCTTTGCGGGTCCCCGGGGAACGGGGAAAACGTCGGCCGCTAAGATCTTTGCTAAGGCCATCAACTGTCACCATCAAAAAGACGGCGAGCCCTGCAACGAATGTGACACCTGCAAGGCCATCACGGCCGGAACCTTAAACGACGTGATTGAAATCGATGCGGCCTCCAACAACGGGGTCGAAGAGATTCGTGATATTCGGGACAAGGTCAAGTATGCGCCGACCGTGGCCGACTATAAGGTCTACATCATCGACGAAGTGCATATGCTGTCGGCCGGTGCCTTCAACGCCCTGTTGAAGACCCTGGAAGAGCCGCCAGCTAACGTGATCTTCATTCTGGCGACCACGGAACCGCATAAGATTCCGGCGACCATCATCTCGCGGGTTCAACGGTTTGATTTCAAGCGGATTGCGGCCAGCGATAGCTACGACCGGATGACCTACATCCTGAAGCAGAAGAACGTGACCTACGATGACCAAGCCATCAAGGTGATCGCGAAGGCCGCCGAAGGGGGGATGCGGGATGCGTTGAGCATTCTGGATCAGGCGTTGTCGTTTGGGGATAATGAGATTACCCTAGATAACGCGTTGCTGGTCACCGGGAGTGTCACCCACGAACTCCTGGCAACCTACGTACAACAGGTCTTGGCCGGTGAGACTAAAGCCGGTCTGGCTACGTTACAGTCGGTTCTGGAAGCCGGGAAGGACGCTGAACGCTTCACCGAAGACTTCATCAGCTACGCCCGCGACCTATTGTTATACCAACAGGCCCCTCAATTGGTGGAAGAAGCGGAAATGGGGAGCGTGAGTGAGGACTTTCAGGCACTGGCTAAGCAGACTCCGGCGGCAACCATGTACGCGATGATCAATGAGTTGAACGCAATTCAACAACAGATGCGCTTTACCACCCACCCCGACGTTTATCTGGAAATTCTGACCATCAAGTTGGCGGAAATCGGGCAGGCTAAGGGTGCGGCGCCCGTCGCGGCAACGACTGCGCCGGTGGCTACAGCTACGCCGACGCCCGCGGCAGAGTCGCAGGTTCAGGCGTTGCAACATCAAGTTGATCAATTGAAGACCACTTTGGAACGCCTGGAGCAAGCTGGGGGCGTCAAGGCCGCACAACCGGCGGCCCGGCCGAAGCCCCGGGTAACGGCGAACCAGCAGGAAAAAGAAGTCAACTTGGCCAAGATCTATCCGGTCTTGGGGTCAGCGACCCGTGGGAAGCTGAACCAGTTGCAGGAGGTCTGGCCGGACCTGCTGAACAGTCTGTCAGTGACACAACGGGCGGTGATGAAGGTGTCTCAACCCGTTGCGGCGGCGGATTCGGGGGTCATCGTGGCCTTCGACTACTCGTTCTTGTACCAACGGGCCACGACCGACCAAGAATTAACGGATGCGTTAGAGAACGGGTTGGACCGGATGATCGGGTCGGCGTTGCCGGTGGTCTTTGTGCCTAAGGATCAGTGGCCGACGATTCGGAAGGACTACCTGGCGACCCATAAGGCGGATCTCCAGCAACATGCGGCGAGCCACCAGGCAACGCCAGCTCCGGACGGGCAACCTACGGACGCTGAAGCACCGGCACCAGACCAGCCGGCCGCTAATCCGGTCGTGACTAAGGCCGAGGACCTCTTTGGTAAGGATATCGTGGATGTCCAACATGATTAAAAATTTGAAAGGATGATCAACAATGCGTGGAATGGGAAATATGGGAAACATGATGAAGCAGATGCGGCAAATGCAAAAGAAGATGGAGGCGGACCAAGCTGCCTTGAACGCCCAAACGTTTACGGGAGCCTCACCAGATGACCTGGTCAAAGCCACCTTTACTGGGGACCGAAAGATGACGGACCTGACGATTAAGCCCGAAGCCATCGACCCAGATGATCCGGATATGTTGGCCGACTTAGTCCTGGCCGCCGTTAATGCCGCTTTGGCTGAAGTTGACGAGACCACTAAGAAGAGTTTAGGCAAGTACACGCAAGGGATGAACATTCCTGGCCTGTAATGCCGGATTGGAAAGGATGGCACCATGCAATATCCAGAACCCATCGCACAATTGATCGATAGTTATATGAAGTTGCCGGGCATTGGCCAGAAGTCGGCGACGCGGCTGGCATTCTTCACCATTGATATGGATAAAGACGATGTGGCGGCCTTCTCGAAGGCCTTGGTCTCCGCTAAGCGTGACCTGCACTTCTGCTCCATCTGTGGCAACATCACGGAGAGTGACCCTTGCAGCATTTGCGCGGATAAGACGCGGGACCAGTCGCACGTCTTGGTGGTCGAACAAGCCAAAGATATCATGGTGATGGAACGGATGAAGGAATACCATGGCCTGTACCACGTCTTGCACGGGGTCATGTCGCCCATCGAAGGGAAGGGGCCGGACGACTTGAACATCAGTAGTCTGATCAGTCGGCTCCAGCAGAATCCAGCCATCAAGGAAGTCATTATCGCCACGAATGCCACACCGGAAGGGGAAGCCACGGCCATGTATCTGTCGCGGCTGATCAAGCCGGCGGGCATTAAGGTGACCCGGTTGGCGCACGGACTTTCCGTGGGGAGTGATATCGAGTATGCTGACGAAATGACCCTGTTTAAGGCCGTTGAAGGCCGGACGGAGATGTAAGGAGGATGGATGCGTTATGTTTGGACGAAAGAAACGGCACGTCGCAGAATTGAAGACGTTCTATGATAATCAGCTGTTGGACACCATCGACGCCGCTAAGGGGCGCTGGGACCACGCCAAGCAGACCCAAGAGGCCATTGCGGACGCGGACAATGAGATGACCGCGAACACAGCTTTGGCGCGACAAACGTACCTCTTTTTGTACCGCGAAGCTCGGCGGCGACACGTCCGCAGCACGCACATCGCCCCCACCGTTTATCAAGATTAATGAGTGACCAGACCACGTTTCCGCAATCGCGGAAGCGTGGTTTTTTGGTGGGCTTAATCGGGTGTTTGCGCCGTTAAAGTTCCCGTTTAACTTTTAGATGGACCATGCTACTATAAACATAGTTGGACCTAAAAATGAGGTGAGGGGGGACGAATCGTGAAGCGATGGACGGTACTGATAGTTATATTAGTCGGCTTACTAGGTCTGAGTAGTTGTGGGGCGCAACCAGCGACCATGACGCCCCCGGACCAGTCGCCGCGACCATTTCTCACCCGGACCAAGCACCACACGACCGCGGACCAGCACCATCAACGGGCACTGGTCAACTTTTTAGAACGGAAGATGCTGACCGACCAAGGAATCTACACCAACTACGCGGATACGGCGACCCGGCAAGCAGGGAAGGCTACCGGCCACGAACTTTTAAGCGAATCGGCGGGGATGTGGTTACTCTACTTAGCCCAAACCAAACAATTCAAGCGCTTTCGGACCTTTTATCAGGCCACGGTCAAGACCTTTGGCGATCACGGGCAGTTCAGCTACCGCTACGATCCCCGGAACCATAAGCGCTTTGCCGTGAATGCGACTTTAGACGACCTACGAATCATTCGGGCGTTGAACACTTACGATGCTCTGACTGGCAGTCGACGGTACCGACAAGCGGCGGCCAATCACTTTGCCGCTTTGTGCGCGGGCGCACTGAAGGATGGCCACGTGGGGGATTATTATGACCCGCAGACCAAGCAGGCGGCGAATACGAGCAGTCTGGCATACGCGGACTTCAAGGTCTTACACTATTACCAGCAGAACAGTCCTAAAGGGCGCAAACATTATCGACAACAGCTCAAGGTGGTCAAGGGCGGGTACCTAGGCGACGTGTTCCCGTTATACGCGGCGAGCTTTAACTGGCACACCCTGGCGTATTCGACCAAGAATCTGAACACCTCGGAAGCGTTGGAGACGCTACTCCACTTGGCGGAGATCGGGCAGTTGCGCGCGGCCAGCAAGGGTTGGCTAGTCCAACAAGTCCAGCGCCATCAGCTCTATAACGGCTACACCACGGCGGGCAGCGCCAGTGACACGGGCCAATCTGCCGGGAACTATGCATTGGCGGCCATGATCTTTGCGATGGAGCATGATCAGGCAAATTATCGACGGGCGATGCGGGCGGTCTGGGCCAACCAGATTACCCAAGGCACCATGATCGGAGCCCTGGGGGACGCCCAGACCCGGCAGAGTTATTCATTTAACAACCTAACGGCCATCTTAGCGGCTAATTATTAGATTGAAAAATTCTTGGGAAGGAGGGGAAACGGCATGCTGCAGCGCATCCAAGCAATCAGTCGAAGCGTCTGGCATGGCGCCACGCGCTGGGTCTCACCAGCGCTACTAGCCACTGTGTGTGCGGGAGTGATCGCGGGGTGGCTGCTGTTCGTGCCCCCCTTTCACGGCTTAGCCGATAATGGGGACTTCTACCGGGCCATCTTCGTAAACGGCCTCTATAAGTTGAAGGGGTACCATATGCTGGGGTACATCAACCCGCAACTAGGAATCATGAAGTACTTCAACCAGACCAACGCGGCTATTTTTTCGTCGCAGCCCCTGTTTGTGCAGGCGGCCGTGGGGCTGAACAAGCTGGTCTATAGTTCCACCGTATTTGACTTGCGCTTCTTAGGCCTGATCTATTTCATTCCCTACTTGGGGGCCATCTACCTGGTCACACAGGCGTTGACCTACCCCTTTCGGCGGATTCGGAGTTATTTGATTGCGGCGCTGGTGGTGTTGATCTTCGCCGATTCGTCGTTTACGCTTTACTTCAATTCGTTTTTCGCGGAACCGGGGATGTTGGTTTTGGCCCTGTATGCCTTTGGCGCCATCATGCTGTTGGCCCGTCGTCCCACTTATCACCCGCATCTGTTGACGGCGGTGTACTTCGTGAGTGTGATGCTGTTGATTGCGAATAAGCAACAAAACGCACCGTTGGCGTTGAGTTACGCGGTGGCGAGCCTAGGTCTGTTCATGATCTGCCGGCACCGGGGCGAGCGACTCTGGATTGTGGCCGGAATCGCGGGCATCCTGGTGACGGGGGTCCTGACCTACACCTTGATCACCAAACAGTTCAACGATATCAACCAGTACCAAGCCGTGACCCACGGGGTACTCCTGCACGGCGGCGACCCCAGTAAAAAGTTGAAGAAGCAGGGAGTCAGCCAGCAGTTTGCGCTGATGCGTAATCAGGACTACTACCCCAAGACGTTTGCGGCAATTAGTCCCAGTTCGGATTACGTGCACCGCCACCTGAACCAGAAGACGGGGTTTGGTTGGATCATTCGCTATTACGCCCAACACCCTAAGCAGTTCCGAACTTTACTGGACGTGGCTGCGGGGGACATGATGATCACCCAGGTTAAAGCGGTCGGGGACTACCAGCAGGGGACCGGGCACGCTGCGGGGGAACAGGTCACTTACTTTACGGCCTTTAGTTCGGCTGCTGGCGCGTTCTTTCCTCGGAAGTTTGCGTTTGACCTGCTGTTAGCCGTCGCGTTGGCCATCGTTTTTGCCGTCGGGGCGTACAACGATTGGCAACGCCGGCGACCAGCGGGGGTCCTGCGGTTCTTCCTGGTTTTGGGCTTATTGACGATTTTTATCTTTGTCCCGATTATTTCGATTATTGGGGACGGGGATGCCGACTTAGCCAAGCACCTGTTCATGGTTCCGGTCAGCCTAGACTTGATTCTCTTACTCTTCGTGGCGGACCTGTTGAACCACCGGCTCTGGCACACCCCTAAGCCTGGAGAGGAGGCCGCCGATTGAGAAGACAATTGAAACTTTGGTTAGTGGTCTTAGGCCTCTGCTTGGGTCTCGCTGGGGGGTTAGCCGTTCCGACCACCGCACAGGCTGCGACCGCGCGCCGGGTGTTGATCGTCTATGACGCGATCAACCCGACCGCTAATGGGCAGCAGAAGTTGGCAGCGGTTCAGCGGCTCCTGGCGAGTCTGAACCTCCCCACCCAGACGGAACGGTTGAGTGACTACCAAGCGGGGCAACTCACGAACAAGACCTATCAAGGGGTGGTGACCCTAAATAATTGGCCCCAAGGACGGTTAACTAACGCCGCTTTCCTGCGGGACCGACGCCAGTTCACGGGTCGTCAGCTCCATATCGGTTCCGGGTTGGACTCCCAAGAGGCGCGCCAGTTCGGGGCACGGCGAGAGACGCTGTATCACCAGCAATTTGTCTTGCGAGACCGGCAGAATTGGCAACTCTTGCCATTCAGCACGGACCTGACCCTGTTAAGTAGTTTGCCGCACGGGACGCAGACTTTTGGCACCTTAGCGACCCAAGCCACCAGCTTACCCGATCACGCTTACGGCGTCGTGCGGGGACGCAATGGGTACCTGCCTTACCTGATGCCCAACGGGTTCTCCCTGACGGTGGCCAGCCGAACCATCGCAGCGTTATTTGGTCAGACCCGGACTTACCGCCCGCTGCTGACCATCACCCACGTGACACCGTATACCAATCTTCGCTTGCTACAGCAACTGGGGCGCCGCCTGGCCAAGGCGGGGATTCCGTTTGCCGTCAGCACCACATCGGTCGCTGAAAACACGTCGTATCGTGCCTTTAAACGCTTTACGGCGGTCTTACGGGAGTTGGAGACGGAGAACGGGGTGATTCTCTTACAGGCACCCGTAGTGGGGGCGGCTGACCGGAAAAGTGGTCAGATCTTAGAGCAGCAACTGGTGGGCCAGTTGAACCAGTTAGGGCAACGCCAGGTCCTGCCGGTCGGGGTCAGTGCGCCGGCCTACTGGAACCAGGATAAGCTCTTTCGGCGGTATGGGTTGCAACGGGCGTCACTGGTGGTGTTGTTGCCCAATCCGACGACTACCACGTTTGCTCAACAGGATAACCTGGGAAATCAGTATCCGCAGACCTGGTACGGTGTCTCGTTACGCAGCTTTCAGACGGTCCAGCAATCGGCGCAATTGCGCTGGTCCGTCCCGACCGCGCTTACGGTTCCCATGGTTGATTCGACGAAGCAGTTAACGGCCACGGTCCGGCAGGTCACGGCGCAGACTATTGATTGGTACGACCCGTCCCAGCAGTTGACCACGCGATTAGATAGTGCCTCGGCCACGTTCAAGTACGACCACGGAGAGTATTTCTTGAATGGCCGGCAGATTGCCATCAACGCGTCGAGTGTGGCCTTGCCACAGTTCAATCCGCAACGGAAGAACCACGTGACCCTCAAGGGCTACTTTCGGGTCCAGGGGTGGATCTTGTGGATCTTCTTCATTCTGGTGACGGTGGTCTTGCTGGGCTTTATCGTTGTTGGCCGGCGAATCTACCGGCGGATGTTTTTCAACCGTTCAAGGAGGTGACGGCATGAGTGTTCTTGATGTGTTTGTGTTTATTTCCATTCTAGTGATCTGGGGGATCATGGCCGTTAACCTGATCCTGACGGTGGCGGGGTACACCCAGTATCTTAAGGATGTGCGGACACCGTTACCGGCCCTACCAGACCAGGTACCGTTCGTCAGCGTCATGGTACCTGCCCATAACGAAGGCGTGGTCATCGTGCGCACGGTCCTGTCGCTCTTGAACTTCGACTACCCGCATGACCGCTACGAGATCATCGTGATCAACGATAATTCGAGTGATAACTCGGCCCAGTTACTGGCGAACATCCAGGCCAGTTACCCGGAACGCAACTTATCCGTGATCAATACGGATAAGACCAACGGGGGGAAGGGCAAATCGAACGCCTTAAATATTGGACTAAAACAGGCCAAGGGGAGCGTCATTTCCATCTACGATGCCGACAATACGCCGGAGCGGCCGGCCCTGCGGCGCTTGGTCGCGGAACTGATGAGCCATCCTGAGTATGGCGCCGTTATTGGGAAGTTCCGGACGCGGAATAAGAACGCGACCTTGCTGACCCGTTTCATTAACGTCGAGACCCTATCCTTTCAGTGGATGGCCCAAGCCGGACGGTTACGGCTCTTTAAGCTCTGTACGATTCCGGGGACCAACTACGTGATTCGGCGGGACCTGCTCGAGCGAATCGGCGGTTGGGACACCAAGGCCCTAGCGGAGGATACCGAGGTCAGCTTTCGGGTCTACCGAGCCGGGTACCGCATCTACTTTCAACCGGCGGCGGTGACCTGGGAGCAAGAGCCCCAGACGTTAGACGTGTGGTTCCATCAACGAACGCGCTGGGTCAAGGGCAACATCTACGTGATCTTGAAGAATCTGCACCTGGTATTCACCAAGAGCGGTCGGGCAATTCGCTTCGACCTCTTGTATTTCTTGTCGATCTACTTTCTTTTAATGACGTCGTTGATCTTATCGGATACGGTCTTTGTCTTGTCCGTCGCCGACATTGCCCATTCGAGTCTGCAGGGCTTCAATAACGCTTTGTGGGCCTTCGCCGTGGTCCTGTTCGTGATCAGTACGTTCGTGACCATCACCACGGAGAAGGGGGAAATGACGCTGAGCAATCTATTGATCATTATCTTTATGTACGTGGTTTACAGCCAGATGTGGTTGGCCGTAGCCGCCTATGGAATGGTGGGGTATATTCGTGAACAAGTCTTTCATCAGCAAGCTAAATGGTATAAAACAAAGCGGTATCAGTAGGTGGCTGTTAGTCGCCATGGTGGTCTGTGTAGGCCTGCTGGTCAGTCAGCCGGCCCAAGCTGCCAAGCTCAAGACCTACACGCAACCGTTCCAGAATACGACCACGAGTCTGTCGGGACAGTCGGTGGCCATGAACACCTACTTCATCAAGATGGATTACTGGCGGGTGAAGCAGGTCACGTTGAACCTGAACTTCCAGATCTCGCAGCTCAGTGACCGCCAATTGTCCGACATCACGGTTTCTGTGAACGACGTGAAGTTTGCCTCGTTTCGGCCCAAGCGGCAGACGGGCTTGCAGACCAAGTCCATCAAGATTCCGCTACGGTTGATTCAGGGACAAAACAACCTCAGAATCAGTGGCCAGATCTTAAACGCAGCGGGTAAGCGGGACTATCGTCTGGGCCAGACGCCGGCAAATTGGCTAACGGTCGATAGTCATTCCAGCGTGAACTTTCAGTACCAGTTGATGCCGCCGACTAAGGCCATCAAGTCGTTTTACGACCACTTCTCGGGGCCGGACACGATTGCGAACCGCAATTCGGTGATCCGGACGCCGGCGCAAGCGACCAATGCGGAATTGGCCGCCAGCATGGTGGTCTTGACCGGGGAGTCGCGGGTGATCACCACGGAGAACCAGCAGATTCCCGTGACCACGTTGGCGGATAAGACCGTCAATGCAGCGGATTACCAGGTCGTGGTGGGACGCTACCAGCACCTTCCCCAGCGGTTCCAACGGATGATCAAGCGACAGGACCTCCAAGGTCAAGGCCAGATTCGCTTTATTCACAGTCAGGGGCGGTATTACCTGATTGTCACAGCCTTGACGGATCGCTTGTTGACCCAGACGGCGAAGTTCGTTGCCAACCAAGAACTGATGCAAGAGACCCAGACGGCCAGTGAAGCCGTGACCGATGAGACGCAGACCTTTACGTCAGCGCTTCATTACCAGGGCCGTTACCAGTTGACCGATACTACGGATAAATTGGTGGGGAGCGGTCATCAGGAACGCAGTTACTTTGTCAGTCTCCCGGTCGACCGGAACAACGCCGACGGTTCCCAGATTACGCTGCACCTGCGGTATGCGAAGAACCTGGACTTTAAGAGTGCGTTAGCCACAGTCTACGTCAACGATACCGCCGTGGGAAGCCGGCATCTCACGGCGCGTCGAGCGGACAACGATACCTTTACGGTCACCCTGCCTAAGGGGATGGCGTTGGGACATAGCTTCACGGTCCGGGTGGCATTAGACCTCCCCGTCCAACAACCGGCGAATAGCACGAATCAGGAGACGCCGTGGGTCAGCATTGAATCCGACTCGGTGGCGGCTATCAAGTCGGCCCCGGGCAACGACCTTTTGTTTAGTAACTATCCGAACTTATTCTTAAAAAATTCAACGTACGATAATCTGGTAGTGGTACGGCCGAAGACCATGACCACCACTGATTACGCGACGTTGACCAACATCTTCAACCTGATTGGGAATTACGCCCAGAGTAATCAGGGCCGGATTCGGCTCTACGACCATCAGCCCAGCGCCGACGTCTTGAAGCACGCTAACGTGATTGCGTTTGGGTCGGCTAAGCAGAATCCGCTGGTCAACCGGCTGAATTCCCACTTGTATTTCCAGTACAACCAGGCGCGCACCGGGTTACTTTCGAACGAAAAGCTCAGCATCGAACGGTTGTACGGGCAACAGATTGGGACGGCCCAACTATTGCGGTCGCCGTACAATGCCAAGAAGGGCTTGTTGGTGGTCACGGGAGCCAGCGCGGAAGCGACCTACTTGGCCTCCACGCAGATCAATTATCAACGCAACATCGCTCAGTATTCCGGGGACGCCATCGTGGTTGACCCGGACAATAACCACTTTGGGTACCGCTTCAAGAAAAACAAGTTGATTGACCGGCAGCTGAACACCCGGGCGGTCCTGAGCCGGCATTCCCAGCTGTTGCTTTATCTGGGCATCGCGTTAGCCATGGTGGTCTTGATCACCGTGACGCTGATTCTATTGTTGGGGAAGCATGGTCGCTTGCACCGGCGTCCCAAGACGGCTAAGTCGACCAGTCATAGTCATAAGAGGAGGCGGCATCATGGAAACTAACGGACATGAGAGTTGGTGGACGGACCTCTACCTGATTGCCTTTCTGTTCTGCCTCTGTGGCCTAGCCTTAGGGATGGGGGCCACCCGGACAGATTACCTCTTGGTCAACACGGTGTTGTTAGGGGTGACCATGTTGTTGATTCTGTTCACTTACTTCTGGGGCCTGGTCACCGGCCTGTTGCTGAACTTGGGATTTATCTTCTTACAAGTCATTTTGGTGATTTATGAGAACCAGGTTCACCATCAGCTTTTACCCTGGGTCCTGGCGTATTGGTTATTCGTGCCGCTATTACTGTCGTTGTCGTTCTACGGACTGACGGCTCACGCACGGAAGCTTCAAGTGCAAAATGCGAAGTTACAAAGTGATCTGGTGGCGCGCGGGGCGTTCGATGAGGAGACCAATTTACGGACTATGGTTTCCTACATTGAAGACACGGCGGTCTTTACGGAAACCAACCGGCGTTTCGACCTGCCCGTCACCACCATGATTATCCGAATCCGGTATTTCCAAGAAATGCGCAGTATGATCAGTGACACGCAGATGCGTGAATTGCTGAAGCTGGTATCCCACACGGTGAAGCAGGCCATGCGGACCAACGACATCACTTACCTGATCGACCGGGAGAATCCGACCTGGTCGGTACTGCTATTCACGAATGCGGACGGGGCAACGATTGCGGCGAACCGAATCAAGCAACAGTTCACCAAGGCTCTGGCTGCCGATAACTTACTGGCCACTCTCGACGTTCGACTAGTCGTGGGCGTCGCCAGTTGGGACGGCGAAAAGATGAAGACGCCGTACGACCTGATGAACGCGGGTATCAAGGAAACGGAATACGATGTGTAGCCTTTTGAGGGAGCTGTTGGGATATAGACGGCTCTCTTTTCTTTTGTGTGGGGGGAGGGCAGCGCCTTACCGGGCGACCAGACAGGGCTGGAACGCCGTGGGCACAACTTGGCGCCCCCAGTTCATAGTCCCCAAGCTGGCCTTTTCCTAGGTGAGCAAATCCCGCTCACCAAGGAAAATTTCACGGCTGAGCCCTGTCTGGCCGCCCTCACGGCTTACACAGATATTAACTTTTCTGTAGCTGCGTTCTGGGACGCACTTATCATCACCACTAGCGTTGTTAAAGGTTTAGCCACCTGGAAATAATCGTAGTAACTCAGCATCTGCGAAACGTTTAGACCCCCGCCTGATCAACTAACGGTTCTAATATTGGCATGCCCACCATGTTTAACCACAATGATTCTGGCGTTTTCGCTCTGTCCGGGTGCTCCATCAGAGAGAATATCGCAAAAAGCATCGTCTTAATTTTTGGGGGGAGGACTGGCTGTCATTTTAGGAGTGATGTTTCGTATAGGGTTCAACTACCGTAAGCCGTGAGGGTGGTCAGCTAGGGCTCAGCAGTGAAATTTGGGTTGGGTAGCGTTCTTGGCTACCCTAGCCAAAGGCCAATCTTCGAGACCGCTCTTTGGCTCGAAGTTGTGCCCACTGCGTTCCAGCCCTAGCTGACCGCCCGGTAAGGCGCTGGCTACCACCCTTGTTAAGGCTTAAATCAAACTCTGGTAACTTTATTGGGAATTCTAGGGAAACTTAACCAGTGAAAAAGGGCGTGAGAAGCTAGGAGGGCCAAGGCTTTAGAGCGAGAGTGACCGGCGACTTGCAAATAGACATCATTTCTGAATTAAAGTACAATGTATCTATTGATATTCGAGTCGTGACGTGGTACGAATGGCCCGGTCAGTAAGCAATGGACCGTTAGCCCATCACGGATTCGGTTATTGGAACGTTTAAATAACGGATTTCGCAGACCAGGCGAAATCGGATTACAGTAGGAAGATGGGGTCGAAGATTTTGGCAGGAACGTTTATCAGTTTTGAGGGACCGGATGGCGCTGGGAAGACTAGCGCCTTGACGGCCATTACAGCACAACTCGCACCACAACTGGGCGACCGGTTGACCGTGACGCGTGAACCGGGGGGCAACCCCATCTCGGAGAGCATTCGGTCGATTATCTTGGACCGGGCGAACACGGCGATGGACTACCGGACCGAGGCCTTGCTCTACGCGGCGGCTCGTCGGCAACACCTTGCCGAGACCATCCTACCCGCGTTACGGGCGGACCAGTTGGTCTTGTGTGACCGGTACGTTGACAGTTCAGTCGCGTATCAGGGCGCTGGGCGGCAGATTGGGGAGACGGAGGTCGCTAAGATGAACGAATTTGCGACGGACGGGCTCCTGCCAGACCTGACTATCTACTTCGACGTCCCTGCCGAAGTGGGGTTGCGCCGAATCCAAGCTCACCGGGATCCCCAGAAGGTCGACCGCTTGGACGTTGAGAAGACGGCCTTTCATGACCGAGTCCGGGCAGCGTACCTGCGCTTGCAGACGGCCCACCCGGAACGAATCAAGTTGATCGACGCAACGCAGTCCCCAGAACAGGTCGTCGCGGCGGCCCTAGCGTTGATTCACCAGACGGCGCACGCGTACTTTACCACCGGCAAATAAGGGAGGAACCACCATGAAGTTACTTATTGCGATTATTCAAGACAAAGATGCGAACCGGTTGAGCAACCAGTTTATCGACCATGACTTTCGTGCCACGCGGTTATCAACCACCGGCGGGTTCTTAAAGTCTGGGAACACCACGTTTATGCTGGGGGTGGACGATGAACGGGTCGAAGAGGTCTTGGAATTGATCAAGACCACCAGCCACACCCGGCAACAGTTTATGGCACCACCAGTCAATCTGGATGCCCAGTTGGACAACACCTCATCGTATCCGGTGGAAGTTCAAGTCGGCGGAGCCACGGTCTTCGTCTTACCCGTTGACCAGTTCCACCAGTTCTAGGGGGTAAGGATGACCGAAGAGACACCGATAACGACCGCTCAGCGACTCCAGCCGCAGTTGGTCGCGCACTTCATGCACCTGATTGCTGACCACCGCTTGGCCCACGCCTATTTATTCAACGGCATGGACGGTACTGGGCGGCAGGCCCTCGCAGAGACCGTCGCGTTGCGGCTATTCTGTCAGAACGTCGGGGCGGATGGCCGTCCGTGCGGGCAATGTACCGAGTGTCGGCGAATCATGGCGGGCGACCATCCGGACGTGGTCAAAGTCGTTCCCGATGGCCAACGCATCAAGGTCGACCAGGTCCGGTACCTGAAGTCGGAGTTCACCAAGAGTGCCGTGGAAGGTAACCAGAAGATTTTTATCATTGACCAGATGGAGCGAATGACCACTGGTGCCGCCAACAGCCTCTTGAAGTTCATTGAGGAGCCGGTGGGCAATACCGTGGCGCTCCTCTTGACCGCCAACAAGAACTTGATTCTGCCCACGATTCTGTCCCGGACGCAGATTGTCGACCTCTTACCTGTTCCGGCCAGCAAATTAGCCACGGCCCTCGAGGCTGCCGGGGTCGCGCCTAGTCAGCGGTACCTCTTGGCCACTTTGACTGAGAGTGTGACCGCTGCCAACGACCTGGTGGCCGATGACTGGTTGGGGACGGCGCAGACCAGTATTGAGCACTGGTTTACGGCCTGTTGCCAGGGGGATGAACGAGCCTTTGTGCGGGTCCAGACTGAATTGGTCCCCTTGGCGGCTAATCGGGACCGGCAACGCCTAGTGTTAGACATGATCGTTCAGATCTGGCACGATGCGTTGCGCCAACAGTCTCAGGAGGTGGCCGCGGCCGACCTGGCCTATCCCCAAGTCGCGCAAGCCAGTCGCCAGATTGCCCAGCGCTTACCCACGGACCGACTCTTAGCGATTCTGACGTTGACCCTGGATACGCCGGGGCAGTTGGCCGGGAACCTGAATTTTCAAAATATTTTAGAAGCATTGACTTTAGAAATCTTAACTCAAATCGCACGCTAACCGCGTGAACAAGGAGGGGCAGCAGTTTGGATAAACAAGCCGTTTACGACCAATTGAAGGTAATCAAGGAACAACTTGATCAGACCGCCACGCAATTTACTGATTTGCAGGCGGAATTGACGCAGGTGTTCGAACAGAATGCGGAACTTGAGATTGAAAACCAACATCTGCGGGACCTCTTGCGGGAACTCCAAAAGACCTTGCCTGAGGCCCCGGAGACCCAACAGGGCTTATCCAAGTCACGACAGATTCTGGAAAAACTCTACGAGGAGGGCTTTCACGTGTGTCGGGAGTTCTACGGGACTCGCCGCAAGCAAGATGAAGAGTGTGCGTTTTGTTTAGAAGTTATTTATCGCGATCAATAGGAGGTCAGCATGGAACGACAACGGAGTTTTCAGAAGACGGCAACGGGGCGGTTGTACCTGGTGCCCACGCCCATCGGCAACTTGGACGACATGACGTTTCGGGCCGTCAAGACCTTGCAGGACGCAGACCTGATTGCGGCCGAGGATACGCGGAACACGCAGAAGCTCTTGAACCATTTTGAAATCACCACTAAACAGATTAGTTTTCACGAACACAATACCCAGGAACGGATTCCGCAATTATTAGCGAAACTGCAGGCAGGGGCACAGATTGCCCAGGTCAGTGATGCCGGAATGCCGTCCATCAGTGACCCTGGTCACGAATTGGTCGTGGCTTGCGCTCAGGCGGGAATTCCCGTGGTTCCTTTACCGGGGGCCAACGCCGGGCTGACCGCTCTGATCGCCTCGGGATTGGCGCCCCAACCCTTCTACTTCTACGGGTTCTTGGACCGTAAGCCCAAGGATCAACGGGCGGAGATTGCTGAGTTAGAAGAGCGGCCGGAAACGCTGATCTTTTATGAGGCACCGCACCGCTTGAAGAAGACGTTGGCCAACCTAGCCAGTGGCTTGGGCGCTGACCGTCCGGCGGTCCTCTGCCGGGAACTGACTAAGCGTTACGAAGAATTCTTGCGGGGAAGCTTGGAAGAGCTTGCCGATTGGGCCGCCACGGATCAGGTCCGTGGGGAGTTCGTGGTCTTGGTCAGCGGGAATCCGCACCCGACCAGCGAGACGCCCACGGTGGACTTGAGTGAGCCCGTCACGGTACAAGTTGACCGGCTGATTGCCGCCGGTGAGAAGCCCAACGCCGCCATCAAGGAAGTGGCGAACTTGCGCCAGATGAAGAAACAGGAAGTTTATCGTATTTATCACCATTTAGATCAGGAGGATGCGGAAAAATGAGTGCTCAAACCTATACGGAACCGCACCGGGTGGTCTACTACGAAGCTGACGACACGGGGCATTTGACGGTCGCCATGCTGATCAACCTCTTGGTGCTGGTCTCGGACGACCAGAGCAGTGCGTTGGGGATGGATACCCAGTTCGTCAACAGCTTGGGGGTCGGCTGGGTCGTGACCCAGTACCACCTGCAAATCACCCGGTTGCCCAAACTAGGGGATCAGGTGACGTTAAAGACTAAGGCAACGGCCTATAACCGGTACTTCGCTTACCGGGAATACTGGTTAATGGACGCCCAGGGCGAAACGCTGGCCTACGCGGAAGGTATCTGGGTCACCATGAGTTACGCGACCCGCAAGATTGCCACGATTCCGACCGAGTTGATGGCGCCGTATGAGAGTGACCAGATCAACCGGTTACCCCGGCTGCCCCGGCCAGAACGGTTAGATCCAGCGGCGACCACGGTGGTCAAGCCCTACACGGTCCGGTACTTCGATATCGATAATAACGGCCACGTGAACAACGCCCATTACTTCGACTGGTTGTTGGACACCTTACCGGCCGAGTTCTTACGGACCCACCGGCCAACGGACATTCGCATTCGTTTCGAAAATGAAGTGAAGTACGGTCACCAAGTAGCCAGTGAAGTGGTGCCGACCGCAACCAAAACGCAGCACCAGATCAAGGTCGGCAACACGATTGCGGCCTTAGCCACGGTCGCTTGGACCACCGATTAGGCAACCAACCCCGACGAAGTGGGTGTTGGCGTTGGTAATTTGTGGTAGTATAGTAAACTGGTATGATTATGTAGAAGACAAGCAATAGCCAAGAAAAGCGGTGCATCGCGATTCAGGAGACGCCGCTTTTAACATTTCTAGCTTGGCTGCCATCCGTTGAAGGGGACCTTATAAGTATGAAGATTTTAGCAATTGATACATCGAATCGGCCGTTAAGCGTCGCCGTCTTGGAGGACGCGACGGTCTTAGCTGCGATTACGGTGACGGTCCATCAAAAACACGCGGAGTACCTCTTGCCCGAGATCGAGCGGCTCCTGGCTATGGCGGACTTAAAGCCAACGGACCTCGACCGGGTCGTGGTCGCCGCGGGTCCTGGATCTTACACGGGAATCCGCATTGCGGTCACCACGGCGAAGACCTTGGCGGCAACGTTAAACCTTGATTTGGTCGCCGTCTCCAGTCTGGCGACCTTAGCGGCGAATATCCCGGTCGAAGGGGCGCTGGTTGCCCCCATGTTTGACGCGCGCAACCAAAACGTCTTTGCGGGCCTGTACCGCATCAAAGCCGGGGTGCCCCATCCCGTGATTGCGGACGCGCACGTTAACGTCACGGCCTTCTTAAAGGCTGTGGGGGAATACGCGGAGCCAATCTGGTTCTTAGGGGATGCCGCCCACTTTGACGACCTGATTCACACCACCATTTCGGCGGCCACGCCGGCAGTCAGCCCTTGGTTGAACTTGCCGCAGGTCGCCACGATCGGGCTTTTGGGCCAACACCGGACGCCCGTCCAAGATGTCGACCGTTTTGTGCCCAACTATCTGCGCTTGACGCAGGCGGAAGCCGAATGGCGGGCGAAGAACCCTGGGGAGGACAACGCATCCTATGTTGAAAAAGTTTAAAACTTGGTATAAAAATGTTTTTGGAAGTCAACGGGAGATTGCCCGAGAAGAAGCCTTGGGGGTCAAGAACCATCAGGTGACCATCAAGGGTGTTAGTTATTTCGTGGCCAAGGCTATGTTTACGGATATTCCCGAGATGATCGAAATTGAGCGAGCCGTGTACGCGGGCAAGGCCCCGTGGGATTCCACGGCCTTCGCCAACGAATTGCGGCGGGATAAGGACCGGCTGTACCTGGTGATTCGCCGAAACGACCAACTGCTGGCGTTTATCGGCAGTACGTTTGACGAACGCACCCAAGACGCGCACATCACGAACATTGCCGTCTTGCCCGACTATCAAGGGCGGGGCTTAGGGCGGTTCCTGATGAATATTATGATCAAAAAAGCCCGGCACCTGAACTACCGGACGGTCAGTCTAGAGGTGCGGGTCTCGAACCGGCAAGCCCAAGAACTGTACCGGGACCTGCAATTCGAGCAGACCGGAATCAAGCGCGGGTACTACTTCGGCGATCACGAGGACGCGGCGGACATGGTCTTAGACCTGCCAGCGACGGCCCCCGCTGAAGTTGAGGAGTAGTCAGCTCGGCAGAGAAGTGAAGAGGAGTGAGTCCAACGAGTAAGCGAAATTTAATTCTGGCATTTGAGTCAAGTTGTGACGAAACCAGTGTGGCCGTCATCGAAGACGGTCATCAGATTCTGTCGAACATCGTGGCGACCCAGATCAAGAGTCACCAACGGTTCGGGGGCGTGGTCCCCGAGGTCGCGAGTCGTCATCATATCGAAGAGATCACCATCTGCATCAAGGATGCTTTGGCTGAGGCCAACGTTACCTATGATGATTTGGACGCCGTCGCGGTGACCTATGGGCCGGGGTTGGTCGGTGCCCTGTTGATCGGGGTCACGGCTGCCAAGACGGTGGCTTTTGCCCATAATTTACCGTTGATTCCCGTCAACCATATGGCGGGCCACATCTATGCGGCCCGGTACGTGGAACCCATCGAGTTCCCCGCGATGGCTTTGTTAGTCTCCGGAGGACACACGGAACTGGTCTACATGCCAGCCGAGAATCAATTTGAAATCATCGGAGAGACCCGTGATGACGCTGCCGGTGAGGCCTACGATAAGGTCGGCCGGGTCATGGGCGTTAACTATCCGGCCGGTAAGACGGTCGACGAGTGGGCTCATCAAGGCCACGATACGTTTAACTTCCCCCGGGCGATGGATAAGGATGACAACTTCGACTTTAGCTTTAGCGGGTTGAAGAGTGCCTTCATCAACACCACCCACCACGCGGATCAAGTGGGGGAGACCCTTGATAAGCACGACTTAGCGGCTAGCTTCCAGCAGGCCGTGGTGGATGTCTTGGCGGACAAGACGTTGCGGGCGCTCAAGCAGTATCCGGTTCACCAACTGATCCTTGCTGGGGGCGTTGCGGCCAACCATGGTCTGCGGGAACGGTTAGACGCCGAACTGGCAGCGGTCCCCGGGACCCGGTTGGTTAAGGCGCCGTTAAAGCTTTGTGGCGATAACGCCGCCATGATTGGGGCGTTTGCGGAAGTCGCTTACCGCCACCAGGTCTTTGCGGACGCCACTTTGAATGCTGACCCTAGTCTGGAATTCGACTGGGTCGCTGATCCGGTTAAGTAAGACGAAACGAAAAGCCTCTTAATTCGTGTATAGCGAATTAAGAGGCTTTTTAAATGGCGTCGTATGTTAATCGTTATCGAAGTCTTCCAAAGCCAGACTTTGATTGGTCCAGTCGTCTTCGACCTGATCGAGTTGCGTGGTCAGTTGGTCGAGTTGGGCCTGTAAGTCGCCCAACTTTTCCGCGTCGTTAAAGTTCTCGGGGAGACTCATGGTCTGTTCGATGGCCGTTTTTTGTTGTTCTAATTGGCCCATCTGTTCTTCCAGCGCGGCAACTTGGCGTGACAGTTTCCGTTTAGCCTTGGACCGTTCCTTTTGTTGCTGGTAATCGACCTGGGTCTGCTTCGGCGCAACCACCGTGGGATTAGCGGCCTCAGCTTCGGCGGCTTCCTTAGCGGCGTAAGCGTCCTGCTCGGCCTTCTTGTCGACGTAGTAGTCGTAGTTCCCCAGGTACCGGGTAGTCCCTTCAGGACTGAGCTCGATCACCTGCGTGGCGACTTGGTTAATGAAGTACCGGTCGTGGGAGACGAAAAGGATGGTCCCGTCGAATTCGTTGAGGGCGTTCTCCAGAACCTCCCGACTGTCGATGTCCAAGTGGTTGGTGGGTTCGTCCAGCATCAGGAAGTTATCGTGGCGCATGGCCAACTTGGTCAGCAACAGGCGTGCCTTTTCACCACCACTGAGGCTGTGGACGGTCTTGTCGACGTCCGCTCCCGTGAAGAGGAAGCTTCCCAGGATAGCCCGGATGTCGCCTTCGGGAGTCGTCGGGTGGTCGTCCCAGAGCTCGTGTAAGACGGATTTCTTCGCGTGCAGGAGCGTTTGATCTTGGTCGTAGTACCCGGTATCGACACCGGTCCCGAAGATGACCTGACCGGCCAGAGCGGGCAATTTACCTAAGATGGTCTTGAGCAGGGTGGACTTGCCCACACCATTGGGACCCACGATGGCGACGGCCTGGTGTTTCTTGATGTCGAGGTTGATGGGTTGGCAGAGGACTTGATCACGATACCCCACGGCGGCGTTGACCACGTCAAGTACCACGTTACCGCTTTGCCGTCGTGGCGTGAACCGGAAGCGGGCGACTTTTTCGTCCGCGTCGGGCTTGTCGATGCGGTCCATCTTCTCTAATTGTTTCCGCCGGGCCTGAGCCCGCTTGGTGGTGGACGCCCGCACGATGTTGCGGTTCACAAAGTCCTCCAACTTGGAGATCTCGGCCTGTTGCTTATCGTATTCTTTCCACTCTTGGCGTAAGCGTTCTGCTTTTTCGTCGATAAAGTGGGAGTAGTTTCCTTGATAGTGCACCAACCCACCGTGAGCCATGTCGTAGACTTCCGTGGCCACGTGGTCGAGGAAGTACCGGTCATGGGAGACAATCAGGATGGCTCCCGGATACCCTTGCAGGTAGCCTTCCAACCAAGTTAACGTCTCAACGTCCAAGTGGTTAGTGGGTTCGTCGAGAATCAACAGGTCGGGTCGTTCCAGGAGTAGCTTGGCTAAGGCCAGTTGGGTCCGTTGCCCCCCGGACATTTCGGTGATGGGCTTGTCGTAGACGCTTTCGTCGAACTCGAACCCGTGGAGGACGCCGCGAATCTCGGCCTGGTAGCCGTACCCGTTCTGGTCGCTAAAGTCTTGTTGTAACTGGTCATAAGTACTGCTGACTTGTTGGAATTTTTCGGGGTCCGCGCTGACGGCGGGGTCACTCATCTCCGCTTCGAGTTCGTGAATTCTCCGCTCCATGGCTTGTAGCTTGGCGAACACACTGAGCATCTCGTTCCAGACGGTTTTGGTCGAGTTGATCCCCGCGTTTTGTGCCTGGTAGCCGATGGTGAGGCCGCGCTTCTTGGTAATCTGACCCGCATCCGGTTCGGTTTCCCCGGCAATCATTTTTAATAGTGTCGATTTACCAGCCCCGTTTCGACCGACTAGCGCGACGCGACCGTGTTCCGCGACGTCGAGATTGACGTTTTGGAACAAGACTTCGGCGCCGAACCGACGGGAAACTTGCTGGACCTGTAACAGAATCACAAGATCGACCTCCTTTTAGTGCAGATAGCATGAATTGATACTGTCTATTTTAGCATATTCCCCGACCAGACCGAAATTTCGAAGAAATAGTGAAAAATATTTGCAATTTCTTTCACAAGCCCGGTGGGTATGCTATAATTTGAGGGAAAGTGAATTTCACATGCAAAAAGATTGTGTAAAAGAGTTATCGTTGACGGCGACCTTTCAACGGTAGCTGGCAATGTTGATTAGGAGGGTGTACCTTTGACAGAACAAAAAATTCCGCGGGCGACAGCAAAGCGGTTACCGATTTATTACCGGTACCTGAACATCTTGCTGGACGCGGATAAAACACGAGTATCTTCGACGGAGCTTTCCGAAGCCGTCAAGGTTGACTCGGCAACGATTCGGCGTGATTTTTCGTATTTCGGTGCTTTAGGGAAACGGGGCTATGGTTATGACGTGGAAAGTCTAATCAAGTTCTTCCGGAAGATTTTGAACCAAGACCGGTTGACCAATGTGGCCTTGATTGGGGTCGGGAACCTAGGACACGCCTTATTGAACTTTAACTTCCACCAGGACGGCAACGTCCGGATCAGTGCGGCGTTCGACGTTAACGACAAGATCGCCAACACGATTCAAAGTGGCGTACCGATCTACCCCATGACGGAACTTCGGACCCAATTGGAAGAGCAACAGATTCAGGTGGCCATCTTGACGGTGCCATCGGAAGTTGCCCAACAAGTCACAGACGAAGCCGTAGCCGGTGGTGTGAAGGGAATCTTGAACTTTACGCCGTTGCGGGTCACGGTGCCTAAGGATGTTCGGGTCCAAAACGTTGACTTGACTAACGAGCTCCAGACGTTGATTTACTTCTTGGAACACTACAATAAAGATTAGACCAGGAGTCGTGGTTCGCGGAGAATCGCGGCTTTTTTGGTACAATCAAGGAGGCCTCACGGGGGTGGCGAACCCAGACACCGGGTGGACCAATTAGCACTCTCGAATTAAGTTTGCCAAATTCCTTGATTTTTACTGGGAATAATCATATATTAGATATTGTTGATTAGCACTTATGTTAGTCAAGTGCTAACAGTGCTAAAACCTAGTTCATTGGAGGGATTCAAGTGTTAAAACCATTAGGAGACCGTGTCATTTTAGACCAACCACAAGAAGAAGAAGAAACGGTTGGCGGCATTGTGTTAGCAAGTAACGCACAAGAAAAGCCTCAAACGGCCAACGTTGTTGCAGTTGGTGACGGTCGGGTATTGGACAATGGTGAAAAGGTTGCGCCAAGTGTCAAAGTTGGCGACAAAGTATTGTTCGACAAATATGCCGGTACTGAAGTGAAGTACCAAGACAAGACGTACCTTGTTTTACACGAAAAGGACTTAGTCGCTGTCGTTGACTAAGACTTTCCCACTACTCATCCAGCAACACGATTAAAAATTTTAGTATGAGGTGAACGATTAAAATGGCTAAAGAATTAAAATTTTCTGAAGACGCACGTAGCGCAATGTTAGCCGGTGTCGACAAGTTAGCCGACACGGTTAAGACCACCTTGGGCCCTAAAGGCCGGAACGTTGTTTTGGAACAAAGTTACGGTAACCCAACCATCACGAACGATGGGGTAACGATTGCCAAGTCCATCGAATTGGAAAACCACTTCGAGAACATGGGGGCTAAGTTAGTCTCCGAAGTTGCTTCCAAGACCAACGACATCGCTGGTGACGGGACTACGACTGCCACGGTTCTGACGCAAGCCATCGTGAACGAAGGGATGAAGAACGTCACGGCCGGTGCGAACCCTGTTGGCATCCGTCACGGGATCGAATTGGCAACCAATGCGGCGGTCAAGGCCTTACACAAGATGTCTCACGATGTTAAGACTAAGGACGACATCGCCCAAATCGCATCCATTTCTTCTGCCAGCAAGGAAACCGGTTCTTTGATTGCTGACGCCATGGAAAAGGTTGGTAACGACGGGGTCATCACGATTGAAGAATCCCGTGGGGTTGATACCAGCCTCGACGTGGTTGAAGGGATGCAATTCGACCGTGGGTACATGTCTCAATACATGGTTACCGACAACGACAAGATGGAAGCTAACCTGGACAACCCTTACATCTTGATCACCGACAAGAAGATTTCTAACATCCAAGACATCTTGCCATTACTGCAATCAGTTGTTGAACAAAGCCGTTCATTACTGATCATTGCGGATGACATTACCGGTGAAGCTTTGCCAACGCTGGTTCTGAACAAGATGCGGGGAACCTTCAACGTGGTTGCTGTGAAGGCACCTGGCTTTGGTGACCGTCGTAAGGCCATGTTACAAGATATCGCCGTTCTGACGGGTGGTACGGTCATCACCGATGACTTAGGCTTGAACCTGAAGGACACGACCATCGAACAATTAGGTCAAGCTCAAAAGGTTAACGTGACGAAGGACAACACCACGATCGTTGAAGGTGCTGGTTCTAAGGACCAAATCGCTGACCGGGTAGCTGAAATCAAGGGTCAAATCGCTGACACGACCTCTGAATTCGACCGTGACAAGCTGAAGGAACGTTTGGCGAAGTTAGCCGGCGGTGTTGCTGTGGTTCGGGTCGGTGCTGCAACCGAAACTGAATTGAAGGAACGCAAGTACCGGATCGAAGATGCTTTGAACGCGACCCGTGCGGCCGTTGAAGAAGGCTTCGTTCCTGGTGGTGGAACTGCTTTGATCGACGTCATCAAGGACGTGGCTTCTGTGAAGGCTGATGGGGATGCCCAAACTGGGATCAACATCGTCTTACGGGCCTTAGAAGAACCAGTTCGTCAAATCGCCCAAAACGCTGGGGTCGAAGGCTCCGTTGTGGTTGAACACCTGAAGGGTGAAAAGCCTGGTATCGGCTACAACGCTGCTGATGACAAGTACGAAGACATGGTTGCTGCCGGCATCACCGACCCAACCAAGGTTACCCGTTCTGCTCTGCAAAACGCTGCCTCTGTTTCCGCATTGTTATTGACTACGGAAGCCGTTGTGGCTGACAAGCCAGACAAGAACGCTGCTGCACCAGCTGCTCCAGCCGGTCAACCTGGTATGGGCGGCATGATGTAAGCCGTCTCCCATTAAATTTGAATTTTCAAGAGCCCGGGACCAAGCTCCCGGGCTCTTTTTTTGGCTTAACGACCACGATACGGCGCTGAAGCGTGCAACCCAAAGAATTAGCCGTGAGGTTGGGCCTGAAGAGGCCCAATAAGGATTGCGTCAATCATTTGTAACCATGGCTACAAACGGTTAACAATTTTATTCGCACAAACGACTACTATGACCTTATTCGGTTTAGGATGAGGTTTTTTTACCAATCATAGTCGTCAATAATATGCCTGGGTACCGTGGTTATTCTCGGGACTTCAAAAGAGTTTTGTGAAATGGTTTTAGTAAGCTTAGGATGTTTTATTTGCTGTTGCGGCTGACTGGTGAACCCATTGAGGGGCCTGGCTTTCTGCGCTGGTTCGGTTGGATGAGGGGCAAATACCATTTGACGAATCCACTAGAAACTAGTAGCTTTGAGGTTGAGCTTTGACCTTACATAGCATGTCGTTAAAATGACTGCCCAGAATCTTGGGGTGGTCGCATCCAAATGGTCAATTCCTCAAGGGTTAATTAACCGCAATGCCAATCCGTTGGGTGCGGTGATATTTTCACCCAACCCACACAAAGAATTGTGGTAATGTGGGATTATAAGTAGTAGAATGACGTTTGCATTCGCAAAAGCGAGTGGTGTTCATGATGCCGGTGATGAACCGGATTTCGAATTATTATTTCGTGGAGATAAGGAGTAAATAGTCATGTGGCGTTATTTAAAGCGGGTTTTGATTGGAAAACCCCTCAAAACCATGGACGAGGGCGGTCAAGCGCTGACCAAGTTTAAGGCCTTAGCACTGTTATCATCTGATGCGTTGTCCTCCGTGGCTTATGGTACTGAGCAAATCACGACAGTCTTAATTACCTTATCCGCCGCAGCCCTGATGTATCAATTATGGGTTGCTGCTTTGGTTTTAGTCCTGTTATTTGCGATCACGCTTTCTTACCAACAAATCATCCATGCTTATCCCTCTGGTGGTGGCGCCTACGTGGTGGCCAGTACCAACTGGGGTCAGTCGGCAGGATTAGTTGCTGGGGGCTCGCTGTTAGTAGATTACATGCTGACGGTGGCGGTTTCGACGACGTCTGGCACGGAAGCCATTACGTCGGCGATTCCCGCGCTATATCCGTATTCGGTCTTGATTTCCGTCCTGATCGTGGTGGGCATTATGTTGCTCAACCTCCGGGGCATGAAGGAATCAGCGGCCTTTCTGACCGTTCCCGTGTACTTCTTCATCTTGATGATTCTCGGCATGGTTGGTGTGGGACTCTACAACATCGTGACCGGGAACATTACCTATCATGCGTCGGCGAGTGTCGGTGCGCCCGTGCAGGGCATGACCCTGCTGCTGTTCTTCCGGGCCTTCTCCTCCGGGTCGTCATCACTGACCGGGGTCGAAGCCATCAGTAACGCCGTACCGAACTTCAAGGAGCCTAAACGGCATAATGCGGCGGCCACCCTGGCCATTATGGCCGGAATTTTGGCCATCTTCTTCGCCGGAATCACCTACCTGAGTTACTACATGGGGATTCGGCCACAGTCGAGTCAAACGGTCCTGTCCCAGATTGCGGGCGGGGTCTTTGGCCACGGTGTACTGTACTACCTCTTACAACTGTCAACGGCGGCCATTTTAGCGGTCGCTGCCAATACCGGGTTCTCGGCCTTTCCGATTCTGGCCTATAACCTGGCGAAGGATAAGTTCTTACCGCACGCGTACTTGGACCGGGGCGACCGGTTAGGGTATTCTAACGGGATTATCTCGTTAGCCGTTGGGGCGATTGTCCTGATCATTATCTTCCACGGGCAGACCACGCTACTGATTCCACTGTATGCGGTCGGGGTCTTTGTACCATTCACACTGTCTCAGTCCGGGATGATCATTCACTGGTTCCGGACCCGGGAAGGTTGGTGGGTCGGCAAAGCCGGTATCAACCTGCTAGGAGCACTGATTTCACTAGTCTTAGTGATTTTCCTGCTCTTCTTGCACTTTGCGAACGTCTGGCCATACCTGATCATCATGCCGCTGTTACTCTGGATGTTCTACCGGATTCACCAGCATTACCTGAACGTGGCCCGACAACTGCGGGTTGCGGAGAAGGCCAAGGCGGAAGTGCACCAGTACGATGGTGCCACCGTCATCGTGTTGGTCAGCAACATCACCCGGGTGACCGCGGGGGCCATCAATTACGCGCAGTCGATTGGAGACTACGTGATTGCGATGCACGTGTCCTTTGATGAGAATCCTAAAAAGGAACACAAGACGGCACTGGAATTCAAGGAAGAATTCCCTGACATCCGCTTTGTGGACATTCACTCGTCTTATCGGTCAATTGCCACGCCAACGTTGCGGTTCTGTGACGTGATCGCCAAGCGGGCGGCTGAACGAAACTTCACCACCACGGTACTGGTACCGCAATTCGTGCCGCGTCATCCTTGGCAGAACGTCTTGCATAACCAGACGGCGTTGCGCTTACGGGCGGTCCTGAACTCCCGTGAAAATATTATTGTTTCTACCTATAATTATCATTTAAAAGAGTAGTGCCTTGTCTTAAGGGGCACTAAAGCCGATACCCGGTGATAACGGGGTATCGGCTTTTTTTTAGGATGTTTGATGGAGTAACCGTAGTGTGTATTTAAGTAGCTGATTGGCAGTAAGGTGCCGCTGGTAACGTTCGAAGGTGTAGACGCGACTTTTCAACATAGCAACCACCATATCGGCCTGAAATTGAAGGTAGGCTGGTTCACTAGCAGGCTGGACGCGGTGGAGGACTCGTAATAATAACGTGACGCGCTCAACATAGAGTGGATTTTGAAGGAGTTGGGTTAACTGTTCTGGAGAGGACTCGGTTTCGATACTGGTTAACAGACCTTCGTTAGCAGCACGGACAGCTAAATATCCCTGTAAAACGTGTGCAAGTTGTCCATTTGGTTTGTCAGTCGTTGTATCCAGGTAGGCGTTTTGGTCGACCACAAAAGCATGGATGCTGTCATAGGCCAATGCAAGGCACAGAGACCCCTTGTTGGGGAAGTTCCGGTATAACGTTCCGATACCAATTTGAGCAGCTGATGCGAGCTGTTTCATGCTTACCTGGGAGGTCCCCTGAGTAGCAAATAGCTTTCGGGCGGTTGCCAGGATTTTTTGATGGTTCATTTGGGCATCTCGGCGCATGACGGTTACTCCTTTTATGAAAACTTAGTATCTCTAACCTACACCACCGGCGTCGGCTTGACAAGTGGAATGGATTCCGTTTAAATAAATGGAGAGGGTTCCATTTATTAGAGAGGAAGCGGCAACGTGTTGGTACTTGTATACGGATTTTTGATTGGGGTTTTCATCAGTCTGATGGGTGGTGGAGGCGCCGCCATGTACTTGGGGGTGCTGACCAGCCAATTGGGCATTGCAACGGCGGTGGCGGCTCCCACGTCCCTGATTGTGGCCATTCCGGCCTTGATCTTTGGCTGTATCACGCAGATTCGGATCCACAACGTGCAGTTCAGCTTGGGGAATCGAATGATTGTCGCGGCCATTCCGGGAATTTTGGTGGGGACGGGGGTCTCTCCATTGATTCCTGATCAGATTTACGATTGGGTCGTGGGCACCATTTTGATCGTCATGGGCCTCATCGTGGTGTACCGTGCATTTCGGCCGGCCCAGCACCAGGTTACGGGTTCGGCTCGTGCTTGGACAGCCGCAGGATTGGGCCTTTTAAGCGGGCTCATGGTCGGAATTGGTGGGTTGACCGGTGGTGGCCCCACCGTTGCCGGACTGTCGATTTTGGGGCTAAATGCGTTGAGTGCGGCCGGGACCTCGACCTATGTTCTAAGTGTCATGGCCGTGATTGGCGCGGTCAGCCACCTGTTTACCGGGACCATCGATTGGCTAGCCGGCATTAGCCTGATGGTGGGGTCGGTAATTGGTGCGGTCGCAACGCCGCTGGTCTTACACCGGTTCGACCTCACTAAGGTCAGTCGCTGGTTGACCCCCATCATGGGGCTGGTGATCGTGTACTTTGGGGTCAGCATCTTTTTAAAGTAGCATTAAGCGTCAGCGTCCATCCTAAAAGGGTGGGCGCTTTTACTTTAGCTGCCTAATTGAGACCAGATAGGTGCTTAACAGGGAATTTGGGTAAGTGGCTGAGGACGCCTCTGCATAGTGCTAGCCGTGGTGTGTTCGGTTGGTGGGGGGAGGTGGATATATGAGCGCAAAAAAAATACTAAGCTTAGAGGCATAGAAGTTACCCGACGGGGTGCTCCTATGC
>NZ_AZDT01000005.1 GCF_001434785.1 Levilactobacillus namurensis DSM 19117 | reverse complement strand
AGTTACGTCCGAGAATTATATTATTTCATCTGTCAACTTGACAGGGACTAGTACACTTATCAAAACTACTTGAAATATTTTTTAAATATTGATTGATTCCGCCATTTATGAAATCAATAGTCCATTTTGTAATACTGCCTAGCGTAACGTGAATCGTCGAAATCAGATTGTTAATATCTTTAGTCGCGTCACTAGTCCCATTATTATAAGCCGTTGCGTCCTTGTACTGCTTAGGCGTTGAAAAGGCATTCACCAAATCCAATGCTGCGGCCCGGGTTAGCGAGAAGGAAGCGGCCATCAAGGCCACCTTGTTTTGGTTTTCCTGCGTTAAGTTGGTGGTGGCCAGCATGGTCTTGAGTTCGTCCGTGGTGATGGTCGTGGTGTCATTACTCCCAGAAGCGGACGCATCTGAGGCTAAAGCATCGCTCCCCGCCGTACTTTCGCTGGCTGATCCAGCGGAGTCAGTGGATTCACTGGCTTCATTGGTCGAACCCGTGGTTGAATTTTCATTAGTTGTATCCGTTTTTTGAGCTGTCGAATTAGTGGCGGTTTGATCAGCCGTCGTTTGAGTGGTGGTTGGTTGGGTACCATCCGTAGTGGTCTCAGTGGTCGTCACCTGATCATCCGTGGTGGTCTCATTTTGGGCAGACTGCGCCCCTGTAGTTGCGCTACCGGTTGCATTGGTTGTTGTTTCAGCTGCCTGGTTCCCCGTTTCACTAGTCGCCGAAGCACTTGGCGTGGTACTGGTTTCCTGAGTGCTGGTCTGATCACTAGTCGATTGGCTCGCGTCCGTCGTCGACGCTTGCACGGTTGCTTGTGATGTAGCCGGAATCGTCCCCGTGGTCTTGGTCGCGGCAACGTCCTCCGTATCCAGGGTCTTAGCGGCCCCAGTCTTAGTGTCGGCTTTCGCAGACGTCGAGCCAATGGTCCCCAGGCCTAATAGACCGCTTAACGCGGAAATCCCAGCGACCAGCCACTTTCTGCCTGCCTTATACATCTTAAAATGTGTTTTACTGTTCGAGCGGAATAGTTCTGACATCCGCTTCGGATCTAATCCCTTCATTAAATCGCCCCATTACTCAATCAATTCGACAAAATACTCAATATAATCTTCTTTATAATACCACATATATTCCAATGTGGATAATTGTGAATGGCCAATTTTATAGCCAAAACGCCATTAATGGCCACAAGTTTCCTTCGCAACTAATTGCTGGATTTATCAAGAGACCAAAATAATCATTTATACCCAAAAACTTCGCGGCCCGATTTTACAAAAAGTTCACTTTTCTCCCTTGGTGTAAGCGGTTGAAACCGCCCATTATTACAGCGCTTCCCCAAATAGTTAAATCAACCAACCAACCCGTCAACGGGATATTTCATCAATTTATTTCACTATTTCATTTCCCATTAGTTATTACCATCCCGGGTCCTTACTAAATGTTTCATACACGTCATGAACTAACCGTTTTTTCGAAAAATTTTTTCGGAACACTCACTTAAGTTAGTGACTTGTCAAACCGCTTACTCCCTCGACCTTTAAAAATATCCGATAAAACAGAGTGCGGACAAAACTGGCTACCTTTGGTCGCAGGTTTCAGCACCGTATCATTATCGTCAAGAATCAGAAAATTCTAGCGTTTTATCCCAGACAAAAAAATCCCGATTCATTTTTCAATGAATCAGGACTCTGCATTATAGGTTGTCTAAGGTTAGATTAAGTCCATCTTTTCTGGTGGGGTCACTAGCTTTTGGCCAATCTGTTCACCCAACGTCTTCAACGCATCTTCACGCGTCTTCACGATGTCCATGTTAAAGAGAATTGAGTCGATATCGCCACCAGCAAAGTCAAACTGTTCGAAATAAACGTAAGGGTCGTGGTCGTCATCGTCATTCAAGAAGTGCGCGGTGACTGCCTTGTTCAGGGCCGTTGCCCATGAAAGATCTGCCATCTTAGGTAGATCGTGTTTCGTCACATACCCCGGTTTTAAGATCAGCTTTGCCGCCTTTTCAACATCCGCTGCTGGGATGTCAATTTTCGGTTCGTCTGCTTTTTCCTTTGGTGTGTCTGCCATAATCAAAATCTCCTTTGATGTTTCTAATTTTAGTCTAGTCCTTTTTTTTGAAAACGTTAAGCATGAATCCCGGATAAATCCATAAAATTGTAAGCGGTACCGTTAGGGGCATTCACGATCCGCACCAATCCCCCTCAGAATACCCGCTACCCCCAAGTTTCCCAATTAAGACGGCTTCCTCAGGCAGGTCAACTTACCCACCGGAAAGATTTCTCACCAAAATTGACTTTTGCTAGTCGGGCCCTTTCCGTTTCCCCCAGAAACTTTAGCGTTCGGTTGCGTTCAAGGGGGTATCGGCGTAAAATTTGCCTCAACTCAAGGACTACAAAATAGCGGTCAGACGCGCTATAATGAGTGGATAGAATAAGTGAAATGAGGAATGATGTGTGGATAGCGGTCAGATAGTTGTAAACCTAGTGATTATTTTAGTTACTTTTTTCTTTGCAGCTTTCTTTGTTGCCTGCGAGTTTGCCTTAGTTCAGACCCGGCCTAGTGCGTTACAAGAAAGAATCGACGACCTAGACAAGCCTTCAACCAAGCTCACTCGGGCCATGAAAATGGTCACCAATTTAAACGAATATTTGTCAACAACTCAAGTGGGGGTTTCCTTAGCCGGAATTATCTTAGGGTGGATCGGTGAGACGTTCTTCGTCGACATTCTGCTCGCCGGCATCGCCCCCATGCATATCAATAACGCCACCGCGCATACGGTCAGCGCCATTATTGGGGTTCTGGTCCTGACTTACTTAGAAGTGGTCTTCACCGAAATCGTGCCCAAGAACATCTCCATCGATATGCCGATGAAGGTCTTAATGTTAGTGGTCACACCCCTGCATTACTGCCACGTTCTGTTCTACCCCTTTGTCTGGTTACTCAACGTCAGCGCGACTGGGGTGGTCAAGATGATGGGCCTGAAAGTGGCCAACGAAAGTGACGAAGTCTTCTCCCAAGCCGAAATCTTAAACCTCTCCCGAAGTGCCGTGGAAGGCGGGGAGCTGGAAAAGAACGACTTGGTCTACATGCAACGGGCTTTCGAACTGAACGACAAGGTCGCCAAGGACATCATGATCGACCGGACGCAGCTTGAAGTCATCGACATCACCACGACCGTCAAGGAAGCCTTAACGGTCTACCTGCAAGAACGGTTCAGCCGGTTGCCCGTGGTGGCCGACAACGATAAGGATAAGATTCTGGGGTACGTCTACAACTACGACTTGATTCGCCAACAACAAGTGGATTCTTCCATTAAAGTGGACAAGTTATTGCGTGACATCACCACCACGCCAGAAACTACGCCGATCACGCAGGTCTTGCAACAGATGATCAAGCACCAGACGCCTATCGTGGTCGTAGTCGACGAATACGGTGGGACTTCCGGAATCATCACCGACAAGGACATCTACGAGGAACTCTTCGGGACTGTCCGCGATGAGATCGACGACGCCAACGACCAGTACATCTTCAAGCAACCTAACGGGACGTTCCAGGTCAACGGGAAAATGACCACCTACGACTTCGAACGCTACTTCAACGTCGACATCAAGGACTTCGAGTCGACCGACATCGTGACACTGGCGGGATACATCATTGATAACTATCCTGACATCCAAGTCAACGACGTGATCCACTTGGAGAACTTCGACTTAAAGGTCATCGATTACGAGAATTCCTTCATCAACTGGTTCGAGGTCACGGTCAACCCCGTGCAACCCAAACCATCCCTGATGGACGAAGACGATAACGATAAGAAACACCATCACGATAACGATTAAAGTTAAAAGACGCTTAAGCCCCTCCCCGACGTGGGTGGCTTAAGCGTCTTTTTGACTGTCCTAAAGGCCCCTAAACCACCCATACAGCAGTAGGCGCCCAATCCATTTCAACACTGACCGGGCGCCCTTTTACTGGTTATCAAAATAATCACCACATCTTCTGGTCAATAATGGCGCACGGCTCGGTGACGCCAGGGCCAGATGGCCAGCCGATGGGCTTGATGCGGCGTCCCCTGGTCTGCCGCTTGAGGCCCCTCCGACTCGAAGTCTAAGATTTGCGCTAGCGCTCGCAATTGCGCCGGTGTCGGGTCGCACTGGACACACCCCTCCCACCGATCGATGGTGAGTTGGTCGACCCCAATCAGTTGCGCTAGGTGGGCTTGCGTCATATTCTGTCGTTTACGCATCACACGAATTTGCATCCCTAAATCCATGCTATCCCCCCTCATCTAAGAACCAGCTTAACACGCCCCTACGTTGAACCGTTTAGCCACTACTTAGTTTTATTAGGGGATTAACGAATCCCCTAACGTGACAGTTCCCCCCTAACCGGCTCGCCCGCCTTGTGGTACGCAAAAAGCGCCGCCAACCCGTTTGGATTGGCGACGCTTCAATGTTTACTGATTATTCATGCTTACTGTACTTTTCAGCCTTCGGCAACCGTAAGGCCACTAAGAACCCAATCACGGCTAAAGCAAACGTGAAGTAGAACCCGTAGTGGGACCCGTTCACGAACGCCCCAGCAGCTTGATGGGCGCCAGTGGCGTAGTAAGCCGCTTGACCGATTCCCAACAAGCTGGTCGCAATCGCCGTAGCAATCGCCCCAACCACTTGTTGGAGGGTGTTCATGATAGCACTCCCGTCAGCTGCGATTGGACCCGTCAACGAGTTCAACCCGTGGGTCTGGGATGGCGACATGGCTAATGGTGCCCCGATCATCAAGACCACGTGGGCCAAGATGATGTACCAGATAGCACTCTGCGTGGTGGTCAAGGCCAACAAGATGGCCCCAACCATGGAGATGATGAAGCCCAGCATCGCTGGCTTACGAGCCCCGATGTGGTCATACAACCGACCAGAAATCGCGGAGACAATCGCGTTCATCAATCCACCAGGGAACATGATGATCCCGGTCAACGCAACGGGAACCAGTGCCCCCTTTTGGATGTACATAGGTAACAGGTACATCGCGGACAGGATAATCCCGAAGTTAATCATGACCAGACTCGCACCGACCCGGAAGCCCGGAATGGCGAACGCCCGTAAGTTCAGAATTGGGTGTTCCATGGTCAATTGACGATGGGTGTACCATGCCAAGACCACGATACCTAAGACTAAGGCACCCAAGACCATTGGGGACCCCCAGCCGTGGTCACTAGCCATGCTGACCCCAACGACTAAGCTCCCGAAGCCGACCATGGATAACAGGATTGATAAGAAATCAATCTTAGGCCGCGTTACGGGCGCAATATTCTTCAGGGAGGTCACGGCAAATAAGAACGCGATGACCAAGAACGGCACGAACAGCCAGAAGATCCACCGCCAGGAAGCAATCCCCAGCACGATTCCGGCCAAAGTTGGGCCAATGGCGGGCGCGAACATAATCACTAACCCGACCATTCCCATGGCCGCCCCTAATTTATAGGGTGGGAAAATCTGCATCGCGACCGTAAACATCAACGGTAGGATCAGCCCAGTGGCGATCCCTTGAATCATCCGACCCAAGAGCAGAACGCCAAAACCAGGCGCTACCGCTGAGATAATCGCCCCAACGGCGAAATCAATCAAGGCGAATAGAATCACTTGCCGCGTGGTAAACCACTTGGTAATTAAACTAGATAAAGGTAACACGATCCCAATCATCAGCATGTAGCCGGTGACCAACCACTGAACTGTGGCTGTCGAAACGTTTAGTTGTGCCATCAACTGAGGTAGCGCAATGTTAAGGGAGGTTTCACTGAACATCCCCACAAATCCACCAATCAGCATACCCATCATGGCTAGCATGGGGTGCGCAACTGGCACCCGGGCTTTTTCTGCTGCTGGATTGTTTTGTACAGTTTCCATTGTATTTTCACTCGCTTTCATCAAACACAATGGATTACTTTAACAGAAAAATAATTTTCTCGTAAGTCTTTTTTGCAAAAAAGCACGGATTAACCGTTTTCACGCTGGGCAGCGGCAATCTTGGCCCGTAACTGCCGCAACTTTTCCTGGTCGAGTTCCGGCGCCTGCATCAGTTGGTCGTACTCGAACCGCAAACGGGGCAGGTCCGTCGCCGGGACCCCCTGCGCCGTCTGAGCCGGATCTCGTAACTGTTGCTGCCGGATCTCCAGGGTCCGGGTCGCCACCTGTTGACGGAAGGTCTGGTCGTGGGCCACGAACAGGACCGTCCCCGGGTAGGCCACCAGGTAAGCGGCTAGAGCCTTGAGCGCCGGTAAGTCCAGGTAGTTGGTGGGTTCGTCGAGAATCAAGAGGTTGCTGGCACTGACCAGAATCGTCAGGAGTTGCAGCTTAACCTGTTCGCCCCCACTTAAGTCCCCTACCAAACGGTCGTAAAAGCGCGCGGTCAACCCAAAGGCCCCCATGATCTGCCGGGTCCGGTCGGGATCCAGCGTTGTGGCGGCGGCCATGGCTTGCCAAACGGTCTGGTCGGTGGCCAGTTCCGTCATATCCTGATGGAAGTAACCCACCCGCGCACTGGGCGCTAAGTGAGTCTGGGGGTGCCGGGTCAAGATGGCGGTCAGAAGCGTCGACTTCCCACTGCCGTTGTCCCCGTCTAAGGCGACCCGCTCACCCGGACGAATCCGGAAAGTGGCCCGTTGCAACAAGCGTTTTCCACCCCGGTCTAACACCAAGTTGGTGGCACTGACCAGATACTTACCCTGTACCGGTGGTAAATCGGTTGCCACCAACTTAACGCTAGCAGCTTGGTGGGGCTTCACCGTGGTGGTTTGGCGGTTGGCGCGCTCAACCATGGCTCGGGCGCTCCGGTCAATCTTCCCCGCGGTAGCCTCCCGCAAAGACCTCGAGTTGCCCCGTTCGGCGGCCGTCAGGTTACGGCCCCCCTTGCGGACCCGGTTGGCCTTCTCCCGTCGGTGCTGAGCGGCGATTTCCAGGGCGTGCTGTTCCCGGTGTTCGCGCTGGTAGGCCGCTAACTGATTGGCTTCCTGCCGCTGGGTTGCCAGTTCATAGGCCGCAAAGGTCCCGTTATACTGGGTATAGTGCTGGTCTGCCACCACCCAGAGCTTGGTCGCCACGGCATTCAGCAGAGCCCGGTCATGGGAAATCAGTAGTAAGAGGCCGGAAAAGTGCTGGAGGGTCTGGGTCAACCAGCGTTGGTGCCGGTCGTCGAGGTTGGCGGAAGGCTCGTCGAGGATCAGGACCGCTGGCCGTTGTGCCAGAGCCGTCCGTACCCGCGCCAGCATACTCTGACCACCGGATTTATCGGCCGTCGGCGCAATCTGCGGCACCCGGATCACGGTGCCATCGACCCGGCAGGTTCCCGTGAAGTCGGGTTCCTGATGGGCAATGATCCGGGCTAAGGTGGTCTTCCCCGCCCCGTTAGCCCCCACGATACCGACCCGATCGCCGGTCTGGGCAGTCAGGCGGTCCGTGGTGAACAGCGGTTGACCCGCAATAGTCTTGTGTAGATGCTCAATTAAAATTTGTGTCAAGGTAACGTCCCCCTTAAAAAAGCGCAGGAATCGTTGGTTGGACACTAAAAAAGTGGTCGCATTTTCCTCACGAAAATCGCGCCCACCGGTTGCCTTGGCAACTCAGTCAGCGTAACCAGCAATTCCCAGAGTCGACACACTCCACCCCTGAAATCAGGATAAGTGTGTTTAACAATGGATTCGCTTAGTTACGCATTGGCTGAGATACCTCGTTCTTTCTTAGATTACGCCTAGATTAGCACAGGTCTGGGAATTGCGCAAGACGTTTTCGCACAACATTTTTCCGTCAATCCGTGTACACTAGAAGCAACCTATCTAAAACCGGAGGAATCAGTATGCGGATCTTATACATCTCAATCGAAGGGAATACCCGGAACTTCATCGAACACCTCACCGACTACGCGGCGGCCCAACACGCGACCGACCCGAGCCTGCCGACCATCACGGCCACCGAAATCAGTGAAGCCACCGATCTGACGGCCGAGACCAGCCCGTACTTCTGCTTCGTGCCGACCTACCTGAATGGCGGCAACGGCATCGACAACGGCGTCAAGGAACTGATGACCAACGTCTTGGGCGAATACATCGCGTACGGCAACAACGCCCGCTACCTGCTGGGCGTGGTCGGCAGCGGCAACCGAAACTTTAACGAACAGTACTGTCTGACCGCCAAGCGCTACGCCCAGAAGTTCAACGCGCCCTTTATCGCCAACTACGAACTCCGGGGAGTCCCCGCCGATGAACAACGGGTCTACCAGGCCATGGTCAAGCGACTTAAGGAGGTTCAACATGACTAATCCCACTTTAGACACCCTAATGGCTCACCGCAGCATCCGTCAATTTACACCCGAAAAACTCACGGACGCGGAAATCCACACCCTAGTCGACGCCGCCCAACACGCGGCCACCAGTACCTTTTCCCAACAGGCCAGCATCATTAGCGTTACCGATCCCGCCAAGCTGGCGACTCTCGGCGACATCACTGGCCACCACTGGCTCGAACGGGCCGGTCACTACTTCGTCTTCGTGGCGGACCAGTACCGAAACCAACAGTTGGCACCCCAAAATGCCACTACGACCGCTAACCTGCATAGTCTGGACAAACTTCTCGCGGGGATCTTCGATGCGACCATCATGACCCAGACCGTGGTCACCGCGGGCGAAAGTCTGGGACTTGGTAGCACCATCATGGGGAGCATCTTAAACGACGTTCCTCGTCTGATTGATTTACTCGACCTACCAGAGTTGACCTTCCCGGTACTGGGGCTGGCGATCGGACACCCCGCCGAACAGCCGGAACACAAACCGCGGCTTCCCCAAGACCTGATGCACTTCACCAACGGCTACCAGACCATCACGCCTACGGATCCGTCGTTGGTCGCCTATAACCAACTGATCAAGGTCTACTACCAGCAACGGACTACCAACCAACGGGAAGAAACGTTCAGTCACCACATTGCGACCGAACTCAGCCGCGACCCCCAGCAACGGGCTGGCATCCTGACTGGATTGCAACAGCAGGGCTGGCTTCAGGGGTAAATCAGATTTGCGATGGTCATCCGTCCTCCCAGCTTACAGTCGTGTAAACCCATAACAGGCCGTGGTCCCCAAGTGTACTGCTGACGATTATACTCAGTAAAAAACCTCATCCTAATAGGATAAGGTCCAGTGGTCGTTTGTGTGAACAAAATCGTCAAGCGTCAGGAAACACTGTTTTGGGGACACTCAATTTAGCCGTGAGGTTGGGCCTCTTCAGGCCCAACCGGTAAGGCGGGTGATTACCACAGTTTGTCTTTGGTCGTACGTTTAGAACGCAAAAAATAGAGTCTGAGAATTTAATCTCAGACTCTATTTTTCTACGTCTTGTCAATAAGAATGTTGTTAAATTAATGATTCTTGTTAGAGAG
>NZ_AZDT01000031.1 GCF_001434785.1 Levilactobacillus namurensis DSM 19117 | reverse complement strand
GCTCAGCCGTGAAATTTTCCTTGGTGAGCGTTCTTCAGCTCGCCTAGGAAAAGGCCAGCTTGGGGACTATGGATTTGGGGCGTCAAATCGTGCCCACGGCGTTCCAGCCTTGTCTAGCCGTCCGGTAAGGCGGATAACAACTACAACCTAAGTTGGGGACGCGTTTTTTTAACCATAACTAGCCATCTTCCCTAACCAAATATAAGTATCCACTTATTAATTAAGACTTTAAATTATAAACTTCTATCCATTCGGCCAAAACTGTAATTTAATTAGAAATAATTTAACCGTTGATTTACCGGCGTTCAGAAGCGTTTATATCCGGTATTGGTCAACACTGGTAATAGTCTTTTCTTGGTAAATATCTAGTTTTCATGTACAATAGCGTTAGTTTAACAAACCAACCTCAGTAATCGAATACGACCGGTCTCTAGGCATTCCCACCTGCAGGGATCCAGAGTCACCGATCGTTTATTTTTTTGTTCAAGTCCCGGCTAACTGCGGGGCACCAACTGGAAACTAGGAGGACGAACGCTTAATGTTACTTTCAATGGAACACCTTCGTAAGGAATACCCCAACGGCAAAGTAGCCGTCGACGACTTCAACCTAGAAGTCGACAAGGGTGAGTTTATCGCCTTCATCGGGACGTCTGGTTCCGGGAAGACCACCACCATGCGGATGATCAACCGGATGCTGCACCAGACTTCCGGCTCCATCAAGATCAACGGTAAGGACATCTCGAAAATGGACCCGGTTAAGCTCCGGCGGTCCATCGGTTACGTGATTCAAAACACGGGGCTTATGCCGCACATGACGATTCAAGAAAACATCGAATTAGTGCCCAAGCTCCTGGGCTGGTCCAAGGAAAAGCGCGCCAAGCAAGCCCACAAGATGATCGACCTGGCCCAACTGCCCGACGAAATGCTCAAACGCTACCCGGGTGAGCTCTCCGGTGGGCAACAACAACGGATCGGGGTCGTGCGGGCCTTAGCTGCGGACCAAGAACTGATCTTAATGGACGAACCCTTTGGGGCCTTGGACCCCATCACCCGGGAATCCCTACAAGATCTGGTCAAGCACTTACAAGAAGACCTGGGCAAGACCTTCATCTTCGTGACCCACGACATGGACGAAGCCTTGAACTTAGCCACCCGGGTCGTCATCATGAGCCACGGGAAACAGGTCCAAGTCGACACGCCAGAGAACATCCTGCGGCACCCGGCCGACGAATTCGTCACCAACTTAATCGGGGAAGAACGTTTGATTCGGGCTCAACCCAATATCCTGACCGTTAGTCAGATCATGCGGAAGCACCCCGTGGCCATTTCGCCCAACAAGACCCTGACCGACACCATCGACTTGATGCACGAAAAGCGAGTTGATACCCTGTTAGTCACCGATGACCAGGATAAATTGATTGGCTACATCGACCTGGATGACGTGAGCCGGAACACCGACCCGCAGACGCCGGTCAGTGCCCTGATGAATCACGAAGTCTTTTTCGTTCAATCTAAGGCTTTAATCGGGGACACCGTTCAACGAATCCTGAAGATGGGTGTGAAGAACGTTCCCGTTGTGGATGACCAACACCGCTTGGTCGGCATCGTCACCCGGACGTCGCTAGTGGACATCGTTTACGATGCCTTACGGGGAGTTCCTGAGAATGACGAACAACCTGCTTCACCAATCAACGTAGACATCCACGCTGCGGCTAACCATGAAGGGGGTGCCGATGCCTAATGCTACATTTTCTAGCTACTTACGGCACGCAAATGATCTCTAAGACTGGTCAACACCTCTACATCTCTGCAGCGGCGTTGCTCCTAGGGATTATCGTCGCCGTGCCGCTGGGAATTCTCTTGACTCGCATGAAGCACGGGGCCAATGCGGTCATCACACTTGCTGGGGTCTTACAGACCATCCCCGCCATGGCGTTGCTAGCCATCATGATCCCAATCTTTGGGATCGGCTCCACGCCCGCTATCGTGGCCCTGTTCATCTACTCACTCTTACCGATTCTCCGGAACACCTATCTGGGCATGCAGGGGGTCTCGCCAACTGTGCGGGACGCCGCTAAAGGGATGGGGATGACTTGGTGGCAGTCCATGATTCAAGCCGAACTGCCCCTAGCCGCGCCCGTCATCATGGCCGGTATCCGGCTGTCCGCGACTTACGTGATTGCCTGGGCTACGCTGGCGTCCTACATCGGTGCCGGCGGCTTAGGGGACTTCATCTTTAACGGATTGAACCTCTACCGTTCCGACCTGATTCTCGGAGGCTCGATTCCCGTTATTATCCTCGCGTTATTCGTCGATTACCTGCTGGGCAAGGTTGAAACGGCCGTTACGCCTAAGCAGCTCAGATAGGAGGTCACCATGCGAAAACGAATCTATCAATGGCTGACCGGACTTCTGGTCGTCATCTTACTGTTACCCTTAGGTGGGTGTGCGCTGCCCGGATTAAGCGGCGGGTCGGGTAAGGACACCGTCCGTATCGCGGCGCAAAACACCACCGAACAACAAATCATGGCTTACATGATCCAAGGCATGATTCAACACTATACCAAGTTAAACACATCCATTATCAATAACTTAGGGTCCGGGAACGTCAGCTTCAACGCCTTAAAGAACGGCGACGCCGACATCTCCTCCATTCGGTTCTACGGGACCGACTTGACCACCGTTTTGAACCGGAAGTTCGAACGGGACCCTAGCAAGGTCAAAGACATCGTCACCAACGATTTCCAAAACAAGTATCACATGACCTACTTCGACACTTACGGCTTCGCCGACACTTACGCTTGGATGGTCAAGCCCGCGTACGCGAAGAAGCACCATCTGAAGACGGTCAGCGACCTACAAAAGCTGGCCCCGAAGATGACGGTCGGTATCGACCAAATCTGGCAAAACCGTCCTGGTGACGGGTACCCCGCCTTCCAGAAGACCTACGGCTACAGTTTTGGCACCGTTAAGCCTATGCAACTGGGGTTACTCTACGACGCCTTAGCCGCCAATAAGATGGACGCCATCTTAGGGTACTCCACCGACGGCCGGGTCTCCAGCTACCACCTGAAGCTCTTAAAGGACGACAAAAACTTCTTCCCACCATACGATGGGAGTCCGGTCGCCACGGATAAGGTCTTGAAACAACATCCTGAGCTCAAGCCAGTCATCAACCGTCTAGTCGGTAAGATTGACTTAAAGACCATGCAACGCTTGAACTACCAAGTCGACGACCAACTGGAAGAACCACAAACGGTCGCTAAAGACTTCTTGCAACAACACCATTACTTCGAAGGGGGCCATTAAGTATGAAAGACTTAGGGTTGTGGCAACAGCTCATCTACTACTTCTCGCACAATGGAATGTACGTGCTGAGCCAATTTAACCAAACGTTCTTAGTCTCCATCTACGGCGTCCTCTTCGGCGCCATCGTCGGGATTCCAATCGGGATCTGGACCTCACAACACCGGCGGCTCTCACCGCTGATCGTGGGGGCGGCTAACGTGATTCAGACGGTGCCTTCACTAGCCATGCTGTCCATCCTGATGCTGGGATTAGGGCTGGGTCAGACCACGGTCATCGCGACCGTCTTCCTGTACTCTTTGCTGCCCATCATCAAGAACACCTACACCGGGATGCTGAGCGTCGACCGCGACGTCTTGGATGCTGGGAAAGGTATGGGGATGACGCGGCTCCAGATCATGACTACGATCCGGATTCCGCTGTCCCTGTCGGTCATCATTGCCGGGATTCGGAACGCCTTAGTCATCGGGATTGGGATCACCGTTATCGGGTCTTTCATCGGGTCCGGTGGCCTGGGAGACATCATCGTCCGGGGCACCAACGCCACGGACGGCGGGGCTATCATCCTGGCCGGGGCCTTACCGACCGCGTTAATGGCCATCATCACAGACTTAGTGTTATCCTTCATTGAAAAACGGTTAACGCCGAAGACCTCTTCGGAAGCTTAACCTCACCGACGCCTAGAAGCCCCCAGCTTCTGGGCGTCTTTTTGGGTCCCAACCGTCTACTCATTAAAAAATTCGTAAGGGGTCTGACTAGGTGTTAGGGGGCCCAACTTGCTATACTAGACACTGTTTACCAGACTGAAAAAAGGAGGCCGCATCCGTGAAACGCCTGCGCCAAGCCGGCATTGATCTTTCGGTGGGAACCCTGAACTTCTTAGCGAACACCGGTATCATGCTGCCCTACATTTTAATTTTATTTCAATACCAAAAGACCCAAAGCCCCACTTACCTGGTCGCGCTGGTCACCGTCTATATCGCCCGGGCCGCCAGTATCTTCTACACCAAGCGCTTCAATCTGCGCTCCAGCACTTATCTAATCATCACGCTGGTCTTCGGGGCCCTGGGCAGTCTGCCCTTCGCCCTCACCGATTCGCTGGGGTGGCTCTTGGTCGGGAGTGTCCTGTGGGGCTACAGTGCCGCCACGATTTGGCCTTACTTCCTCACGGTCAAGCTCAACTTGGCCCAAACCACGCCATTCAAGATGAAGAGCGTTTACTGGGTGATTTTCCTACTCCTGGCGCTCCTCTTAGGCATCGACCTGGGACTTAAGCTCAGCTTCTCGTTCTCGTTCGCCCTACTGGCCGTGATGAACCTAGTTGCCTTACCCGGGGGACTCTTGCTTAACGAGTTCACCCACGATTTCTACCGCGGTCAGCCCAACCAGCGTCACGGGCTGAAGCAGTTCTGGCGGTGGTGGTTATCCGTGATCTTCTTCGCCGCCTTAGCGGTCTTGACCACCCTGCGTAAGGCCGATGTCCCGTTACCAGCTTGGGACACCCTGGCCATTATCTTGATTGCCTTGGTAATTGCCTTGATCGAACTCTACGCCGACCGACGGACCCTGCACAACTTTAAAGCCCGCCTCTTGAACCGGGGATTCATGTTGAGTTACGTGCTCCTCTTCAGTAGCTTCATGGCGTACTACTACTGGGGCAAGCTGGGGATGTACCTGGTCTTCGCCGTCTACCTGATCGGGTTCGAGGGTGGCGCGGGGATTATTAAGGCCCTGGCCCATCACGACCCCCGGCGACAGGACCGGTTGCGCCACCAAGTCGTGATTGCCGGTCACCTGCTGGTCCTGATTCCCTGGAAGTGGATCTACTTGCTGGGGCTACTCCTGATTGCCCTGTATATTGGGGACGATAACCCCACGGTCAACCAAGAGCTGTACGAATCCGACGTGGTTGACAACGACACCGCCATCATCAGTAAGTACCGCTTCTCGACGGCTGGCGGCCTTCTGTGTCAGCTGGTCTTCTTCGGCTTGCTGGTCACCATCAGCGGGATCAACAACCTGTCCCTGCTCAGCTTCTTCAAGCCCACGTCGACCAGTCACTGGTTCCTCTACACCTGGGCAGTCAACTGGCCCCTGGCCCTGTGCTCACTGGGCTTAGCCCTGACGAACCTGCGGCAACAGCGCCGGTTAGAGCATTCCGAGCAAAACTAACCGACTGATTGAACTTTGAATGAACCGTCGTGATAACTTTCAGCGAAGTTATCACGGCGGTTTTTTGGTGGTCACACGATTAGTTGGGGGGCTGGGGATTAGGAGATGGTATCCAGCGTTAAGCTCTAGACAAAGAGACGGATCTTCATTCCAACCGCGATTCGGAAGCTAATTAATATGTCTAGCGGAAAAAAACTTCAAATCACGATTGGCGATGATGGCAAGACAATTAAGCCCCGTCCAGCACGCTCAGTTGAAATGAGAGACCAGCGACTGTTTTCAAAATGATCACGAATACCCCAAAACGGATCACCAGGTAACCGTCCCGGTGGTCCGTTTTAAGATACTGCCTATTCTGCTGAATACTTAATTCCGAACTAACGCTAACTTGTGGGCCGTGTAGACCGCGTGCCAACCCTTAGGTAAGCCCACGATGCGACTGAACTTCCCTTGGTGTTGGTCGAAAGTGATCACCGTCTGGTGGGACTTCAAGCCCTTCAAGTTGGTTAACCGCAGGGTCCCGGCCAACTTAGCCTTTCCCCGAATCTTCATGGCCGTAGCCTTAGTTACCGTTAAGGCCAGCGTCCCGCGCTTGGTCTGTTGGTAACCCCGTTGCAGTTTAATGGCGGTATTGGCCGTTAACGTCCCCTGGTTCAAGGTCAACTGACCGTTACCCGCCGCCGTGGCAGTGGCGAGATTGAGGTCCCCACCGTCAACTTGCAGGCCGCCCTTGAACTGGTTGTGGCCCTTTAACGTTAACGCCCCGGTTCCTTGCTTGATGAGTTTACCGTTCCCGGTAATGTCGTTACGCCAAGTGTCGTGCGCGTTGAAACCGCCCTTGGCCGCATCCATTTTGACCTTGGTGGTCGTTGGTAAGGCCCCGTAACCGTTCGCGGCGGAGAAGAGGTCTAACCGTCCCCAGCCCTCGGTATCGTCCAAGACTGGATATCCCGATGGCAATTCCGTCGTGGCTAACGCCATCCGCCGTTGGGTCTTGCTGAGGTAAGGCAACCGCGTGGCTAAGAGGACTTCTGCCCCCTTGGGTACCCGTGGTGCAATCGTCCGGTCCCCATTTTGTGGTAAGCCGTAAGTCATCCGGAAGCGGTAGTTCTTCTGGTTGGTCCGGTAGTCGCCGAAGTCATCGTTCTTCGTCACTAACGGACTGTGTAATAACGCATCCGAGTGGGCTTCTTGATAGGCGCGCTTCATTAAGCCTTGATATTGTGGGTCGTTCAATGTGGCGGCAGCGACGGCCGTCCCAAACATCCGACCGCCCATCACGGCTAACGGTGAGTGCCGTCCAGCCAATACCCGGTCGTAGCCAATCTCGGAGGACCGGGTGACGGATTCTTGGAACCGTTCAGGAAAGGCGTACGCCATGACTTCACCAATTTCAAAGCCGGCTGACGTGTGACCGCTCGGGAAGTCGTAATCATCGGCTTTAGCCGCGTGCATCACGTTGACCAAGTACGGGTTAGGTAGGACGTGTTGCGGATCCTGTCGGTAAGGCCGGATGAACTTGAAGAAGTGCTTGGGTACGCCCGTCCCCCCGAAGACCCGGGTCGCAGCAATCAATTGGACCATGGCCCCTAACTTAGAATCTGGATTCGCCCAAGTAACATTCGAATAGGGCGTATTCGCCGGCTGTGGCGCTGCTGGGACATCATAGTAGTCCGTCTTCGCGTCCGCGTTCTTAATGAAGGCCGCCGCATACGGACCCAAGCCGGAGATATTATTGTATTCTAGGCGCCGGCGGTCCGTTAAGAACGACCGCTTAACTTCCGCTTGACTCCGCGTCTGGGTAATCTTAGCCGCGATGTCTAAGGATTGACGAATCAACCCCGGATCCTTTTGACCCTCTGTAGGTGACCAGATCTTGTTGAACGTATAGAGCAAGCCAAACGACGGGTTGGTAGTCACCGTCGTATTCCCCTTAACATTGTTCTGATACGTATCCACGTAATACCCATAGCTGGCTTCGTGCGGCTTGATCATTGCCGCCGCCGAAGTCGTCTTGGCCTGTGCTACTGGCGTCATCAGTGGTAACAAGACCAACGCCGTCGCCAACGTAACCCCTAACCGTTGCTTCATTCGCATCATTCGAAATTCCTCCCTACTCCGTTTGGTTATCACGCTAACCTGCAACTAGTGTAAGCCATTTAGGGGCACAATTGGGCGCCTTTACGGAGTCTGTACAGGTCCCTTATCAAATCTTTACAACCATACAAAAACCCTTATATCAAAATCAATTTTGATATAAGGGCAACGGTATTCGGATAAGGGTTAAGTCGTGGGTAAGAGCGTCACTGCTTGGAGGTTCGCGACCGGAAAGACCCGCTGGGCGTCTAGGGTCACCGTATGGACAGCGGTATCGAGCGCCGTGACGCGGCCCAGTACCGTATGGGATTCCCCCGTCTCCCCCTCAAAGTAGGTCAGCTTGACCCGGGGTTGGGTGGCCAGTTGGGCCCGCACCTGGCGTAATCGGTACTGCAACAAGTGCGCCTCTTCAAAGGGCAACCGCGACTGCTGCGCCAGTTGCTCGCCACTCTCCGCAATCAAGTCGTTGTAACCGGTCAGGGCCGCGAATGGTGCGAACTGGGCCGCCCGTTCGGCATTGGTCATCGCCGGGTGGGCGGTAGACCGGTGGTGTGGGAGTCGCATGATGTCGCGGTAGGCGTCGGTATTGTTGAACAGCGTTTCGGCAATGGCTCGTTTGGCCTGTTGGTCGTGCGTCATGAGCGGTGCCCCCCAATCTCTTGGTTCCGTTTCAATAGTGTCGCCCCCGGCTGAAGGTCCGCCGCCCAAAATAAGGCGTTCTTGCCGAACTTCTCTTGAATCTTCAAGATAGCCTCTTGGGCCTGGCGTTCCCGCCGTTGAGCTACCGTTTCCTGGGCTACTCGCTGCTCGACTTGCGGGCTCTGAAATAAGTCCAGCTGTTCACCGTGGTCTCGGGCGGCAGCCTGCCGTTCGGTGACCACATGGTTGACTGTCACCGTGAGCTTGCGCACCTGGTAATGCCGGTTGACCTTAGTTTCAAACAGCCGCAAGACCGCCCGGCGCAACCGCTTCGTTGACGCCGTGGGCACCGGTAAGCTGGCACTCCCGTGGGCCGCCTTAGGTACCCGCCGTCCGTAAAAGTCGGTGGTGACCGTGCCGCTAGCGTCGGCCGTGGCCAGGCTGGTGACGTCATAAGCCACATGCAAAACGACCTGGTCACAGACCTGATGTTGCTTGACCAGGTCCAAGGCTAACGCGTCGATCATTTCTCGCGCAACGATTTTGGCTTTGGCAAACGGGTACGGCGTGGCCAGAACCTGCCCCGAGCCCAAGCTATGGTCACTAGGGCGGTAGGCCTTAATGTCGTGAATCGTGGTGGGCTCATAACCCCAGGCGTGGTCAATGATCAACTCGGCGACCCGCCCGAACTCTTGGTAGAGCTGTTCTTCGTTGCGGGCGTCCGACAGAGTCCCCAACGACTGGCGGGCAATGTCGCCCATAGTGTGCAGTCCCATCTTCTCTAATCGCTGGGCGTACCCCTTGCCGATGCGCCAAAAGTCCGTCAGCGGTGTGTGGGCCCAGAGATACTTGCGGTAACTCAGTTCCGTGAGCTTGGCGATGCGGACCCCATCTTGGTCGGCAGGAATCTTCTTGGCCACGATATCCATCGCGACCTTAGCCAGATACAGGTTGCTGCCAATCCCCGCCGTTGCGGTAATTCCGGTCTGGCGCTGAACATCTTGGATGATGCGCTTGGCCAGGTCATGAGCGGTGGTCTGGTAGAGCTTCAGATAGGCCGTCACGTCCATGAAAACTTCATCGATCGAGTAAACGTGAATCTGATCGGCCGCAACGTACCTCAGGTAGATCTGATAGATCTGGTTGCTGACCTGTAAGTAGTAAGCCATCCGGGGCACCACCACCCGGTACCCCGCCTTGAGTGTCGGGTCGCGCAACAGTTGGTCACGGTAGACCGATTCGCGCCGTAGCCGGTGATGGGCCTGGAGGGTCCGGTCGCGGTTTAGTTCCGCCACCGCCTGTTCGACCTGAAACAACCGGGGACGACCCGGTAAGCCGAACTTTTTCAAGGCCGGTGAGACCGCCAGACAGATGGTCTTGTCGGTCCGGGACTGGTCGGCGACCACCAGATTGACGTTCAACGGATCGAGGCCTAAGGCGGCACACTCCGCCGACGCGTAAAACGACTTCAAATCAATGGCAATGTAAGTTCGCGCAGCCGCCATCTGGTGGTCCCCCTTCCCGATTGCACCTAGGACCTTCATTATACTGAATTTTTATTAGGGGAACAAGCGTTTGCTTTAAATTTTAAAAAAAGGCCCCACAACCGCAGCTGCCGGACTCATAAATCTTAGGATTCAGGTGTCAATAATTGCCGGACCAGAGCCTGGGTCGCCGCTTGCCGGTGGGCCTGCCGATCCTGGGCCACCAGATAATACTGGGCCAGGGCCGACAACGTGACAGCCGCCTGATCAGCCGGTAAGTCGTAGAGCCGGTGATACCGTTGCGCAACCGTCGCGAAGGTCGTGGCGTCCGGAACTAGGGCGCGGAGCTGGGCCGGCGTCACGTGATTCTTACGCGCGGGAACCCAGCCCTGGGCGGGTTGTTGGTCTAGCCGACGTTGCATGGCTTGGCGCAAAGCGTCCGGCCACCCGTTAGGCAACGGTTGCGCTTGGTCCAGCCGGTCCCGTAAGGTCGCCAGGTCTGAGTAAACGTTAGCGGGGAACTGGCGCCCCTCCCAACTGGTCTGCAAGTCGGCTAAGCGCCGTTGCCGGTCACTGGGGGTTAGGTCGAAACCCACAGTAGCGTTGAACAGGTCATCGTACCAGTCACGTTGACGTTGGGCGGCCAATTGGCGACTGCGTTGATTCAAATCGGCAACCAGGTAACGGGGCACAATCTGTAGCCGTTCAGCCTGGATTCGGCCGTGATGGGCGAATTCCGTTGCCATGACCCCCAGCTGGTAACTATTGACCAGCCGGGCCACGGACTTCGGTACCGGCACCGCCGCCAACCGCTGCTTGAAGACTCCCAATGGTCCCCGTTCAACCACTAACCGGGCTACCGCCGTCAACCAGTCCTGGTACTCGCGTGACTGCCGCAACCGCTGTTCAGCCGTGGTCTGGGCATCCGCCGCCGCTTGCCAGGCCCGCTGTTGTGCGCGTTCGGCTGCTTGGTGTTCTTGTAAGGCGCGGCGTTGCCGTTGCTGGTCCAGTGCCGCCTGGGCCGCTGCGTTCTTGGCCTGTAGATCCGCGTAGCCCTGCAGGTACGGCGAAAGTTGCCGGTCCGGAAGTTCGGTGGTGCGGCGTTTGAGATAACCCGTCACCGTGGACTTGGTTCCCCGGCGAACCCATCGATGCTGCGCGTGTTGGTTGCTGGGCAGGTGCGGGAGGGCGTCCGGCGTCCACAGAATCTCCGGCACCTGCGGATACTGCGCCGATAAGGCATCGTACTGGGCCACCGCGTGGAAGTTATCCTCGGTGGTGATGGTCATCAGGTACTGCATTTCGTCGCTCATGAACTTCTTCACGCACTCGGACCCCACTACGATCTCCCGACCGTCCGACCGCAGGACCACGTGATACTCGTACCGAACCGGCAAATGGCAGAGCGCACAGTGGTGCCACTGGCCACGTTGGTCGCTGGGGTTGATGGCGTAGGGGGAATCCGCCAACAGTTTCCAGGCCAGACTCCCCTGCACCAACCAGTCGATGCGACTCGCTGCCACTGCCTGTTTCGCCCGCGCAGTCAACCAGTCACTGGTGGTCTTGACCGTGGGGTGGTCGCGTAAGACCGGCATCAACCGGGTCAACGCGGGGTCCGCCAATGCGGGGTAGGTCAGTTGTAAGAAGCGGTTCTCCGCCGGGGTCAAAATCGTGGTTGCCATCACAAGCAGTCGTCCCTTTCACCAATAGAATAGGAATAAGTTTACCACAAATCCACCTTAGAGAGAACGTACGTTTCATCAAGTATTGAACTGTTAGGTAGTCTAAATCAGCGCCTTACCGGGCGATCGTACCATAACGTAACCCAACGAATGGTCTATTCAGCGGATCTTCCTGGGGTTAGTTCTTCCCCCTCCTCTCACGTTATTGATTGAATTACCGAATCACTCTAACTGCCACTATGGTTAACTCGAACACTACTGTGAGCCGTGAGGACGGCCAGCCAGGGCTCAGCAGTGAAATTTGACTTGGGGAGCGTTTTTCGCTGCCCTAGTCAAAGGCCAAGCTTCGAGACCGCTCTTGGGCTCGAAGTGGTGCCCACTGCGTTCCAGCCCTGGCTGGCCGTCCGGTAAGGCGGATGTCAAACACCACCACAAGCACAAAAAAATTGGCCCCCAGGGGCATCCCCCTGAGCGCCAATTCAACAATATGCTGAGGTTAGTCTTGCATCCAAGCTTTTAAAGCCACACCGGTGCGGGACGTAGAAACCGTAACGGACTTGCGCGGCACGCCCGTGTACTGGATTCGGCCCCCATACTGACCGGCGTCCGGACCCACGTCGATCAACCAATCGGCCTGGCTGATCACCGCCAGGTTGTGTTCGATGATAATCAACGAGTTTCCCGCCGTGACCAGCTGATTGAAGAGCTTCAATAACCGGTCCGTATCCTGTAAATGCAGCCCGGCCGTGGGTTCGTCCAACAGATAAATCGTGCCCTGCTTCCCCAACTCGACCGCTAGCTTCAAGCGTTGCAATTCCCCGCCAGACAAGGTGGTCAGGGGTTGGTCTAACGTGAGGTAGCCTAAGCCGACCCGGTCTAAGTTCGCCAGCTGCTTGGCCACTGCTGGCGTGTCGCGGAAGAATTCCGCCGCGGCCGTGACCGATAAACTCAACACCTCCGCAATGTTTCGGTGATGGTACTGGTATTGTAAGGCCTGGTCACTGTAGCGTTTCCCCTGGCAGAGTTCACAAGTCTGCACCACGGGATCCATGAAGGCCATGTTGGTAATGGTGACGCCCTTCCCTTTGCACCGGGGACAAGCGCCCTTGCCGTTATAGCTGAACCAGCCCAAGGCCACCCCGTTCTCTCGGCCAAAGAGCTTACGAATCTCGTCCAAGACGCCCAGGTAAGTCGCCGGGGTCGAGCGGATATTGATGCCAACCGGTGCCTGGGCCAGGTCGATGTAGTCGGTCTGCAAGTGTTGCTTAATCGCACTCACTAACGAACTCTTCCCGGACCCGGCGACCCCGGAGATCACCGTCATGATTCCCAGCGGCACATCCACGTCTACCGCGTGCAGGTTGTTTTGGGTCACCTGCCGCAGTGATAGGTGGTCCGTTGCGGGACGTTCTAAGCCCCAGGTGTGCGGTTGCCGCAACCATTTTCCAGTCAACGTCTGGGAGGCTAATAATTCAGGGTAGGTTCCCGTAAAGGTCACTTGACCCCCGGCGGACCCGGCATGGGGTCCCATCTCGACCACGTAATCCGCAAAGGCGATCATCGCCGGGTTGTGTTCCACCACCAGAATCGTGTTGCCCTTATCCTTCAACTTGGTCAACGCCGCCTTGATCAACTGGATATCGTGCGGGTGCAGACCCACACTAGGTTCATCTAGGATATAGACCATGTCGACCAACGCACTGGTCAGGTACTTGGCGATGCGAATACGTTGGGCTTCCCCGCCGGACAGGGAACTGGTCCCCCGGTCCAACGTCAGGTACCCTAAGCCAATGTCTACCAGGGATTGAATCTTGGTGGTCAGTTCCCGGACCACATCGGTCGCCAGGGGTTCCGTGATGCCCCGTAAGAAGGTCAACACGTGCCGGAGGTCCATGGCGGAGACTTCCGCGATGTTCTTGCCGTTGATGTGGTTGGTCAGGACCTCGGCCCGTAACCGGGTCCCGTGACAGGTCGGGCAAGGCTTACGGGTCACGATGGCGGCGATAGCGGCCTTGTGATGTTCCGCTTCCTTTTTCCCAATGATCGACCGCCGAATCCGCGGCACTACGCCTTCGTACAGCGCCGTACGGGGAAAATCCTTCCCCGGATGAGCCAGCTTCTGTTGAGGCGCATGCATCAAGAGGTCGTACTCTTCGGGCGTATAGTCCTTGATGGGCTTATCGTTGTCGAAGAGTCCGCTGGTCCCGTAACGCCGCCAACGCCAGGTATTCGGCGCAAAACTGACGAAGGTGATGGCACCTTGGTTCAACGACTTCTCGGGGTCGATCAGCTGGTGCTCATCGATGTCGTCCACGTACCCCAAGCCCTGACAGGTCGGGCACATCCCCTGTGGCAGGTTGAAAGAAAAGGTGTCGGAGTAGCCGATAAACGGTTTCCCGATGCGGGAGAACAAAAGGCGCAACAGCGAATAGATCCCCGTATAGGTCGCCAACGTAGACCGGGCATTCTTCCCTAGCCGTTGCTGGGCGATCACGATGGCCACGGGCAGATGTTCGATATCGCCCACGTGTGGTTGACCGTATTTGGGCAAGTATTGCTGGGTGAAGCTGGGAAACGTCTCGTTCAATTCGCGCCGGGACGCCGCCGCGATGGTGTCGAACACCAATGACGACTTCCCCGACCCAGATAGGCCCACGAAGACCGTGGTCTGGTATTTGGGTACCCGCAAGTTCACGTGCTGCAGGTTATTTTGCGTGGCATCTTGAATCTCAATGAAGCCTTGTGGAAATTCTGGTAATGACATGCCGTTACCCCTCTCTTAAGCACAAAAGTTGTCACCAATTAGCTTAGCACATTCGCGGGATTCTCCGCGACCCTCAAGGCTTACCGTCCGCCAGGCGCTGTTCGTTTTTCTCAACGGGATAGGTCGTTTTTCTACGTCTTGTCAATAAGAATGTTGTTAAATCAATGTTTTATGATG
>NZ_AZDT01000030.1 GCF_001434785.1 Levilactobacillus namurensis DSM 19117 | reverse complement strand
AATTGATAGATGAATTATAGTTTTTCATCTGTCAACCTTAAGGGGACTATAGCAAGGGTTACAGAGCTCATCTTAGGCTGTTTCACAATTTACTGACCAGCGCCCTAGCAGAAGACCTGCCAGCACGATGACACTAATGGTTCTTAATGACCAATTCCAAAGCCGACTGTAATTCCGCCTGCTGGTCTTTAGAAAGCTGCACGTCGTCCACGCATTGCTGGACGTTGGCCGCGACTACGACCCCCATGATCCGTTCCACGCTGGAACGTACTGCGGAAAGCTGAGTCAGGATGTCCTGGCATTCCCGACCGTCTTCCACCATCTTCATGATGCCGTGCAGCTGACCGTCCGTGCGCCGTAACCGGTTCTTTAACTGGGTCTGCGTGGTGGTCATTCTGCCATCGCCTCCGCCAACTTACTGTCCAGGTACTTCTTCAACGCGGCCTTAGGGTGAAAACCCACGACCTTTTCTGTGGGCTTGCCGTTCTTAAAGATCACCAGTGATGGAATACTCATGATTCCCAGTGACTGGGCCAATTCCTGGTTCTGGTCCACGTCTAAGGACGCAAACTTGACCTGGCCCGCATAATCCTGGTCGAGGTCCTCGAGAACCGGCGTCTGCATCTTGCAGGGCCCACACCACGCCGCCCAAAAATCAACGACCGTCAAAGCCGCATCGTCACCTACGTGTTCAAAATCTTTCGTCATAATCGCTTGCATGCCGAAATCCCTCCTGTAAAAACTGAATGCGTTCATTATACCCCTTGGGGTATGCTTTGGCTACCCTGACGGCTTGTTTTCAACTCAAAAACGCCGCTCAGCGAGTTCCCGAACGGCGTTTTTCTTTAATTTCTCATCAATTTATTTTTGCTCACCAGGCGCCACGTACATCCCCGCCGTTAACCGCGGATGGTTGTTGTTGCGCTTGACTTCCTTTTCAACCGCCATCTGGGCGACTAAGTTCAAGTAGTTGAACGGGTCGTCGAAGTTCGGCTGGAACAGCATATCAACAAAGGCTAAATCATCGATAGTGTTGCGGTTTTGGATGGCAATGGATAAGGCGTTCGCCGACTGAGCCACTTCATGCTTACTGAAGAGTTGGGCCCCTAAGATCAGACGTGTCTTGGTATCGTAGACCAAGTTGATCGACAGCTTATCCGTGGTCGGCATGTACTCCGGCCGCCAAGTTCCCTCGAAGGTGACCATATCGGCGTCTTCAAAGCCGGACTTCTTGGCATGTTGTAGCGTCAGTCCCGTGGAGGCCAGGGTGTAGCCGAAGATGTTCATGGCCGAGGTCGCCTGGGTCCCCATGTACTGTTGGATGTTCCCGAAGACGTTCATCCCCGCCAACATTCCTTGCCGGACCGCGTTCGTCGCTAATGGCGTGTAGGCTGGCTTGCCGGTCGGGTTGAAGTTGACCACGCACGCGTCACCACAGGCATAAATGTCTGGGTTGGATGATTGCACGTATTGATTAATGATGATGGCTCCGTGCTTATCCATTTCAACTTGGCCCCGGAGCAGTTCCGTGTTCGGTACGAAACCGGTGCAGACGATGGCCAAGTCCGCCGTGAAGTCGCCGTCAGTGGTCTCGATGACCAACTCGTCGTTATCGTTACCGGTAAAGGCGGTGACCCGCCGATCGAGATAGACTTTAACGCCCTTGTCTTCGAGCGTGTCAACGATGCGTTCGGAGAAGTTCTTATCGACATAATGGTTCAAGATGATGTCCCGTGACTGGAACAACTGCACATCGTGATCCGTCCGGGCATAGCTTTCCGCTAATTCCGTCCCCACGTAGCCGGCCCCAATGATGGCGATCCGCTTATTGGTCTTCGCCGTTTCGTAGATGGCCTTGGCTTGGTCGTAGTTCTTGCATAGCAGGACCTTGTCTTCATCGATACCGAAGATCGGTGGGACGGTCACGGTCGACCCCGTCGCCATAATCAACTTATCATAGGTGTCATTAATCAGATCCCCAGTATCCATATTAACGGCTTCCAGTGTCTTCGCCTCAGCATCAATCTTCAACACGTTGCAGCGCGTCTTGATCGTGGCCCCCAAACTGGTCAATTGCTCTGGTGAAGAGTAAAACATGTCTTCTAGGTGTTTAACTTGTCCGTCCAGGTACAAGGAAATCCCACAAGATAAGAAAGAAACGTTCGTGTGCCGCTCATAAATGGTAACCTCAGTTTCTGGGTGATCACGCAAAATTTGTAACGCCGCATTCGTACCAGCGTGTGTACTACCAACAATGATGACTTTCATGTTTACCCTCCTACATCGAAAAACGATTCTAGGCTTAGTCTACTTGAAAGTTAGCGAAAGATAAACGACTTACTATCGGAAAAGTGGCGATTCGGGGTCGTTTTCTCACACTTTTGCCAAAATGACGGGAACATGTGCAAGTTGCACACTTACAGTTAAAATTAAGACCGCCACAGCCGTTTCCTATTGGGACGCGGTTTTTAGGCGGTTTATCTTCAAATTAATTTATAACTTAATCCATCATAAGTTTCTGTCGTTAACGCAGTCCGCGGTCTTAGTTTAGCACGAATCCTTGTCAATAACCGGTTTTACTGACTAATTATTGTGACCTTTAACCACTTTGCCTCAGCCGTCACAATTCGCTTGCGGGCGCCCCCCAATCCCGCTATGATACTGGTAGTTGGTTCGTGTTATGCGCCAATGTTAAGCACTGTGATTAATCTAGGAATCAGCGTCAAAAGATGCACTCCCCCCAAAACAAGTGTTTCAATAATGATTCCTAATTCTGTAGAAAAGCCCCGAACGATCCGCATGTCGTTCAGGGCTTTTTGTTAACTCATTTTAACTGAAGCTAGGTTGATTGTCGGCGCCGGTTCCTGGAAAAGAAAGTCAAAGACTAGCGCTTGAACCTGCGGGTTGTCGTGCAGGCGACTGTGTTCCGCTCCGGCCCCCCGGAAACCGACCTCCCGAAAACTCGCGGGGATCGTTCCTAGTAAGTAACGCAAAGAGCGTGCGGAAGCCGTCGAAATGTAGCGGTCCGAATGCGACCCGTCTTCAAGATCACCGTAAATGTTCAAGACCGCCACGTCGGTCGGGAAAGCCTCCCGACGTTAGTAGAGGTCCGCGTAACTGGGCAACCAGAAGCTCCGGGGATACACGATTTTCGGTCGACCGGTCTCCGTTAGGAAGTTGGTGTTGTGGCTCTCGTTCATTCCGATCACCCCGTTAAAGGGACCGGCAATGGTCACCAGCTTTTTCAAACGGGGTAACCAGGTGTCTTGGCCAAAGGCTTCCGCGTAGGCCACTAAGGCCACGCTTCCCGCCGAATGGCCCACCGCGTTGTAGGCTTGAACCCCATGCTGGCCACGCAAGTAGATCATGACTTCGTGGAGCCACCGGACCTGAAACGCCAACCGGGCTTGGTTATTGCCAAACGTCACCTGAATCAACGGGTGTTCGGCTTGGTCATCCCACTTGCCGCTGATTTTCAGCTTGCCCGCGTGGGTCACGTGAATGGTCAACGGCCGACAATGACCCACGTGGACGGCGGCTTTCAGCATGGCCGCCATGGTCTTAGAACTACCACGTAGTCCGTGGACAAAGAGCGTAGGAATCTGCGGAGTCACCCGTGGCCGTTGGCGTTGCCACTTAGCCAGCTTACGGCGGGTCCGTAGCCGTCCCAGCGCACTGGTCGCTCCCGAAATCATTGCTAATTCTACTAAACTTAAGTCCATGAACTTCCGATCCTCCTGAAGCCGTTTTATCCCGGGGGCCGCACGGAAATCTCTTCCGTTGCCCCCATATCTAGGTCGTGAGCCACCGTCTTTTCACAAAGTCAGTGGGGCCAAATCCGTAATGAGCCCCACAATCTGTGAGTCATCCCGGTCTAATGGCTAGTCCATTCAAGGATAAACGTTTCAGCAACCAGCTGTCAAATGGTTTTGGTTTATTATTAATATATTTATTAAACCAATTGATTGCGCCACAACCCCACCTGGGTTAAACTACAGTCAGGTCAACAAGGAGCGCTTGTCGACCCGAAACAAATTCTTATGATTCTTCACGCGAGCAGAACTTAGCACTCCCCCAAAGTCTTAAACTTCTGCTCGTACCCCCCTCAAGCCATGATAGCCTCGTTGCCATCGTGGCCTTTTTGTATGGCTTGAATGTTAAGGGCTACATCTGTGATTTCACAAGCCTAATCGCGCACCTGTATCCCCACGCCCACCAATCCGGGGCCCGTGTGAACCCCCAAGGCTGGTGAGATATCGCCACTGCCCCAGTCACTGACCTGCGGGTAAGCCGCCTGTAACTGGGCCAAGATGGTCTCGCGTAACTCGGGGTTGGCCCCGTCGACTACGGAGACACTGACCTGCTGATGGTCACCAATCGTTTCCCCCACCAGGCTGATCAGCTTGGCCAAGGCCCGCTTCTCACCACGCGCTTTAGCGACTGGCGCAAAGACCCCATCGGGATCACACGAGATGATCGGCTTAACGTTCAGTAGCGTTCCGGCCATCCCCGCGACCCGGCCGACCCGGCCGCCCGCCACCAGGTATTTCAGGTTAGGAATATAGAAGAAGACTTTGGTCTGACGAACGACTCGCTCGACTTCCGCGACCAGGTCATCGAACGCTAATCCTTGATCCCGTAGCTGGGCCGCGTAAATGGCCGCAAAGCCGCTCCCAATCCCGATATTCTTAGTATTCACCATATGAACTTTTAAGGGTGAGTCTTCACTTAATAATTTAACTTCTTGAAAGGTTCCCGAGAGTTTATCCGAGATGCAGACACCCAACACGTGGGTGTAGCCAGACTCCTGGATGCGCTCGAAGGCCTCGAGTACCGTTTTCCCGGTTGGACTGGCCGTAGTGGCCTGTTCGGTCGCCTGCCGCCGGTAGAATTCCGCCGGCGTGATGGTCACGCGGTCTTCATAGACCCGGTCACGAAAGATCACGTTGACCGGTAAGAGTGCCATGTCAGCCGCTTGGAGGACAGAAGCTGGGACGTCCGAACAAGAATCGACTAAAATCGCAATTTTTTCAGTTTGCATATTGGTTCCTCATTTCTAGGAGTTTCCACTTCTCGCTGGTACTTGCCATTATACCGCAATCATCTAGTTTTTGATACTAGTTGATTGAATCACTATGCCTATCTTTACTAATGATAGTGAAAACAATTGAGTGGCAAAATTTTTTCTCGGACCGTCCAGCCCTTGCATGAAATCGTCACCAATGGGTTGCCCAGTGGCCACCATCCACATAGTCCCCTGGGATTCGGGGATTCGCTAATCCCGTAAACGGTTGACTTTGTAGGGATTTAGCCTATACTTACGGTTGAAATATTATGCCATCAGGCACAGTTAAGGGGCACCATTATCGCGTTGCCCCCGACTGGTGCGCGGTGGGATAGGATTTGGAAAGGCAGAAGTCATGCGACTACCTGAATTTCTAGACAGATAGAAAAGAGGGGTTTTATATGAAGAAACATGAAACCGATGCAACGACCAAGCACCACATGCTCAAATCGACGGACGCTGGCCAAAAGAGTCTGGACGAAGTCAACGGCAGTGTCGACGTTCCCCAAAATGCGGGATTCTGGCGCACCCTGGCCGCCTACACCGGACCTGGCGCTCTGATCGCCGTCGGATATATGGATCCTGGGAACTGGATTACCTCCATTGCCGGTGGGGCCCAATACAAGTACACGTTACTGACGGTGGTCCTGATGTCTAGTTTGATTGCGATGCTCCTCCAAGCCATGTCCGCTCGATTAGGAATCGTGACGGGCAAAGACTTGGCCCAATTAACACGAGAGCGAACGGGTAAATTCACCGGGTTCGTCCTCTGGATCATCACCGAACTAGCCATCGTGGCCACCGACGTCGCCGAAATCATCGGTTCCGGGATCGCGTTAAAGCTCTTATTCGGATTCCCCCTACTGGTCGGGATCTTAATCACCGCTGCCGATGTGCTGTTACTGCTGGTGTTGATGAAACTAGGCTTCCGGAAGATCGAAGCCATCGTGGCCACGTTAGTCGCCGTGATCCTCTTTGTCTTCCTCTACGAAGTGATTCTCTCCCAGCCCCAGATGAGCGAAGTGGTCAAGGGCTACTTACCATCTAGCCACGTGGTCACGAACCAAGGGATGCTGTACTTGTCCTTAGGGATCGTGGGGGCGACCGTGATGCCCCATGACCTGTACCTGGGATCTTCCATCTCCCAGACGCGGAACTTCGACCGGAAGAACCGGAAGAGTGTGGCGCAAGCCATCAAGTTCACCACGATTGACTCCAACATTCAGCTGACCATCGCCTTTGTCGTCAACAGTCTCCTCTTGATTCTAGGGGCCGCCCTCTTCTTCGGCACGGACAGTGACTTAGGCCGGTTCGTCGATCTGTACAACGCCTTAAGCAACAGTCAGATTGTCGGCGCCATTGCCAGTCCCATCTTGAGTATGTTGTTCGCGTTAGCCCTATTGGCTTCCGGACAAAGCTCGACCATTACGGGGACCTTGGCTGGTCAGATTATCATGGAAGGGTTCATTAACCTGAAGATGCCTCTGTGGGCACAACGGTTACTGACCCGGTTGATCTCCGTGACGCCAGTGGTCATCTTCGCGTTGTACTACCACGACAACGAAGCCAAGATTGAATCGCTTCTGACGTTCTCGCAAGTCTTCTTGAGTGTCGCGTTACCGTTCGCGATGATTCCCCTGGTCATCTTCACCAGTAATTCTAAGCTGATGGGTGAGTTCGTAAACAAGACTTGGGTCAAGATCCTGTCTTGGATCATTGCGGTGATTCTGATTATCTTGAACGTTTATCTGATTTTAAACACGTTAGGCCTGGCCTAACCGCTAAATTTAAAAGCCCCCGCCGAAAATTCGGTGGGGGCTTTTTTTGATCTCAATGAAACTCAGTGACTGCAAACTCATCGTGATGTGGTTTAGTGGGAGCCGAAAGGTTAGGCAATTGATGGCGAACATCGTTCATGGGTTGGTTAGACCCCGTTCGCGCGTACAACGATCTTATCGTTGCAGGACTGAGCATGTGAATACGTGGGCCATCTTACCATGTAGAGCAATCGGTTGCAACCACACTATTAATAAATTGATGAGTTCAATAGAATTTGTGGTTGGTTTAATTACACAACTAAACGGAACCAGCAACTACGCTGGACGAGTTACCGGACGGTTAGGCGCGTTGCCCACCATCGACCGTGAACTCAGCACCGTTAGCAAAGCTGGATTCATCGCTGCCTAAGTAGACGCAGACTTCGCCGATGTCCTTAGGTTGGCCCATGTGGCCTACGGGGATGGTCTTGATCAGCTGTTCCTTAGCAGCGGCCGGCACGATTGACGTGTCGATCCAACCAGGGTGGACGGAGTTGACCCGAATGTTAATCTTCCGTTGGGCCAGATTCAGGGCCGTGGCGTGCGTCAACAGGCGCGTGCCCCCCTTGCTGGCAGAGTAAGCGGGTGCCGTGGGTAAGCCCACTAAGCCGGCTACTGAGGAGACATTGATGATCGACCCCTGCGCATCGTTGGTCTGCTTCATGGCGTTGATGGCCGCTTTCTCACCTAAGAAGTTAGCCGTCAGGTTCACGTCGATGACCTTTTGCCAGTCGGCTAAGGAGACGTCTTCGATCACGGGCATCATGGGTCCGATGCCGGCGTTGTTGACTAAGATGTCCAGCTTACCGAACTTGGCGATCGTCGCGTCGATGACTTTCTGCCAATCAGCCTCTTGCGACACATCTTGTTGGACGAACAGACTCACGTCGTCCCCAAACTTGGCAACCGCGGCTTTCCCGCCGTCCACGTTATGGTTGGCCGTCAAGACCACCTTGGCCCCTTCGCGTACATAGCACTCCGCGATACCCAGACCAATTCCGGCGACGCCTCCCGTAATAATCGCAACTTTTCCTGCTAAACGATCTGACATACGATTCACCCTTTCTCAATGATTACTTGTTCAGATTATCACATTAAAGCCGTTTTGAATATTATTTTATCGAAAAAATTATGAACTGTCTGAAAACTAATCGGTAAGTCAATCATGACTCAAAACCGAAAGGGCCTCCGGAACAGCCGACTATCAGGCTAGTACGACTATGAACCGTCCAGGAAGACGGATGACCATCACCAGTCAGTTTAAAACGGGTCCCAGTCAGTCCGATTTTCAGGTATCAAAAAGGCCCGGAGATAACCGAAAATCTCCGGGCCTACCCCAATCGTCCGTTTCACCGCACCATCAGGGGGAATCACACTAATTGAAATGCGCTGCTGTGACTAACCCACCTGCTAGGTTGTCAGCTGGGGCATCGCGCTTAACCACTAACTCCTGGTTGACGAAGCTCATGATCCCGTTTTGACCCAGTTCACGGCCATAACCGGACTGCTTCACACCGCCAAATTCTAGTTCTGGCAAGGAGCTGAAGAAGGTGTTGACGTAGACCTGCCCCGTCTCCATCCGAGACGCTAATTCCGCACCGTACTCGGCACTCCCGGCGAAGACGATCCCACCTAATCCTAAGTCGGTATCGTTCGCCAACGCAATGGCTTCGTCATCGTCTTTGACCTTGTAGACCTGGGCGACCGGACCAAACATTTCTTGCCCGTAAGCCGGGTTGTCCTTCGCAATATCAGTCAAGATGGTTGGCAGGAAGAACTGGCCGTCACTATCGACCGGGTCGTGGACAAAGGCTAAGGTGGCCCCGTTCTGCACGGCTTCATCTACTTGTTCTTGAAGCTTTTCCTTCGCCTTCTTCGAGTTCATGGGTGCCAACGTGGTATTGGGGTCCATCGGATCACCCAACTTAGCGGCCGCGAAGGACTTCTTCAGGTTGGCTAAGAACTCATCGTAGTGGTTTTCCGTAACGATAAACCGCTTGGATGACGTGCAGACCTGACCCACATTGTAGAGCCGCGCCCGGGGCGCAATCTCATTGACTTGGGCCATATCAGCGTCATGTGCCACGATAAAGGCATCGACACCGCCTAATTCCATGGTACTCTTCTTGAGGTACTTACCAGCGGCCGCCGCGACCGCCGTTCCCCCACGTTTGGAACCGGTCAGAGCGACTCCCTGAACCCGAGGGTCGGCAATAACTTGTTCAACTTGGTCGTAAGATAAGAAGAGGTTCGTCAGTGAACCGGCTGGGGCACCAGCGCGCTTAACGGCATCTTCAAAGGCCAACGCGGACGCTGGTGTATTAGCTGCGTGCTTGTAAACGATGGGGTCTCCCGCCGCGAAGTTAGGGGCGAAGATCCGCATCATCTGGTAGTACGGGAAGTTCCAAGGTTCCACTGCCATCAGAACCCCCAGGGGATGATTCTCCAACTGGGCATCACCGGCAATGGAATCAATCTTGCGTGGTGCCAAGAACTTCTCGGCGTTGTCTGCGTAGTAATCGGCAATCATCGCACACAACTGAACTTCTCCTTGCGCTTCACTGTACAGTTTTCCCATGTCGACCGTTAGGACCTTAGCTAACGAATCCGTTTCGTCCCGAAAGATTTGGGCCAGTTTCCGGAGTACCGGAATCCGGGTGGCTACTGGATCATTACGCCACTGTTTATAAAGTTTTTGCGCTTGGGCTAAGCTGCTTTCGATGTATTCAGGTGTTGCTTCATCATAGGTCTTCACGACCTCATTGGTATATGGATTAATGGTTTGATAGGCCATAACACAAATCCTCCTCATGCACTTTTAAATTTCACAATGTATCCCTTTACATTTTTAAATCATACGCTTTGAACCCCCATAATGCCAGCGATTTTCTTGTGACTAGTTTCTCAAATAGGACTAGTGAAATCTTTAAAATGAAAGCGATTTTACATACAACCTTCGCGAAAAGCGATGATACCAAGGATAGATTGGTATAGGTCAAATCAAGTGCAACCGGTTGCGATTATTTTCCCTGCTCTTAAAAAATTTTTTTATCCGCCAAGACAAAAAAGCACCTGCTCAACAGCAGGTGCTTTCACTAAAGTTTAACTTAACTTCCAACGATCCAAAATCCCATTAAACAGCCGGTTAGCCGTCGTAATCTGGTCCAGGACCGTCCGGGGCGTAGCTTTAAAGCCATCATTAGCCCATTTATTAATGATGCCCATGGCCCCGGCAGCGACAAACTCCGCTGACGTGTCAATCACATCTTCTTTTAAGTATCGATACTCGGGCATGGCATGTAAAAGAATGGATAAGCGCGCCGCCACAAACTCGTTGGTCGATTGTCGCCAAACGCCATCATCATAAGAATAAGCGTTCAAAAAGAGCTTCGAATGATCCGCAATCCGTTCTAATAACTGAATCGTCTCCGGACGCCAATTCTCCAGGGTAATCGTCACCGGTTTCTCCCGTCGTGGTGCCTCCACGATGAACTTCTGATAAACAAATGCCAAGAGCTCATACTTATCCGCAAAATAGTAATAGAACGTCTTCCGGTGGACTTCTGCTTCATCCGCAATCTCGCGAACCGTGACCTTATCAAACGTATTGTGGTCCAACAACGATGCCAAGGATTCCGCAATCCGTTCCTTAGTCTCTGATGCTGCCATCGTGCTACCTCCAATCATCCACACCCATTTAGGGCAATGTGACGTCCCGTCCTTACAGTTCACGGCTTAAACGACTCACATTGACTAATCTAAACCCTCGTGCTTATTAGTTTTTTAAATGATTCCTAGGTCGAATCATCCACCAAATTTCAAGTGGTGATGCCTGTAAATGGCGTCCACTGCCGCCATTGAACAGGCCTAATTATAGCATACCTATCATTTAATTGTACGCCACTTTTGGGCACAATTCCCCATTGGGTCCGGATTTTTCGGAAGAAATTTATCCAAATTTTCCGAGTCGTGCGGGTCTATCTGCCCATTTGCTCGAAATTTATCAAATAGTCGCTCCTCAACGGCTAATGACCAAACTTTAGATAATTTTTCCTCGTTTTTTCCATTCTAGCATGACAAAAGCGGGTAGGCTACTAAGCCCACCCACTTTTATGAAATTTTTTTAATGATACAGATCGAAGCGTCCCTTGGCAAAGACAGTACTTAAGTGGGCGCTTTCAAACAGCGATCGGTCCGTAATGATCTTCTTCAGGGCTGAAGCCACGTACCCCTTCACTTTCCGGTTGCTACTCCCAATCTCACCGATTCCGTCACGGTCACTCAGTGAGGCCACGGTCCCACTAGACTTGTAGACGAACTTCTGCGTGGCCCGGCCACGGAGTTGTAACCCAATGTTCTTCGCTGCTTGGGTTCCCGCTGCCAACGCAATCTGCGCCGTCGTCGGGTACGGCCGGTTGCTCTCCGGATCCATCACCGCGGACACATCCCCGATAATGTAGACCTCAGGGTGGTCCTTCAAGGTCAGGTCATCGTTGACCACGACCCGGTTCCGCCGTTGTTCGAAGCCAGAGTCCGCAATCACGTGCGACCCGCTAACTCCCACGGTCCAGACAATGGTGTTGGCCTTCACTTCATGTTCTTGGTCGTTGCCGTCCGTGTACATCACGGAATTCGGTGTGATCTCCGTGATACTGGACCCCAGCTTCATCTCAACGTTATGCTTTGCCAGGAACTGCATCGCGTAGTCACCCAAGGACTTGTCAAACATAGGGAGAATACTGGTCATCCGTTCCAAGCAGACCAGCTTAATCGCTGGCGTATTGTACTTAGTCTGTAACTTCGGCAGGGATTGGGTCAGTTCACCCAGCAATTCAATTCCGGTGAAGCCCGCCCCACAGACTGCAATAGTCAAGTCGTTGGGATCCTGCGTCTGGTTGTACCCCTTGATGGTCTTTTCAATATGTTGGTAAACGGCTTCAGAGGTGGCCAGATCATCCATCGGCAAGGCGTTCTCCTCAGCCCCCTTCAGTCCAAACGTCTCGGACTGAAAGCCTAGCGCCAGAACCAAGTAGTCGTAGGTGATGGGTTCATGGTCCGCCAGGGTGACCTGCTTCTGATCAACGTCCACATTCGTGACGGTATCGCGAATGAAGTTGACCCGGCTGCCAATAATGTCGTTGATTTCGTAGGTGATTTTTTCTGGTGCGATGGTCCCCGCCGCAACTTCGTGGAGGTTGGTCTTTTCGGTATGGGTCCCCGACTTATCCACTAAGATAATCTCATGCTCACTGGGAACTTCCCGTTGTAAAAACTTTACGGCCCGCATCCCCGCATAACCGCCGCCTAATACTAAAATCGTTGCCATAATCACGACTCCCTTTACTATTAAAGTTCTCCTCGTTAATAGTTTATCCATTTGTCACTGTGACTAAACCGGTTACAATCCGGCGTATGTTCACCGTCCCCCCAATCGGAACGCTGGATAGTACTATTACCTGAGGTCTTTAACCTCATTATACGGCTTATCACTTGAAAAACCATTCAAAAGGGTTCGTAATCTCCTTCACAAAGAATCGTCCTGATTTCCCGTTACCCCGAAGTCGTTTCAGCTGACAACTAATGAAAAATCATTTAAGGTAAGCATTAGTTAAGTCAACAATTCAAGGAGGTACTTTTTCATGACAACACTGGTTATTGGTGCCCATGGTCAAGTGGGCCAGCACATCGTCCACGACCTCGCAGCCAATGGAGAAACGGTTTTTGGTGGGATTCGAAACGCCGAACAAGCCGCTAGTATCGATAAACAGGGCGGCCAAGCCCGGATGTTCGATCTGATGGGGACCGCCGATGCCATGGTTCCCGCCATGCAAGGCATCGACACGGTAGTCTTTTCCGCCGGTTCCGGTGGCAGCACCGGCGACGATATGACGCTCAACATCGACTTGGATGGCGCCGTCAAGGCCATGATTGCGACCGAAAAGGCCGGCATCAAACGCTTCATCATGGTCAGCGCCATGGGGACCGGCAACCGCGAATCTTGGGCTAAGTCCAGCATTCGCCCCTACTACGTGGCCAAGTACTACGCCGATCAATGGCTCCAGCACCGGACGGACCTGGCCTACACCATCGTTCGCCCCGGCATTCTAACTAACGACGCCCCAACGGGTAAGCTGGCATTGAACCCAACTAAGAGCGATAACCGGTCCATCACCCGTGCCGACGTGGCCGCAACCGTCGCCGCGGTCGTAGCTCATCCCCTACCACGCCAGATTATCACTCTGGTCAACGGTGAGACGCCCATTGACCAAGCCCTAAGCCAGGCCGCCGTTTTACAGTAATGACTGGATTAGCGTCCACAAAACCCCGCCGACGGTGTATCCGTTGACGGGGTTTTATTAACCCAAGGGGTGGACTTCTATTCTGCTAATCTTGGTTTGCCGGCCGCTGCAACGGCCAGCTGAGGCGTTTGGAGGAACGTCGCTACTTCAAGAATTGTTGTCGGTGTTGTTGGTCTAAGTTCAGGGCACTGGCATCGACGGTGGTCTGAACCTGTTGGGCAATCTGCTTGGTGCTGGTGCGCCGCAAGTGGATTCGGTTGAATTCGACCTGGGCAACGGGCTGTTGGTTCAACGTGACCGTGGCTTGGACAGGTTCGATGTGCGCCGTGGTCTTAGTGGCCGCCGAAGCCCCCGCGGAAGTTGCCATCACCGTTGAGACCGTCATGAGACCTAAAACTAAAGTTTTGACACGTTTACTGAATTTTGTCATTCTTAACCACTCCTCAATGGATAACGTTTAGCTGTTCGCTTTCGATGTATTAGTTATACCATGTGCGCGTCGCCGAAATCTTGAGGGGTTCTTAAGCTTAAAATATGAATTTCTTACTTTTCGTTTAGCTGAATATGCTACCATACCAGTAATTAATCAGATTCCTCATTATTAGGGGACCTGCGTCTCCCGAATCGTTTCCATTCTCTGATGCCCAATAAAGGAGTTTCCAATCATGCAAAATACCATTCTTTTAGTTGAAGACGAAGAAGGCCTCGCGAGCTACGTGGCCAAAGAATTGACCTTTGAAGACTTTACCGTGATTACCGCCGATGACGGCGAGAAAGCCTGGAACCTGTACCAAGAACACCGCGACGAGCTACTCTTGATCCTCCTGGACTGGATGTTGCCCAAAGTCGATGGGATGGCGGTCCTTCGCCGAATTCGTAAGCACGACGACCTACCCGTGATTATGATGACCGCCCGTGACTACCTGGGCGATAAAGTCACCGGACTCGACAACGGGGCCGACGACTACATCACCAAGCCCTTCGAGATTGAAGAACTCCTGGCCCGCATCCGGGTGATTCAACGCCGAGCGGCCCACCAAAGCGGCCTGGACCAGACCTACCACGTGGGCGACCTGTCTCTGGTCACCAAGACCCGCCAGGTCACCCGTGGCACCACCCACATCCAACTGACCCAGCGGGAATACGACCTGCTTCTATTCTTGATGCGTCATCCCGGCCAGGTCTTCACCCGTGACGAGTTACTCGACAATGTCTGGGGCGTTGATTTTCTGGGCCAGCAGAACGTGGTCGACGTCTACATCGGTTACCTGCGCAATAAAGTCGACTTAGCCGACCTGCCGCAACTCTTTCACACGGTTCGCGGCGTCGGGTACAGTCTGAAAGTTGGTGATGAACCATGAAAACTTCCACAACGCCCCGTTCCTACGCCGACATCATTCGCCGCTCCTTCACCAGCCTGCTCCTGATGATTGGCCTGATCATTATTTTGACCGTCTCAATCACCCTGACCATCGACCAACTGGTCCGCGCCCAAGACCAGGCCGCGCGCCTCAGTGCTACTTTACAGACCACCCAAGTCAGTAATTTCCAGGACTGGCTGACCGTCAACCGGGGGAGCGGGCTGAACTCCCACAACACCTTTATCCTGATCAAGAATAGCGACGGCACCACCACGTCCTTCCTCCCGGGGGCCCGCAAGATCGACGCTGACAACGCCTGGTCGGTTCCCCTGACCCACCTGATCTATATGAAGGGCCAGGGCCTATTCTTCTCCGAAACGCTTAAGGTGGGCGGCCAGACCTATCTCCTCTATATCGGGATGCACGTCTTGCTGGGCAACCTGCACGTCCTGATTGCCATGCTGATTATTGCCATTGGGCTCAGCCTGCTGTTGGGGCTGTTCTTCGTCCGGCGACTGGCGAACCGTATCAGCCGCCCCACCATCGAGCTGGCCCAGGCCGCTCAAGCAGCCGCAGCCACACCGTCCGTGACCCAACCCAAGCTGCCCCAACCCCTAGAACCCGTCGAAATCAATCAACTGGCGCAGGACTTCAACCAGTTGCTCGCAGCCCAGAATAATCGCCTGCAACGCGAGCGGCAGTTCATCTCAGACGCCTCCCACGAGCTCCGGACGCCCATTGCCACGATTCGGGGGAATCTCAAATTAATCGAACGTCGGGGCGAGCAACACCCCGAAGTCATCCCCGAATCACTGGGATTCATCGACCAGGAGTCCCTGCGGATGCAACACTTGATTGAGAACCTCCTCCACCTGTCGCGAGCGGACCGGGCGGCGGTCGCCTTGCAGCCCTTAGACTTAGCGACCCTGGCCCGCAACGTCGTGGCCCATTACCAGCCTCTGGTCCAGCAACCCCTGAGCCTCGAGGCGCCCACCACGCCAATCATGGTCAACGGGGACACCGACATGCTCCACCAGATTCTGACCGCCCTATTGGACAACGCCCACAAGTACTCGCCGGCCACCAGCCCCATCAGTGTCCGCGTGGCGCAAGATGACCAAGCCGTCACGTTAAGTGTAGCCGACCAGGGTTCCGGGATTCCTGCGGAGGACCGCACCCACATCTTCGAACGCTTCTACCGGGTCGACGCCTCGCGCTCCCAGAAGGTCGAAGGTAGTGGGCTGGGGTTAGCCATCGTCTCCCAACTGGTCCAGTTGAATCAGGGCCAGATTACCGTTCAAGATAACCAGCCTCAGGGGTCGATTTTTACCGTCAGGTTGACCCCTGCACCTGATCCTAAGAAAATCTCAGAGAATCCTTAACCAACTGCCAAGACTATCGCAACCTTTCTTGGGTATACTGATCCCATAATCTTTTGAAAGGAAGCGTTCGCGATGCTGATTGATCAAAACCCTAATATCCATACCATTACGCCCGCCCAAATCACCAAGGTCTTCTACCCCTACGTGATTGCGAAAACGGAGGCTGGGAAGTACGTCAACCTAAACTTAAGCGACCAAGAACGCCAAGACCCCCTGTTCTGGGAAGCCATCACTAACATTGCCAAGGCTCAGTTATGGGTCCCCATCGGCGAACGGTTCCACCAGCTTCTGTCCTACGACTGGATGTTGGTGACCAGTTAGTCGCAAGCCCTAAAAACACAAACACACTAAGATAAGCTCTGTAAAACAATTTTACAGAGCTTTTTGAATTATCATGGCATATTGGGCACTGAAAATCTGACAGAGACTGTTGGGCTCAAAGTCTGTCATACACTGCTGTGATAGTCATCCGCCTTACCGGACGGCCAGACAAGGCTGGAACGCCGTGGGCACAACTTGGAGCCCAAAATACAGGTCTCCAAGCTTGGCCTTTTCCTAGGCGAGCTAAGGAACGCTCACCAAGGAAAATGTCACGGCTGAGCCTTGTCTGGCCGTCCTCTCGGCTTACAGTTGTGTAACCATAGAAAAACATGATTTGCCAACAGGCCGTGGTGGTTGGTATGAATATGGCTGCCATCCGTTTGTAGCCATGACGCAAGGATGATGATGCCTACCACGGATCCGAGGTCTGGTAAGATTTACGCTTTAGCGTTTTAGTTTAAGAGTCCCCCCGGTGATATTTACAATTTTGGACGTCAGAAAACACTGTTTCTGATACGCTTAATTTAGCCGTGAGGTTGGGCCTTTTCAGGGCCAACCGGTAAGGCGGGAGATTGTCACAATCTGCCAGTCTGCCCTTTGACCAAATGTAAGAAAAAGCCTGTACGATCGCTATTCAGCAGCCGCACAGGCTCTTTTAATCTCAAATTAGGAGTTCTTCACCAAACGGCCTTCAGCAATCAATGCCCGGCGCGTATCCCCCGGGTCAAGCTGGGTCGGTCGTGCCAAGCACCCGTCAATGGTGCCACCTAAGGCCGCTAACGCAAAAGCTAACAGGTCCCAGACCAGACTGCTCCAAGCGGTACTGACACCACCCGCGGCTAACGTCAAAACGGCAAACGCACAAATGCTGGCGACAATGGCAATTCCCTCGCGATCGACCCGGTTAAAGTAAGGGTAATTGTGAGTGAACAACCCGTCCACGACCATCAACGCGCCAATCGTCCCTAACGCCATCCCTTGGCCTAGATCCAAAAAGACCGATGTGCTCAATAAAATCATGTACGTTAAGAGAAACCAGAAAGAATGAAAAGCGTAACGCCAATCGAATACCATTGTCCTCACCTCGTTTAAATTAGTAGTTGCAGTTTAGCATGTTTCACAAGCAAATGAAACAGCTAAAACCCGCATGGTTAAGCCAATGGCACTACTAACCGCAAGGGTGAAAATGATTTCATTGGGTCAAGGTAAGCCATGAAAACCGTTACGAAAATTCACAAACTTTTCGCGTTTTTTTCAAAAAAAGAGACGGTTCGTGCTTGCACAACGCCCCGTCTCTCCTATTTATCATGCGTAATCTTCTTCAGTAACGCTTTTCGTTTACGTAAACTTCGCAACGTCTGGTTCGGCTTTAACTCCGTCGGCCGTACTAGGTACCCGTCGATGGTCCCGCCCAGAGCGGCCAGGCAAAAGTCTAAAAAGTCCCAGATAATACTGGCCCAGGACGGATCGAGTGCCTTGGATAGGATCACGATCAAGGCAAACATCGCGATGCTGACCAACACTTGGGGGCCCTGCCGATCGACCCGGTTAAAGTACGGGTAGTTGTGCGTGAACAGGAGGTCCACAATCAGGAGGGCCACCACGGTCCCGATAGCCATCCGGAGGGGGTGGGCCGCACTTAAGAACACAGCCGTACTGGATAGAATCAAATACGTCATTAAGAACCAAAACGAATGGAACGCGTAACGCCAATCAAATTGCATGCTACTCACCTCACCTATGTTTGTGGTGAGTGTAGCACCCCGGTCAAAGAATGCCGCAAGATTAGCAACCAACAGTAAAGCTACCGGCCCTACTAACTCGGGACTGGCTTAAAGTTGGTCAACGTCTGAGCGGACGGCTCGCACGCGTAACATTTTCCGAAACATCGCGCCCTAATCAGTATCAGTGGATTGCCGCAATGCCCAGACCATTAGTGCCCAGGCAATGCCGCTGGTCACAACTAGAACAATCAGCGCCGTTTGCGACCCCGCGGCCGTCTTGATGGCCGTCGTGGACCCCGGAACCGCCTGACTGGCCGCGATAATCGCTGAGACCAGCGCGGTTCCCATGGCGCCCGCAAACTGCTGTAGAGCGTTCATCAACGCATTCCCGTCGGCCTTAAGGTCAGCGGAAAGGTTCTTGAGACCACTGGTCATCATGTTGCCAAAGCCCAGTCCAATCCCAATCATGTAGAGCACGTACAGACCTAAAACGCCACCGGCAGATAGCCGGTGGGCTGCCGTTGCGGCCATCCCAATCAGGGCAAGTACCGCTAAGCCTAGCCCCAGCAAAATCGGACGTTTAGCCCCCCAGCGGTCTAAGATCTGACCACCCAACGGCGCAAACATGGCCCCGATGGCCGCGCCCGGTAGGACGATCAGGCCCGCCATGAACGCGGTCTGGTGGGTCACCAGCTGGAGGAAGTTCGGCAGAATAAACGACAGGCCCAGGCTGGCGATCTGAATCAAGAAGAACGCCGCCAGAGTCCCGCTAAAGGCCCGATTTTTCAAGGCCTGAAGGTGAATCAGTGGTGTTGAAAGCTTAAGGGAACGGTAGCGAAAGCCCACCAGCCCCACGACGCCTAAACCTAACGCTCCGGCAACCGGCCAGCTCACCCACGCGTGGGTACTGACGGCACTAAAGCCGTAGATGAAACCACTGAACATCACCACGATGCCCACCATACTCAAGACATCGAAGCGTACCGGTTCCGTGGGCGTTACCTGCTGGATGGTCTTGATACCGACGAAGAACGACACCACCAGGAACGGGACCAGAATCCAAAAGATATACCGCCAGTTCAGGTTCGTGACCAAGATTCCCCCATACGTGGGCCCAATCGCGGGACCAATTGCCGTCACCAGGGTCCCAATCCCGGTCATCATCCCGATGCGACTCAGGGGTACCTGTTCCAAGATGATGTTGAACATCAAGGGAAGGGCAATCCCGGTACCGAACCCTTGAATCGCCCGACCCATCAACAGCCAGGGAAAGCTGGTCGCGCAGGCGTCGATCAAGATTCCCGCGATGAACAGGAGGTTGGCCGTAATAAAGAGCGACCGCATCCGAAACCGGCGTTTTAAGTATGAAGAAATCGGCACAATGCAGGCCACGATCAAGAGGTACAACGTGGTCATCCACTGGACCGTGCCGGTGGTGATGCCAAACTGCCGCATCAACGTGGGGAACGTGATGTTCATCGCCGTTTCCACAATCACCCCGCTAAGGGACATCAGGCCGGTCGCCAGGACGGCACCGACCACCCGGGGACTAATTTTTTCAGTTGCCATGTCAAACTTCCTTTCTGACTACCACCGTGCAATTTGTCGCAGAGCTTGCCGAAAACCGGCCGCCGCTTCCGGCGACAGTCCCGCAACCATCTTGGCGTCTTGCGCGGTCAGGTGTTGCGTGATGATGGGGACTAATTCTCGTCCCTTTGCGGTCAACTGCAACTGGCGCTTCCGGCTGTCACTGGCCGCGACTTCCCGGGTCAAAAGCCCCCGTTCGACCATCCGGCCAATCAACAGTGACGCTGTCGACCGGCGAATATGAAATTCATGTTCGATATCGACCTGAAAGCTCACCGCCGTCCCCTGCCGTTGCAGGTAGTCAATTACCGACATCTGCATGCCGGTCATCCCGTACGGCCGCGCAAAGGCGTTCAATTCTAAGTTCATCTGATTGGTTGCATCCCGCAAAAGTCCACCTAATCTTGGTGTCATCTCATCCGCACTCCTTTTTGTTAGTCAGCTAACAATTATAACGCAGTTGAGCTGAAATTCAAGAGTGGATTGATGTGACCTTCAACACTGATGGGATCAGTCGCCTTACCGGGCGGCTAGCTAGGGCTGGAACGCAGTGGGCACCACTTCGAGCCAAAGAGCGGTCTCGAAGCTGGGCCTTTGACTAGGACGACTAAGAAACGTCACCCAAGTCAAACGACACTGCTGAGCCCTAGCTAGCCCCCCTCACGGCTCACCATAGTGGTGTATCTGGATAACTGATGTTAGTCATGGCGACTCACATAGACTTTGGTTAGCCGACACAATCAGTCCACGCCTTCCAAGAGATTAGCGGACATTAAACAATATGTAGCTATTTCCTATTGATGAAACAGTTCCTAAGTACTAGTGGGTAAACTGCAACCTCCGACTATTTCAAAAGTGATAAAAATCCAATCCTGATAGCTACCATGCGGCTTGCCAGAACGCAGTTACCGAAAATTCAAACGTGATGGTAAGCCGTGAGGGCGGTCAGACAGGGCTCAGCCGTGAAATTTTCCTTGGTGAGCGGGTTTCAGCTCGCCTAGGAAAAGGCCAAGCTTGAAGACCTGGGCCGTGGGCTTCAAGTTGTGCCCACGGCGTTCCAGCCCTGTCTGACCGCCCGGTAAGGCGACTGACCCCACCACCACCCCAACAAAAAGGCCACTAAGGATTAGCTTAGCGGCTTAGGGAACTTACCAGAAATGTTGGTGCCGGAGGACGTACGCGACTAGAGCCATGATGCCTAACATGATGCCGACCGTGAAGACCCATGATAGCGGACTATTGGCAATCGGCAACTTGACGTTCATCCCGTAGAACCCGGTCACAATGGTCGGGATCGTTAAGACCAACGACCAGATGGTCAGGAACTTCATCGTGTCGTTTAGATTATTGTTCAACACGTTATTAAAGGTGCTTGAGATACGGTCCACCACGTCCGCTTCAATCGCCGTCATTTCGGACGTCTGCCGGGCTTCGATCACGGCATCGGCTAGGTGTTCCCGGTTCTTATCGGACAACTGTTTGCCAAACGGCGTGCTGTTCAAGTTGACCACCATCATCGCGTTATTGCGGGTCGCACTGACGAAGTACGCCAGGCTCTGCTGGAGGTTCGATAACGCAATCAAATCCTTGTTGTCGGGCGACTGGTTCAACTGCTTATCCAAGCGGTTCTGTTCGGCGTTAATCTTACGAATCGGCGCAATGAACTGGTCAAATAGAATGAAGAAACTAATCATGACCAACTCGTTGGTATCGGTAATCTGGTCTAACTTTAAGCGGTCCATCAGGAGTTGGTTGACCCACTGCGTACGTTTAGTGGTGAACGACATGACCCGGTTACCCTTCAAGAGGAACGTCACGGGCCGCGTAATGTAGCGTTGTGCGACCTCATCGACCACGACCGGGACGTGGAGGACAAACAACTGGGTGTTGAGGTACTCGTCACGGTCATAGTGGGAGCGTTCGTTCACGTCGGTCACGTAAGTCAAGATTTCATCGGTTAATCCATAAACTGTCTGTAGTTTTTGCCGATCCGCATCGTCTTCGACCATCGCCGTGACCCAAGTTAACGCATGCGCATCGCCGCCAAGATCATGTTCCACAATCATGTCCGTTTCCTCCTTTACCAGGCGATAATCTTAGTGTACCACTTTCCTTGTCCTCTCCGCCGGGATGCGCAAAAAAAGCGGCGTCACCCATCTGGTAACCGCCGCTTCGAAGCACTTTTAGTTATTTTCGTGAGCCAACTGACCAGCAGATTGCGTGGCCATCTGTTCAGCGTAGGCTGATTCGGCCGCTGCGACCCGTTGCCGTTCCTTCTCGTTGTACCACGGGGAGACCGTGAAGGCCAACACGTCGTTGATCAGGTAGACGGAACTGTTGATGAACATCGCCAGCGTCGCGGAACCCTGCCGGAAGGAGATGAACCACAGGACCATCTGTGCCAATCCGGAAGCCAACCACCAGATGTACTGGTTATTGAACCGCAGGAAGCAGATGATGCCCGCCGTAAAGCTAATCGCAAAGCTGATGGCATCGACCCATGGCCGTGGGTCGTCGGTAAAGGCCCCAATCGCCCAACCGGAAAGCAAGTAAATCACGACCGTTGAGAGCAAGGCCACGGCCCAGCTCCGGCCCGTGAACTTCCGGATCTTGGACGCCATGTTCACGTTCCAGTTAGAACTGATCAAGACCGGAATATCCAGCGTAATCACGTAGGCAATCTGTTCGAAGATCGTCAGGTAATTCTTGGCAGCGTAACCCGTGATGATGAAGCAGAGGGCAGACAGAACCCCTAAGACCCCGTTCACGGACTTTGCCGCGTTGATGGCCAGGACACACAGCACACCCAGCGTGGTCCCGATGAAGGTCAGAATCGTCAGTGGCGTGATGGTCTGACCCACCAAGGTCATAACCTGACACCCGAGACTAAAGAAGAATAAGTAATAGTTCTGTTGTGGCCAGCCCTTAAGTTGGTGACCTAAAAATTTGAAATAATTCTGCATACCAAAAATGCTCCCTCACCTATTAGTTTGCCACATTTAGTATGCTTTCCGGAAAGCTTCGCTAAATCACTACCACATCTAGTAGTGTCGTTTAAGCAACGTTTACGAGTATAGCATAAAAATGTCCCCTGCCAATCACTAATCCATAATTTGTTTCATGGCCAAATAGGTCATCGAAAACGATTCCATCCAGGAGGTAGCGCTGTGAAACAGGGACCACCGGTGCTTTAATTTTTTCCCGATTGCGGTTAAATCAAAACGGAGCCGGAAAAATTCCGGCCCCGTTTTCAATTAGGTAACTTATTTTAAAATAAGTTTTCTGTAAATCGTTTTACTCTCATCGTTTAAGGTTAACTCTCGCTGGCATTGGCGCCTTCTCGGGTGGTCAAAGCCGCTAACATTTGGGTCAGCTGGCCCATCGTCAGCGAACTCCCACTATCCGCTAAATCAACCTGGTTCATCAGCTTCGTGGAAGCTTGAACTAGCTTGGCACACTCAATCTCCAACTGTTCACCACTAGCGGTCAGCGATAAGGGGCGGACTCGCCGATCCGTGGTCTCATAACTCTGTTGAACGTAGCCTCGCCGAATCAGTTGTGAAATGCCTCGTGAAACTGCGGCTCGGGAGATCCCCCGGCTGTCGGCAACTGCCGCCGATGTTAATTTCCCGGGTTGTTCTAGGATTTGATGCAGGATTGCGTATTGGTCCACCGAAATCCCCGTCTTCCGTTGAAAACGCGTCGCTGACTTTTCCAATTCTCGTTTAAGTTGCATGTAGGATTCGAAGAAGCTTTCTGCATGCACTGCTTTACTCTCTACCATCGTATCAGATCCAATCTCCGTAAACTAGTCGAACTGCACATAGTTTCGACCAATTATCTTTAGAATAATTCACTACCCCACAGAATTATCTATACAATTGATAATAAAGAATATTCAGCTGAAATGCAAGGTCAACAATGAATTTTAAGAAAAAGCAACGACTTTAACGATTCTACCCTATGAACCAATTTCCAGTTTCTGGGGTAATCACGTGATAATCCTATTGTTCCAACTTCCGCAAGTGGTAGAGCCGGGCTTCCCAGGGTTGAATCTCCTGATCATCCGAATCGGCATCGACCCGTAGATTGGTCAAAATCAATTCACTCGCGGTCAAGTCGAACTCCTGGGTGGTGGCCAGCTGACTACTCATATTGACCACAACTTGCCAATTGTCACCATTATAACTACGCCGATATACATAAAGTTGGTTATCGTGAGTATCAATTAATTCGTATCGTCCCAACTGCAATGCCGGCACTGATTTCTTTAACTGGATCAACTGCTGATAAAAAGTCAGTACAGAATGCGGGTCCGATTGTTCCACTTGAACATTGCGGGTTGCCAGGCCCGGGGTCAACCCAATCCAGGGTTGGTGAGTCGAGAAGCCCCCATACTGGTCCGGGGTCCACGGCATCGGCGTCCGGGCGTTATCCCGACTCTTGGTAGCGAGCTGTCCCAGCACCGCCGTCTCCGGAGTCCCGGCTGCCAGCTGACGCCGGTAATAGTTCAGACTGTCCAGGTCGCGATAATCCTGAATATGGTGGAAGTGGGCGTTCGGCAAGCCCAGTTCCTGTCCCTGATAGATGAAGGGGGTCCCCTTCATCAACATGTACCACATGCCCAGTGCTTGCGCAGAGCGACGAGGATACGCGGTCCCGTCACCGTAATAGGATACGGCCCGCGGCAGGTCGTGGTTCTCGATGAAGAGCGCATTCCACGCGTGGTTCTCTAAGGCCAACTGCCACTTACTGAGGTTCTCCCGCAACGCAGTCATGGGCAGCTTCGACTCGTTGGCCTCCCAGAAGTGGACGTGGTCGAACTCCAATAAGAGGTCAAAGATACCCTGTTCTGGATCCAACCATTGCTTAGCCGTTGCCATGTCCACGCCCCCGGCTTCGCCAATCACCAATAAGTGATTTCGCGTCAGGACGGGTTTGAGTGCCGCCAAATACGGTGCTGTTCCGGCAAAGTCCCGGGCGTAGTCCGTCCGTGGGTTCGCCACGTCGGCGAAGTCTGCGTTCTTCTTCAAGTGGGTCACGCCATCTAAGCGGAACCCGTCGACGCCCCGATCGGCCCACCACTGAATGATGGCCTGCATTTCCCGTTGGACCGCCGGGTTCTCCCAATTCAGGTCGGGTTGGGCGACCGCAAACGAATGGAGGTAGGCTTCGCCCGTCGCCGGATTAGCGGTCCACGCGGAGTCGCCAAAGACCGACTCCCAGTTGTTCGGTGGAGTCTGCCCATCGCTAGGCTGCCAGATGTAGTAGTCGTGATGCGGGTCGTCCTTCGCGCGCCGAGCCGCTTGGAACCAAGGGTGTTGGTCTGACGTATGGTTCAGTGCTAAGTCCAAGACCACCTTCAACCCCGCGGCGTGTAGGGCTTGAATCAGGGCGTCAAAATCCGCCAACGTGCCAAATTGAGGGTCCACGTCCCGGTAGTTGGTCACATCGTACCCACTATCCACGTGTCCCGAGGCGTAGAAGGAAGAGATCCAGACAAAGTCGACGCCTAACGACTGGAGATACGCGACTTTAGCCTGGATGCCGGGGAGGTCCCCAATGCCATCTTGGTTGCTATCAAAGAAACTTTGGGGGTAAATCTGGTACCCTACGGCTTGGCGCCACCATTGCGTATCGGTCATCCTGCTCTTCCTTTCGTGCCCTGGTCAACAACCGGTTGTCTTCGCGGTAATTCCGGTTTGCATTCGCTTCCAATTGTAACGAACATTTGCGCATTTGTCCGCCAATTTAGCAAATTTCTCCCTGGTTGGTTCCGTCAAAGCGCTAGGGGCAACCCTTACCAATTCCAGTAAAGTCACCGATAGCCCCCTGTATTCCCCTTACAAGCCATCAGACCATTCCCCACCATGCCGCTGTCTAAATTTCACAAAGACGGGGCACCCCACCAGGAGTCCCCCGCTTAAATTGATGTGAACTTGCTGAGGTGATAGTCCTCCGCCTTACCGGGCGGTCAGCTAGGGCTGGAACGTGAATGGACTCAACTTCGATTTACGCAAAGTTCGGCCTTAGCCTGAGGCCAGTAACCCCCTGTTTTAACGCTAATGTCGCTGGCTAATTCCTATTAGTTACCGGGACCTCACGTGACGGTATGATAACTTATGGTGCGGATGACCAAACCAGGCGCTACCGTGAGCCGTGAGGGCGCCCAGACAGGGCTCAGCCGTGAAATTTGACTTGGGTGACGTTTCTCAGTCGCCCTAGTCAAAGGTCCATTTTCGAGACCGCTCTTTGGCTCGAAATGGTGCCCACGGCGTTCCAGCCCTGTCTGGGCGCCCGGTAAGGCGTACACCTCCGTGGCACCTAGTCGATTTTGCGTTTGGGGTTCAAGATGTTCATGGGATCGAACAAGGTCTTGATCTGGTGTTGCAGATAATCGACATTATCGCCCAACTCGGGATTGTTCCACTGATTCTTCATCATCCCCACGGCGTGTTCCCCGGAGATGGTGCCGCCCAGTTCCAGCGTCTTACGGAACGCTTGCCGTAAGGCTTCCAGGACCGCTGCGGGCACCTGATCCTCCGCCTTATCCCAGACAAACGTAGGGTGGACGTTCCCGTCACCGGCATGGCCCGCCGTATAGATCATAACGCCCAGACGCTGACTTAGGTCTTGCAAGTAGTCCATCATCGGGGCCAACTGGGACAACGGTAAGGCCATGTCTTCCATTAAGTGGTTCCGCCCCGCGAAGACGGCTGGCAACATGTCGCGCCGGAGTTGCTCTAAGTCTGCTTGTTGTTGGGCATCCGCCGTGACCTGAACGTGTTGCCCATCATACTTAGTCAACAAGTCTTGTAAAACTTGCACGTTTTTGTCACTGCTACCATCGAGCCGGAAAATCAGCATGGCACCACTATTGTCCGCGTAGTGGGTCTTTTCGTACCGGTCTAGCGCAACCACCGTGTTCCCGTCGAGGGCTTCCAGCATGGTCGGATTCACTCCGGACATCCGAATCGCGGCCACGCCTTTCGCTAACTTACCCATATTCTCGAAGAAGGCCATCCCCATGATGGACTGCCCCAGCGGAATCGGTAAGAGCTTGACCGTGACTTCGTAGATGATGCCCAACGTACCTTCCGACCCTACGAAGAGCTGCGTCAGGTCATACCCGAAGGCCTGCTTCAGGGTCCGGCCGCCTAAGGAAATGGTCCGACCATCGGCCAAGACTGCCTTCAGACCCAAGACGTTATCCTTGGTGGCCCCGTAACGGACCGTGCTCATCCCACCAGCGTTCGTGGAGACGTTACCGCCAATCGATGAGAAGGGCTTCGACCCCGGATCCGGTGCGTAGAACAAGCCCTGCTTCCGCGCGGCCTGGTCCAAATCGCCGTTGACCACGCCCGGTTGGACCACGGCCAAGGAATCGTCCTTACTGATCTCCAAGATGCGATTCATCTTCCGGGTGGACAGAATGATGGCGCCCGTAATACCATCGGATCCCACCACAGTACTGGTCGCCGTAGTTTGCGGAACCACCGCTAAATGGAACTTGCGGGCCGTCTTCAAGACCCCCTGAATATCAGCTACACTGCCGACTTCAACAAATGCCCGGGCCAAACCGCCCTCGCCCCCGGTCGCGTTACCGTTGAACGACTGTTGCCGCAAGGTTTGCGGGTCGGTCGTCACCGTACCGTCCGTGACCTGTTGCTTGAGAAACGTCAAAATCTCTTCGTCTGAAAATGCACTAAATACCGTCATTCCTAAGACCTTCTTTTTTGATAACCATGTCATTAATGACATTGTTGACTATTATAGAACCAGCGTTTCCCCATCGTCAATGGTTTTTAACCATTTATCTAAACCGCTTACAGAATAAGCGACTATACTAAAAGGATAGGGAGGCGGTAGCATGCATCAGCCACAATCAGCAGTCACCGATTTTACTCAGATTCGCCACTTCATCCAAGACGGGCACGTCCTGAACTTAGCACTCAACAACGGGACTTACCCGTACGTTGTCCCCGTGAATTACGGCTACATCTTCGATTCGGACCAGACCTTACACCTCTACGTCCACGGCGCACCCGTGGGCCAGAAGCGCGACCTGATTGCCCACGACCCCCACGTTGCTTTTAGCATCGTCGCGGACCAAGCGTTCGAACACTCGGCTAACAGTTGCACTTACTGGTTCAAGAGTGTCTTAGGGACCGGATTGGCCACGCTCTTGACCGACCGCCCAGCCAAAGAACTGGCCCTACAGCGCTTGCTCCAACACGAAGCCGGCGACCAAGCTCACCTGGACCTCAGTGGGAAAAACCTGGACCACTTGGGCGCCATCCGAATCGACGTGACCCACCTGACCGCCAAGCAACACCAGCCTCAGTCCTAGAAGAAAGTGGGACAAAAGACGGTTAGGCAGTGAGCATTAACGTCGTAAGCGGAGCTGGCTGCCTTGGGTCGCACGTTTCAGCACCGGATCATTATTACCAAAAATAAAAGCGTCTGGGCATTTTATCCCAGACGCTTTGGTGTCTAATTCGCGTTTAAGCCGGATCTAACGCCTTAAACTGTTTATTCTCGAGTCGGAACTGGTGGTCACACTGGGCGGCCACGTCGGGTTCGTGGGTCACGATAATCACACACTTATGCTGGTCATGCGCAATCTTTTGAAACTGCGCAATTACCGCTCGGGTGTTGTCCTCATCCAGGTTCCCCGTGGGTTCGTCGGCCACCACCAGCTGGGCGTCGCAAGCCATGGTCCGCGCAATGGCAACCCGCTGTTGCTGCCCCCCGGAGAGGCGCTGGACGTTACGCGTCATCTGATCCTCGCCGATCCCCAGATTCCGGAGAATCTGTCGGGCATAGTCGGTATCGCCCGCGTGACTGGCGTTGGTGATAGCCATGGCCGTCATCAGGTTATTCAGCGGCGACATGTAGGTGAACAGGTTATAGGCCTGAAAGACGATGGCCACATGGTGCCGGCGGTAAGCGGTCAACCCAATTTGTTTGAGGGAACGGTCATCCAAGGTGATTTCCCCCGCTTTAGGTTGATCCAAGCCCGCTATCAGGGACAAAAACGTGGTCTTTCCCGTCCCACTGTGCCCCAAGATGGCGTAAGATTGGCCGGTCTCAAATTCCAGGTTCACGTTTTTAAAGAGCGGCTCATTGGCCGTCTGGTACCAGTATCCTAAATCTTTGGTTTTTAACATCGCGACGCCTCCTTACTCAATCAAGACTTTCTTCGGCTGCAGGCGTAGAATGCCGCCCGATGCCAACATAATCGACAGAAACATGATGGCCAGACCGAAGCCTCCCAATTCCGCTAAGTCAACGGCACTGACCGTAATCGCCAATTTAGCCTGTTGCGTACTTTGGGTGCGACTGCCCGGGCCACCGTGACCACCAGCGGATTGACCGCCCGGTTGACCACCGTTTTGCCCGCCGGACTGCGTTTGCGTGACCTGGGTGGTCTGCGCTGTCTGCTTGGTCAGCTGGGCGCCCAATTGGTTCCCGACCAACTTACCACCGGCACCCGCAATGACCAGGGCCACGACCAAGACCATAATCATTTCCGTCAAGAACTGGGCTACGATCTTCCACCGGGCTTCCCCTAGGGAGAGGAGTACCCCAATTTCAAATCGCCGCTCGCGAATCATCAAGATTACGATCAACGCTAAGATAATGGTCCCCGCAATCGCCACCAACCAGACAATCTTGTTGGCGAAGCTCTCAACGCTCGCCATGGAAGATTTAACCATCTGGTAGCTGGCATCGTCGGTACTCAGCGTGTATTTGCTGGTATTGATCAACGCTTTTCCAGACTTCTTCACACTGCTGACTTGGCTAGGTGCCGTGACGTTAAAGGTCACCGAATCCGCCGTGTTGGCGTACTTACTGCCCTTAACCGTGTTGGCTAAGGTGTATGAGGTGTACATGGTGTTCGACGGGTCCGTACTCATAGGGCCGGCCGAACTCGAGCTACTGGAGCTGGCCCGGTAGATGCCGACCACCTTCAGCTTGACCGTGTCCTTACTCCCACTGGTCTCCTTGACCGTCAGGGTGTCGCCCACGCTCAAGTCGTTTTGACTGGCGAGTTCCTTTTCGATCACCACGTGGTTGGTATTCCGGTCGGTACTGGTAATGCCGCGACCTTTCACAATCTTACTTTGCTGATTGCTAAAGTCACTGGTCAGGCTGGTGGCACTGACCCCGTTAATCTGCGTGTCGCCCGAACTGGCGGCCGACTTCATCCCACCAGGACCGCCGCCACTACTGCCCATCCCCGTACTGGTCGAGACCGTATCGTAGGACTTGGCGTTGACCGAAGTACTACTGGTCACGTTATAGCTGCCCACGTGACTCAGCTTGGCAATCTTGGTCGCATCGCTGAGTTTGACCGGCGTCAACGTCAGCTTAGGCCGACTACGCTTGGTGGTGGAACTGCTACTCTGATTCATCTTCTTAAACGCCGCTTGCCGGTTCGCCGAGAGCGTCAGGGTCGCGCCGACATCCGCCTTAGCCTGATTGGTCGCCTTCACGGCAGCGCTGCGAATCAGCAGTCCCGCTAGGACAAACATCAGGATCGCTGCGGATACCAGAATCAACAACAGTGACCGGCCCTTCTTCGCCCAGACGTTCAGTCCGGCACGTTTGATAAAATTCATGTGGTGGTCGCCTCCATTTCGTGTGCTTGACAGGTTCGTCAAAAGCCATGTTTCGGTTATAGCAAACCTGGCTTATCGCAACCTAAAACGAAGACGCGTCGGTTAACCTCCCGTTAAGGTTCCCGGCAAACCACGGGATGACGCCATAGAAAAAAGCCGCCCCAGTTGGGAGCGACCTTCACGTTAATCTGATGAGTCTTTCGTTTTCGGCGTAGGCAAGTGGGGCACCTGCGCAAGGGCTTCCTCATCGGGCAAAACGTCGGGGTAGAGCGCCGAATATTCTTGGTACCAGTGGAAAATGGTGGTCACGAAGACCTTCAACACCGCAAATCCGGGAACCCCCAGAATCACCCCGGTCAGGCCGAACATCTTGCCGGCCGCCAACAGGACGAACACAATCGTGATGGGGTGCATTTCCAGACTGTTTCCCATAATCAACGGCGACAGGACCTGCGTCTCTAAGACCCACTCAATCAGGTACACGATCACCACTCCCAGCAGCATCGAGGGACTGGTAATCGCGCCGATAATCAAGGCGGGGATCAACGCGATGGCGGACCCGAAATACGGAATCAAGTTCAACGGCCCGGCAATCACCCCTAAGAGCAACGCGTACTTCAGGCCGATGATCGAATACCCGGTGGTGAAGATGATCAAGACGCACAAGGCTACGGTCAGTTGTCCCCGGATGTAGGAGCTGACCTTGACGTTCATCTGGTCCAGCATGGTCACGAAGCGGCCCCGGTAAGCCGTGGGCACCACCTTGCTTAAGTAGTGCGGAAACCGGCTAACGTCCTTTAACATGAAGAACAGGACCAGCGGCGCAGTGATCAACGTGATGACCCAGTCACTGACGGTCGTGACCACGTTGCCGATTGAACTCAGGGTCCCGGTCAACAGGTTCCAGCCCCGCTTAGAGAAGTAGGTGCTGACCCGCCGGTTGATCTCGGCTAAGTTGTCATTGGTTAACCAATGGTGTTGCTGGTTCGCGTGGTTCAGCTTTTGAATCACGTCGTTGGAGAATTGGGGCAGCGACCCGATTACCCCCGCCGTCTGCTTGGTCAGAAACGGGATCAGGTTCAAGAAGACCAGAACTAAAATGGCGACCGTTAGCACCATCGCGATGGCAATGGCGAACCCCTCTTTCAGGTGTAAGCGCCGTTCAAGTAAGTGGACCAATGGATCCAAGACGTAGTAAAGGATACCGGCGACGATGATGGCGGGTGCGGCGATTCCGATGAACTTCCACACCGGGTCCAGCAGACCGGCATTTTGGACCACTTCGTTGACCACTAGTAGAAATAAGAACACGTTTAATAGCAAAATCGTAATGTGATTATTTAAGAAGCGTTGGTAAAACCAGGATAACCCGGATTGGGACTGGTGCAACTTATTCACGACAATTCCCCCTGTAAGGTTTCAGTACCCCTAGTGTACGGCGTCCGCCCCGCCCTGACCAGTCTTCCGAGCGTTTCTGATACAAATGTTTTGATTTTCCCATAGTTCTAACTGAAAATTCAAACTGAACACGGTGCGTCGCCTTACCGGGGGGCCAGACAGGGCTGGAACGCCGTGGGCACCACTTCGAGCCACAGAGCGGTCTCGAAGTTGGGCCTTTTCCTAGGCGAGCTGAGGAACGCTCACCAAGGAAAATTTCACGGCTGAGCCCTGTCTGGCCCCCCTCACGGCTTACCATCACGCAAAACCGTTCTACAATGATCTCCAACTACCGTTTAGTGGGTATTACCAAAGTCCAATTTTTGCTCGCTTAAAAACACAATCTAGGAATACCCGTCAAATCAAAATTAATTTAACCCACCAATATTCAGCCCGGAGGCGAGCAGGGGCTCAGCCAGCGAAATGATGGTTAGTTAGCGTTTTGTGCTGACTTACCATCAGGCCGAGTTTTGGAACTCGCGGGTCTTGCGAGGTCCAAAATCGTGCCCGCAGGCGTTCCAGCCCCTAAGCGCCGGAGGGCGGCCAACTCTCATCCTAACTTTGCCAATACGAAAAAGCCACTAGTCCTCCAATGACAGGTAATCATTGGAAGATTAGTGGCTGCTTCATCCTTTAAAGAACGTCACAAAATTACAGGTATCCCTTAGTCTTGGCTATTCTGCGCTAACTTGACCGTTGTGGCTGCGGACTGGCCACTGACCGTGTAGAGGTGCTTGCCGCTCTGCCACTGAACCGTGTTGGCCTGTTCAGCTTCATCCCCACTGTAGACGGTGACCGCCCCACGCTTGGCCTGGCTAGGTAAGTTGGCCCGCTTCAGTTGCCGGTTAACTTGCTTGGCAAACTGCTCAGGAGTCCCCGCCTGGTCCGCATTATCCGTGACCGCCGTGACCGACCACTTGCCCGTATTCCAGTGGACGTAGGTGTGGCCCATGACGCCTTGGGCCACGGCCTTGGTCTGCTTGGTCAGTTTGACCGGCGCACCGGTCGTCTGTTTCCCCACGTAATCCACCTCATCTTTGGCCGTCTGTGCGTTACCTAGGGTCTGTTGCTTGAACGTGGCCTGACTATCCCCGGTCTGGTCATGGTAGGTGACCCGGTAATTTTGCTTGGTTCCACTGGCCTTAGTGGCCGTCAGCTTAGTCCCGTCAGCCGTGGCCGTGGTGGGCGCGGCCGTCTGAGTGACCGAACTAACGTTGTTGGCCGCGTGCATGGTCAACAACGTCCCGGAACCCAGGGTCGCTAGGACGGCTAGGCCCGTGGCAGTCCCCAACAAAAGTTTTTTGGTTCGTCGCATGCTCATTTTCCACCTTCCTATTCTTTGACGTAACTGTGCAGTGCCGTGACGTATCGGCCGTTACTCAAAACGAAATAACGCGACCCCGTCGAACGCTTCTTGACCGCCGTCACCGTTAAGGTCTTGCCCTTAGGTACCGCAACAGCACGTTGACTCTTCTTAAAGCTGGACCCCGTGTACTGGTAAACCTTCTTCTTGGTCTTGATCTGCCGGCTACTATTCAACGACTCATAGTACGCGTGGTTAGAGTACTGATTGTTCGCCGAGATGTAGCCCAGCTTGGTCTTGATGCGGTAGGACTTGCCACTAGGTGCTAAGACCACCTTACCGGCAACTTGGTCACCCTTGACGTAGTAGCTCCCCGTCTTCTTCGATAAACTAGAATCCGAGTACAGGTTCAGCTTGTGCTTTAGGGTAAATGACCCGTGTTGGCCGACCCAGTACCCACTCGCATCTTGCGAGAGGACCCACTTCCCTAGCGAGGAGATGTACAGGGCCTGAAGTGACTTCGACTGGGCGACGGACTTGACCTTGCTGATCTTATAGAACTTCTGGCGGGCACTGGTTGGGATTTTGGTCCCGTCTTGGTAGCTCGAGGCATTTTTATGTAAATAAATGTGTTGCCCCTTCTTATAGCTACTGTAAGCGTACGAGGTAGTATGGCTCAACGCCGTGGTGACACTATCCGTCCACCATGAGACGGGATGCACGGACGTAATGGCCTTACTGTTATCCGTATACTCGCCTAACGCCGACAGGTAATTGTGGTCCGTGTACTGCCACAAAGCGTGGGCAATCGTGGGCGTGTACGAGTAGTTGGCAATCCACTGAGCATCAAAGGATTGCCGGGCCGTATTGGCGTAGCTGGTCGCAAAGCTTTGGTAGGAGTAGAAGATCAGCTTCTTATCCGTCAATGACCGCATCTCATCGTACCAAGCCTTGACTGCCGCGTTCGTGGTCCCGGACGTCACGTCGTTTTCTTCGAAGTCCAATGCATAGAACTGGGCGTTTTTATTCGACCGATTATAAAAGTCCTTCGCTTCCTGCCGGGCACTGGCCGCACTGGTGAACCGGGCATAGTCGTATTCGCCAAACGGGATGCCGTACTTGGCGTACAACGCCGTATTGTTGGCCGCATAAAGGTCCACGTACGAGGACCCGTACTGCCGGCGGTTGATCACGAACGACACTTGACTCTTTAAGTTGGCGACCTGGCTGGCGGTTAACTTCCCCTGCCACTCTGAAATGTCGGGAATCGCGAGCGTGCTGGCCTGTACCGGTGTTTGACTGCCCCAGGCCAGTCCCGCCATGGCCCCGACCATCGCGACCGTCTGCGCCAGGCGCCGCGCCCATGGATGTTGCGTGATAAACATATCTTGGCACTTCCTTACTAAGGTTAATTTTGAATTCTGGAGACGCCCATTCACGACGTCTCGTGACCCGTATGCCGTTTCACCTCCGTGGTATCACGGTTTCTACTGTAACGAACTTAGGTGTGCATCCCGTAACAAGCCGTTTGCAATTCCGTTACCCCAAGTTACAGTTTGATTGACCACCAATCAGGCACTCAACTGAGTAGTTGACGGATAATTCATCCGGCTGAAATGCCGGCATATCAACCGTTACCACTATTTTCTTCTCTATCAAAAAAGGCGTCTCTGTCGCATGCAGAGACGTCTCAGATTAATTAAATTAGGCTTCAAACAATTACTTAAACCGGTCACAAGCGGGCCATGTCCCGCTACTTCGCACTATTTTGGGCCAACTTAACGGCGCTGTTTGCCGTCTGACCACTCACAGTATAGAGCTGATGACCCTGTTGCCACTTGACCGTACTGGTCGGCGTATTGGCCGCGGTGGTCTGGCTATAGACCGTCACCGCCCCCGTCGTCGCGTTATCCGGTAACTTGGCCTGCTTCAACTGCGCATTGACCTGCTTGGCGAACTGCGTGGGGGTCCCACTCTGGTCCGCATTACTCGTAATCGCGGTCACTGACCAATTCCCCGTGTTCCAGTGAACGTAGGTGTGGCCCATGACCCCCTGCATCACCGCATGCGTCTGATCATTCAAAGCGACCGTTGCGCCCTGGGTGCCCCGGCCGACATAGTCGACTTGGTCGGCCGCGGTGGCGGCACTACCTAAGGTCCGCTTTTGGAAGGTCGCGTGCTGACCATTCCCGTGATACTGCACGGTGTAATTCTGGCGCGTGCCACTCGCACTAGTTGCCGCCAACTTAGTCCCGGCCGTCGTTGCCGTGGTGGGCGCGGCCGTTTGACTGACCGAACTGACGTCGTTAGCGGCGTGCATGGTCATCAGAGTCCCCGAGCCTAACGTGGCCACCAACGCCAGACCGGCGACACTGGTCACGAACATCTTTTTTGTCTTCTTCATGATTTTTTCCCTCGATTCACATCATGACCGTTATGCCAAATTCGAATACCGGACGTTCGCCGTCAAGTAACCCAACTTAGTCTTGATCCGGTAAGCACGTCCATTCGGTGATTTAACCAGGCTTCCGTGCACCGTATCGCCGGCCACGTAATACCCACCCGTCCGACGGGTCAGGCTAGCGTTGCGGTACAGGTTCAGCTTATGGGTCAACTTGAAGCTCTGGTGACTGCCACCCCAGTAGCCGGTCACGTCCCGCGCCCAGACCCAGTGATGCAGGGTCTTGAGGTAGAGCTTCTGCCCGGAAACCTTAGTGATCTTGTAGAGCCGTTGGCGCCGGGATACGGGGATGGCCTTGCCATCCGTGTAGCGGGTCGCGTGCTTATGCAGCTCCGCGTACGCCCCAACTGGGTAGCCGGTAAAGGTTGCGCCGGTACCACTGGTGCTCGGGGCCGCGACCGTGGGGTTCACGTTCGTGTTAGCCGGCGGCGTGGTCACACTGGAGGTGGCTGGTGCGTGCGTCAAGGCCAGTGCCGCACTATCCGCCCACCACGAAACCGGGTGAACGCTGGTTGCGACCCGACTGTTATCCGTATACTGCCCCAGCGCGGATAGGTAGTTATGATCCGTGTACTGCCAGAGGGCAAACGGAATCGTTGGCGTTGACGAGTAGTTGGCGATCCATTGGGCATCGAACGCTTGGCGTGCGCTGTTGGCGTAGGTCGTGGCGAATGATTGATAGGAATAAAAGACTAAGTGCTTGGTCGTCAACGACCGCATCTCATCCGCCCAAGCCCGAACGGCGGCGTTGGTGGACCCGGACGTCACGTCGTTCTCCTCAAAGTCCAAGACGTAAAAGTTGGCGTGCTTATTCGACCGCGCATAGAAGTCCTGGGCTTCCTGCCGAGCGCTCGCGGCATCGTGAAACCGCGCGTAGTCGTATTCGCCAAACGGAACGCCATAACGAACGTATAGGTTCGTATTATTGGTGGCATACAGGTCTTGGTAGCCGGCACCATATTGCCGCCGGTTGATCACAAAGGAAACTTGATTCTTAAGACCGGCAACTTCGCCGGCCGACAGTCGGCCCTGCCATTCAGAAATATCTGGAACGGCTAATGTACTGGCGTGGGCCACGGTCTGGCTTCCCCAAGCCAACCCCGCTAGTGCACCAACCATGGCCGCCGTTTGAACTACCCGGTGACCGAAGCGATGATGATTTTTAAACATGGTTAAAACTCCCCTCTCCCTGCCGATAAGGGCATCACGTTTCTCGCGATAACACCTCAGGTCCTACTGTAGGTCCAAAACACCCCGCTTAGGTGACAGGAAGGTTTCAATTCGGTTACCATTAGTTAAAAGTTTTTATAACATTAGTTATTCGTTAAACTGATAAGTCGGCCAATCATACTCGCCCCCAATCCCTTTGCCGCAAAGCTATTTTGTGAGCCACCTGTTAACATTTCCGAGTTCAAGCGTCAGGTGGGGACGCTCAATTTGGCCGTGAGGTGGGACCTGAAGCGGCTCAGTGGCGTCCCTTGGGGTTAGCTTACCCTCAGGTCAATCCTGAAGACCGCGCTTGGAGGCCAAGTTACCCCAGCCCCACCCCAGTGATTCAGTCGCAAAGTTAGTTCCCCGTATCATGCCCCCGCTTGCGAGTGTTTTTTAGTCCCCTACCACCCGTTTGGCACTATCCTAAGGAAAGACGTTTGGCTGGCGGGGGAACTAGCCAGCGCGCATGGTTTACTTTGGGGAGGAAGTTCTATGATGACCAAAAAACTACCACGGTTAACTATCGTGGTGCCTTGCTATAACGAAGAAGCTGTTCTACCATCCAGTGCAAAAACCCTGGGTGAGATTTTAACCAAACTGATTGCCGGTCAACAAGTCACGACCGACAGTAAGATTCTGTTCGTCGACGATGGCAGTCACGACCAGACCTGGGAGACCGTTCAAACCCTTCAGGCCCAAAATGCACTGTTCACCGGCTTAAAGTTCAGTCGAAACTACGGCCAAGAGGTCGCCCTGATGGCCGGTCTCCGGACCGCCGCGCCCTACTCGGACCTCACGATCACGATTGATGCCGACCTACAGGACAACCCGTACTTGATTCCGACCATGGTCCAACAAGCCGCCGACGGGTTCGACATCGTCTACGGTGTCCGCAACGACCGCTCCAGCGACACCTGGTTCAAGCGCACCACGGCTCAGCGCTTCTACTGGTTAATGAATAAGATTGGCGTGCACCTGATTCCCAACCACGCGGATTACCGGATGATGACCCGTTGTGCGTTGACCGCCTTACTACGCTACCACGAAACGGACCCATTCATTCGCGGTATCGTGCCACAACTGGGCTTCCCGTCCACCAAGCTGTACTATAAGCGGCGTCCCCGAACGGCTGGCGTCTCCAAGTATCCGTTCAGTAAGATGCTCAAATTAGCCTTAAACGGGATCTTTTCCTTCTCATTAGTGCCAATTCGCGCGATTATGGGAGTAGGCAGTCTGGTCTGCCTGGCCGCCTTAGTGGCGTTCGGCTGGTTAGGAATCGATGCGTTACGCGGGATTACGACCGCTGGCGTCGGCCCCATCATGGCTTCCTTGTGGCTACTTGGCGGTCTTCAACTGATGGCGCTAGGCATCATTGGGGAATACGTTGGCCGGACTTTCGCTCAGAGTAAGCACCGTCCCGCCTTCATCGTCGAGACCGATACCTACTCCAACGAGTTCGCCCAAAAAATCACTGAGGGGACGCGGTTCCAGCACCAACCCTCATAGAGGAGTCGTTCTATGTCGCTTCGTCAAAAATTACGCACCAGTGGCGGTCTGTTGATCACTGGCCTCCTGGCAATCACTGGACTACTAGCCCTGATATGCCCCGTGGCTTATCGCGCTGACCGCCATTGGTGGTCCCCATTACTGGTGGGGCTAACTAGTTTAATCTATCTGGGACTCTTGGGCATCGCCTACTGGTACCTGCACCGCTGCGCCCCCCGCACCCACCGGTGGATTGGCTGGGGGCTATGGGCCGTCCTAGTAACGGGACAACTGATCATTGCCTATCACTGGGTCGCCGCGCCCCGGGCCGACTTGTACTTCGTGCACCAGCAAGCCGTCGCGTTACTCAACGGCGACCACCAGTGGAACGCCTACTTTTACACCTATCCCAACAATGTGCCCCTCACCCTCTTATTAGCGGGGGTCCTCAAGCTGGGGCGCTGGATCACCGGTGGCGATTCGGGGGTCTGGCTCAACCTGGTCCAGTTCGCCTGGCTCGATACGGGCATCGCGGTGATGGCCCACCACCTTCGCCGCCAGGTCGCCCCATTACGAGCCAACCTGTTCTTGATTCTGGTCACGACCAGCGTGCCGCTCTACGCCTACGCGCTCAACACCTATAGCGACACCGTGGTCCTACCCGCCGTGTATCTGGTCCTAGTCGCCCTCTTCCGGTTCCGCCGGGCCGTCACCTGGCGTCAAGGACTGGGACGGGGACTGGTCTTAGGCCTGCTTCTGGCCGTCAGCTACCTCTTCAAGGCAAACTTCATCGTGCTCACCATCGCCGTGTTACTGGGTCTGTGGCTACTCCCCAATCACTTACCCCGGGTCGGCTGGGGAAAGTTGGGCGTGACCCTCCTGATTGCGCTGTGCTTTGCGGGCGGATTGGGCGCCAACCGGTGGACCCAGACGACTGCCGGCTACCAAACCGACCCTAACCAAGCCTTGCCAGCCCTCAGCTGGATCGCGATGAGCTGGAATCCCGCCTACCACGGTGATTACAATAAGCAAGATGCCGACACGGTAATTGCGGCCCCGACGGCGCAAGCCAAGACCACGCTGGCTCAGGAACATCTGACCCGAGACTTCGACCAGCTAGGTCCCAGCGGCGTGGCCGTCCACCTTTTCCGTAAGGCCCAGCTCTTCTTGGCCACCGGAACCTTCGATAGCTTTCAGGTCAACTCGGCCTTTGACCGCTTACCCACAGCCTACCGCCGGCACCAACCCGTCTGCGAATGGCTGTTGGCCAACCTGACCCAGGCGGCTTACTGCGGCTTGCTCCTGATCAACCTTTGCTGGGGCTGGGCCCAATGGCGCCGGCGTCACTTCTCCGCCGGTTTCTGGGTCGGGGGGCTCTTCGCTTTGGGGCTGACCGCCTTTCACGTGATCTTCTGGGAAACCGAGGAACGCTACGCCCTGCCACTCTTGCCCCTCCTATTAGCGGGGGCCGCCAGCAGCTTTCGCCTCCCCGAAAGGTACTCCGTCCGTCGTCCTCAAGTCTGGTCGCGAACCCTGGTCGCTAGCTTTAGCGTCCTAATGGTTGGCGCACTGACTTGGGGCGGTGTGGTGCACACGCGCCCCGTCACGCAATTGGTCGATGCGGTCAGTCAAAACGAGGGCCGGTACTACCAAGACCACCGGATTCGGCTACGCGCGGGCCAGCACCTGACGCAACCCTTCACCGCTCCGGTCACGTTCAACCGCTTGGTAGTGGACCCTAACCGGGGGACCCGGGGGCAACTGACCCTCGAGACTCGCCAAGGCAAGCTTATCTGGCGTTCAGCAAAACAGATCTCCCTGGCCAACGTGAAGCTCCCCGATCAACCCGCCGGGACTTACCAACTCCGGGTGACCAATTCGGGCAGGCAACCGCTAGCTGTGGTCACGGCGCCGGCGGACTACCCGTTATTGCCCCACGCATTGCGGCAGTACCCGCACCAATATCTCCGTTTTGTGGCCTTAGGCTAAGGCCGAGCTTTAAGACGGGCGGGCTTTGCGCGGCTTAAAGTCGTGCCCACTGGCGTCACGGCCCTGCCAATCGGCTGGCTGGACCGGATGGCCTTAACCAGCTGGGCGCCCGGTAAGGCGGATGCTTACCACCGTTGACGTTTTAGACGTTTTAAACGTTTTTACCAGACAAAGGGAGTCGAGAAATTTGAAGGAAATTAATCAACAAGTTCTAACTGGAGAACGGGCCCTCTTTCAGGGGCGCGACCTCCACATCACCAATAGTACGTTTGTCGACGGGGAATCCCCGCTCAAACACAGTCAAAACGTTGCCATCGACCACACGATTTTTAAATGGAAGTACCCCCTGTAGTACACCCACCACGCCAAATTGAATCACACAACTTGGCAACCCGACGCCCACGCCGGTATCTGGTACACTCAAGACATGACCATGACCAACACCACGGTACGGGCCACCAAGACCTTCCGGCACGCCCAGCAGCTCCGGTTGAAGAACGTGGACTTCTCGGACGCCGGGGAGACCCTCTGGTGGTGCGACGACGTCCAACTCGACCACGTAACGGTCAATGGCGATTACTTCGGGATGAACACCAATAACGTGGTGGCCCACAACCTCAAGGTCACCGGGAATTACGTCTTCGACGGTGGGAAGAACATCGAAGTCCACGACTCCACGTTCATCACCCACGACGCGTTCTGGAACTGCGAGAACGTCACCATCTACAACTCGACCATCATCGGGGAGTACCTGGCCTGGAACGCCAAGAACATCACCTTTATCGACTGTTGGCTCGAAAGCGACCAGGGATTGTGCTACGTCGATCACCTGACCATGCGCAACTGTTCACTGATCAACACCGACCTGTCGTTCGAGTACTGCACCGACATTGATGCGACAATTAAAACCAGCATTGATAGTGTAAAGAACCCGGTCAACGGCCAGATCACCGCCCCTAAGATTGGCCAGATTATCTTTGACGACCCCGCCATTGACCCTAAGCAAACCACGATTACGACTCAGGAGGAAACAACTCATGGCAAATAACTTTTCAGAAATGATTGACCGTCGGCACACCAACTCCGTTAAGTGGGACGTGAAGGATAACGAACTGCCCATGTGGGTCGCCGACATGGACTTCCGCACGGCTCCCGGAATCATCAAAGCGTTCCAGGACAAAGCCGCTAGCGGTATCTTCGGCTACGAGGAAGTTCCCGAAGCCTACTTCGAAGCCGTCCAACACTGGTACGCCACGGAACATAACTGGGCGCCCAACACGGCGTGGATGCGCTTCGTGACCGGGGTCGTCCCGACCATCTCGTCAGCGGTTCGACGCGTCAGCAACGTGGGCGACAACGTCTTAGTCCAAGCCCCCGTTTACAACATCTTCTACAATTCTATCGTCAATAACGGTCGGCACGTCCTTTCCAGCGACCTAGTCGACCACGACGGCCAATACGCCATCGACTGGGACGACTTAGACGCCAAGCTGGCAGACCCCCTGACCACCATGATGATTCTCTGCAACCCCCACAATCCCGTGGGTAAGGTTTGGACGGCCGACGAACTGGCACAGATCGGCGCATTAGCCGCTAAGCACCACGTGACCGTTCTGTCCGACGAGATTCACGGCGACATCACCGACGCCGGTCACCCCTACACGCCGTTCGCTTCCGTCAACGATGTTAACGCCCAAAACAGCATCACCTGTGTCTCGACCAGCAAGACCTTTAACGTGGCCGCCCTGCACGCGGCGACGGTCATTGTCCCTAACGAGGCCTTGCGTAACGTAGTCGACCGGGGCATCAACACCGACGAGTTAGCTGAACCCAACTCATTCGCCATCCCCGGCGTGATCGCCGCGTACACCACCGGTTCCGACTGGGTACACGCCATGAACGCGCAGGTCACGGCCAACAAGCAGACCCTGACCCAGTTCATCGCCGCCCAGCTGCCCGAACTCCAGGTCATTGAAGGTCACGCCACTTACCTGGTCTGGATCGACTGCCGCCACGTCACTTCCGACACCACCGCGCTAGCGGACTTTATCCGGGCAAAGACCGGACTCTTCATCACTGCCGGGGCCGTTTACGGCGGTGACGGTCACGACTTCATCCGCATCAACGTAGCTTGCCCCGCAGAACGGCTGCAAGACGGGCTGAACCGCCTGGCCGATGGCGTTCACCAATTCGAAAAACAGGCTTAATGACTCCCAAACAGCCCCCGGAAGATGGTGATCTTCCAGGGGCTGTTTTTTCATTCGCCTAACGACCAGCCGAAGCGGTGACTAACGCATCCACGTTGACCACTTGGTCATAGTGCACCAGGTCAGCGGGCGTGTAATGGTGAATCGCCTCGATGATGGTCAGTTTCGAGTGCCAGAGTCGTTGGTGGATATCCAACGCCGTCTGCTTATCCAGGGCCGCCGTCATTTCATCCAGCAACAGAATCGGCCGCTGGGACAACAGGGCCCGACCTAACTCGATCCGGGCCAACTGCCCCCCGGATAGCTGGTCGGCGTTGCTGCCCAGTGAGTAATCCAGGCCCTCCTTTGCGACCAAGTCCCCCAAGTCCAGCTCCCGGCATAGCGCGGTCAACCGGTCATCGCTTACCGGAGCCCCCAGCGTCAGGTTAAAGCGCAAGGTCCCGGCGAAAATGACCGGACTTTGGCTGGCGTAGGCAAAGACGCCCGCTAACTGACTGGCTTGGACGGGCTGATGGTTCAGCTGAACCGTCTGGGCATGCCCAAATTGACCGGACCATAAGTACGTTAAAAGCGTGGATTTACCGCTCCCCGAACGACCGATCACGGCAATCTTCTCCCCTGCGTGGATCGTCAGGTCTAAGTTATGTAGTAAGGTGCGTTGCTGACGTTGGAGCGTTACCTGGTGAAAGGCCAGCTCCTCTAAGGCCGGTGCGGGCGCGGGTACCGTCTGTTGCCCAGCGGCAACGTATCCGTTCAGGCGCTCAACGATTTGACGCGTGGTGGCCAGGTTATTGCGTTGTGCGAGGATCGTCAAGATGGGGTTGACGAAAGAATTCGATAACTGAACGATAGCGAACAAGACGCCTAACGTGGTCTGGCCGCGAACGATCAAGTAGACCCCCACTAAGAAAGGCAACAGGAACGTACACAGATTGGCCGTGACGTTGATGCAGGCGTTACCGACTAGGTTCCGCAGATTCATCTTCGCCAGTGCGGCTTCCAGGAGATCGACCATGGCTTGGTTCTTCGCCACGGAGGCGTCCTGGGCGTGATACCGGGCAATCGTTCCGGCTCCCGCCAAGAAATTCTTGGTCTGGTTCACGTACTGGTCATTTTGATGCGACCAGTTCTCCGAGGCTTGCTCCAACGGCTTTTGAAATAGGTTGGAGACTAGCATAGGTGCACAACTGCCCACGAAAAAGATCAGGGTAATCAGCCAGTTCAGGTACAGGGCGTAGCCGAACGCCATCACCAGCGTATACGCGGAAATCAACATGTTGATTTCCGCTTGGAAGCGGTTGGTCTCCAGTAACTTAAAGTCGTTGGTCAGGAATCCCAACGCCGCGTCGTCCGTCCCCGTCGGCTGAGTGACCATCCCCCGAAAGGCCTGCGCACGCAAGGTCCGGTTCAAGTGGCGCACGGCATCAGTGGTGAACCAGTTAAAGCAGACCTGTGCCAGATAGGTCACTAACAGGCTCCCGAATGCCACCCCTAAAAATTCTGGTAACCGGTCAAACTCTCGGCGGGTCGCAAAGGTCGTCAGCGTTGCCACAACGGTCGCAATCACCAGATTCTCACAACTCGAAATCCATCCCGTCAAGTTCATTAAAAAGAACTTCCAATGGGGGTAATATTTGTAAACCATCCAATCAATCCCTTCTCAATTTCCATTGAGATTTAATTATAAAACAGCCCGCTAGCTTTAACCATATTTTAATTTAAAACGTCACTGACCTAACAAACGCCCAGCATAGTCGGCGGATGATAACCCCGACACAAAAACCGCCCTTTCTAACGAAAGGACGGCATTTTACATCTATCTGATTACTTGTAAACTAACACTTCGGTCACTAAGATCCCGCCACCGAAGACCAGTAAGAAGACCACAACGGGCCAGACAAACCGGAACCAGTGGGAGTAGCGCATATGCAACATCTGCAGCGTTGCCATGACTAACCCGGTTGGGGCTAAGAAGAGCATCGCGTATTGCCCGAATTGGTAGGCCGTAACGACCACGAACCGGGGAATGTTGACCGTATCTGCCAGGGGGGCCAGGATCGGCATCGACAGTACCGCTAAACCAGATGAGGATGGCACGATAAACCCTAACACGAAGAAGATCAGCAACATCACAATGATGAAGATTGGGCCACTCATGTGGGTAACCAGCGAGGACGCGAATTGTAAGATCGTGTCCGAAATCAACCCGTTGTTCAAGACCAGGTTGATTCCCCGTGCCAGCCCGATGATCAGGGAAACCCCGACCAGACCGGATGACCCGGCAACGAAGGCGTCCACCACGCCCGTTTCACCCAAACCGTATTTCCCGGTTCCGGCGATAAACATAATGATGATGGCGAAGGTCAGGAAGGATGAGGCCATGGTTGGGAACCACCAACCCTTGGCCATAACTCCCCAAACCATGATCGGGAACGTCACGACAAAGAGAATCAGAATCAGTTTCTTCCGGAACGTAAAGCCGGTCTCTTGACCGCCGCTGGTGGATTCCACTGACCACATCTTATTGAACTCTTCATGGTCATCCCAGGTGTAGGAGAACTCAGGGTCCGCCTTAACCTTCTTACTGTACCAATGCAGATAGAACAACAGGAAGATGGTGGCAATGACCAGACCACCGGCCCGCCACATGATCCCTTCCGTGAAGTTGATGCCGGCCGCGTTGGAGGCAATCACCACGGAGAACGGGTTAATCGTAGAGAACGAGGTCCCGACCGAACTGGCCAGGAAGATGGCCCCGACACTCACGATTGAATCGTAGCCCATCGCAATGAAGACGGGCACCAGAATCGGGTAGAAGGCCACGGCCTCTTCTTCGATCCCACACAGGGTCCCCCCGAGGACCAGGAGAACCGAGACTAAGAAGATCAGTAAGAACTCGTGGCCCTTGGTTTTCTTGGTCAGCGCCATCAGCCCCGTCTCGAAGGCCCCACTGGCTTTAACCACCCCAATCAGGCCCCCTAGGACGAAGATGAAGATCATGATATCGACGGACTCGATGGTCCCGTTGACCATGCTTCCCGTGATGTCACTTAACTTCGCCGGGTGTTGCGCCAGTCGTTCGTAGGTGTGGGGCACCGAAACGGCTTGGGTGATCCCCCCCGACTTAAACTGACCGATCTTGATCTTAACCCCCAGCTTATCTAGCTCTTGTTGGGTCGCAGGTAAGCTGGTCACGTGTCCGTGGGGATTCTGTAACCGCAACTCGGAGTTGGCACTATTATACGACAGCTTCGAGTAACTTCCGGCCGGAATCGTCCAGGTCGCAATCACCGCGACCACGGTCAGAATGAACAGAATGAAGAACGCTCCGGGCATTTTTAATTTAAAATGTCGCTTTTTTACTGTTGGATTATCACTCATAAGTTTTTACCTCTAAAATATGATGGCAGTTTCGCTAACAATACGCACCAGAAAACGCGGTCACCAGGAGGTACTGGGGCGTCCGTCTCACTATCCGCTTCACTTCTCTGAGCAATTGGATGACTAAGACGTTACTGATTCCCCACCACATCCTTTAGACCGCGTTCTATGGTTGATTGACCCGGATTACTTGATCAGGGTCCCGACTTTTCCGGCGAGTGCGTCGTCGAGATGGTCTAAGGACGTAATCAAAGCCGTCCGTTGCGCGCCGGACTTGGCAAAGTCCAAGCAAGCTTCAATCTTAGGTAACATGCTGCCTGGTGCGAATTGACCTTGGTCAATGTACTTCTGGGCGTCTTGAACGGACAGTTCCCGGAGAGCCTTCTGGTCGGGTTGGCCGTAGTTGACGTACACGTCGTCGACCGCCGTCAAGATGATCAGTTGGTCCGCATCGAGGTTAGCCGCTAACAGCGCACTGGAACGGTCCTTGTCGATTACGGCTGGGACACCTTTTAAGCCCTGGGTGGTCTGAACGACGGGCACCCCGCCACCACCGCCGGCAATCACTAAGCTGCCGGATTCGATCAAGTTGTTGATACTGTTGAGTTCAATGATTCGCTTTGGAAGCGGTGATGGCACGACCTGCCGGTAGCCCCGACCAGCGTCTTCCTTGAAGGTGTAGCCCTTTTCGGCTTGAATCTTGGCCGCGTCTTCTTTAGAGTAGAAGTCACCGACTGGTTTGGTAGGGTCTTCAAAGGCCGCATCGCTAGGATCCACTTCAATCTGGGTGACCACCGTCGCCACGTCCTTTTGGATGTTTTGCCGGTGCAACTCGTTTTGCAAGCTTTGTTGCAGGTGGTAACCAATGTAGCCTTGGCTCATGGCCCCACATTCAGGGAACGGGAAGGCTGCCGTCTTGCCGTTTTCCGCGGCAAAGTTCATCCCCAGGTTGATGGCCCCGACTTGGGGACCATTCCCGTGACTGATGACGACCTTGTGCCCCGCAGCCACTAACCCCACTAGGGAAGCCGCCGTGTGCTTGACTAACTGTAACTGTTCTTCTGGTGATTTGCCTAAGGCGTTCCCGCCCAAGGCCACAACAATTTTAGCCATGTTCTGCCTCCCGTTATTCGCCTAAGGTTGCGACCATCACGGACTTGATGGTGTGCATCCGGTTTTCGGCTTCTTGGAAGACTACGGAAGCGTCACTTTCGAAGACGTCATCCGTAACTTCCATCTCGGAGATTCCGAATTTCTCTTCGATTTCTTTCCCGACCTTAGTATCCGTGTTGTGGAAGGCTGGCAAGCAGTGTTCGAAGATGGCATTCGGGTTCTGCGTCTGGTCCATGACTTCTTGGGTCACTTGGTAAGGCTTCAGTAACTTGATCCGGTCAGCCCAGACACTGTCAGGTTCACCCATGGAGACCCATACGTCGGCGTAGATGACGTCAGAGCCCTTGACCCCTTCAGCGATGTCGTTGAAGACTTCGATCTGAGCACCGGTCTTGGCAGCGATGTCGTTTGCTCGCTTCAACAGGTCAGCCTTAGGCGCTAATTCCTTAGGGCATACCACGTGGTAGGTCATACCCATTACAGCGGCCCCTAACATCAAGGCGTTCGACACGTTGTCTTGGCCATCGCCCACGAAGGTGAACTTGATGTCCTTGTAGTCCTTCTTCAGGACTTCGTGGGCCGTCAAGAAGTCGGCTAAGACTTGGGTTGGGTGATCTTCATCGGTCAATCCGTTCCAGACTGGCACACCGGAGTAGTCGGCTAAGGTTTCGGCCGTCCGTTGGGAGAAGCCCCGGTATTCGATCCCGTCGAACATGCCGCCTAGGACCCGAGCGGTATCCTTAGCGGTTTCCTTCTTGCCCATGTGGGAACCGGAAGGGCCTAAGTAAGTGACGTGAGCCCCTTCATCTTTAGCGGCAACTTCAAACGCACAACGCGTCCGAGTGGAAGCCTTTTCAAAAATCAACGCAATGTTTTTATCTAATAATTTCTTTTGTTCCGTGCCCGCGTACTTGGCCTTTTTTAAGTCTTCGGCTAAATCGAGCATGTAACGCATTTCGCGCGTGGTAAAATCAGCTAAGGTTAAGAAATTCCGGTTACGTAAATTAAACATGTTGTGTTCCTCCTAATTGATATTTACAAGTATTAGTTTAGTAAGCGGTTTCATAAAGCTTCAAGAAGCTTCAATTCTTTGTTAAAAAATTCTCTAGGAGTGGGTTATTTTGTTCAAACAAGCCTCAATTATCCATCGCAGTCGCCGGCAACGCATCCTGATTGCCGCGGTCTGTATCGCCCTGGCCTCCCAGGTCAGCTTTCAGGTCTACACCCCCGGCTTCATCATCGCCCTCTCGGCGCTCCTGTTGCCCATCTTCCTCTACTTCAACGCTGACCTGAATCCCCTGCTACTGTCCGGTATGATCGCCATCGCCTCCCCCATCTTTCGGGGGATCCTGCTGTTTATCGGTCACGCCTCTCAGACCGAGACCATCCTCCATTTTGTGGTGACCGATATGGCCTTCTACCTCTGCTACGGCGGGCTGTACTACCTGCTCTACTGGCGGCGGACCCAGCGCAACAACAGCTCCTTTTTCCTAACCATCGTCCTTTGTGATTATTTATCCAATCTTTTAGAAGTCAGCCTGCTGACCGACTTCCACAACTACAGCTACCACCTGTTCCAACTCCTCTTCGTGGCCGCATTGGTCCGCAGCCTGTTCAGTTGCCTATTGGCCTTCGCCTACCATTACTTCACCCTGTTGATGCGCAAGGAAAGCCACGAACAACGCTACTACCACTTCATCTGGGTGGCGTCTTCCGTGAAGAGCGACGTGTACTTTATGCAGAAGAGTCTGGGGGGAATCGAACGGGTTATGAAGAACGCCTACCTCCTGAACCAGAAGCTTGAGGACCTAGACGTCCCCCAGGAATACCGCGACATGGCGCTGGCGGTGGCCCGCGATGTTCACGAAATCAAAAAAGACTACCGCAATGTTACACTAGAACTAGGCGAATACTTCGGGAGCAACCAGGACGCACCCATGCAACTCTCAGACATCTTGAAGGTCACCACCACCTACATCCAAGCGGCCATCAAACACCACCACCCCAATGTGGTGATCGAAGTCCATAACCAGGTCGACCTCTTGATTCCCAAGCACTATTACGTGGTCACGATTCTGTCTAACCTGATCTTCAATAGCGTCGACGCGTTGCCCAAGGATAAACTCAACGGCTGTATCCAAGTCACGGTCACCAGTGCCGGTGCCGACATCCTGCTGACCGTGAGTGACAACGGCCAGGGGATGGATGATCGGACCCAGTCCATGATCTTTCAGCCGGGGTTCTCGACTAAATTCAACGCGACGACCGGCAATATTTACCGCGGCATCGGGTTATCCCACGTCAAAATCATCGCCCAAGAACAGTTCGATGGCGACATCACCGTTGACTCGCAGCTGGGGCGCGGCACCGACTTTCAAGTTCGTCTGAATAAAGCCCATCTTCTTCAGGAGGAATAATCATGAAATTCTACATCGTTGATGACGACCCATCCATTCCCATGATTCTGCAACAAATTCTCGAACAGGACCCGCAAAATGACGTGGTGGGCACCGCCACCGATGCCAAAATGGCGTTGGCCGACCTGATGCTGACCAACGTCGATATTGTCCTGATTGATCTGTTGATGCCTGTGATTTCGGGAACCGAGCTGGTCAAGAAGCTGAAGACGGCCAAGCCCAACCTGCGCTTCATCATGATCTCCCAGGTCCGCGACAGCGACTTACGGGCGGAAGCCTACCAGGCCGGCATCGAGTTCTTCATCGACAAGCCCATCAACATCGTCGAGGTCAAGACCGTGATTCAAAAGGTGGTCCAAAACATCCAGATGACCGCCAAGCTGAGTAACATCCAAACCTTAGTCGATGGGGGCATCGTCAACAGTGAACCCGCCGTTAACCAGCACGCCGAGCAAAAGGAAAAGATTCTCGCCATCCTCCGCTACCTGGGAATCACCTCCGAGTCCGGGTCGTCCGACATTCTCTCCGTCTGCCAGTTGATGATCGACAAGAACTTGAGTTTTAAAGCCATCGATTTCAACCAGGAATACGCCATCGACGACCACGAAAAGAAGATCCTCTTCCAGCGGATTCGGCGCGCCGTCAAAGCGGGGCTGACCAACCTGGCGAGTCTGTACATCGATAACATGGGCGACGAGATCCTGGTCGAATACGCCAACGCCCTCTACGAATATAAAAACGTGCGGGCCGAGATGGCCTACCACCAAGGCAAGCGCGAATCTGGCGGCAAGGTCTCCCTACAACACTTCTTCGACGGACTGACCCACGAGATCTGAGGATTGACGGGGCCAAAACCTATCTGCAATTTAGATGCAAAAGAAGCCTGAGACAACACTCAGGCTTCTTCTTACATCTAGTCAAGGGGCAGACGGTGGCGATCACCCGCCTTACCGGTTGGCCCTGAAGAGGCTGGAACGTGGTGGGCACGACTTGGAGCCCTGAAACCCACAGGTCTTCAAGCTCGGCCTTTGGGTAAGCCAGCCCAAAACGCTGACTAACCCAAACGACACCACTGAGCCTCTTCAGGCCCAACCTCACGGCTAAATTGAACGGACCCAAAACAGGACTTCTCAATGTTTGAAATTGAAAATATCAACATGGGGGGCCGTTAAAACCAAACAATCAGATAAACTCGAATCGTTGGTATGCATCATCATACACTTGCTTAGTTAACTTCATGGCTACGAACGGTTAACAATATTAGTTACGAAATTAGTAACACTATTACACGCGGCTTCAAATTAGACTATTTACATTTATCGTTCTATACTTTAAACGTGTGACAAGCTTTAATTACGTATACATACAGGAGGAGATCACATGCATAGAAGTTATTACTATGGCTTATTATTTCTAGCGACACTTAGTTTTGGCTTGTTTTTATTAAATATTACTAACACGCCATCAGCTAGTGCCCACGTAAAATACACTGTTGTTCCCAAGAACTTACGGGGAACTTACCATCACTATTTTAAGAAAAGTCATAAATGGTCTAGAGTTAAATTTACCAAGTATACCTATAAAATTGGCAAGTCCCACAAACTATCAGGGAAGAAAATACTTAATGGTTCATACCCACAATTAAGCATTTCAAAATTTAATTCTTATTATGTAACTGAGCTTGGTGAGAGTGACGCTTATCAGGCCTTTTACAAGGGAGTAACGGTCACTAAAAAAGGTAAAAAAATGCACGCACTCAAAGAGCTGGTTTCATATCCTGGCCTTAAACATGATTACACTAGAATATGGTATCCATCTAAGATTAAATAGATATAGTTCAACTTTCAGTACTAGCGTGACATATATTCTTATCTATAATTAATCAATGTGTATAGAAGTCCAATATTTCATCATCAAATAGGCCTCGCAAGTGCGAGGCCTATTTTCAAAGTAATTTAATCTGCCAATCACTAGTCCGCTAAGTAAAGAAACTAGAATTATCGTAATGGCCCTAAAAATTAGTCAACGTGATCATCCATTTTAGGGGAAGTAGTAGATGAGAAACCAAAATACGCTTTCTCGTCTATTTTTTGTGTCTAGAGGCTAACTACAGCCCCCTCTTTCCCCTTAAGGCGCTCACTAAGACTACTCGATGTAAGGATTAAACGTGAAGCGCTTATGTTCGTAGACCACCCGGCCCGCCGTTTCTAACCGCTGGACCACCTGCCCCGCCGTCTCACGGGTGGTTCCCGCCATCCGACTGAGCTCGATCAACGTGATGGGATAGGGAATCAGAATGCGGCCATCATCCAACGGCTGCCCCATCTGCTGACTTAAGATCTTCAAGGCGTTATGCACCCGGTCACTGGCGCTCGACGTGACCATGGTCTGCAGCTGGTTTTCATTCTCGTTAATAATCTGACCCATCTCAACGATCACTCGCCGCATGACCTCGGAATTCTCCGTCAAGAGTCCCTCGAAGACCGTCATGGGAAACGACACGATTTCCACCGGCGTCAACGTGTTCACGGAATAGGCGTACTCCTGATCGTGGAACAAGCCCCGGTACGGAAATCCCTTGTCCTTAGGAATAAACGAATAAAACGTAAAGTCCCCCGATTCATCGATACGTTCCGTGCGTAGTAGACCAGAAAAGACGAAGAAGAACCGGTCCCGGGGATCGGCTTGGTCAAACAGGAGTTGACCCTTGGGTAACTGCTTGACCCGCATCACGTGCGCCAACTCGGCGAACTGCTCTGCCGTAAACGCACTGAATTCTGGTCGCCGTTTCAATAATTGCAAATAACGTGGATATTCGCTTTTTCGAATCATGAAAAGGTCCCCCTCATTTAGGCTAATACCATTAGTATAGCCTAAATGAAGGGGACCTTAAATGTTAATGATTTTGCATTTTAAAGGTTAACTAGAACAGCTTCCCGAAGTCGCCCCAAGTTAAGCCTAAGAAGTCGTTCATGCCTAAACGGAACAGTTCGATAATCGTGATGATGGCTAAGACCCCAATCACGATAGCCACGATCCGTTCGCCCGACGTGAAGACCTTTTCGGCGTGGTTATCCTTCTTCTGCAATTGCATGAAGACCGGAATCCCCAAGGCAAAGAGCAAGGACATCAGCATGATGAAGCCTAAGTTAGCGGCGTATAACAGCCACAAGGCGTAGATACTGGAGATGACCCCAACGGTGATGTTCCAGCTCCGACCCGGTGTGTCCAGACTTTCGTTCTTCGAGAACTTCAGTTGATAGAAGGCTGAGAACATGTATGGAATCAGAATCGCAGCCGACGCAACGGAGTAGAAGAAGTTGTAAGCACTGGCCGTAATCAGGTAAGAGAACATGAAGATTTCAACACAGATATTGGTGAAGAGCAGGGAGTTGACGGGCGCCCCGTTCTTGTTTTCCTTCGCGAAGAACTTCGGGAAGGAACCTTCCTTAGCGGCTTCGTAAGGCAGTTGCCCGGCGAACATGGTCCAGGACAACCAGGCCCCGACAACGGAGATGATCAGTCCGGCGTTAACCAGGACAGCACCCCACTTACCCACGACACTCTGTAACAGGTAAGCCATGGCTGGTTGACCTAAGTTGGCTAAGCCACCCCGACGCATAACCCCTAAGGAGAGCAAGGTAATCAACATGTAAATCAGGATAACCGTAATGATTCCTAAGACGGTTGCCCGACCAACGTCTTCACGCTTCTTGGCCCGGCCAGAGAAGACCACCGCACCTTCGATCCCGATGAAGACCCAGACCGTCACTAACATGGTGCTCTGAACTTGCTTCATGACATCGGCGAACTGGAAACTCCCGGAAGGCGTGAACCAGAAGCCGTGCGTGAAGACGCCCAGCTTGAAGGCGATAATCATGGTGACCAAGAAGATAAAGATTGGAATCAACTTGGCAATGGTGATAATGGTGTTAACGAAGGACGCGGATTCGACTCCGCGTAAAATCATGAAGTGGCAGCCCCAGAGAATGAAAGAGGCCGCAACGATGGACCAGATGTTCTGACCATCGCCGAAGATTGGGAAGAAGTAGGCCACGGCACTCATTAACAGTGTCGCGTACCCCACGTTCCCCAACCAAGCGGAGGCCCAGTAACCCCAAGCGGAGTTGAACCCCATGTACTTCCCGAAGCCGGCTTCAGCGTACGAGTAGACCCCGGCATCCAGGTCCGGCCGTTTCATGGTCAAGTTCTGGAAGGTCAAGGCTAACATGATCATCCCGAAAGCGGTGATGATCCACCCAATGATGATGGCCCCGGCACCGGCGTTGGCGGACATATCGTGCATTAAGTTGAATACCCCACCACCGACGATTGATCCCACGACCAACGCGATTAGTTCAAGTAAATTAAGTTTCCCTTTGGATTCCTCCATGGTGACATCTCCTTTACCACGGACGGGATTCAGCAAGATGATTGAATATGGAAAAATATAATAGCTAGGATCTGCCAACTGCTGCCGGCAAACCCAATGTTCACTGAATCTTCCGTGGCTCTAACTGTGTGACACTACTTGGTAATGATGGTCCCGTCACCATTCTTCAGGAAGTTCCCGACGTTTTCGAGTGACGTGACGACCGCCTTACCATTGGCACTGTTTTCGACAAAGTCGATCGCAGCTTGAACCTTAGGCAACATACTCCCCTTGGCGAATTGGTCTTGGTCGATGTACTGCTTCAACTCAGCAACGTTGACCGTTTCCAGCTTCTTTTGATCTGGCTGGTTAAAGTTGATGTAGATGTTGTCCACCGCCGTCAAGATGATCAGCAGGTCGGCGTTGACCAGTTCTGCCAGCTTTTCAGAAGCGAAGTCCTTGTCAATCACGGCTTCGCGGCCGACTAAGCGGTTACCCTCTTGCACAACGGGTACCCCACCGCCCCCAACGGAAATAGGCACGATGCCGGCTTCGACCATGGCATTCACAGCTTTGTATTCCTTGACCCCGGTTGGCCGTGGAGAAGGCACTACCCGCCGGTAACCCCGACCCGCATCTTCGACGAAGGTCTGGTCCGGGTGGGCGTCCTTGATCGCGCCAATTTCATCTTTGGTGTAGAACGGGCCGATGGGCTTGGTTGGGTTGGTGAAGGCTTGGTCGTTAGGGTCGACCTCGACTTGGGTGACCACCGTGGTGACATCCTTGTCCAGACCCGCCTTGGTGATCTCTTCACCCAACGCGTTTTGCATCCAGTACCCAATGCTTCCTTGGGTCATGGCCACGGCCGTATCCAGCGGCATCGCCGGGTTCTTAGCCGTGCTGCCGGCGGCCTGTTGCAACAACAGGTTCCCGACTTGCGGACCGTTCCCGTGGGAGACAATCAGGTCGTCTCCTTGCTTGATGAATTGAACCAGGTACTTCGCCGTGTCCCGCAGGGCTTGTTGTTGTGCTTCAGCGGAAGCATCCTTTGATAAAATAGCGTTACCCCCAAGGGCCACTACAATGCGACGTTTTGTCATAGTCGAATTCTCCTTCTAGTGTGCAATTTAATCAGATTAATGCGTACAATTTTGACTCGTGTGGCTGTAGTAATGACGTTAGAAGAACTAACATCAGTTGACTTAACTAGCTCACTTTTTAATAATTCTCCTAAGCCAGCACAGCATCGCGGTTTTCAAGCAAAAAGGGGAGTTAATCAACACGGATTAACTCCCCTTTTTCAATCCCGTTAAGCTTTAAACACGTGGGATGAATAAGTTACCTAACGTTGCAGCCATCATAGCCTTAATGGAGTGCATCCGGTTTTCAGCTTCTTCAAATTGACGAGCGTACTTACTGTTGAAGACTTCATCCGTAACTTCCATTTCAGTGATTCCGTACTTTTCCTTCACATCTTCACCGTACTTGGTGTCGGTGTTGTGGAAGGCTGGAAGGCAGTGCATGAAGATCAGTTGATCATCTGGCGTGCCAGTCTTCTTCAAGGCTTCCATGTTAACTTGGTATGGCTTCAACAAGTTAACCCGTTGTTCCCAGTTGGATTCACCCATAGATACCCAGACGTCGGTGTAGACGATGTTGGAACCTTTCATCCCCTCGTCGAGGTCATCCGTGATTAACAGCTTAGCGCCGGATTCAGTCGCAAACTTCTTGGCTAAGTCTTGCGTTTCTTGAGTTGGGAAGAGTTCCTTAGGTGCAACGATGTGGATGTTGACCCCTAAGATGGCACCGGTTACCAGCAAGGAGTTGGCAACGTTGTTCCGGCCATCACCCATGAAGGTCAAGGTCAAGCCCTTAAGGTGACCAAAGTTTTCCTTAACCGTCATGAAGTCCGCCAGCATTTGCGTCGGGTGCCATTCGTCGGTCAAGCCGTTCCAAACGGGAACACCTGAGTCGCGAGCTAAGATTTCAGCATCGGATTGCTTGAAGCCCCGGAATTCGATTCCATCGAACATGCTACCCAAGACTTTAGCCGTATCGGAAGTGGTTTCCTTCTTACCTAATTGAATGTCGTTTTGACCCAAGTATTCTGGGTGAGCACCCAAGTCGATCGCCGCCGTGGTGAACGCTGAACGGGTCCGCGTTGAGGACTTTTCGAACAGCAAGGCAATGTTCTTACCTTCCAGGTAGTGGTGTTGGATACCCATCTTCTTCAACGTCTTCAAATGCAGTCCAAAGTCGATCAAGTATTCGAGTTCAGCAGCACTGAAGTCCTTTTCTGCAAGAACACTCCGTCCTTGGAATACATTTTCACGAAAATCTTTTGCCATAATCTTTCTCGCTCCTATTCTCTTTAAATGTTTCGAATTTTAAGGATTAATGCTTATTAGAGGTCTTCCCGAACCAGTGGCATGCTCATGCAACGAGGACCGCCACGGCCCCGAGATAATTCACTTGATAAGACGTCGATAACCTTCAAGCCATGCTTACGTAACAGTTCGTTAGAAACGTAGTTCCGGTTGTAGGTCACTACAACACCTGGGGCAATGGCTAAGGTGTTGGAGCCGTCGTTCCATTGTTCACGACCGGCGATGATTGGGTCACCGTTACCCGTTGGAATCAAGTCCAGGTCATCCAAACCTAAGGCGTCCTTCAGAACTTGCTTCAAGTCCGTCCGGTGGTCTAAGTTCAGTTCGCCATCTTTACCCGGCGTGATCGTCCAGGTATCGATGTGGCCGCCTTCACCTAAGATTCCTGGGTGCACCGTGAATTGATCCTTGTTAATCATGGTGAACACCGTGTCCAAGTGCATCATCGCGTGGTTGTGTGGAATCTTGATTGCGATGACTTTGTCGAAGTGGCTCTTCGCGAACAGGTTCTTGGCGATGTCTTCAATGGCATCAGCAGACGTCCGTTGGGAAACCCCGATAGCTAAGACGTGGTCGGAGAGAACTAATTCGTCCCCACCTTCGATCCGAGTATCGTGGTTCCGGTCGCGCCAGACGTTCAAGCCCTTGTTAGCAAACCGGTGGTGGTACTTAATGATGGTTTCCATAAAGAGCGATTCGCGTTGACGAGCAGCGAAGGTCATGTGGTTAATGCTTAACCCATCACCGATGGAGGCCGCAGGGTCCCGCGTGAAGTACAAGTTAGGCATTGGGTCCATGAAGAATGGGTAGTCGTCTTCTTCGGCTGCACTGACTAAGTCAGCTGGGACGAAGTCGAGTTCGTTCTTCCGAACCCCACCCATGATCTTGTTGACCATGTCTTGGGTGGACATTGACAGTAAGTATTCCTTTAAAGCATCGTGGGTAACGCCGGCAATGTAGCCACTTTCAGCTAACATTTGTTGTAAGAAGTTTTGCTTAACTTCTTCACCACCGTCATCCAAAGCTTCAGCAGACAGCTTTTCCAAGTAGAGCACTTCAGTACCGTTTTGACGAAGAACGTCAGCGAAGTTATCGTGTTCTTTTTGAGCAATTGGTAAGTATGGAATGTCATCGAATAACAACCGAGGCATCATGTCAGGCGTGAAGTTTTCAACTTCAACATCTGGCCGCTTGAGCATAACAACCTTCAACTTGCCGATTTCGGACATTACGTGAATTGGACTGGTCATGTTTGTTTCCTCCCATCACTTGATTACGTGACCATCATAACCCGGAATGTAACCGCTTTCTAGTAGTGCTTGGCATTCAAAATGTGAAGGATTGTACACTTTAAGTCGGCCGATGAATATCAATTGCCGTTTATGCATTTAAGCTGTATATTTGCATATTTTCAATGAAAACACTTACTTTTAACTGCATAAAATTTGTTCATTAAAATTTGATGATAATTTGTCGACCGGTCAAACCGAGTCGTCCCGAATTCCCCCGCAGGTCAACGGTTGTGGCCCTTCAATAATTTGGTATACTTAGGGTAAACTATTGATGGAGGCGTTTTATATGTCACAGAAATTCATTGTCGATCCTGAGTTCTGGGAAATCTTCCCCGACGTTCAAATTGCCTTTTTGACCGCCCACGGTGTGGATAACCACAGCTACGGCCACCTCAAAAAGTCCCGGTTAATGGAAGCTAACGAAAAAGCTGAGGACTGGGTCCCGTACTCCCCAATCAGTAAGAACCCGATCATCGCAGCTTGGCGGGAAGCCTTCCGGAAGTTCAAGACCAAGAAGGGCGCGCGGTGTGCCGTCGAAGCCCTGCTCAAGCGGGCCAGCAAGGGCAACGGCGTGGGTGCAATCAACCCCGTCGTGGATCTCTACAACACGGTCTCCCTAACCTACGCCTTCCCACTAGCGGCCGAAGACATGGATAAGATCGTTGGCGACGTCCACCTGGGCGTTGCTAAGGGGGGCGAACCCTTCTACCCGATCGGTGAAGCCGACGAAGAACCCGAAGAAGCGCTCCCTGGTGAGGTCATCTACCGCGATGACCAGGGCGTAATCTCCCGTTGCTGGGCTTGGCGGGACAGCGCACGGGTCGAATCCACGGAAGACACCCAAAACATTCTCTTCTATATGGAAAACATCCAACCGGAACGCAAGGAAGACCACGAAAAAGCCGTTCAGATGCTCAAAGACAGCTTCAAGGAATACCTGAACGTGGACCTCGAAGACCATCTGGTCACCCGCGACCACCCCGAAGTTACCTTCTAATCAGTGCTTGAAAACCAGGTTTCTTCGAATCTGCAAAAATTTCCAGTTAAATTCGCTTAATTTCAGAAAATGTATATATTTGGGACAATTTTGTATATACAAAAATCTTAAAACCCGCGTAAGCCGTTTCCGGTTTACACGGGTTTTTCAGTTTGGCTAATATTTTGTGTGATTTTATTCACTTTATCTCTTCCAGACTAAGGGAACACCGGCGCGGGGGCCTGCAGTCTGTCCCGCTCAAACTTAACCACATTGTAATATTTTGTGACTGTGAATGGTCAGTTACCGTTCAGACCGGTTCCACTGGGCCTTTTTGCCTTCCGTCCATCGGCGACCATGCTATAATATTATCAATTGCGAGCGCATACAACAATTGCTTAATCGTTGACCTTTCGGCGCTATGCGCGTATCTTAAATAGCGTTGTCTTCAACGAAAAATGTTCGTTTCCGGGTCGTTACAGCGGTAACACCCGGTCACTTAACTTCCGCTGAGTAGGCGGCGGGGTCGCTTAGGACGACCCAATCCGCCACACGGAAGATTACTAAATCTACTATAGAAGGAGTTGACGCAGTTTGGATGAAGCTGAACGCGAAAGCAGCCCTTGGCAACGTAACCTCCACGTCCTGTGGTTCTGTACGTTCGTCGCCGGTATGGCCTTCAGCGAAATCATGCCATTTTTATCGTTATATATTAGTAGTCTTGGCGACTACACCAAAGCCCAGGTCACCATGTACAGTGGCTTGGTCTACGCCGCCGACTTCTTCGTCAGCGCCATCGCCTCACCTCTGTGGGGCATCGTGGCCGACCGAAAGGGCCGGAAGATCATGCTCCTACGGTCTTCGTTAGGAATGGGCGTGGCCATGGCCTTAATGGGCTTCGCCAACAGCGTCTGGCAGTTGGTCGCTTTGCGGGCGCTCCAAGGCGTCTTCGCGGGGTTCATCTCGAACGCCCAAGCGCTGGTCGCCTCCCAGACCCCCCGGAAACACAGTGGGGCCTCCCTAAGTACCCTCATGACCGGTCCCACCAGCGGAATGTTGCTGGGACCCGTCTTCGGGGGAATCTTGGCCCAAGTCTTCTCGATTCGAATCACCTTCTTCATCACGGGCTTCCTCTTACTGGTCACGTTCTTCATGAGCTGGGGCCTGGTCGAAGAGAAGTTCAAGCCGGTGGTTCACCAGTCGGGTCAAGCGACTTCTCACAACCCTCTGGCGGCCTTCCCGAACCCTAAACTGATTTTAGTGCTCCTGTCCTCCACGTTGATCGTCCAGTTCGGGAACATTTCCATCTCACCAATCATCAGTCTCTACGTCAAGGAACTGATGCATAACGTGGGACCCATCACCGTGGTCGCCGGGATCATCGCGGCGCTGCCCGGGATCTCCAACATCATCGCCTCGCCGCGGCTAGGACGGTACGGGGATCAACACGGGTCCGGCCGGGTCCTGATCTTCGGCTACATCTTCGCCACGCTAATGTACCTGCCACAAGGGTTCGTCACCAGTGTCTGGATGCTGGGAATTCTACGGTTCATGATCGGTATCTCCGACGGGGCCCTGTTTCCCGAGATTCAGACCCTGCTGACCAAGAACACCCCGGTCGAATTGACCTCGACCGTCTTCAGCTGGAACCAATCCTTCCAATCCATTGGGAACATGTTAGGTTCCCTCCTGGGTGGCTGGATTGCCGGAATCTTCAACTACAACGCCGTGTTCATTTCAACGGCAGCCCTGATGGTCATCAACCTGACCCTAGTCTGGTGGTTAGTTCCCGAGATTCGCAAACGGCAAGCTCCCGCCACCACCCATTCATAAAAGTCGCATCATCGAGTCTGGGACTAGTGCCCAGGCTTTTTCTTACGTTTAGCTAAGAGGTAGACGGTAGCAATCCCCCCGCCTTACCGGTTGGCCCTGAAGAGGCTGGAACGTGGTGGGCACGACTTGGAGCCCTGAAAGCCCCAGGTCTTCAAGCTCGGCCTTTG
>NZ_AZDT01000004.1 GCF_001434785.1 Levilactobacillus namurensis DSM 19117 | reverse complement strand
GTTTTTGAAAAACATGAAAACTGACGACTTTTTTGAAAGGTATGAATAATTCAGGTATACTTCTTTTTAATAAGATGTAAAATGGGGTTATAGATAACCCGATAAAAGGTGATGGGGATTTTGGAAAAATTTATCGTTACTTTGTGCAACCACAGATTGATGTCCGAACGCAGTCCATTTTTGGCTATGAATTGCTCTTGAAGCAGTGGACTGAGGCGGGGTGGCGTGTGCCGGCTTCCTTTTTACAAGTTGATTTAGCGGTGATGTCATGGTTGCTGGTGGCGACCACTAAGATTTTAGGCTTGAAGGTTCAATACGTTTCCGTGAACGTCAATCGTGAACAATTGATGGATACGCAGATGGTTCAGGCCATCCTGCAGAGTCAAAAGCAACTGTATCCGGCTAAATTGACCGTAGAACTGACGGAAGAGACGAGTACCAAGACTTTTGCGGATACTGCGGTGATTCCGCAGTTGCGGCGGTTCGTGGAACACGGGATGCAGGTGTCCTTGGACGACGTGGGGACGGGGAATAATGATTACCAGAGTATTCGAGACTTCTTACCGTTAGCGTCGGAGATGAAATTTGCGCTCCAGAACTTTCGGGTGGGCATTCAAGATCCCCAGATTCAAGAGAAGCTGCGGGTCTGGCACGCCATCAGCCGCGAGTATGATCAACGCTTGATCTTGGAAGGCATCGAGACGGCGGATGGCGCTGCGTTGAGTGACCGGTTTGGGATTCCGCTGCGACAAGGCTACTATTATGGTAAGCCGGAGTTGTTGCGGTTAGCGGGAGACCCGTTGGATTTTACGCAATTAACGTCTTAGGTAGTGCGGATTGAGGGAGCCTTGAAACTTTTTTGAAGTTTTAGTTGACGTCATCAGTCTGGGTTGGTATAGTTATATACGTTGTCATCGCAAATCACTAACTAGACCAATTTGAAAGATTGAAATTAGTTGTTGACAGAGATGATAACGAAATGTTATATTAATTAAGTTGTCGCTTAGCGATGACGGTTCAGCAAGAAAC
>NZ_AZDT01000029.1 GCF_001434785.1 Levilactobacillus namurensis DSM 19117 | reverse complement strand
AATTACCACAACACTATCAAAGGAGAACCTCTATGAGTAAGTCTACTTTATCATTTCAAGAACGAGCTGTCATCCAAGATTGGCATGATTCCGCAAAATCACTGCGATCAATTGCGCGACACCTTAATCGGAGCGTCTCGACCATCTCTTATGAACTACATCGTTTACGGGACCAGCCATACTCTGCTACGGCGGCTCAGAATCAAACAACTTCGCGTCGCACTCAGCGGGGAAGAAAAACCAACTTGACCGCAAATCTCAATGATTTTATTACTGAGGGGATTCGTGTACGGCATCTCTCTTTTGCACAAATTGCACAATTAACCGGTGAGGCTAAGCGAAACTTCTATAATTGGTTAGCTCAGGGCCGCTTAGAAATCACCTCTGAGGAGTTGCCTGATAGAGCTATTCGTTACCAGCGTAGCCATGAAACTCGCGGTAAGGCTGCTTGTGGTCGATCAATTGAAGAGCGAACTAACAACGGTCGCAAGACGATTGGTCAGTTCGAGGCGGACACTGTTCTATCCGGGAAAAAGAAAGGTCAAGCTTTGGCCACAGTGGTTGACCGCGCCTCACGTTTAACCATCACTCGCCGTTTATCTGGACGCGATAGTGGTGCGATGAAAGCTGTATTAGTGGATATTGCTAGCTTGTTGGGAGATAACTTTAAAACCGTTACGGTCGATCATGGTAAGGAATTCGCCAAATATCAAGAATTCGAAGACGAAACGGGCAAGCTTATGTACTTTGCGCATGCCTATTCTCCTCATGAACGTGGAACTAATGAGCAACGAAACAAAATATTACGGCGTTTTGTTCCTAAAGGGCGGCCCATCGAAGATATTACTGATGAAGAACTGGTCGATATCAATTGGAAAATGAACACCATGCCATTAGAATGCTTGAATTGGCGTACACCATTAGAGGTCTTCTGGGAACAGATGAGGTTCTAATAAGTGTTCGGATAATTCTTGCAATCTCCC
>NZ_AZDT01000028.1 GCF_001434785.1 Levilactobacillus namurensis DSM 19117 | reverse complement strand
CGAGGATAGGACGTTGCCACGCGACGTGAAGAACCCAGTGATTGGGTTCTTTTTTTTTGCCCAAAATTATTATTAACTGATTGTACACTTAAACGACAGAGGTGCTTCGGCTGGCGAGCTACACAGGGGGCTCATTGCCGGCGATGGTGCTGAGAACGGTGGGGATGGGTCGGCTTGACCAACCAGTCCACCCGTCGATAACGGTCCGGGGTCCACTGAACCGTATAGGCCGGAAAGTGACGGAGTTCGGCATCCGCCAGTTGCCACAGGTCGACCAGTTCGATGGTTGGTGGCCAGTCGTGGGCAGCCCAGTCCGCTAGACGCTGATAGGTGAGGACCAATTCTACGGTTTTGATATTGGTGGTCAATGCTAAGGGAAAGTGCGTTAAGCGTAGGCGGCGAAGATGCCGCAGTGCCTTGATCAGGACCACGATTCCCATCGCGGGACCCGTGTAGGCGTAAGGCGTTGCGCCGGTTCGCCGAATCGTACGATCAGGGAGGGCCAACCGGTACCCCCACCGGCGCTTTTTAAAGGTGGTGTGACTGGCCATGTAGACTTGAATGCTGGACGTTGGGGCCAAAGTAAGTTTCCTCCTAACCGACGTTGTGCTAATTAGTTCCGTAAAATCGTTGCTGAAAGTCGTACATAGGTTATCTTTTTAAGATTCATTTGGAAAAGAGACCGGGTCAACGGACCAGGGTGACGGCAAACGGTGCTAGTTATGACAATTTCAAAACTTTGCTAATCCCATTAATTGTCAGGTCAGGTGCAGTTGGTGATAATGGAGCCAGATGACTTAGCACGACCAAGAAAGCGCTGGGGGTTCAAATCCAATCAGCGGCTTGATCTCGCGTTGTGGGGGTAAATGGACTGTGATTTGGCGAGTTGCGTAGAGAAGGGAAGCCAGCCGAATGCTAAAAAATCGTCGGGTGGGACTGACGGAGGTCATTACGGGATGCACGTTGTGGGGCGCGTCCGGGATGGTGGCACAAGCCCTCCTGGATCAAGACCAGGTTCCGTCTGGGTGGCTGACCGGAGTCCGTTTGTTCTGGGCAGGACTGTTATTACTGGTCTGGTACGCTTTAGGTAAGGGGCACACCGTGTGGTCGATTTGGCGCCAACCCAAGCTGGCCGGACAATTGTTTCTATTTAGCTTTTTAGGAATGGTTCCGTCTCAATTGACCTACTTTCTAGCCATCTACTACGGAAACGCACCGACCGCTACGGTCTTACAATTTCTCAGTCCGTTGCTGATTATCCTTTACTTAGCAGCGGTGCACCGGCAGTGGCCCCGGCGCATTGACGTGTTGTCGATTGGCATCGCGTTATTCGGTACCTATCTGTTGGTGACTAACGGACAACTGACCAAATTAGCGTTAGCCCCGCTGGCACTGTTCTGGGGACTGGTCGCGGGTGTAAGTTCGGCTGCCTACACTCTGTTGCCCCAACGCCTCCTCGCGCAGTTTGACGCCCGGCTGGTCGTGGGCTGGGCCATGTTGGTGGGCAGCCTGCCGTTTGGGCCGACAATGGTGACCACCCGCTTGCCGCACCTCAATGGCGTGGTCGTGGGCGGTGTCGCCTTCATCGTGATTGCAGGGACCATGCTGGCATACCTTCTCTACCTGAAGAGCCTCCAGAGCCTTGACCCGGCGACCACGGGGATGTTCAGTGCCTTCGAACCCCTCACGGCAACCCTCTTGACCGTGACAGTTCTGGGAACGCCGGTGACCCATTTTGAGATTCTGGGGGGCCTGTGCATTCTGGCCACGGCGCTCCTACAGGCGTTACCCCGGCGAACTTCGATGGCAAGTTGACTGAAAAAATATGGAACCGCCTCGCCGACAAATTTGGTGAGACGGTTCTTTAAAATAGCGGCGGGCTTACTTTGTGCGACCGGTCACTAGTGAAATTCTATGGGAATTCTTGATTGGTGAGAAAGCGGAACCACCCGGTGAATGCCCGTGGTTCAGGCGTTAACGGCCGGGAGTAAGGTGCGGTAATTTTGGAATTTTTCCCGGTACATCTATTGTCAGGTCCAGCATAATCGGTGATAATAGAACCATGCCGCTTTAGCTCAGAAGGTAGAGCGTTTCCATGGTAAGGAAGAGGTCGTTGGTTCAAATCCAATAAGCGGCTTAAGTAGCGCGTTGCCCATTGGGACGCGTTTTTGTTTGGCTAATTTTGTTGAGAAGGGGAGCAGGGCGGATGCCAAAAAGTCGGCGCATGGGGTTAATGGAAGTCATTACGGGAGGAATCTTATGGGGCGCGTCGGGGACGGTGGCCCAAGCCATCTTGGGGCAGTACCACGTGCCCTCCCTATGGTTAACGGGGATTCGACTGTTCTTTGCGGGACTGTTATTGTTGATCTGGTACGCGGCCAGTAACGGCAACGCGGTGTGGGCCATCTGGCGTCAGCCTAAGATGATTGGGGCGTTGATCCTATTCAGCTTTTTAGGCATGGTTCCCTCGCAGTTGACCTATTTTTTGGCGATCTATCATGGCAACGCGCCGACCGCGACCGTTTTGCAGTTCTTGAGTCCGTTGTTCATTATCGTTTACCTGGCGTTCGTTCACCGGCAATGGCCCCGGCGTATCGATATTTTGTCGATTGGCATTGCCCTGTTTGGGACCTATTTGTTAGTCACAAACGGGCAGTTGACGCGCTTGGCCCTGTCCCCCCTCGCACTTTTTTGGGGATTGTTAGCCGGAGCTAGTTGGCGCGGCCTACACCCTGTTGCCGCGCCAACTCCTGGCCCAATTTGATGCCCGGTTAGTGGTGGGCTGGGCCATGCTGGTGGGCAGTCTACCGTTTGGACCCACGTTGGTGACGACCCGGTTGCCACAAGTTAACGGAACGGTTATTGGTGGGATTGCGTTCATCGTGATTGCCGGGACCATGTTGGCGTACCTGTTATACCTGAAGAGCCTGGAAAGCCTAGAACCCGAGACCACGGGGATGTTGAGTGCGTTTGAACCGCTGACGGCCACGCTACTGGCTGTGGTGGTCTTAGGGACGCCCATCACCCACTTTGAAGTGATCGGTGGCCTGTGTATTATTGCCACGACGGTGCTGCAGGCCTTACCGCAACGGGCGTCCGTGGCACATTAATTCAGAAATACGAAAAAACGCTTCGCCGAATATTTCAGCGAAGCGTTTTAGTTTGCCGTATTTAAGCACTGACCCACCAGAAGCCCAGAAACGCGCCCCCGATTCCCAGGACCACCGATAAGCCGATGTAGCTAGCGGCGACTTTGGGAAAGGTGTGCAGGAGATCGGTGAACTCCGTGGTGAACGTCGAGTAGGTCGAGAAGCCACCCAGAAAACCACTGAGGACTTGAAAGGCCAACGAGGTCGCCGGTAGCCACCCCGCGCCCATGCCCAGGAGAGTGGCCGCAACCACGTTGATGATCAGCGTAGGGAAGGGAAAGTAGGTGTCGTAGAACAGGCGGTTGCCCAGAAGCGTCAGGCCGAACCGGCAGAGGGCCCCACCCCCGCCGGCGCAGCAGACCAGGAGTGCGGTGATCATCGGAAGCGTGCCCCCTTAACCCACCGGTGCGTCAGGGAGAGACTACCGGCCGCTGCCAGCCACCCTAGGAGTAGACTACCGCCGACATAGCCCAGGGCGGCCCAGTAGGCGTGGGCCTGTAGAAGGCGTGCTGCGTCTAAAGCAAAGGTCGAAAAGGTGGTGAAGCTGCCGACCAAGCCAACGCTGAGGCCGGTGATCACGTGGGGCGCAACGGGAATCAGCAGGGGAAGGGCTCCCGTAACTAGGGGCAGAAGTAGGCACCCACCGATATTGATTGCCATGACGGTCAGTAAGTGGTGGGAGGGACCCACGGGGGTCAGAAGATAACGTAGGGCGCTACCAACCAGCGCCCCGAGAAAAATCGCCATTAATTTTTTCACCGGCCAACTCCTATTCAGGCAAGGTGTCGTCCGGCGTGATGGGCCGAATCACCCGGCAAGGATTCCCCACCGCCAGTGAATGGGCGGGGATGTCGCGGGTCACGATACTGCCGGCACCGATCACGCTACCCTCACCAATGGTTACCCCGCCGGTCACCGTGACGTTGCTGGCTAACCAGCAGTTGTCTTCAATGGTCAGGGGCTTGCCGTATTCGAGGTCGAACTGGCTGCCGTCAGCGCGGGTCCGCAGATTACGTTGCTGGTAGCGCAACGGGTGTAAGGGGGTGGCCAGCGTAACGTTGGGCCCCAGCATCACGTTATCGCCGATAGTGACATCACAGGTATCCAGGACGGTCAGGTTGACGTTACTGTAGAAGTTAGCGCCGATGTGGCTGTTGTGTCCGTAGTCGAAGAAGATGGGGCCTTGGAAGAAGACGCCGGCTGCGTGGTCGGGTAATAGCTGGTCAATCAGGGCTTGGCGTTCAGCCTCCTGTTCCTCAAAGGTTTGGTTGAATTGTTGGCAGAGACGGTGGGCGGCCAATCGTTGCCCCGCTAATTCGGGGTCGGTCGGGTCGTAAAGCTCGCCCGCCAGCATTTTGGTTCGTTCAGACATATCGAAGACTCCTTTCGGGTTAAATCACGATGCCGTTACAGTGGTCGACTTCGTGTTGAATGATCTGGGCAATAAAGCCCGTAAACTCTTGGTGGTGAGCCTGGAACTGTTGGTCCTGGTAGTCGACCGTGATGGTCTGGTAGCGGGTCGTGGGCCGTTCGCCCTCAAGGGATAAGCACCCCTCTTGAGTGGCGAAGGGGTCGCGTTTTTGACGAATCTGGGGGTTGACCAGCGCGACGGGTAAGACGCCCATCAAGACCACGATGATGCGGACGTTTTGACCGATCATGTTGGCGGCCATGCCCACGCAGTTGTCTTGGTGAGCACGAAGGGTGTCGATGAGGTCCGTGATGATGGCGGCGTCGGCCGGAGTGGCTGGAGCCGCACGATGGTTAAGTTGCTGGGGATCGTGAACAATTGGACGAATCATAAGTTTGCCTCCCGGTTTGTGTTTAGGTCAAGTATACCATGCTGGTTTTATGGACAAGCGGGGAATTTTCCGGAGCACAAAATAGGTGACTTTTGGGAAGCATATTGGCTAATTTGGCACGTTTCCTTTCGCGGAAAAGTACGGTAGAGTAAGAGGTAAGAGCTTTTTTGGAGAGGAGTTTCAATGTGAGTAAATACCAACTGCAAGCCGCATCGTTCGTCTTAGTGTCGTTCATGTTAGGCTGTAATGAATTTATCGTGGTCGGCATCATTTCCGACATCGCGGGGTCGCTACACGTGGCGGTTCCCACGGTGGGGTATCTGGTCACCATCTTTGCGACCGTCTACGCCATCAGTACGCCGTTGATCACGGTGCTGACCAACCGGTTTAACCGGTACCACACCTTTATGGGGCTGATGGTGATTTTCCTGATTGGCAACACCTTGACCGGGTTCGCCACCAGCTTCCCGATTCTAGTGGCGGCCCGGATGATCACCGCAATCGTGGCCGGGACCATCGAGTCACTGAGTATCGCCATCTGTAACGTGATTGCGCCGCGGAATAAACGGGCCGTGCTGATCTCCTGGTTAGCGGCCGGGTTCAGCATCGCCTCGGTCATTGGGGTGCCGATTGGGACGGCCATCAGTACCAACTTCGGGTGGCAGAACGCCTTTCACGTGATCTCACTGCTGAGCCTGGTCACCTGCCTGATTCTGGGCTGGCTCTTACCCCGGGACCTGAAGCAAGCCGGTGGCGGCATCAAGGACCAATTGGTGCTGTTGACGGACAAACGCATCTTGCTGGGCGCGGCGCTGATCCTCTTTTCGGCGGCCACGTCTTACGCTTACTACACCTACATCCGGCCGTTGATCACCACCACACTGGGCTTCAACACCACCAGCCTGAACTGGTTATTGATGGTCATCGGGATTGTCAGCATTATCAGCAATCGGGTCTCGGGAAGCCTGGCCGAACACGACGGATTGCGGTTCATGCCGCGACTCTACGTCTTCGACATGGTCCTCTTCCTACTGTTCCCCGTCGCCATGTTGCTGCCCTGGACGGGGTACGCGTTGCTCCTAGTCCTGACTTTAGTGGTGTTGCTAGCGGGCTCACCACTGCAGATCATGTTCTTGGATGTGGCCGAGGAGCGTTACCCGCAAGCCACGGCGCTCGCTTCGGCGTTGAACGCCATCTTCTTTAACATCGGGATTTCACTGGGATCAGCCACGGCCTCGGGCGTCTTGAGTCTGGCGGGTCTGGGGAATCTCTGGTGGGGCGCGTTACTCTTTGCTGGCGTCTCGCTAGTGCTATCCTTAAGCCTGAATCGTACGATTGCCCGGCACCGGGCCACGGCCGCTGCGGAATCTTAATTCCTGAGTAATTTAACTGCCCATTTGGGGTGCGAAAGTGTACGCTAGGAGTATCAAAATTTTCTCTGGAGGAACATCCATATGAACAAGTACCGTTGGCAGGCCATCGTCTTCGTGCTGGTCGCCTTTATGTTGGGGTGTAACGAATTTATCGTGGTCGGGGTCCTCTCCGATATCGCCCAAGAGTTTCACGTGTCCGTTTCATTAGTGGGCTATTTGGTCACCATCTTTGCGACCGTTTATGCCGTGAGCACGCCGTTTATCACCATTCTGACCAACCGGTTCAGTCGCTATAAAACGCTGATGGTTTTAATGGTCATCTTTTTGGTGGGTAACACGCTCAGTGGTTTGGCGATGAACTTCACGGTGCTGTTACTTTCACGGGTCTTGACGGCCGTAGTGGCCGGCGCCATTATCTCCCTGATCATGACCTTCGCCAGCGCCATTGCGCCACGGGAGAAGCGGGCGAACCTGGTCTCGTGGATCTTCGCGGGCTTCAGTATCGCTTCAGTCTTCGGGGTGCCGATTGGGACGGCCATCAGTACGGCGTATAGCTGGCACGATGCCTTTTACCTGATCACGGTCATCAGTCTGGTGACCTGCCTGTTACTTGGGTGGTTGTTGCCCAAGCAAGTTGAACAGGTTCAGGGCAGCATCAAGAATCAGCTGGTCCTGTTGGCGGACAAGCGAATCTACCTGGGAATCGTCTTGGTCCTGTTCACTGCGGCGACCATGTACGCCTATTACACCTACATTCGACCAATTCTGACCACCGGCTTAGGCTTCAGTACCACTAGTCTGAACTGGCTATTGTTCCTGATTGGAATCATGAACATCCTGTGTAATCGTTTCTCGGGGATGCTGGCGGAACGAAACGGGCTACGGGTCATGCCGCGGTTCTATGTGGCGGATATCGTATTGCTGTTGCTGCTCCCTTGGGGGATGAACAGCAAGCTGATTGGTCTGGGAATCCTCTTGATTCTGACCCTGATCGTAACGATTTTGAATTCACCGATTCAGATTCATTTTCTAAACATCGCGGAGCGGGAGTACCCACAATCAACGGTGCTGGCGTCTTCGCTGAACTCGATCTTCTTTAACTTCGGAATCTCGCTGGGGTCAGCCACGGCTTCGGGGATGCTGGGCGTCGTGGGCCTGCGCTACATCAGTTGGAGTGCGGCCGTTTTTGCGGCCATTTCCTTGGTCTTGGCGCTGGTGCTGAACCGCGCCATTGCCCAACACCGCTCCGCCCAACCTTCACAAGCCTAAATGAGGGGTGTAAGCTAATTCGTGAAGGTTCCGTCTGTCTATGGGACGGAGAGCAGTCTTGGAAAGGATGATTAGATGCAAGTACCAGAGTTGACCTTAAACGATGGGGTTCAGATGCCAGTGATTGGTCTAGGGACTTACCAGATTCGGGGTGGCGCGGGAGTTAACCAGATTCTCGCGGCGATTCAAGACGGGTATCGCAGTCTAGATACCGCCACCAATTACGATAACGAGGGGGCCGTGGGTGAGGCGATTCGCCGGTCCGGCTTACCACGGTCGGCGTTCTTCGTGACCTCTAAGCTCCCCGGGAAGTACCACCGTTACGCCGATGCCACCATGGCTATCCAGGAGTCGCTGTACCGGATGGGTTTAGACTACTTTGACCTCTACTTGATCCATTGGCCACTCCCTAAGCGGAACCACTATGTTGAGGCTTGGCAGGCCATGATCGATGCGCGGACCCGGGGCCTGATTCGGTCGATTGGCGTGTCTAACTTTGAACCGGAGCATCTTGACCGGATTATTCAAGAGACTGGTGTGACGCCGGCCGTTAACCAGATTGAGTGTCATCCGTACTGGGTCCAAGAACGGATGCGGCAAGCCGACTATGACCGGGGAATCGTGACGGAAGCCTGGAGTCCGTTAGGTCGGGGGAGCGCGGCGTTGCAAGAACCCGTGATTCGCGATCTAGCCGGTAAGTACCAAAAGAACGTGGGGCAGATTGTTCTGCGGTGGCACACCCAGCGGGGCATCGTGCCGATTCCTAAGGCCCGCAATCTGAAGCACCAACGCGGTAACCTCGACATCTTTGACTTTAGTCTGACGGAAGATGAATTGGCGGCCGTTAACGCCTTAGACCGTCCTGATGGTCGGATCGATGGGCAGGATCCGAATGAGTATGAAGAATTTGATTAACGCATGAAGTCAATAGAGGCTTTAAAAAGCGGTCTGCACGTCATGTGGGGCCGTTTTTGTGCGTGCAGTTGTCCATTAAAACGCTTATAATGGCCCTAAAGTTAATTGGGAAACACTAAATTGCAAGCAACTAAAATGGTCGAAGGAGACGGTCGCATGACAACTATCTATGGGTTTAAAGAAACGGAAATGAGTGGGCAGCCACTAGACCTAGCGGCGTATCGGGGGCAGGTCGTGGTCATCGTCAACACGGCTAGCAAGTGCGGGTTAGCGCCTCAGCTAACGGCGCTCGAAGCGTTGTATCAGCGGTACCGGGACCAAGGGTTGGTAATCTTGGGCTTACCGTCGAACCAATTCCACCAGGAGCTAGATTCGGATGAAGCGGCTAGTGACTTTTGCCAACTACATTACGGGGTTACCTTCCCGATGACCCAGCGGGTGCAGGTTAACGGAGACCATGCAGACCCGTTGTTTAGGTACCTTAAGGCCGCCTCAGGGCATGGCCGCATCAAGTGGAACTTTACCAAATTCTTGGTAGGACGCGATGGGCAGTTGATCAAGCGGTACGCGCCTACGACTAGTCCCAAGAAGATGGAGACGGCCATTTTAGCGGCGCTCCAGGCCCCGGCAGGCGTTGACAAAGCCGACGTTTAACCGCTAGGATAATCCTATCTTAGTTGGAAAGAAGTTTTGATATGGCACAAAATAATCCCATGCCGCAACGGGTCTTAGCCTTAATCTTAGGTCTGGTGATCAATGCGTTGGGAAATGGTCTCACGGTCGCCACAAACATGGGGACCAGTCCTTGGACTGCGTCGGAGGTCAACTTAGGGCACTTATTTGGTACTACGGTGGGGTGGCCGATGTTGGTGGTTGGGGTCTTAACGGCGGTGATTAATCAACTTCTGATTCGTCACTGGGATACCTGGCGCTTCGTGGGTGAGGTGGCCTTTATTTCGTGTTTTAGTTATTTTGTGAACACTTTTGTGGCTGGGTTTACCCGGCTAGGTGTGCCTGATTTGTCGGTTATTCCTAAAATCGTGGTCTGCTTACTAGGGGTGGTCACGTTTTGCTGTGCGATTTCGCTGTACCAACGGGCGAACTTGATCATGCACCCCAACGATGACACGACCAATATTCTGCGGTTCCTCTATTTTAACGGCCGGGTGATGACCGCTCAAATCGTGAACTTCTTGGTGCCTGTAGCCATAATCATCTTAACGGTCCTGTTCACGCACCGCCTCTACTCGGTCAACATTGGAACGTTGTTCTGTCTTTTGGGTAATGGTCCACTGATCGGGTTATCCGACCGGTATATCTGGCCCGGTCTACGGCATAACTTCCGGGTCTCGCAACTGACGGGGCAAAGTTAAGGGACTTAGGGCTACCCTGAAAATCGGTTCCGTAGTACGATTGAGTTTAGAAAATGGATTCGGACGACAGGGGGTAAACGACGTGCAATGGCAACGGTGGCACCATGAATATCGCGTGACAGTGGTGATTTTAGCGTTGGTGTCGATTGCCCTGGTGATCTTACAGCTAGCCGGTGTGGTGGACCTCGACCGCGGGCCTTGGGCCTGGGTGGATGCTGGAATCTTAGCGTTCTTTACGGTCGATTATCTGGTACGCTTCTGGCGAGCCCCCGCGAAGTGGGCCTTTTTCCGGCACAACATCTTTGACTTGTTGGCGATTATCCCGTTTAGCGCCATTTTTAGCTTCTTCCGTCTGGCCCGACTAACGCGCATCTTTCGGTTGACCCAGTTCTTCCGCTTGATTCGACTGGTGGGTTTCGTGGGGAAACTACGCGGGCAGTTGCGCGGGTTCTTTCATACCAATGGGTTCGGTTACTTGGTGTGGACCAGTCTGATTATTATCTTGTTGTCCGCGTCGTTATACACCTACGCGGAGCAGGTCTCGTGGGGCCAGGCCCTATGGTGGGCCATCACCACGACGACGACGGTGGGGTACGGTGACGTGACGCCGCATACCGTGGTGGGGAAATGGGCAGCGGCAATGTTGATGCTGGTGGGAATCGGCTTCATCGGGTCACTGACCAGTACCATTACCACGTACTTTTCCCAGCGCCACACTACGTCGGATTACCAGAAACTGGAGCAGCACTTGACCACGATTGAGCAGGAAAATGCGGCGCTCAAGCAGGATTTAGCGGAAATCAAGCGGGCTTTGCAACAGAAGAATCAGGGAAATTAGGGGGACAAGGGTCACTTTTGACGGGCTAAATGCCGTTCAAAAGTGGTCTTTTTGAGTTGTAGGTATGTCATTAGTGATCCAAATCCCAAAAACGTTGATTTGTAAATTTACGATAATCCGGTTATCAAGTTAAAGCGCCACTTCTCTGGAAAAATTCCATGGGGAGTGGCGCTTTGACGGGGTTCAACCTTGCTATGTAAATAATTAGGGAGCTAATTTAGCCGTGGCGGATTTGCCATAAACCATCTTTTGGATGTGGGTCGTAATCTTGGCAATGCGCGGGAAGCCGCTGAAGCCGCTTTGCATATGGCCGTGGGTCATGATCACGAGAATGTAGCGTTGCCCGTTAGGCAGGGTCACCAAGCCGGCGTCGTTGTTGGTGTCGGCGTACCAACCAACCTTGTCGGCCACGGTGGTCCCTTGCTTAGCGGTCGCTGCCCCGGCGGGAATCCCGGTACGGTAGACCTGCTGGGACATGAGGTGGAGTAGCCACTGCCGATCCTTAGCTGATTTGAACGGTCCAGTTTGAAGTGCGAGGTCCTTTAGGGCCAAGGTCAAGCTATAAGCCGTGGTTTGGGAGGCTTGGCCGGCTACGAAGACGGGGGCGAACCAGTTTTGGTCGCCGATGAAGGTGTTGATGCCGTCCAAACCGTAGGCGTCCAGAATGTTTTCGGCGAAGGTGTTGTCGCTGTGAACGATCATTTCCTCGAAACCGGTGGTACTGGTCGGTGTCCAGGTCAAGTTACCTTGGTGGTGAAGGTGGAGAACGTAGGCCGCCATGAAGAGCTTGTAGGTGCTTGCGGAGACCACGGGAGTGTGCGCGTTGGCGGAAGTCGCGAGGTCACCTTGATGATAGAACCGGTGGGTGAGGGACGCTTTGGCGGCGGGGCTGCCGGGCTTAGGGGAGAGGTTGTAGAAGCTGATGCTGGTGGTGCCATCCGCCGTCTCATGGTTTAGGTAATGCTGTAATCGTTTCCTTAAATGTCGTTGCTGTGTGGTGATGCGGGCCGTATTCACGGGTTGGGTGGTCAGCCGAGCAGACGTCTTGGCTACGGAATTGTGATGGTACTGGAGCCCCCAGACGCCACCCCAGATTAAGGCGATGGCCAAAACGATGAGTCGTAGGCCGTGCCGGTGTTGAGCCCAGAAATTAGGAGTTGGTTTGAAGTGCAAAGGAGTCGCCTCGTTTCAGTTGAAAAATAGTTAAACGTAAATTCAATTATAGGACTCATTATACGCTTGCTTTTAGGTATTGCGGGGGGCAAATCAATCATGATGGCTAAAAATTTAGGGGCTTCAGTAAAAAAGCCAATCTGTACTTCGATTCTAAGTACGGATTGGCAATATTAATTTATCGATAAAATAGTTTACACAACTTCTACAAGGCTTTTGACGTTTCTTTACACAACCCTGCTATTCTAAGAATACTTCAGAAAGGGGTTTGAAACAGATGCGTCTACAGCGATTATTGATTAGTTTTGGGTGTGCCTTAGCGTTATTCGGGACCACGGCGTCTCCCGTGATGGCCGCCACGACCACGGATGCGGCCTTACAACCGACAGTATCTCAGAAGGTCAACCGACCAATTCACTTAGATGGGGCGGAAAACGCTCGTGATATGGGGGGCTACAAGACCAAGAGCGGCCGTTACGTGAAGCGCGGCCGGCTGTTGCGAGCCGATTCCTTAGATAAGTTGACCACGTTGGATGGCACCCGGTTAACGCAAGACTGGCACCTTAAGCAGATTGTTGATTTGCGAACGGCTGACCAGATCAAGAAGAAGCCGGATGCGCTGATCGAAGGGGTCAACTACTTACAAGCCTCCGTCCTGGGCACGCGTTCGAACTACGACAACGACGATGCGGGGATGTACAAGGACATGGCCTTCAAGCCAGCTGCTAAGCGGAGCTACCATCGTCTATTAACGTTGGTTGCACAACAAAAGAAGGGGTCCCTGCTCTTCCACTGTTCCCACGGGATGGACCGGACGGGAACCGCGGCAGCAATTCTGTACACCATCTTGGGTGTGAGCCGGAAGGATATTCAACGCGACTACCTCTTGTCCAACACTCAGTTGGGGGTAACCTGGGCTAAGCCAGCCTTATTGAACCAATTCTTTAACGATGTTCAATCCCAATACGGGTCAATGAGTAACTACATTCACAAGGGCCTGAAGATTACCCCGGCACAAGAACGGGCCATTCGGGCGAACTACTTAACCGTTAGAAAGTAATAACCAACGTAATCGATCCGAAAAAACCAAGGCTAAGTGGCGTTGGTTTTTTTGGCACCGTAAAGATGTTCCCAGGCGCCACGTAACTCCAGTTGGCAGTTGTCAAAGCCAATCTGGTCGAGGTGGTCTAAAGCTGCGGGAAAATCAAAGTAGCGGATGCGTTGAAGTTCGGCAGTCTGAATGGTGAAGTCCCGGGCAGTCCAGTCGGTTTGAAAGGCGAACCAGGCGCTGACCCAGTGGCTGTGGGGCATGATACGGTAGTTGTCGGTAGCCGTTACCGGGTGGTCGAAGCCCAGTTCCTCGGTCATTTCCCGGTGCATGGCTTCTTCGATGGTTTCACCGGCTTTGACGGCACCACCGGATGAGGTGTCCCAATATCCCGGAAAGTTGAGCTTGTTAAGGGCCCGTTGTTGGAGCAGGACTTGTCCGGCAGGGTTAAAGAGAAAGGCGTTGACCACGAGATGGTAATGGCCTGGGGTGACGGGATTTTCGCGCAACTGGTCACCCACCCGTTGAAGTTGGCGATTATAGACATCCCAGTGTTCGTGGAGTTGGTCGGCAGGCATGTTGCAAGATCTCCTTTCTGGTCAGGGTTAACTGCGGTCATACCGGGTGACCTTGAATTCATGGTTCTCATATTTAGCCATGTAAACGTCCCGAATGTTGGTGATGCCGTGTTGGGTCAGCTGCTCGTCCAGCCAGGCTTCATCGTGGTTGGTCAGCTCGAGCACGTCAAAGTCAATCTGGCCGTCGACAATCAGGGGGTAGCGAATGGAGCCATCGCCCTGACGGAGGATCGTCAGACTGCCGTTTTGTTCGACGATTGCCCGTTTAACCTCTTCAATCTGGTAGACGCCGGCACTCCGCAGCTTGAAGTCCACTTCTTTGGCGGAGAGGTTGGCTTTGAGACAATTATGGACTAGGAGACGACCATCACGCACAATGGTGATGGGCCCGCCATCGATGAATTTCCCTACGATTCGGACGTGAATCTTGAGGTAGCGCATAATCAAGATTAGCAGTGACCAGATGAGGAGCACGATCACGAACTGAATCAGGGTAATCGAGGAGTTGTAGATGACCCCACCGATAATGCCCCCTAAAACGTAGTTCTGGACTTGGTCGATCGCCGAGGTCGGGGCTAGGTTCCCTTTACCCGTGAAATTAATGAGTAACGTCATAAAAATGAAGCCGATGAGCAGCTTCAACACAACATCTGAATAAGTAAACATAGGCGGCTATCGCTCCTTTTGAATGGTGACGTGTGGATGGTATAAGGACAGTTTTTCTAAGACGAAGGCGGAACCGTCTGAGTTATAGGCGGCACGGTAATAACCCTTGGGCGTCTTGAACAGAAGGCCGTCCGTGGTCGTTGTGGCATTGACGCAAACTTGTTGGGGCTTAACCTTTAGCTGCTTTGCGACCGTCTTAACGGTGTCGGTAATCGCCCCGTTCTGGACAACGCTAGCGTGCAGGTTGGCTAGGCCGTTGAGTTGTAACCCTAAGACCAGCAGAATCACGGTCCCGGTGATGATACTCAAGTCTTTATATTTCACGTTCCACCGGTGACACAAGTAGTAGACGAACAGCCAGATGAACAGGGCCAGTAGGACGATGATTAAGATCAAGCGGGCGTACTGCCAGGTTTGGTGGCGTGTGGTCAGGTAACCATAAGTATAGAAGGTCATCTAAACATCCTTTCTAAAGTTAAACAATGGGAAATTAAGCGTGCGGGTTCTGCCACTCCGGGTGCTTTTCCCGGAAGTGCCGGGCGTGCGCTTGGTAACTAGCCAGTAGCGAGTGGATATTCGCTGCTGCTGGAATCCAGGAGATTGCCATTAGGCGGTCAGCCCGCAGATCACCGGCATGCTGGTCGCCGAAGAACCATTCCCACAGGCATAGGCAAACTTGAATCGTCAGGGCCCCGTCCGTTCCGAGATTGGGCTGATTTTCGGGCAGGAGCTGGCGACGAAACGCCTGTGCTTCGGCGTATTGGTGGTTCCAGAAGAGAATCTGAAGGGCCACTAGGTCGAAGGATGCGCGTGTGTCGATGACGTGGAAGGGGTCAGCTGGCGCCTGCAGGTACCGTTGGGAACTGGCATGCATCTTGGCAATCCCAGCCAGTAACGTTGCATTATCGTGTTTTTGATAGGTAATTGACAACCACGCGTTGGCGATGTCTAGGTCGTAGAGGTGCCAAGTGGGCGCGTTGGTCATGCGCTGCCAGAGTTGTTCCATGGCGGGGGTAATCTGCCAGTTGGCGCTTCCAAAGGACTTCAGTAGGATGTCAGCAACCGTGGCCAATTCCTGCTGTTGGGGATCGAGGCTGTGGTGGTATCGCTGTTCCAGGTGGTGCAACCAGGGGAAGTTTTCCTGTTCGTAGGCCAGATGCGTCCGGCTCTTAAGCAAGGTGGTCGCGGTTGGTTGGTAATCTTGTTGAACGAAGCGGAATTCATCGGCGGTAACGTGTAACCGGTTTAAAATTTGGAAAAATTTCTCGACGGCGATGTCGTGTTCGCCCCGTTCCAAACGTCCCGCGAAGGACCGGGAAACGATGCCGCCGTAGAGCTCGCTCTGAGTTAAGTGGCTATCTAGCCGGAGTTGCTTGAGGGTGGCGCCCAAGGTATGCACAAGTGACCAGTCCTTTCAAGCCCTAGAATGGGGCAAATAAGCCCCAAAATCAAGGATAATGACGTGCGAATCCCCTTTACAATGATAATTAAGTTAAAACATGAGATTATCATGAGAAAGAGAGGCTGGGATTATGGTAACAAATCAGATTTCTAATCGTCAATCACTTATCCAAATTTTCAAGGCGGCCAGTAGCGACATCATCAGCAGCCTAAGCGGTGATACCTTCAGCTTTGCGTTGAGTCTAATGTTGCTGCACACGACGCACTCCGCCATTAGTTTTGGACTGGAGGCGGTGATTTATCCCATCGTCGGCCTTTTATTCGTAGTCCCCATCAGTAATTTAGTCGACCGCCACGACCATAAGTCGTTGATTCTCATCAGTAAGGCGATTACATTAGCGGCGCTGGCCGGGTATAGTTGGGTGGTCTTTCGGGTGTCGGACCGCTTACTGGTCTCGATGATGATTGTGGCTATTTTCGGGATTAACGATAAGGTGGTCGGCACCACGTATACGGCTTCGGTTCACGAATTGGTCAACGATACGCATCTGAAACCCTTAGCCACGATTGAACAGGCGGCAAGTTCGGCCGTTCAGCTAGGGTCGCCGTTGTTGGCCGCACTCCTATACGCGGGAATTGGGTTCCGGGGTATTCTGGTGCTGGAACTGGCCGGTCAGGCAGTGGTTTGGGGTATCGCGATGACGATGCACTTTTACCCGCTGCCTAAGGGCCCTACAATGGGGAACACCACTTCCCAATTAGCGGCGTTTAAAGTGGGCTTGACCTACATCCACGACCACGCCGTACTTTGGTTTATCGTTCAACTGAGTGTTTGGATCAACTTGCTGTTTAGCGCGATTAACGTGGGACTGTCGTATATGATGGTACAGGTCTTGAAGCTGGGCAACGTGCGACTAGGTTGGGTCAGCAGTAGCTTCGCTTTAGGGATGCTGGTGGGTAGTCTGATGCTGTTAAAGTTGGCGAACTTTCGTAATCTGATTCAAGCCATTCTCCGGCTGGTCTGCGGATTTGGCCTCAGCTATCTGGGGATTGGAAGTCTCTTAGGTGCTAAGCTAGGGGCGAATACGATAACGTTGGGCTTAATGGTTTTGGGCATCGTCACGGGTGTCTTTTTGGCCTGGATCAACACCCCCATGGGCGTCTATATGCAGAGCACGGTGCCAACCCAGGTGATGGGCCGGGTCAGCGGGACGTTGACCACGTTAGGTGCCTTAGCCATGCCCCTGGGGACGTTGCTCTACAGTTGGTTGTTCCAACACGTGGCCGGCAGTCTGCTTTTCTTAGTCACGGGGGCCCTCCTGATTGGTCTGGCGGGGTACTTTGGGCACCGGCCGTATCCGGTGACTAGTGTTCAGCCGTCGAAACCAATTTCTTAGAAATTTTGCGGTGACGTGCTACACTTAACGTTAGACAGACTTTGAAAGGGTGTTCGGGCATGCAGCAATTTGATACGGTCATTCTCGGGGGCGGCCCCGGTGGTTTAGCAGCAGCGTACGGGTTACACGCTAAGGGTCAACATGTGGCGGTCGTTGAGAAGGACCTCTGGGGCGGAACTTGTCCTAACCGGGGGTGTGACCCCAAGAAAATCCTGATGGCGCCAGTTGAAACGCAGGGCCGGAGTGAAGCCTTACAGGGCTTCGGCTTGAACGGTACGCTGGAGATTAATTGGCGGGCCTTGATGGCTAAGAAGCGGGCTTACACGCAAGGGATTCCCGACGGAACGCTGTCCGGTCTTAAGGCGGCCGGTATCGCAACTTTCCACGGGATGGCGCACTTCAACGCAGACGGCAGCGTTCAGGTCGACACGGAACAGTTGAATGCAACTAACGTGATCGTTGCGACCGGCCAAGCGCCCCGGGTGCCACAGATTGCGGGGCAGGAGTGGTTACAGACCAGTAACGACTTCCTAGACCTCGATACTCTGCCAGCCGACATTACCTTAATGGGGGCCGGCTTTGTGGGCGTTGAGTTAGCCAACATTGCGCGGGCTGCGGGTAGCCAGGTTCACCTGGTTCACCACAGTGATCGGCCACTCCGGGCGTTCGATGGTGACTTGGTCACGGACTTATTGGCGCAGTTGACCAAGCAGGGAATCGATGTGCGGCTGGGAACCGACATCACCCAGGTCGAGCCGGCAGGTGACCAGTACCGGGTCACCACGGCCGATGGCGACCAGTGGACCACGGACTTGGTCTTTGCGACGGCCGGACGGACTCCGGTGGTTGCGGACCTAGGTCTGGAGCAAGTGCACGTGGCGGCCACCAAGCACGGTATCACAGTCAATGACCATTTGCAGACCACCAATCCGCACGTCTTCGCCTTGGGCGATGTGGTCGACCGGCCGCAACCTAAGTTGACCCCCGTGGCTGGGTATGAAGGGCAGTACCTGACCACGGCGTTGACCACGCCGAACGCACCAGCCATTAGTTATCCCGTGATTCCGTCAGTCGTCTACGGGAAGACGCAGCTGGCGCAGCTCGGCGTGACGCCCGCCCAAGCCGTCGCTGATCCGGACCAGTACCGGGTCAACGATTTGGATCTCACTCATTGGTACAGCTACCAACGCGTGAACGATCCGCATGCCCGCATCAAAGTTGTGATTGAAAAGGCCAGTGGATGCATCGTGGGTGCGGCTGTGCTGAGCATGGAGGCGGAACAGGTGATTAATTACCTGGACTTCGTGATCCAACAGCGGCTCAGTTCAGTGGACATCAACCATGCGATTATGGCGTATCCAACCTTAGCATCTGATTTGACCTATTTTAATTAACCTGATGAGGGAAAGCGTGGATGGTGGTGTCCACGCTTTTTTGGTACTTAGCGTTAAACGATTTAAATCCGAATGATAAGTGGTTAAGTTCGGTTTTAGTACATAGAATCACCTTACTTTAATTCCGTAAAACAGTTTATGTCGAAATAGGCGAAAAATGCCCTTTACTCGGAAGCAAATTTTCCGTAAACTAGTAAGAAATCACTGGAGGGTTCGTTTTGAAAAACGTCTATTTTGACCATGATGGAAATGTCGATGATTTAGTATCCCTGTTATTGTTGCTGCAAGTGCCGGACATCAACCTGCTAGGGGTGGGTGTCGTGGATGCCGACGGCTACTTGGACCCCGCGGTCGAAGCGTCGCGGAAAATTATCGACCACTTTAATTCACAGGGGCACACTTTAAGTGTGGCGGCCTCGGATTCTCGTCCGGTGCACCAATTTCCTAAGGAGTGGCGACTGATCTCGTATTCTTACAACGCCATGCCGTTATTGAACCGGTGGGATGACATCCAGACGCCCCTAGCGCCGGTTCCAGCCCATCAGGACATGGTCACGAAGATCCGTCAGGCGGACGGTCCGACCACGGTGGTCATGACGGGTCCGTTGACGGACTTGGCCCGGGCGTTGACCCTGGCACCGGACATCGCTCCTAAGATTGAGCGGCTGTACTGGATGGGCGGGACCATGAATCATCAAGGGAACGTCAACGAACCCGGCGTGGATGGGACGGCCGAATGGAACGCGTATTGGGACCCCCAAGCTGTCCAGACGGTCTGGGACTCCCAGATTCCGATTCAGATGGTGGGCCTGGAGAGCACCGACGAGTTGCCCTTAACCGATGAACTGCGACACCACTGGGCCCAGATGGTGGGGTATCCGGCCGTAGACCTGATTGGTCAAGGCTACGCGTTAGTTCTTTCCTACGAAGCCAATTCGACGTATTACCTCTGGGACGTCTTGACGGCGGTCTCCAGTCAGTTCCCCGAACTGGTCGACACGCAGACGGTTACCAGTCGGGTCATCACCAAGGGCAAGGGCGCCGGTCGGACCTATCTGGATCCGGCGGGCCGGCCAGTGCAGTTGGTGACCCGCGCTCATCGGGAGGCTTTCTTCGACCAAGTAGACCGTTTGGCCCAAGCAGCCACTTACCAAACTAAGCCTTAATAGAAACGCACCAGCATGACAGTCGTTGTGCTGGTGTTTTTGGCTGGAAAACGAATCGCCGGTCGTCCCTTTTGTAGGGCGCCAAATTGGCGTATCATGGACATTAAACCTAAAAGGAGGATGACCTTTGGCATTTTTGGGAACGTTATGTTTAATTCTGGTGCTGACCACGCTGGCCGGTAACTTTGCGAACCGGCTAGGCGTCCCGGCAGTGATCGGTGAATTATTGATTGGAATCGTGATCGGACCAGCGATGTTGAACTGGGTTCAGTTGAATAGTTTGGTGAACCTCTTCGCCGATATCGGGGTCGTGGTCCTGATGTTCCTGGGCGGCTTAGAGAGTAATTTGCAATTATTGATGAAGTATCTGCGGCCGGCCATCGTGGTGGCGACTTCCGGGGTGATCTTCCCGGTCCTCCTGATGGGAGCCGTCTCCTGGTGGTGGGGCTTCACGCCCATCGAAGCGCTGTTTATCGGGGTCATCTTCTCGGCCACGTCCGTGTCGATTTCGGTGGCGGTGCTCAAGGAGTTCCATGCGTTACAGACGCGCGAAGGGGCGACAATCTTAGGGGCTGCCGTAGCGGACGACATTATCGGGGTCATCCTGTTGTCTCTGATGATTAGCTTATTGGCGAGTCAGGGAATCGAGACCGCGGGCAGCCACCCGGCGCTAGGGTGGGTTCTGGCCGAACAAGTTGCCTTCTTCGGGGGGACCTACTTGCTGGTCAAATGGATTGCGCCGTACCTGATGCACCTCAGCGAGCGACTGGTTATGGCCTCCAGTGTGACCATCATGTCGATGGTGATCTGTCTGGGCATGGCTTGGTTGGCCGATATCGTGGGCTTGAGCGGGGCGATTGGCGCCTTCTTTGCCGGTATCGCCGTGGCCAATACGCCATACCGCGAGACGTTGGCTGATCACGTCGAGCCGTTGGGCAACGCGGTCTTCATTCCGGTGTTCTTTGTCAGCGTGGGGCTGAATATGACTCTAGCGCACTTAGGCGAGAACCTTTGGTTAATCGTGGTCTTGACGGTCCTGGCTTGCCTGACCAAGTTGGTTGGGTGCGGTCTGGGGGCCCGAATCTGTGGCTTCAACCTGACCAGTAGTACCGTGATCGGAACGGGGATGATTGCTCGGGGCGAGATGGGCTTGATCACCGCTCAAATTGGGCACCAGGCGGGCTTGATGAGTAATGCGAGTTACTCAGCCATGATTCTGGTGATCATTTTGGCGACGGTGCTGGCGCCGTTATTCTTGAAACCAGCGTTGAAGCAGCTATTGCCGGCAAAAAAAGCGGTGGCTTAAAGGAAACCATTAAAAATGTCCCGCGTACCGTCATTGGTACGCGGGACATTTGGTGTCTATAAGGGGGAGACACTAGTTGCGGGGGGCCGTGAGGTAATTCTTCTGTAACCGGGTAAGGTCTTGCTTAGAAAGGCCCAGGCCCTGGTGCAGGTAGTTAGTTACGGAGCCGTATTTCTGATCGATGGCTCGGTAAGCGGCGTTCAAGAAGGCGACTTGGACACCGTTTTGGGCTTTAGCGTTGGCCAGCTGGGTGGCGTTGAACCCAGCCTTTTTGTCCGCGGCGAGCTTGGCGGCGTTGTCCTTAGCCAGATACTTGTTGGATAACAAGTAGTCCTTTTGGATGGTCTGCTTATCGAACCCCAGAGCGGAGAGAATCAGCATGGTGCCGATGCCAGCCCGGTCTTTGCCGGCGCTACAGTGCCAGAGGACCGCTTGGGTCTTGGGGGTCTTCAGTAGGATCTGGAAGAGGGTCCGGTAGGCTTTACGGCCTTGCTTGCCCAGAACCGCGTTACGGTAGAAGGTTTCCATGTTCTTGACACCGGCGCCTTTGATCCGGTTGCTCAGGTCGCCGGAGGCTTTGCCCCACTTAAGAAAGACGGGGTTGGAGACGTACCGGACACCCTTGATGCGTTTATCGGGGGCGGTCTTCTGTTCAGCTAAAGTTCGCAGGTCAACGTCGGTCTTGAGATGGTAGATTTTGACCAGCTTACGTTCGTCGGATTTAGACAGGGTCGCTAACGAGTTAGACCGAATCAAGCGGTGGGGCTTGATAGCTTGGCCCTTACGGTTCACGTAACCCCCTAGATCCCGGACGTTAGAGGCGTTTTGCAGAGCAATTCGCTGACCCGCTTTCCGGGACTGAACGATGGTCAGGTGTGGCCGGGTAGCCGCCTGCACTCCAATTACGGGGGATGATGCGGTTCCCAGTGTTGTCGCGAGTAGCGCGGCTGCTAAGATGGTTCCCAAACGATTAGTCATGAGCTTTATTCCTCCTCTTACTTGGAAACAAGGTCAGTATAGTGGGGAATTGTCGCGAAAGTGTGTTGATCAGGTAAAGAAATGGTTACTGGGGGCGTTTGCAGGAGCTTAGAAACGTCAATGACTTTATCAACATAAAAATAACCGCCCGCCACTGAATGCAATCAGTAGCGGACGGTTCATGATGTAACTAACGCGAATTTATTTAGTCTTAGCGTTAGTTAAGTAGTTCGTTTGAAGTTGGTGTAATTGGTGGTTGGAGAGGCCCAGACCCTTGTGTAAGAAGTTGGTCATGGAACCGTACTTGGTGTTGATGGTCTTGTAGAAGGTGTTCAGGTAAGCCATCCGAACCGTGTTTTGTGCGTCGGTGTTGGCTAAGAAGTTCTTGGTCTGGGTTGCGGTGTAGTGCTTGTCCTTGGCAACGGCAACGGCCTTGGCGTGCTTAGCTTGGATGTCCGCCTTCAAGTACTTGTTGGACTTCATGAAGTCTTGTTGGATGGTCTTCTTGTCGAAGTTCAAAGCGGAGAGAACTAAGACAGTTCCCATTCCGGCCCGGTCCTTACCAGCACTGCAGTGCCATAAAACGGCCTTGTTCTTAGGGTTAGTCAGCAGTTGGTGGAAGAGTTGCTTGTAAGCCTTCCGTCCTTGTGCCGTGGTTACTGCGTTGTGGTAGGACTTTTCCATCATCTTCACGCCGGCGTTCTTCTTAGTGAAGTCGGGGTAAGCGCCGAAGCCTTTGAAGACGTTGGCTTTGACCAACTTAACACCCTTCATCTTCACATCAGGACCCATCTTTTGTTCGATGATGGTCCGTAAATCAACATCCGTCTTGACGTGGTAGGTCTTGGTTAACTTGTTCACGTCGGCCTTGGTCAGACCAGATAACTTGTTGGAGCGGATCAAACGGTGAGCCTTGATCTTTTGACCGTTCTTGTTCACGTAACCCCCTAAGTCGCGGACGTTCATGGCACCAGAGGCCTTTGACAGAACGATGTGCTTGGAAGCCTTAGCCGGTTGCTTGACCGTCTTGCCCTTAGTGGATTTTTTAGCCGTCTTCTTAGCCTTGGCGTGCTTCTTAGCAGCCTTCTTAGTGGTTTGGGAAGCATTATTGTGGGTCGCAGCCTCCACGTTCATTAAAGGTTGTTGCCAGCCCAGAGTAGTGGCTAATAACAGAGCGGAAAGTAAGGTACTAACTCGTTTGTTCATAACATTGACTCCTCCTCTTATTTGGGTACATAGCAAGATTATCAGGTCAATGTAATGGGATGGTGTTGGTTATGTAAAGATAATGGGCACTTTCTTCAATCGAGTAAAACAATATTTATAAAACGCCAAAAACCCGCACCACCAATCCAACAACGGATCAGCGACGCGGGTTCAGGGTCAATCATTAACTTAATTCGTGTTCAATCTGCAAGTCATCTTGGGGAATCTTGCTGGACGCAATCAGGGGGGAGACGGGCCCAATGCTGAGCAACGTCAGGTGGTGCATCGCCCGTGACGCAATCGTGTAGAGGGTTCCGGTGAACTGCTCGTTGGGGTAGTTCTCCGCGGAGACGTTGTAGGCGATCACGCTGTCGAACTCGAGTCCCTTCGCCAGGTAGATGGGTAGGACCACCACGCCCTTAGGCAAGGAGCGGTCCGTATCAGTCAGCCGTGTAAGGTCGAATTCCGAATGGAGTTCTTGGTAGACGTACTTGGCTTCCGCGGTGTTCTTGGTGAGAATCGCAACGGTCCCGTTGGTGGCGATTTCCGTTTGCAACTCGTGAGCCAGGGCTTTGAACGCCCCCGGGAAGTCGTAGCGAATCACGACTTTCGGCAAGTCTCCTGGCCGGTTGAAGGCCTCAATCTGGTCACCATCGGGCAATAGCGCCTTGGCAAAAGTGGTGATGGGCAACGTCGAGCGGTACGACCGGCGTAAGGTGATCAACCGGGATTTCTTGGCGTGTAGTGCCGCGCTCAGCTTCTTCAGAATCGTTTCGGGAGCTTCAACGGCCTTAAACAGAGCCTGTTCGCTGTCGCCTAACAACGTGAGTTTGGCGCGGGGAAAGGCGTGCTGCAAGTAAATTAACTGCGCAATCGAATAGTCCTGCATTTCGTCCACGAAGAGATGCTGCATCTGGTGGTTCTTCCCGCCACCCGTCAGTAGGTCCCGCAGATACATCAACGGCGCCGCGTCGGTCAGGGCCAACTTGTGAAATTCGATGTCGTGTTGGTAACGGTCAATGACCCGTTGCCAGTCGGTCGCGGAGACGTTTTCCGGTAGGGGACAGTGCGTCAGAAAATCGGTGTACTGGCTGTAAACGTCCAGGAAGTAACCGTTGTAGATGGCGTCGTCGACCTGGCGTAAGCGCCGGCGGACGATTTCCCGGGCGATGAAATCAATCTCATCATCGAGTTGTTCGAACTGGCCTAGGTGCTTGGCGCCCAAGAGGTTGTGATAATCCTCATCGCTGAGTTGGTCGATGGTGTCGCGGACCCAGTCAGCCTTAGCTTCTTCGGCGATACGGTGCTTCAAGCGCTTTTCCAAGACGTTCTTGGTCTTTAAGAACCGCTCGGCAGCCGGAACCGTGGTTGGATATTGCGCGTAGATGTCGCGAATCTCGTGCCGATCGAAGAAGACCCGACCTTTGAAGCGGATATCGGTAAATTGCAGGGCGTCGGCGGCACACCGTTGACAGTAATCCGCAACGGCGGTCATCATGTCCGCACTTTCCTGGAAATTCCGGAGCGCCGCGGCGACGGGGTGTTGCTGGTCGCTTTCGTAACGTTCGAATTGCGTTTGGACCTTCAGTCCTTGGAACCGTTGGGTCAAGAATTCGGCCAGCGTGACTTGACGCATGTTACGTTCCCCTAAGCTGGGCAGGACGTCACTAATGTAATGGCTGAACAGTCGGTTGGGCGAGAAGAGGACAATCTGGTCGGCTTCGAGGTCCCGGCGGCTGTGGTAGAGCAGAAAGGCGATGCGTTGGAGAATCGCGGAGGTCTTACCGGAGCCGGCCACACCTTGGACCACCAATAGGTCGCTGTGAACGTCTCGAATGATATCGTTTTGTTCCCGCTGAATCGTCGCGACGATGTTTTGCATGGTCGCATCGTTCTGTTCACCCAAGACGTGTTGGAGCATTTCGTCGCCAACGGTTTCGTTGGTGTCGAACATGCTTTGAATCTGACCGTCTTGGATCAAAAATTGCCGTTTCTTGAGTAGGTCTGTCTGTTGGGTCCCGGCTGGCGTGTGGTAAGCCACCTGACCTAAGACCCCATTATAGTAGATACTGGAGATGGGCGCGCGCCAGTCGTAGACCAGGAAGTTCTCCTGGTCGTCGACGAACGAGGCCGTGCCGATGTAAAGGGATTCCGGTTGGGATTCGTCGGGATCCTGGATGTCGATTCGGCCGAAGTAAGGGGACTTTTGAAGCTCTTGATAAGTCCGGAGTTGGTCTTGGATAATGTTTTGATTTTCCGTCAACCGGGAGACCAGGGCCCGCTGTTGCTGCAGTTCGGCACTGGTTTCGATTCGGTCATCGACTTCGAACCAGTTGACCGACGTGTTTTCACTATAGTTTTTTAACACGTTGCGCAACTCTTTGTGGGCATCGTTATATTCGGCCGTAGTCCGGTCGATGCGCTTCCCAATCTGGTGAACGACTTGATCCACCCGGTGTTGCTCGTTGGCTTGTTCGTTGGTGGTCAAAATGACCGCCTCCTTAATAGAATTGGCTAAATTGCTTAACAATTCTAGTCACATTTAAGGGCTGTGTCAATCAAAGACCGTTGTAAAAGCGTGGGGTCAAAGGCGGTAAGCGAAGCTGGTTGCCTTGGGTTGTACGTTTCAGTTCCGTATTGTTAGGAACAATAGTAAAGTGATACCGATATTCACCGGATGCTGTGCTTTGTTATTTGAAGTATGGGTTGCTAATAAGCCATAATTTTCAATCATGTTTTTGACGGCACAGCATTGATGAAAAAAAGGAATTCATTCCAAACAGGATAAGGTTGTAGTGGTTGCTTGCATGAGTAAGGTCGTCAAACGTGTTTAGCCGTGAGGGGGGTCCTGAAGAGGCTCAGTGATGTCGTTTGGGTTGGCCAGCGTTTTTGAGCTGACTTACCCAAAGGCCAATCTTGAAGACCGCTCTTTGGCTTCAAGTTGTGCCCATCACGTTCCAGCCTCTTCAGGACCACCCGGTAAGGCGGATCCCCCGACTAGTTTTAGTCCCAAGTGACTTTCAGTTTACTTTCCCCAGAAAATCCACTAAACTGTAGGCAGGCGTTTCGATGGAAGTAGACCAAGTCCAGAGAGGTCCCGATAAGCTGCAACGGGATCACGGTCGAAGTGGGTCGGAACCGTTACTTATTAACCGATAATTATCGCGGGTGCCCCGTTAACGGCAAAAGTGGTGGTCGTAAATGGCCACAAGTTAGGTGGTACCGCGCATCAGCGTCCTATTGGAGTGATTCCAATGGGGCGCTTTTTTAGAAAGGAAGATTTAAATGACAAAAAAACACGTGATTTTAACGGGTGACCGTCCGACTGGTAAGTTGCACATTGGCCATTACGTGGGTTCCCTCCGCAACCGGGTCGCCCTTCAGAACACTGGGGACTACGACACCTACATCATGATTGCCGACACCCAAGCGTTGACCGACAACGCCCGGGATCCCGAAAAGATTCGCCACAGCCTGTTACAAGTGGCGTTGGACTACCTGGCTGTGGGGATCGACCCTGCCAAGTCAACCATTCTGGTGCAATCCCAGATTCCAGCCCTCAGCGAATTGACCATGACGTACTTGAACCTGGTCACGGTTTCGCGGTTGAACCGGAACCCGACCGTGAAGACGGAAATTAAGCAAAAGGCGTTCGGTGAAAGTGTGCCGGCCGGTTTCTTCATTTACCCGGTCAGTCAAGCAGCCGACATTACGGCGTTCAAGGCCGACACGGTGCCCGTGGGTGACGATCAAGAACCCATGTTGGAACAGACGCGAGAAATCGTTCGCAGCTTCAACAACATTTACGGTCAAGAGATCTTAGTGGAACCCGAAGGCTACTTCCCAGCTAAGGGCTTGGGGCGGATCCCAGGACTCGATGGCAACGCAAAGATGAGTAAGTCGCTTAATAACGCCATCTACCTGGACGATGACGCCGACACGATTCAAAAGAAGGTCATGTCGATGTACACCGACCCCGAACATATCCACGTGGAAGACCCAGGCCACATTGAAGGCAACACGGTCTTCACCTACCTGGACATCTTCGCGCAGGATCAAGATAAAGTGGCTGACTTGAAGGCGCAATACCAGCATGGTGGTCTGGGAGATGTTAAGATTAAACGGTACTTAAACGATGTCTTACAAGCCGAATTGAAGCCGATTCGTGAACGGCGTGAAAAGTTCGCCGCTGACCCAGCCGGAGTCTACGACATCTTGAAGCGGGGGAGCGAACAGGCGAACCAGGTCGCTGCTCAGACGCTTCGCGAAGTTCGGCACGCGGTCGGTATTGACTACTTCGGTTAGACCGAAACGGGGGAAGGACTATGCAAAATTTAGCCATTGTGGATTTGGGTTCCAATTCTGTCCGGTTGGCCGTTAATGAGTTACGCGATGACGGCACGTACCGCGAAGTCAATCGGATCAAGGCTGACAGCCGGCTATCCGAGGGCATGGGACCCGAGAAGATCCTCCAACCTAAAGCGATGGGGCGGACGATTGCCGCCTTACGGTCATTTCGGCCGTACTATGAGCACCTTCCCCAACTGATCGTGCGGGGAATCGCCACGGCCGCAGTGCGTCAGGCCCGCAACCGCGCCGATTTTCTGCGCCAAGTTAAGGATGCGACCAACATCGACTTGGAAGTGCTCTCCGGCGACCAGGAGGCTTACTACGACTATCTGGGCGCGGTCAACCGCCTCAAAGTCAAAGACTGTCTGTTGCTGGATACCGGGGGCGCAAGTTGCGAACTGGTCCACGTCAAGGATGGCAAGGATGCCAACCTGATCAGTGTGCCGTTCGGGGCGGTCAACCTGTCCGAACAGTTCCACCTGGACGACGTGGTAGACGCCGTTGACCTGTTTTCCGCGCAAGTCTTCTTGCGGGAACGTCTGCGCGATATCTGGTGGCTAAACGACGCGAAGAACCTGCCACTGGTCCTACTGGGGGGCGCTAACCGGACGTTGGCCCGGATGAACCGCCAGCAGCAGAAGATTCTGCACGTGGAGAACATCCACGGGTACCGGTTGACCACCGATCAAGTCTTTCGGACCTTCCAGCGACTATTAGAGGTGCCTTTGCGGGAACGTAAACGAATCTCGGGACTGGAGCCGGAACGGGCCGATATCATCTTAGGTGGGATGTTGCCCCTGGTGACCTTACTGCAGATGTTGGATTCCGACCGGGTCGTCTTTTCCGAAAGCGGCGTCCGTGAAGGCATTATCTCGGAATACTTGCGACAACGTTAAGGGGGGGACCGTCAACCATGACCACACCGTTTTACCGATTATCCTATGACCAGCGCCGAGACCAGCTGGCCCAGGCCAGCCATTTGTCGTCCCAACAGTTGGGAACGGTGGCTGACCAGCGGCAGGCCACTGATGAAGAATTGATTGAAAACTACCTGACCACCTACGGGTTACCCGAAGGCGTGGCGGTGAACCTACGGGTCGACGGCCATGCCGTGGCGGTCCCCATGGTCACCGAAGAGCCGTCCGTCATCGCAGCCGCGAGCAACGGCGGGCGGTTATTGACCAGTGACGTTGGGATCACCACTGTCGTAGAACGCCGGGAACTCATGGGTCAAATCGTGTGCCAACAGGTCACGGATGGCCCGGCATTACAGCAATGGGTGACCGACCACGCCCAAGATCTCTTGAAGGTTGCGGACGCGGCTCATCCGTCGTTACTCACACACGGTGGTGGGGCCCGGTCGGTTCGGGTGCGGCTATTACCGCCGGATTGGGCGTCAATCGATCTCTTTATCGACGTTGGGGAAGCCATGGGGGCCAACTTGGTCAACACAATGACCGAGGCGGTCGCCGACTACCTGCGTGCGCACCAGGCGCCGACAATTCTGATGAGCATTCTAAGTAACTACGCTACGCATAGTCTGGTAACGGCCCGGTGCACGGTCCCGGTCGACCAGTTGCGGACCAAAACCAGTGATGGTTTAACGGTGGCCCGTCGAATCGCTGCGGCCAGTGCATTTGCACAGGTCGACCCGTACCGGGCCACGACCCATAACAAGGGCATCATGAACGGCATCGACGCGGTGGTCCTGGCCATGGGGAACGATTGGCGCGCCGTGGAAAGCGGCGTGCACGCGTATGCCAGCCGGGATGGTCAGTACCGGGGCTTAAGTCAGTGGCACGTCACGGCGGACCAGCAGTTGCAAGGCGAGCTCACCCTCCCATTGGCGTTAGGCTTCGTGGGTGGTGCGACCCGGGTCTTCCCGTTGGTCGCGGTGAACCAGCAACTAGCGCACGTGACCAGCGCCCGCGACTTGATGCGGGTGACCGCGGCGGTGGGCTTGGCCCAAAACGTGGCGGCTTTACGCGCCCTGGTGACGGACGGTATCCAGAAGGGCCACATGCACCTGCAATTACGGTCGCTGGCCCTGTCAGTGGGCGCAACGCCGGCGGAAGTTCCGGCGGTGGTCGCCCAGCTGACCAGTAAACAACCGACGACTGCCCAGGCCCGCGCGGCCTTAGCGGCAGTTCGCCAAACTCACGTAAATGATTAATAAAGGATGGCAATTAAACATGGAAGCAAAAGATGTAGTGCTGAATGACCAGGTTCAAGACCTGATCAACCAGGTCAACAACTTGTATCCGGGTAAGGTCACGGTTCACTTTATCGGCCAATTGCAGGCTGGTTACGTACGCCATGATCAGGCCCAACAGATGCAGGTCGGCAAGGACATCGATATTCAGGTCGCAGATTTGACGGCACCGAACTACACGGCGTCCCACGAACTGTTGCACCTCTTGATGATCCTGTCAGGATTCCCCCAAGTCTTCTTCTCGTTGACTACGGGGAACAAGGACCTGGACGAACAATTGATGATCATGGGGACCGAACTCTACGATATCGTGAGTCACGTGGTCGTGGTCAGTGAGCAGAAGAAGCACGGCTTGATCACACCCGAAATCAATGACTTGTACTTGAAGGGGGTCCAGGCGACGTTGAAGCCGGAACCCGCTGAACGTGACGATGAGATGACGTTACGGACCCTGACGCTGTTGGACGCACTGGTCTTCTTTGGCCGGGACGATGACGCCATCAACGCCACCTTCACTAAGGACTACCCGTTGAGCTTTGCGGCGGCCCAGAAGTTGTACGATCTGATCATGGAAAAGCCCGTTTCCTCGCCCTTTACTTTCCGGCGGAACGTGGTCAAGTTGTTCAAGGCGTTCGATGCACAACTGGAAGCCTGGGACTTGCCGGCACTGCACAACACGGAGTACACCACGTTGGCCAGTGTTCTGTCGAAGCGCCAGTTGGGCTTAAAGGTGCGTCAGGTGTTCGAACTCTACCACTCTGACATGCACGAAAAGACCACGCAACGGCGGGGCTACGTCGGCTTTAACCGGTCGGACCAGCAAAACGCCTTCGTCTTACCAGCGCCTAAGCCTAAGGAAGATACTCCGGACTACTACACCCATATCTACGACTTAACCGTGGACGAGTTGTTCCGGCAATTGAAGATGCCGTATATCTTACGGTAACGCGAAGCGCTGAACCGTCACAAATCCGTGGCCGTTCGGCGTTTTTGGGTGGTTGAACCAGGGACCGGCTGGCCCGAACTGAACATGCTATAATGGGTCTAGCAGTCACAACCGACACTAATGAGGGGATGACAAGACTATGGAAGCACGGTTACAAAGTGAATTTGATCAAGCCCAGCACATTGTCTTTTTGACGGGTGCGGGTGTTTCGACGCCGTCGGGCATTCCCGATTACCGGTCGAAAAATGGCTTGTACACGGGTCATCGCAACGCGGAATACTACTTAAGTCACGCGTGTCTGGCGCAGGAACCGGAAACGTTCTACGACTACGTCAAGCAGAACCTGTATCATCCGGACGCGCAACCTAACGTGATCCACACCAAGCAGGCCGCGTTGACCCAGCAGAATCGCGCGACGGTCATCACGCAGAATATCGATAACCTCTATCGCGTGGCCAAGTGCGCCCACCTGGTGGAGTTTCACGGCAACATGTATAAGGTGTATTGCCAAGTCTGCGGGCAGACCGTGGACTGGCATGAGTATCTTAAAGACCCGCACCACGACGCGGATGGTGGCTGGCTTCGGCCCGACGTGGTCCTCTACGATGAGGGCCTGAACCAACTCAACGTCCAACGCGCGGTCGGGGCCATGGCGGCCGCTGATCTGGTGGTCGTGGTGGGGACCTCGATGCGGGTCTACCCGTTCGCGGGCCTGCTGAATTATCGCAACCCGCAGGCCCCCGTAGTGGTAATCAATCAAGAGAAGCTCGACTTGGGCGTTCCCATCGAGATGGTTCAAGAAGACGCCACGAAGTTCTTCACGGAACTAAAGGTCTGAAGGTGATCCCATGAGTCATCAAGAAATCATTCGTCAGCTCCGTCAATTGGTTCGACGGTTGCGCTGGCTCAACTTTTTACAACTTATTCCTGACACGCTGGTGATTTACGGGATTTTACAGTTGGCTTTTAACCAAGAAGCCGTGATGTTGTTCAACACCACGTTTTCCCGGCGACAGGCGGGGTTAGTGACAATTCTCTTCGCCCTGATCGACCTTTGTGTCACGGGTATTCGTTATAATGACCGCTTGTCGGGACGCCGGCTGATCAGTCAGTTGCGGGGCCATCTCTCGGAACCGGAAGCGGCGTTGATCAAGCAATTTGAACGGTTTAAGTAGTGTGTCCAACTTTAGTACGATGCGAAAGGAGAAGGCCAATGATTACGATTGGGTTGACCACCTGGACGGAACATCCGGCCCTGATTGGCGGAGAGGACCGTCCGGTGAAATTAACGGAATACGCGGGTCACTTACCCCTCGTGGAACTGGATACGCCGTTTTACGGACTACCCAGGGAGACCACGTTGGCCAACTGGCAAGCGTCCGTACCGGCGGGCTTTCAGTTTATCTTGAAAGCCAACCAGGTCATGACCACTCACGGTCAACGGGAACACCCCGTGGATTTTGAGGAACGGGCGGCGACCTTTGCCCGCTATAAAACGTTGATGCAACCCTTGTGGCGCGCTCACCAGTTGCGGACAATCCTCTTTCAATTTCCGCCATACTTCAACCGGACCACGGCCAACATCCAGTACCTGCGGGAGATGCGCACCTGGATGGGGGACCTACCGATTGCGGTCGAATTCCGCAGTCCCAGCTGGTTCGCTACCCCGGGTATGACTCAAGACGTACTGGCTTACCTGCATTCGTTGCGGATGACCAACGTGACCACCGATGAGCCCCATAACTTAAACGACGGGATTCCGCTGGTGGAGACGGTCACGACCCCGGAACTAGCAGTGATTCGTCTGCACGGACGAAACGCCCAAGGCTGGTTCAATCAGGGGGCCAATTGGCGTAAGACCCGAACCCTGTACAAGTACAGTGAGGAGGAGTTGCAAGCTCTAGCGGCACTGGTCCGGCGGGTAGCCGCCCACGCCCAAGACGTTTGTGTGATCTTCAACAATAACTCGGGTCGCGACGCCGCCCCCAACGCGTTGCGCCTACAACAGATCCTCGATTTGCACTGGACTAATCTGGCGCCTCAGCAATTGGATTTGTTTTAGTGCGAAACCGTCATAAGATAGGAAAATCCCCGGTCGGGAACTATGGCTTGACCGGGGATTATGCTATACTTAGTGAGAATTTACCTTAAATTTTAATCTTAAAATTGATGAAAAATCTTTTGAGTAAGGAAGGCTTTAGTTTATGGCAGAACCCAAACCAACTTTTTACATTACCACGCCGATCTATTACCCATCCGGTCGGTTACACATCGGAAATTCCTACACCACGATTGCCTGTGATACCGTTGCGCGGTACAAGCGCAGTAATGGGTATGACGTCTTCTTCCTGACGGGGACCGACGAACACGGTCTGAAGATCGAAGATAAGGCCAAGGCGAACCACCAGACGCCTCAGGAATACGTCGATGGCATGGCCACCCAGATCAAGCAACTCTGGAAGACGTTGGAAATCTCCAACGACAAGTTCATCCGGACCACGGACCAAGAACACGTGGCGGCCGTTCAAAAGATCTTCGAACGCCTGTTGAAGCAGGGCGACATCTACTTGGGTGAATACGAAGGCTGGTACTCCGAAGATGATGAAGAGTACTTTACCGAGACCCAATTAGCCGAAGTTTACCATGATGAGAACGGGAAGGTCATCGGGGGGAAGGCCCCATCCGGGCACGAGGTCTCCTTAGTCAAGGAACAATCCTACTTCTTCAAGATGAGCAAGTACGCGGATTGGCTGTTAGACTTCTACCACAGTCACCCGCACTTCATCCAACCAGAATCACGGATGACCGAAATGATCAACAACTTCATCAAGCCGGGGTTGGAAGACCTGGCCGTTTCCCGGACCACCTTTACTTGGGGCGTTCCGGTGACCAGCGACCCTAAGCACGTGGTCTACGTGTGGATCGATGCGTTGCTCAACTATATCACTGCTCTGGGCTACACCAGCGATGATGAAGGCCTCTTCAAGAAGTACTGGCCAGCCGACGTACAAATGGTCGGTAAGGAAATCGTGCGGTTCCACTCAATCTACTGGCCAATCGTCCTACACGCCTTAGGCTTAGAGATGCCTAAGGAACTGTTTGCTCACGGTTGGTTATTGATGAAGGACAGCAAGATGTCCAAGTCTACCGGTAACGTGATCTACCCCGAAACCTTAGTGGACCGGTACGGCCTGGACGCCGTGCGGTACTACCTGATGCGGGCAATGCCTTACGGTAACGACGGGAACTTTACGCCGGAAGACTTCGTGAACCGGTTGAACTATGACCTGGCGAACGACCTAGGGAACTTATTGAACCGGACTGTCGCCATGATCAACAAGTACCAAGGCGGTCAGCTCCCTGCATTCAAGAGTGGGGTCACCGAATTCGACGCCGATTTGGAACAGACGGCTGCCGAAGTGATCACGACCTACCATGACCTGATGAACCAGATGCACTTTGCCGATGCGTTGGCGGAAATCTGGAAGTTAGTGGCCCGGACCAACAAGTACATTGACGAGACGGAGCCGTGGAAGTTAGCCAAGGATGACGCGGCCAGTGACCAATTAGCAGCGGTCATGGCCCATTTGGCAGCCAGTCTGCGGGTCATTGCCACGTTGATCAGTCCCGTGATGACCCACGCGCCAAAGGAAATCTTTGCGCAATTGGGCTTAGATCCCGCGACGTTGTCCATGGAGAACCTGGCTTTGGCTGACTTACCAGCTGGCAAGCAGGTCGTCGCGAAGGGAACCCCAATCTTCCCTCGGTTGGACACGGACGAAGAAGTCGACTTCATTCAAGGTCAGATGACCAAGTCGGAGAAGACCAAGGGCCGGGCAGCCATGGCGGCCAAGGCGCAGAAGCAGGAAGCGGCCAACAACGCCGAGGACACGGAACTGGTCTTGAACAAGTCTGAGATTCGCTTCGATAAGTTCGAAAAGATTGAATTACGGGTCGCTGAGATCAAGGCCGTCGACCACGTTGAAGGGGCCGACAAGTTACTGCGGTTCCAGTTGGACGCCGGGGACAAGGGCCTGCGGCAGATTCTTTCCGGAATTGCCCAGTGGTACCCAGAACCTGCGTCGTTAGTGGGTAAGAAGGTTATTATCGTCGCAAACTTGAAGCCACGGAAGATGCGTGGTCAGATCAGCCAGGGGATGCTGTTATCAGCGGAACACGATGGTGACGTGAAGTTAGTCATCGCCCCACAAGATCTGGTCAACGGGTCTTCAGTCGAATAACGTCAAGCACAAGACGCGGGCGGGTAAGTCGAATAGACGCCTGGCCCGCGTTTTTTCTAGCTTGACGGGCCTAGGGCGTAGGTGCTTTAATGGACCGTACGCCTAAACGGAACGGGCTATGGGACTGGTTCTGAAGAAGGAGACAAGTTTAATGCAAATTTTTGATTCACACACTCATTTGAACAGTGAAGAATTCATCACCGACGTGCCCAAGTTCGTGCAGCGGGCCGCCGAATTGGGCGTCACCCGGATGGCTAACGTGGGGTCAAACACCCAATTGAACGCCGATGCGATTCGCCTGGCACACCAGTATCCTCAGATGGTGGCCGTCGTGGGATGGCACCCGGAGGATTCGAAGAACTATACACCGGACGCCGAAAAAGTCTTGGAAACGCAATTAGCCGATGACCAGGTTCGCGCCTTAGGTGAAATTGGTCTGGACTACCACTGGGACACCTCACCACAGGAGACCCAGCGGAAGGTCTTTGCCCGCCAGATCGCCATCGCCAAGGAAGTGGGCAAGCCCATCGTGGTGCATAACCGCGACGCCTTTGAAGACACCTACCGGATCATCAAAGAGGCGGGAATTCAAGATATCGGGGGCGTGATGCATAGCTTTAACGGTGACCCCGAGTGGCTCAAGAAGTTCTTGGACCTGGGGATGCATATCTCGTATTCCGGGGTAGCCAGCTTTAAGAACGCCCACGAAGTCCACGATTCAGTCCGGGCCACGCCACTTGACGTGATGATGGTCGAGACGGATGCCCCTTACCTGACGCCTGAACCACACCGGGGTGAGCAGAACGAACCGGGCTTTACCCGGTACACGGTCGAGGCGATTGCCAAGGAACGTGAGACCACGCCGGAAGAAATCGCCAGCGCGACCTACCACAACGCAGAGGAGTTTTACCATATTGAAGAAGATTAAAGAAGTTTTGGTGGTCGAGGGAAAAGACGACACCAAGGCCATCAACCGAGCCGTGAACGCCGACACCATCGAGACCCGGGGTTCAGCCATTGATGATGACACCCTGGCGCTGATTGAGAAGTTAGCCGACCAACGGGGCATCATCATCTTTACTGACCCGGATTTTTCCGGCGAAAAGATTCGTAAAATCGTGGCCGAGGCGGTCCCAAATGCTAAGCACGCCTTTCTACCTAAGAAAGAGGGACGGCCGGATAAGGCGGGCGGCTCGTTGGGTGTCGAACACGCCACTCCCGAGGCGATTCGTGCGGCCCTAGCGCACGTCTACACCGAAACGGAGGCGGCCCCAGAGTTGATTTCGCACGCCGACCTAGTGACCGCTGGTTTGATTGGCGGTGCCGGGGCCAAGCAGCGCCGGGAACAACTGGGTGAACTGCTACAGATTGGTTACGTGAATGGTAAACAACTTGAGAAGCGGCTGCGGATGTTCGGTATTCAACCGGCTGAATTCGGTGCCGCCCTGGCTAAGTTACCACCGTTAAAGGAGGATTTACATGCAGAATAACGTTCCTGAAATTGGATCACCAGCCCGGACTAAGGCCATCTTGAACCGTTACCGGTTAGTGGCCAAGAAGAGCCTGGGTCAGAACTTCTTATCCGACCTCAACATCTTGCGGAACATTGTCAGTGCCGCAGATGTTAACGATAACGACAACGTGATTGAAATTGGCCCCGGAATCGGGGCTTTGACCGAACAGTTGGCGTTGAAGGCCCGGAAGGTCGTAGCCTTTGAAATCGACGAGAACCTCTTGCCAGTCTTGGACGAGACCCTGATGGACTACGATAACGTCAAGATTATTAATCAGGATATCCTCAAAGCCAACCTGCCGGCCGTGATTGCTGACGAATTTGAGCCGGGGCACCCGGTCAAGCTGGTGGCCAACTTACCGTACTACATCACCACACCGATTCTGATGGGGGTCTTGCAAAGCAACGTGACCTTCGACCAGATTGTGGTGATGATGCAGGCGGAAGTGGCCGATCGTCTGGTTGCTGAGCCCGGCAACAAGGCTTACGGGTCGTTGTCACTGGTGATGCAGTACCGGGCACACGTGGAAGTCGCCTTCGACGTGCCACGGACCGCCTTTATTCCGCAACCCAACGTGGACTCCGCCATCATTCGGTTGACGCCGCGGGAACCCTTACCCGTAAAGCCGTATGACGACAAGGCCTTATTCGGGTTCGTGAAGGGGTGCTTCGCGCACCGGCGTAAGTCGTTGTGGAACAATCTGCAGGGAATCTTTGGCAAGCAACCGGAAGTTCGGGAACGCATTGCCGCGGTACTAGAGAAGGTCGGGATTTCTCGGCAATTGCGGCCAGAACGGTTAACCTTGATTAATTTTATTGAATTAGTGAATGCTTTTCACGCTGAAGGGTTAATGTAACCCTTACCAACCGCTGATTATTGCGCTTTGAAGTTGGTTGTGGTATAATTTGCATTTATTGTGAAACTATGGTATCATGTTTCACAGAGGTGAAGTGCATGCCAACTAGTTTAGCAAATATCAAGGACAAGCTTGATAGTCGCATTGGTGAGAAGTTAATGGTAATTGCCCAAGCTGGGCGCAAGAAGACGACCGAACGGCATGGAATTCTTCGGGAAACCTATCCCGCAGTTTTTGTGGTTGATCTCGATCAAAACGAAAACTCGTTTGAACGGGTTTCATACAGTTACACCGATATCTTAACCAAGAACATCGAAGTTGACTTCGATGAATAAATAATAAGGCCGAATAAGGCCTTTTTATTTTGGCTTTTGGCATAGTATAATGGGCTTAATTAGATTCACGAGTACGGTAGGTCAGGGACCTATCTGGGATTAAGGTGAGCTCATGCAACTGATTGAAAAGGCACCAGCCAAGATAAACCTCGGGCTCGACACGCCTTACCATCACCAGGATGGGGCGGAGGAGTGGAACATGGTGATGACCTCGGTCGACCTGGCGGACTACGTTGACATTCAGACGTTGACGACCCATAAGCGCATCCGGGTCGCCTCGGACAGCGGGTTTCTTCCCAACGATCAGCGTAACTTGGCCTTTCAGGCGGCCCACTTGTTACAATCGAGGTTCAAGATTAAACAAGGGGTCAATATCCGCATCAAAAAGAATATTCCCGTCGCTGCGGGACTAGGGGGCGGCTCTTCGGATGCCGCTGCGGTCTTGCGGGGACTGAACCAACTCTGGGATCTAGGACTTTCCTGGCAGGAGTTGGCCGAGTTGGGTCTGCAGATCGACTCGGACGTCCCGTATTGCGTTTACGGTCGGACGGCCCACGTCCGGGGGCGCGGAGAGCGGATTACACCGCTCTCGAAGTTACCGACCTCGTGGGTGGTGCTGGCCAAGCCTAAGGTCAGCGTCTCGACGCCCAGCATTCTCCAGCGGATCCGCTACGACGACTTAGCCCATCCGGACATTGACGCGCTCTTACGTGGGATTCGGGATCAAGACATTAACGCGATGTGCGCCGTCATGGGCAACGCCCTGGAACCGTTGACGGCGAAACGCTACCCGGAGATTACGCAACTGAAGCAGCAGATGATGAAGTTCGGCGCCGACGCGGCTCAGATGAGTGGGACCGGTCCCACGGTCTTCGGTCTCTGCAGCAAGCAGTCCCGGGCCCAGCGGGTGTTCAACGGCATGAAGGGCTTCTGTCGGGAAGTCTATTTAGTGCGGCCGTTACCTTAAGTTAGGCACTGTCTTAAAGGGACGTGCTGGTTGTACAGTTCAGCACCATATCATCTAAACAATCTAAGATTAGCTCTGTAAACCAAACGGTCTTACAGGGCTTTTTTAATTACTGGCATGATAGTCATCCGCCTTACCGGACGGCCAGACAAGGCTGGAACGCCGTGGGCACAACTTGAAACCCAAAGTTCAGGTTTTCAAGCTTGGCCTTTTCCTAGGCGAGCTAAGAAGCGCTCACCAAGGAAAATTTCACGGCTGAGCCTTGTCTGGCCGTCCTCTCGGCTTACATTTGTGTAATCATAACGGAACATGATGTGCCATCAAACCGTGGCACCCGGTCATATTGACGACTATTACCCCCATCCCGAACAAGATAAGGTTGTGGTGACGGCTTGCACGAATCGGCCCGTCAACCATTTTCAGAGTTAAGTGTACGACGATGCATATCATTGATTCGAGGCCCAATCAGACTTACCCGATCATTTGGGTTTAGTAGTCTTCTATGTTGATATTTCCCATTTTGAGTGCCAGAAAACACTGTCTTGGGTACGCGTAGTTTAGCCGTGAGGTTGAGCCTCTTCAGGCCCAACCGGTAAGGCGGGTGATTACGACAGTGTGTAATCACCGTTAATGACGGATGGTTGGAAAGATAAGGGTGGGGGACCGGCGATAAGAAAATTGAATTTTCTTATCGTTACGCGTTATCTGATAAACCGAACTACCGCTTGGCTACCGCTAGAAAGCTAGTGATTGCACGGGAACCCCCGTGCGCAACCGGTTCCGCACGATTTTTTTGAAAAATTAGATTGACAATTGAAAACGGTTACAGTATCCTAGTCAATGAAAGTTGAGTTTATTAATACCGTCACGTTTTATGTTTGTCACTATTTTTTACCTAAGAGGTGTATTGAATATGAGTGAAAATGCTCCGCACGTCGAGGCTGCCACCAAAAATATGGTGCCTTGGAAGGAACGATTCGCCTATAGTTTGAGTGACTTTGCCTGCAACCTCTCTTTCCAGATGGTTGGGACGTACTTAATGATTTTCTACACGGACACGTTCGGGATCAGTGCCGCCGCCGTGGGGACCCTGTTCTTAGTTGCCCGGATCGTCGATGCCTTTGATGGGCCTTTCTGGGGAATTATGATCGACCACACCCACACCAAGTATGGGAAGAGTCGACCGTACTGGTTATGGTTCTCGATTCCATTCGCGGTCTTCTGTGTGTTGGTCTTCACCACGCCGAACCTGAGTTTAACGGGGAAGCTGATTTGGGCCTACGTTACTTACATTGGGGTTGATGTTCTTTATTCAGCCGTTAATATTCCAATTACGTCAATTTTGCCATCATTAACTAGCAACCCACAAGAGCGGGTAACGTTATCGACGATTCGTCAATTCATGGGAACTGCCGGTGCCACGTTGATTACCGGGATTACGCTGGGAATGGTTGCCTTCTTCGGGGGCTCAACCACCAGTGCCCACGGCTGGTTTATCTGGTCGTTGATTGTCGGGGTCGTTGTGGTCTTGATTTTCGCCTTCGTCTTCAAGAACACCCACGAACGGGTTCAGACCAAGAGTTCGCGGAAGTCAATTCCAATCAAGGAATCTTTGAAAGCGCTTCGTCGTAACTGGCCTTGGGCCATCATCATCTTCATCAACTTCATTTACTGGTTGGGGATGCAGACGCGGTCTCAAGTTACGGTTTACTTCTTCAAGTACAACATGCATGATGCCGGTTTAGCTTCCTTCGTCTTGAGTTTACAGATTGTGGCCTTGGTTGCCGTGGTCTTAACGCCAATGACGTCTAAGTGGATCGGTAAGCGGAACACCATGTTAGGTGGGATGATCTTAGCCTGCGTGGGTCAATTACTCTTAAGTGTTGGGGCTAACAGCCTTAGCGTGCCAATGATCATCTTCGCCACCATCGTGGGTTACTTAGGGACTGGTTACGTTTCTGGTTTAATCGCCGTTATGTTAGCCGATGCCGTTGACTACGGTGAATGGAAGAACGGTGTTCGGGCCGAAGGAATCGTCACTTCCTTCTCTAGCTTCTCCGCGAAGTTAGGGATGGGAATTGGTGGTGTGATCACTGGTTGGTTATTGACCACCACTGGTTACGTTGCTAACCACGCCCAATCCGCAGGTGCCTTACGTGGGATTGAATTGAACTACATTTGGGTTCCACTGATTGGGTTCGCCCTTTCCGGTATCGCTTTGATGTTCTATCATGTTGATGGGATTGAAAAGAAGATGCAAAGCGACTTGGCTATCAAGCACGCCAAGGAAAACGCTGAAGACGATGCTGACTAAAGGGAAAAAGTGAGTTGAAATCAAGTGATTATTAACAAGGACGTCATGCGCGACCATAACGAGCATTCGGTGCTCCAAGCCATTGTGAACCACGGGCCGATTTCGCGAAATGATATTTCGAAGCGCCTGGGCCTAAACAAGGTCACGGTCTCGGATATCGTCGGCACACTGCTGACCCGCAAACTCGTGGTCAGCGTGGGTGAGGACCGTCTATCGAATGCGAGTGGGCGCCGTCCAGAACTGGTTGCTTACAACGCCAGCTACGGGTACGTGATTAACTTCAGTATCTCGGGGTCGGCGATTGAAATGTTAGCCACTCAGATGGATGGACGCGCCTTGGAATACAACACCGTGTCCATTGACCAGCGCCCAATCCGGGAGATTGTGGCGGAAATGGACAAGATGATGGGGCAGTTGCCCAAGTTCTCCGTGGAAAATGGGTTAGTTGCGATTTCGATTGCCATCTTTGGGGTGGTCTATCAGGACACCATCGTGACCTCTCCGTTTGTGGATTTTGAGAACGTGAATCTCGCGGCGCACTTTCGCGAACGCTATCACGTTCCCGTGATTTTGGAGAACGAGGCCAACCAATCCGCTGTGTTCGAGCAGGACTTCAGTAAACAGGAATTGCAGAGTATCGTGTCGATCAGTATTCACGAAGGGTTCGGCGCGGGTATCATCTTGAACACCCAGCTGTACCGGGGAAACTACGGACAGGCCGGGGAGATCGGCCAGATCATGATTCAGGATGTCCAAGACCCGCACCGCCGCTTGGCGACGTTGCCTAACTTTGATACCGAGTGGTCGCAAACTGCGCTACTGGCCAAAGCGGGGCGGCTGAAGAAACAGCAAGACTACTCGTTAGAGCAGTTGGTTCGGGACTATGACCGGCAAGATCCAGCGATTGTCCAGTTACTCGAGGATTTCTGTTATCAGTTGGCGATTGTGACCAGCGACTTGATTGCGGCCTACGATCCCCAGATGATCTTCTTCAACTCACCGTTGATCGACCAGGTGCCCGAGATTCTGAAGAACATTCAGATGAAGCTAGGGTTCATGCCGTTAGTACCGCCGTTGGTGATGTCGAAAGACGTCAAGTACGCCACGCTATTGGGTGGGGCGTCACTGGCTATTCACCAGGTACTGCACATGCCCCAAACGCGCCTGGTTTTTCACCATTAAGATTTTTAACGTTAAGATGCGTTGCCTGTGGCTGACGAAGCTGGTTGGCAACGCATCTTTTGGGTTTAAAAGCCGAATGAGCAACAAGCAAGGAGGAAATGAGTTTGACGAAAACAGGATTACCAAAAGACTTTTTATGGGGTGGTGCGGTCGCCGCGCACCAGCTTGAAGGGGCCTACAATGTCGGCGGCAAGGGCTTAAGCGTGGCCGATGTGATGACCGCAGCTGGGACCCACGACGAACGGAAGATTACGGCTGGCGTTCAGGCGGGGGAGTTCTACCCCAACCATCAGGGAATCGACTTTTATCATCAGTACCCCCAAGACGTGAAGTTATTTGCTGAGATGGGCTTTAAATGTTTCCGGACCTCGATTGCCTGGTCCCGCATCTTCCCTCAGGGAGATGAATTGGAGCCGAACGAAGCGGGGTTAGCGTTCTACGACCGGTTATTCGATGAATGCCGGAAGTACCACATCGAACCCGTGGTTACGCTCTCCCATTTTGAGATGCCCTACCACCTGGTAACCCAGTACGGGGGCTTCCGGAGCCGCAAAGTGGTGACCTTCTTCACCCGCTTTGCCAAGGCCGTCTTCGAACGGTATCAGGATAAGGTCAAGTATTGGCTGACCTTTAACGAAATCAACAATCAGAGTAATTACGACCGGGCCTTTACCCTGTTTACCAATTCCGGGATTCAAGTGGCACCGGACGAAGACGCCGAAGAAGTCATGTATCAAGCCGGACACTATGAAGTGGTCGCCAGTTCGTTAGCCGTCCAGATTGGACACCAGATCAACCCCGATTTCCAGATTGGGGCCATGATCGCCATGTCACCGGTCTACCCAGCTACGGATAAACCCAAGGACGTCTTGAAGGCGCAACGGGCCATGCAGGCACGCTTCTGGTTCTCCGACGTTCAGGTCGAGGGGACCTACCCGACCTGGTTGACCCAGTACTTCGATGCCAAGGGTTACCAGTTGGACATCACCAAGGCCGACTTGGCGAACTTAAAGCGTGGCAAGGTGGACTACCTGGGCTTCAGCTATTACATGTCCTTTGCGACGGCGGCCCGGGAACACGAAGATCCACAGTTCTCCTATAACGAGTCCCGCGACCTAGTCACCAACACTTACGTGCCCCAATCTGATTGGGGATGGCAGGTCGATCCGGAAGGCTTACGCTACTCCTTGAACTGGTTGAACGACCGGTACCACCTGCCGTTATTTATCGTGGAAAACGGGATTGGGGCCATTGACCAACTGACCGCAGACCACCAAGTCCACGATGACTACCGGATCAAGTACCTGCACGACCACATCGAACAGATGGAACTGGCCATCAAGGAAGACGGAGTTCCCGTAATGGGGTACACGCCATGGAGTGCCATCGACATCGTTTCCGCCAGCACGGGACAGTTGTCGAAACGCTACGGCTTCATCTACGTGGACCGCAACGACGACGGCTCGGGCAGCCTGGCGCGGTACAAGAAGGATTCCTTCTACTGGTACCAGCACGTGATTGCGACCAACGGTGAGGACCTTGATCCGGTAGGGGGTGGCGTCCATGCCGCAAGCAGCAACTGACCCCTTATTGGTCATCGACATTGGTGGCACCACCGTTAAGTACGGCGTATGGACCGACCAACGGGTACAACGAAAAGGGCGCTTTGACACGCCGCCGACCTGGGAAGGCCTACTGGCTAACCTGTTAAAGGTGCAGCAACGCGACAACCTGAATTTCCGGGGCGTGGCCATCAGCTTGCCCGGTAGCGTTGATCCAGTCGCCGGGAAGATTTCCGGGACCAGTGCGGTCAACTATCTGAACGGCTTCCCCATTAAGGCCACCTTGCGAGCGGCCATGGGCCTGCCCGTCAGTATCCAAAATGACGCGAACTGTGCCGGCCTTGCGGAAAGCTGGCGGGGTAACGCCCAAGACGTGGACGATGCCATCTTCTTGATTATCGGCACGGGAATCGGTGGCGCGATGATCATGGATCACCGCTTGGTTACCGGGCAACAGCACTTTACCGGTGAATTTGGCTACATGGTCATGAACGCTGAGGGCGGGACCCTGAGTGAATTGGCCAGTCCGGTACGGATGGCGGAGCGCTACAGTCGCCGTCAGAATCTTTTGACGGCGGTCACGGCCCAGGACGTCTATGATGCGGCGGCCTCGGGGGATGCGGTAGCCCAGCAGAGCATTACGGAGATGATGCACTGGCTCAGCATCGGCGCGTTCAATAATTACGTCAGCCTGAATCCACAACGCCTCCTGATCGGTGGCGGCATCTCGGCCCGTCCCGGCTTTGTGGCGGGCTTACGGGCAGAGATTCAGGCGCTGATGCGGGCGAACGGGGCACCGCTAACGGTCGACGTTCGGCCTTGCAAGTTTTTGAACGATGCCAACCTGATTGGTGCCGTCCGTCAGTTTGATTTGGAATACGGGGCAGTGACCGCCGCACCGGCAGTCAGCGTCCCAACGCCTTAACGGGCGACAGTAACACGACTCTAAGAATCGCAGGTCCTTCAGTGAGGGGACCTGCGATTTTAGTCGTTCAGGTGGTAACGGGGCACTTTCTGCTTAGGTTGGGAGTGATAGGGTTGGCAACCCGGTGCGTTTTCGGGTATGGTAAAGGAAAAGGTCACGTCAGAAAGGAATGCGGAAAATATGGCAAAAACTTGGCAAAAAGTTGCAGGAATCACCACAGCGTTAGCGGCCACCAGTCTCGCGGGGATCCTCGCGGGAACGGCCGCGGTCTATCACGTGGGGATGAAGTCCTACGCGAAGGGGCGGCAGAAGTCCCGGCAGCGGTCGATTGCGGAGAATTCGGCGGAAGACAACGCGTGGTATCTGATGCAACAGCCGCGCGAGTGGCAGATCACCAGTCGAGACGGGCTGCGGTTACGGGCGTCGTTCCTAAACAATGACCAGCAAGTGCATAACCGGGTCGCAATCGTCGCCCATGGTCTGGGACATTCGCGCGAGCAGATGGTGCCGTATGCCCGGATGTTCGAAGCGCAGGGGTATAGTGTCTTAATGCCGGATGCGCGGGCTCACGGGGAAAGTGAAGGCAACACCATCGGTTACGGCTGGTTGGACCGGCACGATTATCAGCAGTGGATTCAAAAGGTCATCGAGTTGCGGGGAAATGACGTCCAGATTGTCCTGATGGGGATTTCGATGGGCGCCGCAACGGTCCTGGCGACCGCTGGCGAAGACCTCCCCGCCAACGTTAAAGCGGTGATTGCTGATTCGGGATACGCGTCGATCTACAGTGAAGCGCGGTTCCGGTTGCACCACAAGTACCACGTTCCGGCCCGGCCGACCATGAACCTGGCGAACCAATACTCCCGGTTAGATGCGGGCTATCGCCTGAAGGATGGCAACATTGCCGAACAGGTGCGCCACACCCAACTGCCGATTTTCTTCATTCAAGGTGCCCAGGATCAGACGGTGCCTATCGAGAACTTGGACATCCTCTACCAGGCGGCGGGAGGTCCCAAGCAAAAGTACCGGCACCCGGACGCCCAGCACGTGATGACCCGGGCGGCTGACCCGGATAGGTATGACCAGAAGGTCGCAGCCTTCTTAACACCTTACGTCCATTAAGCATCGTAGACGTCCTCTAGGCCGATGGTCGTGGTGCGGGCGGCGTTACGGCTGTGACCAAGAGAGGGTTAAAATAGGGTTAAGACCCACCATGGGCTTAGAAAAAAGATTGACAAGCTTTCAAAAATCGATAAACTGGTAAATGGTAATAATTATCATTTACAGAATTTTAAGACGAAAAGAGATGGATTTTGTGCGGCGCAGAAGATGGCTAACGGTGGTGCTCCTAATGGTGGGAACACTGGCCTTATTCCTAACGGGATGCAAGGCGACCCCCTCACAACGGACCACGACGAAGACCGACGGCATCCACGTGGTGGCCAGCCTAGACTTCTATGGTGAAGCGGCACGAAAAATCCTGGGTTCGGCGGGGACGGTCACCACGGTGATCAACAGTCCCAGTATTGATCCGGAGAGCTTCGAACCCGATATTGCGACTGCTAAGACGGTCGCTAAGGCCAACGTGGTGATTCAAAACGGCTTGGGCTATGACAGTTGGATGGAACGCCTAGTGGCGGCTAACGGTCATTCGCAGATTCATACGTTGACGTTGGGGACTTTGGTCGGCCGGAAGATGGGGGATAACCCCCATCTCTGGAGTGATCCGCAGCTGATGCGGACCATGACCCGGCAATTGGTCAAGCAGTTCAGCGCGTTAGACCCGGCCCACGCCCGCGATTTCCAACGGCGCGGTGCGGCGTACCAACGCCAGTTAGCCGTTTTGCCCCAGTTGGCGCAGCGCATCAAGCAACACGCGAACGGCCAAGCAGTCGCGGTCAGCGAACCCGTGTTTAGCCTAGCGCTAAAGGCCATGGGGTACCACATCAGTGACCAGCACTTTGCGCAGGCCATCGAAGAGGATAGTGACCCCACGCCCGCCGATATCACCCGCTTGCAGCACCAATTGAAACATCACAAAATCGCCTTTTTTGTCGAGAACACCCAGAACTCCAGCAATAACGTGGCGACCATGGTGCGCTTAGCCCGGAAGTATCGGGTACCGGTGGTCAAAGTCACCGAGACCATGCCAGTGCACACCACGTACCGTGAGTGGATGGCGGGCCAGTATCGACAAGTCTTACGGATTCAACAGGAAGCGAGGACGTCTGAATGACTACGACGCAAGCAATCTTAGAATTGAACCATCTGGGGATGACCTTTCCGGGTCACCCCGTTTTTAACGATTTGAACCTGACCGTACGCCCCGGAGAATTCTGGAGTATCGTGGGAGAGAACGGGGTGGGGAAGACCACCCTGATGCGGACGATTCTGCACCAACTCCGTCCGACAACGGGGCGGGTGGTGTACGACCCGAGCCTACGCATTGGCTACGTACCGCAGTTTCGCAATATCGATGCGGATTATCCGCTCACGATTCGGGACTTCGTGGGGTTGAACCTGACGGGTTGGAAGCTCCCGTGGCTGAGTCGCGCGGAGCGGCAACGGGTCGCCAAGATTTTAGCGGAAACGGGCTTGGAAAAGATCGCTACCCGGCCCATTGGTCAGGCCTCAGGGGGCGAGAAGCAAAAGGCGTACTTGGCCCAAGCGCTGGTTGAAGCGCCCAGCCTGCTGATTCTCGATGAATCGACGGCGAGCCTGGATCCCGTGACTAAGACGGAGTTGCTGGACCTGGTTCAATGGTTGAACCAGCAACAGGGATTGACCGTTCTCTTTGTCACCCACGACATTCCGTTGGCTCGTAAGTACAGCCAACACTTCTTGATGTTGACACCGCAGGGAACCGAACAAGGACCGATTGCGGCACTGACGGACGAAAAGGTTTGGAGGGGTGAACGTGTTTAGTTACGAATTTATGCGCAATGCGTTCGCGGCTGGAACCATTATTGCGATCATTTGTGGCATCATGGGCGTCTTCGTGATTGCCCGCAACATGTCTTTTCTGACCCACACGCTCTCCGAAATTGGCTTTTCCGGGGCGGCTTTTGGGATCTTCGCGGGCTGGACGCCGTTGAGCGGGATGCTCCTGTTCACGGTGGTCAGCTCGGTCATCGTGGGTCAACTCAGCGTCCGGGCCGAACGGCGAGAAGCGGCGACTAGCGCCATTTCAGCGTTGTTTATCGGGTTAGGGATCCTGTTCTTGTCGTTGGCCAATAAGAATGCCAGCTACGCGACCAACATCTTGTTTGGGAGCGTGATTGGCATCAGTGCCAGTGACGTGACCCAGATGCTGGTCCTGTCGATTTTGGTCTTGCTGGTGGTCTTGGTAATCTACCGCTTCTTGAAGTTTGACTCCTTCGACCATACGGGGGCCCAAGTCAAAGGCCTATGGACTAACGCGTTATCGATCACGTTCTTGGTCCTGCTGGCGTTGAGTGTCAGTGTGGCGGCCCAGATTGTGGGGTCGTTACTGATTTTCATTCTCCTGACCTTACCCGCCGCGACAGCCAAGTACTTCGTCCACACGGTCGGGGGCATGATGGGGTTAGCCATCGTCTTGGCCTTAGTGGGCGTTTGGAGTGGGCTGGCGTTGAGTTACGTGACCAACTATCCCGTCTCGTTCTTCATCGCAGCCATCGAAGCGGCATTCTACTTCATCGCGTTGATCTGGCAACATTTCCAGACCGCGGCGAAATAAAATTAAAATTCAAGTTAGCGCGCCTTGCACAGATGATGGCCTGTGGGGCGCGTTTTTTCGTGACTGGTGGGAAAACTGAGAAGGTCACACGAAGAAGGCTATCTTTCCTAAGCCTTAAAGGGCGGTGATGGAGGCCTTTTCAAGTTGTGAAAAAATGTACTTACGAAAAGTAAGAGAAAATACTGGCACTTCCTAAAAATAAGGACTATAGTATGTCCTGTAAAATCAATTCGGCCCCTGATTACGTGGGACTTAATCAGTAAAGGAGTGCGATTCACGATGACTAAGATGATTGCAGGACAAGCGTTAGTCAAAGTTTTAGAAGCCTGGGGCGTTGACCATATTTACGGGATTCCCGGCGGGTCGATCAACCATACCGTTGAAGGCCTCTATCTAGAAAAGGATCGAATCCAGTACATTCAGGTTCGCCACGAGGAAGTGGGGGCGTTGGCCGCCACAGCAGATGCCAAGTACACGGGGAAGATCGGGGTGTCCTTCGGGTCAGCCGGTCCTGGTGCGACGCACTTATTCAACGGCCTCTATGATGCCAAGATGGACCACGTGCCCGTCTTAGCCTTAGTGGGACAAGTCCCGCAAGCGGCCATGAACACCAACTACTTCCAGGAAATGGACGAGACGCCGATGTTCAGTGACGTGGCCGTCTATAACCGGACCGCCACGACCGCGGAACAATTGCCTTACGTGGTGAACCAAGCCATCCGGGAAGCTTACCGGCAAAAGGGCCCCGCAGTGGTCATTATTCCGGAGAACCTGTCGGCAACGGAGATCGATTACGAACCCGTTAAGACCCCGAACCTGGTATCCAATAGCTACAAACAACAGATCGATCCCGTGGCAATCGAGAAGACCTTAGCGTTATTAAAGGCCGCTAAGCACCCGCTGGTCTACGCTGGTCGGGGTCTGTTAGGAGCGCGGGATGAACTGGTCAAGTTCAGCGAACAGTTCAACTTGCCGGTCATGAACACGGTTCCCGCTACGGGCGTGATTCCCACCAATCACCCCAACGCCATCGGGACGTTTGGCCGGTTAGGGTCTAAGTCCGGGTTCGAAGCCCTCCAGCACACCGACCTGATTCTCTTCTTGGGGTCCGAATTCCCGTTTGCCCAGTTCTGGCCGAAGGGAATCAAGATCATCCAAGTGAACGATAATTCTTTTGACATTGGAAAGATGGTCCCTGTGGACTACGCCGTCCTGGGGGATGCCAAGCAGTACCTGCAAGCCATGATTGCGACCGGGGAGACCTTGCCGGAAACTGACTGGTTGCGGGCTAACCGGCAGAACAAGCAGAACTGGGACGCTTGGTTAGCGCAACTGGCTCAAGACGACAGCCAGGGCTTGGCACCGGAGACCGTGATGCGGAAAGTGGCTTCCTTAGTCGGTCCTGACGATATCTACGGGGTCGATACCGGGAACGTGTCCGAGTGGGCCGTCCGCGGGCTCCCCATGGATCAGAACCAGCGCTTCGCGTTATCTGGATTGTTTGCGACCATGGGTTATGGCCTGCCAGCCGGGTTAGCCGGGGCGTTGAACGCCGACAAGGGGGCTCAAGCCTGGTCCTTCTCCGGTGATGGTGGCTTCGCGATGGTGGCGCCTGACCTGATTACGGAAGTCCGGTACCAGTTGCCAGTGATTAACGTGGTCTTCACCAATAACCGGTTCGGTTTCATCTATAATGAACAGGTCGCCACGGGTCAACACCTTTACGGGGTCGACCTGACGGAAGCCGACTGGGCCAAGGTCGCCGAAGGATTAGGCGGAATTGGCTTCACGGTCAAGAACAAGGTTGACGTGGAGAACGTCTTCAACCACATCCAAGACCTACAGGCAAAGGGCAACACCAAGCCAATCGTGGTCAACGCCGTGATCAAGGACGATGACCCTATTGGTACGGCCTACATGCCGTTGGACCCTAAGCTGTACGGTCAAGCGGCGGTCGATGAATACGCTAAGCAAAACCACATTGATCCTAAGCAACAGCCTTCTTTAGGGGAACTCTTGCGGGCCAAGGGCGACACCCTGTAAGCGACGGATGCTGTGATTAAACCAATAGTTAGACCAAAGAGATCGTTTGGAAGCGTGGGGCTTCCGAACGATCTTTTTGTGGTTCCGGTGATGGCTGCTGATTATGTTGGAATTTAGGAACGAGCACGGGGGATGATTTCGGTAGGACGTGAATAAAGTATTCTGGTTCCGCTCCAGGTATAATGGCATTGGTACCGGTTTCGCCAGCCCGCAGTGAGTTGAAAAGTTAACGTTCGTGATAATTTGGCGTTTATAATTAATTTTGTAAAAGGGGTGGGTTGGCGGCTGACAGCGTTTGATATTTGGGGGCAATTTTGAGGAATAATTCGCGAACTGACGGGAACCTGAAGCGTTCAGTCAGGGGAGCGGTTCCAAATGTATCATTTTTCCCCATGAATTTTGAATTCTAACGGAAATGCCACGAAAAACCCGAACATTTATGATAAAATGAAGCATACAATTAACGCTAAAGAAAACAATTGAGGTGAACAGGTTGAAAGTCAGAAGAAGTGACCGGCTGGTCGATATGACCCGCTATTTAATGGAACGTCCGCATCAACTGGTGTCGCTGACGTTCTTCGCGGCCCGTTATGAGTCTGCCAAGTCGTCCATCAGTGAAGACCTGACGATTCTGAAGCGCACTTTCCAGGCCCGGGGAACCGGACTATTGGAGACGGTCCCCGGTGCAGCCGGTGGCGCGCGGTTTATTCCCTACATTTTACGGGAAGAAGCCCAACAGTTCGTGGATGAAATGATCGATGATTTATCCGCAGCTGACCGGTACCTGCCAGGGGGCTACGTGTACATGTCCGATATCTTGGGCCGGCCCGCAGCGTTACGGCAGATTGGACGGATCTTGGCGACCCAGTACCTGAACCAGACGGTCGACGTGGTGGTCACGATTGCGGCTAAGGGAATTCCGTTGGCACAAAGCGTGGCCAACTACCTGAACGTGCCGTTCGTGATTGCCCGGCACGATTCTCAGATTACCGAAGGCTCGACCGTGAGTGTCAACTACGTGTCCGGGTCGACCAAGCGAATTGAACGGATGGCGTTGTCGAAGCGCAGCGTCAAGCCGGGTTCGCGGGTCCTGATCGTCGACGACTACATGAAGGGCGGCGGCACCGTTGGGGGGCTGCGCTCATTAGTCGATGAATTTGATTCACAACTGGCCGGGGTCGCCGTCTTTGCGGAAGGCGACTTCGATGGTCAGCGGACCATCAGTAAGTACACCTCCCTGTTGAAGGTGCAGACGGCTGATGAACAGATTCGGGTGACGCCAGGGAATTACCTGACGCAGATTTTTGGTGACGAAAACAATCAATTAAACTAGGGGATATGTCCGATGAGTACGAGAAATACCATCATTCTGGCTGCCGGTAAGGGAACCCGGATGAAGTCGAAACTGTATAAAGTGTTGCACCGTGTCTGTGGGAAAGCGATGGTCGACCACGTGTTGACCCAGGTCGAAAAGACCCATATGGACAAGGTGGTCACGGTCGTGGGTTACGGTGCAGATGAGGTCAAAGCGACCTTGGGCGACCGAACCCAGTACGTGCTGCAAGCGAAGCAACTGGGAACTGGCCACGCGGTCTTACAGACGGAACCGGTCTTAAAGGATGAAGCCGGAACCACGCTGATCGTGAGCGGGGATACCCCACTGTTCCGGGCGGAAACTTTCGAAGACCTCTTCGCGTACCACGAAGCTAAGCACGCGGCTGCCACGATTCTGACCTCGATGGCGCCCGACCCGACCGGTTACGGTCGCATCGTTCGGAACAACATTGGCATCGTCGAAAAGATCGTGGAACAAAAGGATGCCAGTTCCGAAGAACAGGAAATTCACGAAATCAACACGGGAGTCTACGTCTTTGACAACCAGAAGTTGTTCAAGGCCCTCCACGAGATCTCCAACGACAACGCTCAGGGTGAGTACTACCTGACCGATGTGATTGAAATCTTGAAGCAACAGGGGGACATCGTGGGTGCGTACCGGATGAAGGACTTTGACGAGTCCATGGGCGTTAACGACCGCGTGGCCTTGTCCGTTGCGACCAAGGTTATGCGGCACCGGATCAACGTGCAGCACATGCGTGACGGGGTGACCTTGATTGACCCCGACACCACCTACATCGATGCCGATGTTCAGATTGGGGCCGATACCATCATCGAACCTAACGTTCAGTTGAAGGGCCACACGGTCATCGGCGAGGACTGCTACATTGGGTCGCACTCCGAGATCCGTAACTCGACGCTAGCGGACCACGTGACCGTCACGTCGTCGTTGTTGGAAGATTCTGACATGGCGAGTGGCAGTAATATTGGACCAAACAGTCATTTGCGTCCAGAATCCCACATCGGGCCAAAGGTTCACCTGGGTAACTTTGTGGAAGTTAAGAAGGCCACGATTGGTGAGGGCACCAAAGTGGGGCACTTGACTTACGTGGGCAATGCCAAGCTGGGCAAGCACATTAACGTGGGTTGCGGCGTGGTCTTTGTCAACTATGACGGAAAGAACAAGCACGAGACGGTGGTTGGCGATGACGCCTTCATCGGCTCGAACTCGAACTTAGTGGCACCGTTGGATGTTGCGGATCATAGCTTCATTGCGGCGGGCTCCACGATTACCGATGCCGTTAAGCAGTACGATATGGCGATTGCGCGGCAACGGCAGACCAACAAGCCGAACTATTATCAAAAGCTCCCGTACCGCGGGGAATAATCCGGCAAGAGAAACGCTTGTGTTTCCTAACGGGATAACATAAAATTATGGTAGTGATTCTGGCAGCTACTTGCTATTGGAGGAAATTATGGCTACGCAATATTTTGACCCTAAATTAAAGATTTTTGCGTTAAACTCAAACAAACCATTGGCGCAAAAGATCGCTGATGAAGTTGGTGTAGAGTTAGGGAAAACGTCGGTGGACCGGTTCAGTGACGGCGAAATCCGGATTAACATTGAACAAAGTGTCCGCGGATGTCACGTTTACGTGATTCAATCCACCTCAGCTCCCGTCAACGATAATTTGATGGAACTGTTGATTATGATTGATGCCTTACGGCGGGCGAGTGCTGCCACGATCAACGTGGTCATTCCGTACTACGGGTATGCGCGTCAAGACCGGAAAGCTCGTTCACGGGAACCAATTACGGCTAAATTAGTGGCCAATATGCTCCAAACGGCCGGTGTCACGCGGGTCTTAGCGTTAGACTTACATGCGGCCCAGATTCAAGGCTTCTTCGACGTGCCGGTGGACCACTTGATGGGCGCCCCATTGTTGGCCGACTACTTCTTACGGAGTGGCTTGGCCGAAGACGCCGTGGTGGTTTCACCCGACCATGGTGGGGTGACCCGGGCACGGGCCTTAGCTGAATTCTTGAAAGCCCCAATCGCGATTATCGACAAGCGGCGGCCACGGGCCAACGTTGCCGAAATCATGAACATCATCGGGGATATCAAGGGCAAGCGGTGCATCATGATCGATGACATGATCGACACGGCGGGGACGATTACCTTAGGTTCACAAGCGTTGATGGACGCTGGGGCTAAGGAAGTCTACGCTAGTTGTACCCATCCGGTCTTGTCTGGTCCCGCCATCGAACGAATCAAGAACTCCCCAATTAAGAAGTTAGTGGTGACGGACTCGATTCAGTTAACGGCGGACAAGCAAATCGATAAGATCGAACAAATTTCAGTCGGTCCCCTGATTGGCCAAGCCATCAAGCGGATCAACGAAAACCGGCCAGTTAGCCCGTTGTTCAACACCCGGTTCCGCGGGAGCGAACAATAAAACACGACAAAGTTAAGACCTGGGGGCGGTTGCGTCACCCGGGTCTTTTTGTTTAACCAGAACTTGGATGAGATTAAAGGAGTGAGCGAGTTTGCAAAAGAATTGGCAACGCTGGGGAACGGGCGTCATCGCCTTAGGAATCCTAGTCGCCCTGGTCATGCGGGTGTTAGGACGGCCCCTGATGGAGAGCGGCAATCTGTTATTCATGGTGGGGTTGGTCCTCTTAGTGGTGGGGGCCATCTTGATCCTAGCCCGCGGGCACCTCTTCACGGGGTGGCGTCATCGCCGGCGTAAGGGGATGGATGCCTTACCCGGGGAAAAAGTGGACGTGCACGACGTCGCCACGGTCAAGAATTCCCCGATTCGCGTCACGGCGGGAGCCCGCTTCAGCTTATTATCCGGCACGGGTCTCATCGTCGTCGGCATCATCCTAACGTTGATTTAAGTCTTGCAAACACTGATGGAGGCCATCCGCCTTACCGGTCGGCCAGACAGGGCTGGAACGCCGTGGGCACCACTTCGAGCCAAAGAGCGGTCTCGAAGCTGGGCCTTTTCCTAGGCGAGCTAAAAACGCTCACCAAGGAAAATTTCACGGCTGAGCCCTGTCTGGCCGACCTCACGGCTCACGGTTGTGGCTGGTTTAACCATCGTCATTGTCCCGTCACCGTGTAAGACCCCGGTGGCCGCTAGGGGCTCAGCCGGTGAAATTGGCGTTAGCCGAGTGGGGTTTCTCGGCTTAGGCCAAGGCCGAGTTTCAAGACTCACGGGTTAGGTGAGGCTTGAAATCGTGCCCACGGGCGTCACGGCCCTAGCGGCTGCCGGGGTCGGATTCATCCGCCAATCGTTAACAGTGAATGTTTGCGTTATGGGTAGCGACGGGGTTATGCTGGGCGTATTAGACTTAGAGAAATGGACTGATCATTATGACCCAACCCAAGAAACAGTTGACCCCAGAGCAACTTAAACGGGTCGCTAAGATTTCAAAATGGATGAAGACGCTCAATCACCAGCAGGTGGCGGATGTGATGCGGGCGACGGATAAGCCCGTTACCCACAAGGCACCGCATCAGCCCAAAGCGTGATCCAGAAAAAATGAGCACCGGAAAACCGACAGGGTCTTCCGGTGCTCATTTGCTATCTCGTTAAGAAGTTACTTTAAAGCGTACTTGCGAATGGCGGCGGCCACGCCATCTTCGGCGTTGGTCAACGTCACAGCGTTAGCCGCTTGCTTGACCTCGTCGATGGCGTTGCCCATGGCGACGCCCATCCCCGCGTATTCAATCATGGTCAGGTCGTTTCCTTGGTCACCCAACGTCATGATCTCGTCCGCAGATAGGCCTAACTTGGCGGCTAAGCCCCGTAAGGCGTTTCCCTTGCTAGCTTCCTTGTTCATGACTTCGATGAACACAGGCGTGCTCTGGACCACGTAGTACTTGTCCTTGAAGCTCTGGGGAATCAGCGGCTTGATCCGGTCGATTTCTTGGGCGTGGTCGACGAACATGGCCTTGGAGATGGTCAGGTCCCGGGGCATTTCGTTGACTTCCCGGTACCGAATCAGCATGGTGACCAGGTTGCTTTCGTAGATGGTGTAGGCACTGATGTTCTTGTTGGCGGTGTAGATGTAGTCGGGCGTTTCAACTTGGAAGTGCACACCTAACTTACGGGAGAGGGCCTCCAGGTCGATATAGTCGTCGTAGCTCAGGGAGTGGTTGATCAGGACCTTACCGGAGACAGTCTGGGCGACGGAGCCGTTGTAGGTGATGGCGTACTGGTCGTCCCCACTGATACCTAGTTTCTTAATGTAGGGCGCAACACCGGAGAGGGGCCGGCCGCTGCAGAGGACGACCTTGATGCCCTGGGCTTCGGCGGCCTGAACGGCGTCGATCGTGGCTGGGGCCAGTTCGTTCTTTTCGTTTAACAGGGTGCCATCGATGTCGATAGCGATTAATTTAATGGACATAGCGTTAGTGCTCCTTTGGTTGAATAAGTTGGTTGTTTTGAATGTACCGTCCGAAGTCGTTATAGATGGGCTGGAAGAGTTCGGGGGCGTTGTCGCCCGGGTTCAGCATTTCCTTGGGGAAAAAGAACCGTTGGTCACCGGTGAACTTACCACGTAAAGCGTTGACTAAGTCGGAGACCGTCGAGAGTTCTGCGAGAGAACCGTCGGGCTGTTGAAGTTCAATCTGGGTCAGGGGGTGCTCCATCTTGGGATCGTACGAGTCGTCGTAGGGTAAGTCGTAACTGGTATCCGTGGCGGTGTAGTAGTCGGTGTTGAAGCCGACCGACCGAATCATCTCCCGGAGTGGGGCCAGCAAGGACTGGGTCTCTTCGGAGTAGACCGCACTCTTTAACGGCTTACGGTCGAGGAACCGGTGTGCCAGGTCGGCTAGAATCTCGTCGGGGGATTGCCGCCAATGGGTGAAGTAGGTGGTCAGGACCCCGTCGTCGAGGTTCAAGTAATCCTGCAAGTTGAACTCGTGGTTGAAGAAGGGCAGTAACAGGTGGGGGGTGAAGCTTTCGTTACTCTGCCCCGTCTGGTAGAGCTGGTTGGCCCGAGCAAGCAGGTGGTCTAAGATGACTTCCATGGCCCGGGAGACCGGGTGGAAGTAGACCTGCTGGTACATCTGGAAGCGACTCATGATGTAGTCTTCGACCGCATGCATCCCGTTCATGGCAAAGGCGATGCCGCCTTGGTAGGGACGCATGACCCGCAGAATTCGGGTCAGATCGTAAGCTCCGTACTGGGTGCCGGTGAAGTAGGCGTCGCGCAACAGGTAATCCATCCGGTCGGCGTCGATCTGACTGGAAATCATCTGGACCACCTGGGGATTCGGGTAGGTCTTCTGGATTACACTGGCGACTTCGGCGGGGAAGGTCGGGCTGACCTTACGCAACACCTGGTTGACCTCCGTTTCCGGTGACGTCAGGATGGCCACGGTGATGGCCTCATGATTGGTATGGAAGATGTGCTCGAAGGTGTGCGAGTAGGGCCCGTGACCGATATCGTGTAGGAGGGCGGCACACAGCGCAGTCAACCGTTCACGGTCGTCCCAACCGCCATCCCCCGGAGTCTGAGTCGGGTAGTTTCGCTGGAAGTTATCACAGATACGCCGGGTGATCTCGTAGACGCCCAGGCAGTGGGCGAAACGGGTGTGTTCGGCGCCGTGGAAGACCAGCGAAGCGGTCCCCAGTTGCTTGATTCGCCGCAACCGCTGGAATTCACGGGTGTTGATCAGGTCTAAGATGACCTGGTGTTGGACGTAGATGTAGTTGTGAACGGGGTCGCGTAAGACCTTTTCGCGCGGTAAGTGCGCAGTAGCATATGACAAAAGCAATACCTCCTTATTCGGTGGTCAGACGGGGTTGGCGCCGGCGCATTTGGGCGGTGGCGTGGTCCAGTCGTTCGGTGAAATCGGGTTGTGTCAGTCGGGCAGCCAGTTCTTGGTGAGTAACGGTCAAGCCGGCGTCCTGGCACGCGTTCAAGAAGCGTTGCCGGGCGTCAGCTAGGCTTAAGTCCTGCCCCAAGAGTTGCGACGTGGTGGTCATGGTAGCCGGGTCAACGTCGGGGAAGCCCCATTGGTTGGGCTGCTGGGCGAGACCGGCCTGGTAGAAGTCGCGGATCAGGCTTCCCCGGGCCGCCTGGTCGCCGTTGACCCCCAGGTACAGCATGGTCACTAGGGCGTGGGGGCTCCGGCGTTGGGAGATGCCAGCGATCTTTTGACCGTTGACACTTAAGTCGTAGTCTCCTGGACAGTACGAGTGGGTGACCTCAAAGTGGGCGATGGTCAATTCGGGCCAGGCCGCCCGGACCAACGCCATCATCTGTTCGTAGGCGTTGTCGACGCTAATGGGCGGCGTGGTCAATGGGCTGAAGAGTGACACGTTGAGGATTCCGGGGTCGGCAACCACTGCGAGGCCGCCCGAATTCCGCAGGACCCAGTCATAACCGTGGCCCTGAACTTGCCGCACGGCGGCGGCTAAATCGGGGAGTCGTTTGTCTTTCAGCCCCAAGATCACGGTCGGTTGCATATCCCAAAAGTGAAGAATGGGGTGGGACTGTTGGGCCATTAAGTCGAGCAACGCGTTGGTGTACCCGAAGGCCAGATTTTTTTGGTCAGCGGGGATGGACGTGGTGAGCGTCTGAATGGTGGTCGTGGGTAAAGCAAAGGGTAACATGACACCAGCCTTCTTTCAGAAGTTTTCCTATTTATTTATTATACTAGAAAACGTTTGCGCCGTCAGGTCACGACCGGTGAATCCCAAGAGAATCCGGTGGGTTTTTGTCCCCAAATGAACTATAATTAAACTTGATATACGCACAAGTAACTGTGCGTGACTTGACCTGAAGGAAGGAAGGACCGAGATGGATCAACTCTCAGCGGGTGTTCCCGTAGCCATTCACTTGGAGACCCACATTAAACAGGACGATGATGTGTCTGATTACCGACTGGACGTGGACGGCCAGCTGGTTCAGATGGGGGATAACCTCTACCTGCGCTACCTGGAACCCAACCAGGAGACCCATGAGCAGACACCAGTGACCATGAAGTTTACCCCGGATGGGGCGGTCCACTTGACGCGCAACGCCGAGGCGGAACTGCGGTTACACTTTATCAGTGGTAAGCGGGTGACCGCCCGTTACCAGACGCCGTACGGGATTATGCCTATCGAGACGGTCACCCCGTTTTTGGAGACCAGCTTTCAGGAGCGGCCGTTCAGCGGGAACGTCAAGATTGACTATTTGCTGTATGCTGGGGAAGAATTGGTCGGAAACTACAAGATTCGATTGCAATTTACAGCATAAACGCGTATTATATTTCGTAGACTGTGGAAAGGACGTGCACCAGTTTGGAATTAAAAGTCTTTGAGGGCCAGAATAAAAAGGAATTATCAATGATTGAGGTTGCCCACGCCATCTTGTCTCAACATGGCGACGTGATGGCCTTTGCCGACCTGGCAAACGCCGTTCAGACGTACCTGGGTGACAGCGATAAAGAAATTCGTGAACGGCTGTCCCAATTTTATACGGATTTAAACGTTGACGGTAGTTTCATTTCTCTGGGTGATAACCTTTGGGGACTGCGAACTTGGTATCCGTTTGAATCCATCGATGAAGCGACGGTCCACGCGGAAGAAGACGAGGACCAACCTAAGCGCAAGAAGCGTAAGAAAGTCAACGCCTTCTTGGCAGACACCACGGATGATGATGACGTGATCGATTACGATGACGACGATCCGGAAGATGACTCCAACACCAGTTACGCTAACGATGACGATGATGACGACGCCACGGGTAATGGTGCGCCAGATTTGGGTAAGTTACAAAACGGGTTGGGCATCAACGATGACGACGAGGAAGACGACACCGAGGATATTCCCGAAGGTATCGAAGACCAGTTGTCACAGATGGACGCGCCAGACGATGACGCCGACGACCTGGACTTCTCCGCCGATGATGACGAAGAAGACGACGATGACGAAACCGACGACGATCAAAAATAATCGCGCCGAATGCTTGACCTGTTCGTCAAAAACAGTTACTATATTTTTTGGGCTCCCTACGATTTATCGTAAGGACAACTGAACGGTGAAGTTAGCTCCCTATTCCAACGAATAGGGAGCTTTTTATTTGTTTCCACCCCTAGCCATCGGGAATCGGACCACGAGCTGGTGTCTTCAGCTGGGCGGGGTCAGAGACCTGAAAGCGGCGGGGAAAACAACCACGACCGAACGACCCTAAATAATCTTACAAGGAGTTTGCACATGACCAAATATATTTTTGTGACTGGCGGCGTCGTATCATCATTAGGTAAAGGGATTGTGGCAGCATCTCTGGGCCGGCTGTTAAAGAACCGGGGCCTAAACGTAACCATTCAGAAATTCGATCCGTACATTAACGTGGATCCGGGCACGATGAGTCCTTACCAACACGGGGAAGTCTTCGTGACCGACGATGGGACCGAAACGGATTTGGACTTAGGTCATTACGAGCGGTTTATCGATAACAACTTAAACAAGTACTCGAACGTCACGACTGGTAAGATTTATTCGGAAGTTTTGGAAAAGGAACGCCGGGGCGACTATCTGGGTGCCACGGTACAAGTGATTCCGCACATTACCGGTATGATCAAAGAGAAGATCATGCGGGCCGGCAAGACGCTGGGTGCGGACTTCGTGATTACTGAAATCGGTGGGACCGTTGGGGATATTGAATCCCAACCGTTCCTGGAAGCGATTCGGCAGATGAAGAGCGAAGTGGGCGACGAGAACGTCTTCTACATTCACACTACGCTGGTGCCATACTTACACGCGGCACACGAAATGAAGACCAAGCCGACGCAACATTCCGTCCGTGAATTGCGGAGCATCGGGATTCAACCGAACGCCCTGGTAGTCCGGACGGAAAAGCCAATCACGGATGCGATGCGTCAAAAGATTGCGTTGTTCTGTGACGTGAAGCCTGCGGCCGTTGTGGAATCTATGGACGTGCCATCCATCTACTCGATTCCGTTGAAGTTACAGGAACAAGGACTAGATAACTTGATTCTGGAACACTTTGGCGTGACTGCGCCTAAGGCCGATATGACGGGTTGGGCCAAGATGGTCGACCACATGTTGAACCTGAAGCGGACCATCAAAATCGCGCTGGTCGGTAAGTACGTTGCGCTGCACGATGCGTACATCTCCGTGGCCGAAGCCTTACAACACGCGGGCTTACCGGTCGATGCCAAGATTGACCTGCACATGATCGATGCCGAGAAGATCGTGGATGACAACGTGGCGGAGATTTTGAAAGGCATGGACGGGATCATCGTTCCTGGTGGGTTCGGCGACCGGGGGATCGAAGGCATGATCACCGCCATCAAGTACGCCCGGGAACAGGACGTGCCATTCTTGGGGATTTGCCTAGGGATGCAAGTGGCCAGCATCGAATTTGCGCGGGACATTCTGGGTTACCAGGACGCGAACTCGACGGAAATGGATCCGGACACCACGCACAAGATCATTGACCTGATGGCCGACCAAGCCGACGTCCACGAGATGGGCGGGACCCAACGGTTGGGACTCTATCCTTGCAAGTTGAAGAAGGGCAGTGTCGCTGCTAAGGCTTACGATAACCAAGATATTATCCAAGAGCGGCACCGTCACCGTTACGAATTCAACAACCAATACCGGGCCGAAATGGCGGCCAAGGGGTTAGTCTTCTCCGGGACGTCGCCTGATGACCACCTGGTTGAAGTGATTGAATTGCCGAAGAAGAAGTTCTTCGTGGCGGCCCAATACCACCCAGAATTCTTGTCGCGGCCAGACCGTCCAGAAGGACTGTTCCGGGACTTCATCGCGGCGGCAAGCCAAGAAGCCCAAGCCTAACGCGAATTTTATTAAAATTAAATGAGAAATTGACCGGGACGGCGGGTGCAAGTCATAACTTGCATTAGCTGGGGAACGCTACGTTCTGCGGTAGGCCGTATCAGGTGAATCGTTCGGGAAAGTCGGGCGGCGCATCGCATGGCTGGAAAGCCAAGTCGACAGAAAAACACCGAGCGGACGCGGTTTAACCGTGATTTTGCTTGATGACCGGCTCCTCAGTCATGGCGAGATTTAAGTAATCGTCCGACCACCTTTTGGCCGAACCGGTACCAGAAACGCGGAATCATCCTAGAAATAGGACGGTTCCGCGTTTCTTCGTCTATATTACAATTTTAGTGAAAACCCTAGAAATGGTTGTCTTTTTGTTCGGGATTATTTATCATTATAGCTGACTGTACTGGAGTCATCTATGAGAGATAAGTTTAAGTGAGGATCGCATCACGATGAAAAAAATGATAATCGATGGCGGCCAACGACTCACCGGTGAGGTGACGATTGGCGGCGCCAAAAATAGCACAGTTGCGCTCATTCCGGCCGCGATTTTAGCGGATACGCCGGTTCGTTTTGATATGGTCCCGGATATTCTGGATGTCCACAATCTGATGCTGATTTTAAAATCAATGAACGTCCATTCGGCGTTCGAAGACGGGGTTCTGACCATTGACCCTACTGAAATCGTAGAGGCCCCACTACCGAGTAAAGCAATCAAAAGTTTACGAGCATCGTACTACTTTATGGGGTCGTTATTGGGACGGTTCCAACGGGCCACGCTGAGTTTTCCTGGTGGCGATAACATTGGTCCGCGGCCCATCGACCAGCATATCAAGGCTTTCAAGGCCCTCGGCGCTACGGTGACAGAACACGATAACACGGTACACATTACCACGGGACCCGCTGGCTTACACGGCGCCCGCATCTTCTTGGACGTGGTCTCAGTTGGGGCGACGATCAACTCGATTCTGGCGGCGGTCAAGGCGACCGGGACCACGGTGATTGAAAATGCCGCGAAAGAACCAGAAATTATTGATATTGCGACGTTCCTGAACAACATGGGCGCGCATGTGCGGGGCGCTGGGACGGACGTGATCCGAATCGAAGGGGTCACCACGTTACGGGCGATGAATACGCACACGATTATCCCGGATCGGATCGAGGCCGGGACGTACTTATCCATGGCTGCTGCAATCGGAGACGGTGTGGTGGTCAAGAACGTGATTCCAGAACACTTGGAATCCTTCACGGCGAAGATGATTGAAATGGGCGTTCAACTGGAGATCGATGAGGACAGCATTTACGTTCCCCGTTCGGAACACTTGAAGCCGATTCAGGTCAAGACCATGCCATTCCCGGGGTTTGCCACGGATCTTCAACAGCCGTTGACGCCGCTATTGTTGCGGGCGAACGGGAGCAGTGTGGTGATTGACACCATCTACCCTAAGCGGATCAAGCATATTGCGGAATTACGGAAGATGGGGGCCCAGATTCGTTCTGAAAATGGCACCATCATCGTCGATCCCACGGACCACTTAGAGGGCAGTGAAGTTCAGGCCGGTGAGATTCGGGCGGGAGCTTCCCTGGTGATTGCGGGGCTGATGGCCTCGGGCACCACGGTGATCAATGACGCTGACAATATTTTACGGGGTTATGACCGCATCGTCGATAAGTTAACGGCGCTGAACGCGCGGGTGAGCATCGTTAATACTCACAGCTTAGTCGAAGACGGCCAAGATTAACATTGCCGACTGTCAAGTTTCATGCTATAATGTGACGGTTGACGATTAAATCAATCTCTGAAGCAGTCAATGTTTCAGGGCAAAAGGAGCGTATTACATTATGAAACAAGGCATTCACCCAGATTACCGTGAAGTGGTCTTCCAAGACTCTTCTACCGGCTACAAGTTCTTGTCCGGTTCTACGGCAACTTCAGACGAAACCATCGAATGGGAAGATGGCAACACTTACCCATTGATTCGTGTTGAAATCACGTCTGACTCTCACCCATTCTACACGGGTAAGCAAAAGTTTACCCAAGCCGATGGTGCGGTCGACAAATTCAACAAGAAGTACGGTTTGTCCAACGACTAAAGCAAAACTTGAAGAGTCACCGCTTGGCGGTGGCTTTTTTTGTACCCTCTGTGGGCGCAACTTTTAGCCTAACGGAGCGTGGGGTCGTGCGTCAGGGAAGGGTCGGAGTGGACGCCGGTGGCTTACGTGGGGTAGAATCAAGAAGGACTTGGGGAAGGAGCGAAGCACATGGCGAAAAAACAAAGCGTTAAAAAAAATAAGCGGCGCTGGTGGGGGACGCTAGGGTTTGTCGTGTTGATCTTGATCTCACTGGGCCTGATTTTTAACGAGCAGATCAAAGAGTGGCTGGTCGCGACCTATCAACCCGAAGTCACGCGACAGTCCGTTAAGAAAAATCAGCGCAAGAAAGCGTCGTACGACTTTAAAAAGGTCAAGTCGCTGGATTTCCAGACGGTCGCGAAGGCCCGCTTGAATTCTAAGGAGATTCACGTGGTCGGTCAGATCTATATCCCGCAATCGAAGATTCATTTGCCGATCGCCAAGGGGGTCAGTAATCCCGTCTTGGCGTTGACCGCGGGAACCATGCGGCCAGACCAGAAGATGGGGGAGAACAACTATCCGTTGGCGGGACACCACATGGTCTCGCATTCGATCCTGTTTAGTCCTCTATATTACAAGACTAAGGTGGGACAGAAGATCTACCTGACTAACGCCAGCAAGGTCTACGAATACCGGGTCACTGTGCGGAAGTTCATCGCCGCGACCGACGTCCAGGTGGTGGCCCCGACTAAGCAAAAGCTGGTCACGCTGATTACCTGTGATGCGACGGGTGCCAACCGGTTGATGATTCGGGGTAAGTACGTCCGGCAGATGGCCTATCGGCAGGCGCCCGAATCCGTACGTAAAGGGTTTGCCGGTGGTTTTAATAACTAAACGTGGTGCTGTATCATCCAAAAGCCGCTGGTTCGAGGGGACATCCCTTGGATCAGCGGCTTTTTTGGGGACCCTCAATAGGCCACAATAACGAATTTAATCATTAGAAGTTTTACACTATAATTATAAAAGACTATGGGCTGGTTAGTGGCTGAGATTTAAAGGACAGTTGCTAATTAGCTAAAGGGAATAATGGGTCTTTAAGTCAATTATCAAAGGAAATCCATCGTTTTTTGAAAGCAACAGTTAGATGGCTAAACTACTGATACGATAGGGTTTTCAAATCTTGCTCAGAAATATTTTATCTCACACATTGCTAATTGTGGACAAAAACCGATAGGGCGTGCTAAGATGCTCATGAATCATCGATGAGTTCAAAAGGTAACACCCAAAATAACGATGCTTTACCCTGAACGTTCGAGTCTGCGGGGCGCGACAACCGCGTTAATTTCGAAAGGTCGGCCGAGTCCCCCACGGAACGTTGCTGAGAAATGAGGAATTGTGATGCGACTAAAATGGATCGGTTGGTTACTAGTCGGGTTGCTCTGGTGCTGGGGCGGCGTCACGCCGGTTCAAGCCGCGACCGATGCTCAGCAATCCCAATATCAGGTGAAGCTGACGCCATCTGCTTCCAGTGTGACTTCCGGTAGCGATGGAAACTTAGTGAGTGGCGGGTCTGGCGCAACGGGGTCCACGGGGTCTACGGAATCCACGGATCACCACCCATCAGTGCCGGGGGATTCTGCGGGCAGCGCCGCATCCCCCTCCGCGACGACCGGCCAGCAAGCGGCCAGTGCCCAACCAACGGGGCGACTCCCGCAATTATCGGAAGGACAATGGCTGGGCTTGGCCTCCCTGCTGGGCATCATCCTGTGTTTGATGTTGGGGGTCTGGCACTTAAGTCGACGGGGAGCAACATCCGCGTCGCAACCGAAAAATCCTAAAAAGAGATCATAAAATCGAGGAGTGGAAAATATCATGACCAAGAAGACACGACAATTACTTGCATCCGTAGTTTTAATCGCCGGAATCGGCTTGACTAGTGTGACCACGGCTCACGCAGCGGACGAAGGGGCCGCGTCAACCACCCAGAGTACGACGGGGAACGTCACGTTAACGGCCGGTGAAGATCCAGAAAATCCAGGTGCCGGGGGCGTCATGTTAAAGGCGGCACCTTACGTGACGGTACCTAGCACTGAAATTGACGGAAAAGACCAAACTATTAGCGGAACCATCGATGCTGGTGCCCATACCGGGACCAATGATGGGAAGCTAACGGTGGTCAACGCAGGGCACAAGACTAGCTGGGACGTGCAAGTCGCTGCTGAAAAGTTCGCCAGTTCCGACGGAGATATCATTGGCGGCAGTACCTTGACCCTGTCCGGCGGGAAAGTGGTAGCTGCCGGGACGTCGCAATTACCATCCGACCTGAGTACGTCTCTGATCTTTAACACGGGGAGTGCGACGGCTAACCAAAAGGTCATTGGGGCGACCTACAACGCGGAAAGTAAGGAAGGGGTCGGCTCGTTCGATACCACTTATGACACAGCGAAGTTGGACTTGAAGGCCGGGAACGTTGCCGGCGACTACCAATCGACGCTGACGTGGACTTTGACTAACACGCCACAGGCTTAATGGCTGGGCGGCTTAAATAGAAGGGGGGACCACCGTGAACAGACTAATGCTCTTGGTGGTGACCTCGTTGATTCTCGGTGTCGGGGGCGGTGTTCCAGCGCTGGCGGCAACGTCAGCGGGACGGCAGACGACTGGCAACGTTCAGTTGGTCCCGGATGCGAATACGGGTCCGGTAGCGCCGACCGATCCGGACGGTTCCGGGAAGCCGTTTCCTGGTGACCCCGATGACCCGGACAATCCAGGTACCGGCTCTCGAGGTCACTTAACCTTGGATTATTTATCGAACCTAACGTTTCAACAGCAAGCCATTCAAGATGGGACCATCACCGCGACGGTCGCCAACACGCAGCCGTTTATTCAGCTAAGTGACCGGCGGGGAAGTGGGACGGGCTGGAGCTTGATGCTCAAGCCCGAACCTTTGGTGGGTCAGACCAATGGCGCGCAATTAAAGGCCTTAACGGTCAGTCTAGGTGAGACGCGTTTCTTATCGGCCGGAGAAAACGCCAGTCGGCAACCAGATGTCCTGGTGACGGCGACGCAGGCGCTACCGGTGGGCAGTTATTCGCTAGTGGCTCGGGCGCAGGACACGCCGGGCAGTCGCCAGGGAGTGGGCACCTGGCTATGGCGGTTGAATACCAGCCCGACCCAGCCGATGCGTCTCAGTATTTTAGAGTCGGCGGTGACCCGGGAACAGACCTACCAGGGGTCACTGTCTTGGCTATTGACGGATACCCCGCAGTAGGTAGCGGGAGATCGAAGGAAGTGAGTTGGTAGCGGTGGTTGCAGAGCCAGCGCTATCTTTGCGTGTTTGCAGGGTTACTAAAGCAGCTGAGTGGTCGTCCCCGAATTCGGTGCTCAGCCTTGCTATAATGGGGACGATTTAAGGAAGGTGGGCGTACCATGAAAAAAAGAATTTGGCAGGGATTGATCATTTTAGGAACGTTGCTGTTCACCATTGGTGGGTATCAACAGTTCGCTAAAGCCGAAAGTGTGGGGTATACCGTAAATGCGGTGCTGCCGAAAAACCAAGATGACAAGAACGCCACGTACTTCGCCTTGCGGGTCAAGCCGAACCAGGAGCAACGGCTAGGGGTCGTCATCGGGAACCAGACCAATCAGGCCCAGAAGTTCCAGGTCAACGTGAACCAGGCGATTACCAACGCGAACGGGGTCATTGATTACAGTCAAGCCAACCCTAAGCGGGACAGTTCGTTAAAGGTGGGCATCAAAGATATCTTCGACAAGACCCAGTTACCAGTGGTGACGGTGCCAGCGAAGAGTACCAAAAAGGTCTACGTGCAGTACCGGATGCCCGCAGAGAAGCTTGACGGTATGATTCTAGGGGGCATCAACGTTAAGAAACTGGACCGGGGTCAGACCACCAAGAGTAAGGGTGTGACCATTAGTAATAATTTCGCTTACGTGATTGGCCTGCGACTGCGGGAATCAGCTCTAGAAGTGGCACCGGACATGAAGCTGCTGGACGTGAAGGCGGGGCAGATCAACTCCTTGAATCAAGTGGAGGCCACGCTGCAGAACCCGCGTCCGGGGATGATGCGGAACTTGAAGGTCAAGGCCCGGGTGACTAAGGCGGGCGACAGTAAAGTCTTGTTGCAGAATGAAAAGGCCAACATGGCAATGGCGCCCAACAGTCATTTCGCCTACGCCCTACCTTGGGGCTCAACGCAACTGTCCGCGGGAAAGTACACGTTGACGCTGGATGCAACGGCTAAAGGCGGCTACCAGTGGCACTTCACCAAGAACTTTACGGTGACGCAAAAGGAAGTTGGCAAGTTAGCGAATAAGTTCAACCAACCGGCAACTCCGAATTACTTCTGGTGGTTCGTCGCGGGTGGTGTGGTCATCGTCCTTCTGTTGGCCATCATCATTTACCTGCTACTGAAGAATCGTCGCCGGCAGGATTAAGTTTCGGGTAAAGGGAATCGGACGTCCCGAAAAACGTAAACGTTCAGCTAAAAGGCGCTGACCGCGTTCAGAAATCATCGCTCAGCCATCATTGGCAAGCTGGTTAACTGGAAGCGCGGTCAGCGCCTTTTTCTTTTGACTTTTAACTTAGAACGCACTAGGGTCGGGCTGGAAGCGTGTGGATACCATCCGGTCCCACCAGCCAGCAACACTAGAGTCAATCATCCGCCTTACCGGGCGGCCAGCTAGGGCTGGAACGCAGTGGGCACCACTTCGAGCCAAAGAGCGGTCTCGAAGCTGGGCCTTTGACTAGGGCAGCTGAGAAACGCTCCCCAAGTCAAATTTCACTGCTGAGCCCTAGCTGACCACCCTCACGGCTCACGTTAGCGTTGGAATGGCCTACTGCGTTAGTCATTATCGTGCCTCTATGTGAGGTCCCGCCAGCCGATAGGGCCCAGCCGGTGACATTAGCGTTAGGCCAGTGGTTTTCTGGCCTTAGGCTAAGGCCGAGCTTTGAGATTCGCGGGTTGGGCGAAGCTCAAAGTCGTGCCCACTGGCGTCACGGCCCTGCCAATCGGCTGGTGGGACCGGATGCTTTTGTCAATTCTTACAGGTTAGTGGGCTAAGGCCTGGAGCCAAGCGGGGATTGCTGCGGCCAGTTCTTGGTAGGTCAGTTCGAACTTGTGGGTGTACCAAGGGTCATCGATGGCCTGTCCCTGGCGTCCGGGGAGAATGTCCAGGCACAGCTTGATCTTGGCAGCATCAGCCGGCGTGGGGGCTAGCCGTTGCAGGTTGGCCACGTTGGCGTGGTCCATGGTGATGATGGTGTCAGCCCAAGCAAAGTCGGCTGGCGTGATGGGCCGTGACCGGTGTGCGCTGGCGTCCAAGCCGTGTTGGCGCATGGTTTTCAGCGCACCGGGATGGGGATGGTTGCCCTCTTCTTCGGGGCTAGTCGCGACGGATTGAACGGCAAACTGGCGTTGCAGGCCGTTTTGGTCGATCTCTTTTTGTGCGATGGCTTCGGCCATAGGGGAGCGGCAGATATTACCGAGACAAACGAATAAAATATGGTGCATGGTGGGACCTCCTAATTAATCCTTAAATCGTGATGAACAGGCTGGTTTCGCTAAGGTGCCTTTGTTATGATTAGTCTAACAAATTAACTTGGAGGAGTGGTAACTTTATGGCATGGATTATTGCAATTGTTATCGTGGGCTTACTGGTTATCTGGTACGTTAGCATCTATAACGGCCTGGTCCAGATTCGGACCCACGTTCAAGAATCTTGGAGTCAGATCGACGTGCAATTGAAGCGGCGAAATGACTTGATTCCGAACCTGGTCTCGACTGCTAAGGGGTACGCGACTTATGAAAAATCGACGTTACAAAAGGTGGTGGAACTGCGGAATCAATTAACGGCAGTGCCGGCAGGGGACCGGCAACAGACCATGGAAGTGTCCAACGAATTATCAGGGACGTTGCGTTCCTTGTTCGCCGTTGCGGAAAACTACCCAGATCTTAAGGCCAACACCCAGTTTACCAACTTGATGGAAGAACTGACCAACACGGAAAATAAGATTGCGTACTCGCGGCAACTCTATAACAGTACCGTGGCGAGTCTGAACATGCGGGTCCAATCCTTCCCTAGCAACTTAGTGGCCAACATTCACCACTTTGCAATGGAGAAGTATCTTGAAGTTCCGGCAGAAGAAAAGGCAACGCCTAAAGTTTCTTTTGACGATCTGAATACGAAGTAGGCGAGACCATGTTATATGAACAAATTGCCATGAATAAACGCCGAACGGGCTACGTCATGGCGGGCTTCGGTCTTCTCGTCTTAGCGGTCGGCGCGGCGTTAGGGGACGTCTTTTGGGCCAGCTGGTCAGCCGGTGTCGTGGGGGCCGCCATTGTTACGGCGGTCTACATGGTCCTCATGATCAGTAACTCAACGAACGTCATCATGAGCATGAACCACGGGCAAGAGATTACCCAAGAAGACCAAGCACCGCAGCTCTGGCACCTGATCGAAGACATGGCTATGGTGGGCCAAGTTCCCATGCCGCGGGTCTTCATCATTAACGATGCCAGTCCGAACGCCTTTGCGACCGGTAACGACCCGGCTCATTCGGCGGTCGCGGTCACCACAGGGCTACTCGAGCGGCTGAACCGAGAAGAGTTGGAAGGCGTGATTGGCCATGAGGTGTCACACATTCGTAACTACGATATTCGGTTACAGACCATTGCCTTAGCGTTGGCGGCGGCCATTGGGTTCTTAGTGAACTTTGCCAGCAACTGGTTCTGGTGGGGTGGTGCGCGCCGCCGCGACGATGACGACGACCAGGGCTCAGCCGGTAATGTGATTGGACTCGTGATCTCGGTGGTGTTACTGATCTTGGCCCCGTTAGCGGCTAGCATTGCGCAGATGGCGTTGTCCCGGAACCGGGAGTACCTCGCGGATGCGGCCAGCGTTGAGCTGACCCGGAATCCGCAGGGGTTGATCTCGGCGCTGGAGAAGATTGATGATAGCCAGCCGATGCAGGCGGCCGACCCCAACAGTTCGGCGTTATATATCGGGGATCCGTTCAAGAAGAAGCGGAAATTGGGGGACTTATTTGCCACTCATCCGCCCATTGCGGACCGGATTGCCCGGCTGGAAAAAATGTAAAAAATAAGCGATATTCTCGCGTTATTTCGGTGTACAATGAAAGAGGAAATTAGCAGAAAGAGTGTAAGAGTATGCGTGGAAATTTTGTCTATCTCAGTTTAGAGCCAGTTACCAACATGGTGTATTCGTTGGGAATCTCGCCCGCCGATTTTTTAAATGGGGTCCCCGAGGTGCCCAATCAATTGTTGTTGCTGAACGCTGAATCCGGAAACGACGTGGAAATCAATCCCCATACCCGTTTTCAGACCGTCTCGGGTCAGGCCCAGGTGCGGCGGTATTTGTTGGGGAAGCACACCCAGCCCGTGAAGTGGTTGGATTACCTGCACGCCGACGATCTTGATTTCCTGTTACCCACGGAGATTGCGGAGCTGCTCTATTTGGGGCACATGGAGACGCATATTCGGACGCCGTTTTACGCCAAGTTGCAAAACGAGTACGCTTTTCTGAGCTTGCGGGATGGCTTCTATAAGGTCTACTACCAGCACCTGAACCATTTTGGACACGTGCTGGACGTGAGCATTAAACGGCATTTACGGGCGATGCATAACAACCGCTGGGTCTTCGCCCGACCGTTGTCGATCACGGACATCCCCCATGAAATTCTGTTGCAGCTAACCGAAGGCCTGATGGATGGTGCCGTGATCGCCTTCGATCAGTTGGTGGAACGGCGGCGGGTCTACCTGATTCCGGTACGTGCCGTTCAACACCCGGAACACCAGGCCGCCTGGCACACCCAAGAAGAGGTTTATGCCGATTCGAAGGAAGTCGCCAGTCTACGGTACGACCTAGCGACGCGGGAATGGTCGCTGACGATTCACGATAACCAAGAATTTGGTGAAGTCGCGGATCTGATTTAAGTTGAAGTTTGAGAAAGTCTCCCTAGTGATGGGGAGGCTTTTTATTTGGCCTGGGGCGCGGGTTACCGGCGATGATTGGGGGGACTTTGGGAGAATTCGGTGAGTTGCTCGCGTTTCATGGTATAATGGTAACCAGAATTTTACACCGGCCCGGTCGCATAGGGCCTAGCTAAAAGACGGTGGCAGTTTGCCACACGAAATGGGAGTCGACATTATGAAGATGCAACTTGCGGAAATTGCCCATGCGGTAGGGGCAATCAACGATTACGAACAATGGGCGGACGTCGACGTGACCAGCGTCGCGTTTGATAGTCGCCACCTGCAACCGGGTGGCCTGTTCATTCCGCTAACGGGGGAACAAGACGGCCACCAGTTTATTCAATCAGCGATTGATCATGGCGCAGCAGCCACGCTCTGGGCTCAAGACTTAGCCACGGCACCAGCGGGCTTTCCGGTGATTCAAGTCGCCAACTCATTGACCGCGCTCCAGACCTTAGCCCGGTATTACCTGACCAAGATCAACCCACGGGTGGTCGCCGTTACGGGGAGTAACGGGAAGACCACGACCAAGGATATGGTCGCGGCGATCTTGGGAACCCAGTTCAACGTGACCAAGACTTACGCGAACTTTAACAATGAAATCGGTGTGCCGATGACGGTTCTGTCCATGGAACCCAACACGGAGATGCTGGTAGTCGAGATGGGGATGGACCGTCCCGGACAGCTGGACTTTCTCAGTAAGCTGGTCACGCCGGACGTGGCGATCATCACCATGATTGGGGAGGCCCACATCGAGTTCTTCGGGACCCGGGACAAGATTGCGGATGCCAAGTTTGAGATTACCCATGGCCTGAGTGATGACGGGGTCTTCGTCTATGATGGCGACGAACCGTTATTGCGGGAACGGGTCGCGGACTTAAAGCAACGTCAGTTGACGTTCGGTCGGCAGACCACCAACGACTTCTACGCGACTAGCGTACAGGATACGGCGACCAGCACCAGCTTCACCAGCAACGCCTACCCCGACGTGACCTTTACGGTACCCATGATTGGGGAATACAACGTCAATAATGCGCTGGCGGCTTTGGCCGTGGCCCAGATCTACCGGATCCAAGCAACGAACGCACAAAAGGCGTTGGCGACGGTTCCGCTGACCAAGAACCGGGCCGAATGGCTGACCAGTACGCAGGGGGCTGCGGTCCTTAGTGACGTGTACAACTCGAACCCAACGGCGGTCCGGGAGGTCTTGGGCGCGTTTGCCCAGACCCCGGTCAAGGGCCGGCGGTTGGTGGTCCTGGGGGACATGTTGGAGTTGGGCGATCAAGCGGACGCCTTGCACGCCGGCTTGGCAGATGCCCTAGACCCGACGAAGTTTGCGGGCGTCTATCTGGTGGGGCCTCACATGGTGGCTTTACAGACGGCCTTGGCCCAGCAGGCGCCGGATTTACCCGTGACGCACTTTGACACGGACCAACTGGATCAGTTGACACGGACCTTACAAGCCACGTTGACGGCTGACGACCAAATTTTATTAAAAGGGTCGCACGGAATCCACCTAGAGAACGTCCTGGCACAATTGGTGCCGGATTCTAAAGACTAAAATAAGCGATATGTAAGCAATTCCTAGAAGTCGTAGGAGTTGCTTATTTTGTTGGGCCGTTGTATGATGGTTTGGTTGTAAAATTTAAGAACTGACTTACTCCGCTCTAGCCAATTGTTTTTCGCACCATGGGAAACGGATTTTTTCCAAGAATTGCAAGGCACTAGGGTGACGTTACCCATACAGGAGGAAAAATATTTGAAGTTTAAAGAACTGGGTCTCTCCGATGACCTATTAGCAGCTGTTACTGATGCAGGTTACGAGGAAGCGACCCCAATTCAAGCCGAAACCATTCCGATGGTCTTAAAGGGCCAAGACGTGATTGGTCAAGCGCAGACAGGGACCGGTAAGACGGCCGCCTTTGCACTCCCGATTCTGGAAAAGATTGATAAAAGCAATCCGAATGTGCAGGCGTTAGTGATCTCCCCAACGCGGGAATTAGCGATCCAAACGCAAGAAGAAATCTACAAGTTAGGTCGGCATGAACGGGCTAACGTGCAGGTCGTCTATGGTGGGGCGGACATTCGCCGTCAAATCAAGTCCTTGAAGAACCACCCTCAAGTGGTGGTCGGCACGCCTGGTCGGTTATTAGACCACATCCGGCGGCACACGCTGAAGTTAGACCACGTTCAGATGCTGGTCTTAGATGAAGCGGACGAAATGTTGAACATGGGCTTCTTGGATGACATTGAAGACATCATCAAGCAATTGCCAGAAGAGCGGCAAACCATGCTCTTCTCCGCAACCATGCCACCTGAAATCAAACGGGTCGGTGTGCAGTTCATGCAAGATCCTAAGCACGTGAAGATCAAGGCCAAGGAATTGACCACGGACTTGATCGACCAGTTCTACGTTCGTTCGCGGGACTTCGAGAAGTTCGACATCATGACGCGGTTCTTCGACGTGCAAGATCCTGACCTGACCATCGTCTTCACGCGGACCAAGCGGCGGGTCGATGAAATTTCGAACGGATTACAGGCGCGGGGTTACAACGCGGCTGGGATTCATGGGGACCTGACGCAGAAGCGCCGGACCCAGATCATGAACGAATTCCGTCACGGAAAGTTGGATATCTTAGTTGCGACGGACGTCGCTGCCCGGGGGATCGACATCAACGATGTGACCCACGTGTACAACTACGATATTCCACAAGATCCTGACAGTTACGTTCACCGGGTCGGCCGGACCGGTCGTGCCGGGAAGCACGGGGTTTCCATGACCTTCGTGACGCCGAACGAAATGGGTTACTTGCGCGAAATCGAAAAGCTGACCAAGGTGCGGATGCTCCCTCTGAAGCCGCCTTCGGCTGAAGAAGCCTTTGTCGGCCAATTAGGGGTCGCTAAGGAAGCCGTTACCGAATTGGTCAACAAGACGGATACCGAAAAGTATGCTTCAGCGGCTAAGAGCTTGCTGGAAGAATACGATGCTGAAGACTTGGTTGCAGCGCTCTTGAACGACGTGACCAAGGACGACAGTAGTCAAGTGCCAGTTAAGATTACGCCAGAGCGGCCACTGCCTAAGCGCGGTGGCAAACGCCATGGCGGTGGCGGCTATCACCGTGGTGGTAACCGGCACGGCAACGGTGGTGGCTACCATCACCGGAACAACGATCGTCGCGGCGGCAGCCGCAATGGCGGTCGCGGTTACGAAGGTAACCGGGGACACCGCAGCAACAATGGTGGTCGGCGGTCCGAAGGAAGCGGCAAGCGCGGCTTCACGATTCGGAAGAAAGACTAGTTTCACTTAAAAAGAGAGATTGATTGGAAAGAGCGCACTGACCGGCTGGTCGGTGCGCTCTTTTTATTTGGTGAGGATAGTTGGATAGAAAAGCCTGGAACCACGGAACGTGGTGTTGATGACGGGACGGGTTTAGAGCCGGTCCGTGAATGCCTGGAAGAGCGCGCGTTGTTCGGGGAATTCTCGCCACATGTTTTCCGGATGCCACTGCACGCCTTGAATGCTGGCGTCGGCGTTCTCGATGCCTTCGATGACGCCGTCACTGGCACGGGCGACAATCAGCACGTCATCGGCGGGAAACCGCACGGCTTGATGGTGGCGGGAGTTCACAAAGGGATGTTGTCCCACGGCGTCCTGGAGGGCCGAAGGGCGCACGGTGACGGTATGGGTCGGTAGGTTTCCGGGAGCCGCCTGTTGGTGCTTGAGGAGGCCTTTACCGGGGTACTGGGTCAGCAGATCTTGATACAGCGTCCCGCCCAAGGCCACGTTGACCACGTGCATCCCGCGGCAGATGGCGAGAATCGGTAAATGTTGGGCGACGGCGGCCCGGACCAGGGCAATCTCGAAGATGTCGCGTCGACGGTTGGTGATACCTAGGGCCGGTCGCGGGTCTTCACCCATAAAGGTCGGATCAACGTCGGGTCCGCCGGTGAGGATTAAGCCGTCGAGTGGTGCCAAGAGGTCGGCCACGTCCGTGGTGGGGACGGGGGAGAGGCCTAGGGGAATGGCCTGAGTGGCTGTGACCGCGTCGATTAACGGCCGGGGCACGAAGTCGGCGTGCTGTTGATTGATGTAGGGCATCGGAGCCAGTAGCTCGTCCGCCGTGATGCCGATGATTTTTTTCATTGTTCAGACTCCCTTATGCGTAAGCGTTCCTTCGATTCTAGCGCAACTTGCGGGTTTCGCCAACTGGTAGGGACCGGTTGAGTGCCCGGGCCATGCTAATTTGGGAGTAGCTTATTTATTGATTGGGTAAATTAATTATGCTAACATTTAATTATCGAAAGCATACCTTATTTCTAATTGATGAAGGCAAGGCCGGTCTGGCGGAGGTCCCGGTGGGGCACTCAACGACGGGACTAAGGCGGGATTACTAGTGTTTTGGTAACGATTTGCGTTAACCGGGGATACGTCACCCCCAACATGACTTGGCTGTGCTAGAATAAGGTTTAGACGTTTAAGGGGGTGACACCGTGATCTACGGAACTGGAATCGATATTACGGATCTCGCACGGGTCCAGCAAGTGGTGAGCGATTACCCGGCATTTCTAACGCGGGTCCTGACACCAGGGGAACTCAGTGATTATCAACGCTTGAGTGGCCAACGGGCCGTGGAGTTTTTAGCGGGCCGGTGGTCGGTGAAGGAGTCGTACGGAAAGGCCTTGGGAACCGGGATTGGTAAGGCCTTCGGGTTTCAAGACCTGGAAGTTCGTGACAATGCTGTCGGTCGCCCAGAAGTTAGACGTCAGCCGTTTAGGGGCATCGCGCACGTCTCGATATCACATACCGCGACTGTGGTGATGACACAAGTTATTTTAGAAAGAGGGCAATAGTCATGGTAGTTGGGGTACATCGGCCCACGCAGCTGGTGATCGATCGTCAGGCGTTGCGGCATAATATTCAAGCAGAAGTTGGTCGGTTAAAGGCCGGGTGTGACTTGTTCATGGTGGTCAAAGCCAATGGTTATGGTCATGGGGCGGCACAAGTTGCCCGCGTAGCCAAGGAAGCTGGGGCCAGTGGCTTTTGTGTGGCGATTTTAGATGAAGCACTGGAACTACGCGCAGCGGGCTTTAACGAGCCCATCTTGATCCTGGGGGTCACCCGACCGCAGGATGCACCGTTGATGGCGGCCCAGAAGATCTCCGCGACGGTCGCGGCGACGGATTGGCTAGCCGAAGCGGCAAAGTACCTGGCCTTGGCGCCAACGAAAGCGCCGTTACGGGTCCACCTAGGCCTGGATACCGGGATGGGACGGATTGGCTTTAGAACGCCGGACGCCCTGAAAACCGCAACGGATTTCATGACCACCCATTCAACGGAATTCATCTTTGAGGGGATCTTCACCCATTTCTCCACGGCCGATGATCCGGACGACCGTTACTTCAAGGGTCAGGTCGCGAAGTGGCACGCGCTAGTCGACACCTTACCGCACCGTCCCCGCTACGTTCACGTCTCGAACTCGGCAACCAGTCTTTGGCACGATGCTTGCAACGACAACCTGGTGCGGTTCGGTGTTGCGGGTTACGGGCTAAACCCGTCCGGTGAAGCCATCCCGCAGACGCCGTATCCGCTGGAACCAGCCATGAGTCTGACCAGTGAACTGGTGTACACCAAGCAGTTACACGCCGGAGAATCCGTGAGTTACGGAGCGACCTACACGGCGCAACAAGACGAGTGGGTTGGCACGGTTCCGATTGGGTACGCCGATGGTTATGAACGACGCCTTCAGGGCTTTCATGTCTTGGTCGCCGGTCAGTTCTGCGAGATTATCGGCCGGGTCTGCATGGACCAGATGATGATTCGCTTACCGCAGGCTTACCAACGGGGCACCAAGGTCACGTTAGTCGGACGCGATGGTGACCAGACTATTCGCCTGCAAGACTTGGCAGATTACTGCGGGACCATTCATTATGAGCTGGCGTGCGGCTTTACCGATCGCCTACCGCGGCACTACATCAATTAATTTACTAGGTTTCCCGTATCATGGGTGAAGCTTTCGTGGTAAACTATATTGGAGAAGTTTAGTGACCAATTAGGAGGGTTACCATGATGCCGACACGACCAACGATGCATGCTCGGATTCGCGTTAAAATTTCACGGGCGATTCAGCGCCAAGCGTTAATCACCGTCCCGACTGAGCAAGCCGACCAATTAGCATTGATTCACGGTTACCAGGCGATGGCACCGATTAATCGGGAGATTGTTCGGGTCTTTACCCCGTGTGAGGAAGAGGCCGAACGCCACTTAACACAATTTCGACGGCAACAAGTAGCACTGATAAAAAAATCCAGAAGATAGGGGATGGCGGCCTATGGCCCGTGTTGAGGTTAAGCGCGGGGACGTTTTCTTTGCCGATCTATCACCGGTCGTTGGTTCGGAACAGGGTGGGATGCGCCCCGTGTTGATTATTCAAAACAACGTGGGGAACCACTATAGTCCGACCGTTATCGTGGCGGCAATCACCGCCCGGATTGAGAAGCCTAAAATGCCGACGCACGTCGGCATTTCGGCCGCTCATACCGGAATTGAGCGGGATTCCGTCATTTTGCTTGAACAGATTCGAACGATCGACAAGCAACGGTTAAAAGACCAGGTGACACATTTAGATGTCAAGACGATGGCCCAGGTGGACGCCGCTTTGGCGACCAGCATTGGCCTGGTGGATCGGTCGCGAAAGAAAAGACCCGCAAGAGTACATAGCACTTCAAGACCAGCGCGCACGTAGTTTCGGGTGCGCTTTTTCTGGTCGGTTCCGTCCCAGAACGGACGGGAGCGATGAGCTGACTGAAAATTCAAAAGCAGCTTACCCCACGGTGAAGAACGGGGGTAAGCTGCTTTTTTAAGTAACACGGTTCGTGGTGGCTGAAGACCGTCTGTCAGGCGATTTAGTTTTCGTGACGAAGGTCTTCGATTTCTGGGACGTGGAATTCCTTGCGTTCCAGGGCGTGGACGATCCGGTCAAGCTTCTCTTGGTCCACTTCTGCAGGAAGCGTAAACATGGTTCGGTGAACCAGTTCACCTTCTTGGGCGTCCAGGCTGATCACACTGGCAATCGAGGTGTACTTGGTGATGACCTTAGCCATCCCGGCTAGGTCCCCCCGTTCACCGGCGGAAACAACGGTCAATACGTAACTGCCGATGTTGACGTTCCAGGATTGGGACAGCATGTCCATCAGACGGGTATGCGTCAAGATGCCGTAAAAAGCGTTCTTGTCGTCCAAAACAGCGATGTACGGAAGATCCTTGATGGAGAAGAAGACGTTAAAGAAGGCGGCGTTCACGGAAATGAACTTGGTGGCGTTCTTTAAGAGGGAAGTAACCGGGAGCTGCATATCGCCGCCCCGCGACTTATGACGATAGATGTGCATCTTGTAGATGTTTCCCCGGAAGATTTGGCCCGTTTCGTCTAGAATTGGCACACACCGGTAACCAGAATCTTCAAGCACTTTTAAGGCTTGCTCCAAGGTGACATCCTCGCGAACCGTCACTAACCGTTCTTTCGGTTTCACTAGGGATTTAAGCAGCATAGCAGATGACCTCCTAAAATTAGAAACTTCTCATAATCTCTTCTCATCATACCATACTCCCTGCATATTCGGTAGCATCTTTTCCAGAATTTAATGGTAAAATGAGAATAACATCTAGAGCAGAGAAGGGTGGCAAGGTGAATAAGGACTCGCACGATGATGACCGGATCATTACCAAGAAGTGGCTGTATTGGACCCTAGCGGGATTCATTGCCATTATCGTCCTATTGGCGATTGGCGTGGCCATTAAATAGACGGTTAAGCAAAACCCACCGATTATTCAGTTGACTGAATAATCGGTGGGTTATTTTTAAAGAATCATTAGAAAATCAAGACAGGTGTCCCGACCTTCACGTTCGCGTAGACGGACGCAATCTTGGAAGGTGGGGTGTTAACACAACCGTGGGAACCGTGCTTCACGTACCAAGTGCCCCCGTATTGCGGTTGCCATGGTGAATCGTGAATGCCCACACCGGTGTCGTCAACGGGCATCCAGTACTTGACCTTGGAGGCGTAGCTGGAGCCGTTGTCGTTCTTGCCCCGCAGGGTGGTGTTCCGTTGCTTGCTCCAGATGACCCAGACACCAGACGGCGTGTGATGCGCGGTGGTTGGTAACCCCGTGACCACGTCTGTCGAGACCACCAGCTTGCCGTTCTTGTAGACCCACATGTGTTGGTTGGTCTTGTCGACTTCCACGTAGGAGTTCCCGATGTCGGTACCGTCCTTGTGGTACCCGGACCCCTGAATAACGGGAGTCCGCGTCATGCCTTGGCCCTTAGCGACCAGCTGATCGAGCTTGGGGGCTTCAGACTTGACGTTGATACTCCAGCCATAGAGGCCAGCGGGCACTTTGACGGTGCCCCGCTTGGTGGACTTGAAGGACCGGGTCTTGTAGACGGTGCCGTATTGGTGACTTAGCTTGGTTAGATAACTTTTGACCTTACTTTGGTTAGTCGCCACTTGGCCGTCCTTCAAGGTGATCCAGCTGGCTAAGGTTTCGGCCGGAATCGTCAGGGTATGCTTACCCAGTTTGTAGACGTATTTTTGTTTGGTGATCTGTTGGGCTTTGGCTAAGGCCGTCTTGAAGGCCGTGCTCTTGACGGTCACTTGGGGTTGCACGTAATCCCCCGCGACATTGACCGTGGACTGGCCCTTATCTAAAGCGCGAGTAATGGACGCTGCGACCTTGGTGGCGTCCAGTTGGTTCCCCGTCTTTTCCTTGGTTGCCCGGTACTGGCCGTCTCGGTAAGTGAACGTGGCGTCCGTCGGGGCCGTTCGGGTCCGGTTGGCCTTGGTGGTAATCTGGGTGGCCAGCTGTTGGACGCTCTTTTGGTTCTTACTGCTGGTATCCAGCTTCAAGGTGTCTGCCGTGGCAGAGGTCAGGTGAGCGGGCCAACTCCAGGCGTTTTGCTGATTGATCAGTTGCTGTAAGGCCGTGACAGAAGTGATCTTCAGGTTGGCTTCTTGCGGTTTGAAGGTGCTGACCGTTTGCTTGCCATCCTTTAAGGTTAGTTGGTGCATCGCCGATTTGAGCTTAGTTGCCGCCTCCTGAGCGGTGTTGCCTCCGACGTTGACCCCCGCGATTTGGGTGTCGTTGAAGAACACCTTGGCGCGAGAGTAGTGCATGGCTTGACTGACATATAGAGCGCCAACCGCTACGCAGGCGGTTACGACTCCAATGACGAGTGCTTTGCGTTTTTGCATGGTGTAGCCTCCCTAAGAATAGTACCAGTGGCTCAAAAGTCGCCAGTTTAACGATCCGTGATTATCTTACCCTCAGATTACTTCAAAAAGCCTTAAATCACAATGCAAATGCAACTTAGCCGTCGGTTACCGATTAAGATTGCACCGTGCTAACTGAGCGTTTTTCCCCGGATAATGGGATCGTTTACCCCCGATGGTGCTCGAGGGGGGATTAGTCAACTCGTAAAATTAACGGCGAGTTAATAAATTCCACTTATTAATGATAACAGTCGGCTTGGTAAAAACAAGGGGTGTTTGCCGAATTTGCGATGCTAAAAACCGGGGCGTCACCTAAAAGGGAGAACGGCGCTGGCTGTCTTTAGTCGCCCGTTTCAGCGCCGGATCATTAGCGGCAAAGACAGAAAACTTGACCCCGGATATCATAAAAAAGGCCGGGCAACTAGCCCGGTCTTTTGGTGAAATCAAATTGAAATTTAGTTGTCCAAGGCAGCCAAGCCGTCTTGCGTAACCTTCTTTAAGGTTTCCGCAGACTTAGCCATGGCGTCTTGTTCTCTATCGGACAGTGGCACTTCAATCACACCAGCTAACCCGTTGGCGTTAATGATGGCTGGCGTCCCGATAAAGATGTCGTTCAGGCCGTATTCACCGTTCAGGGTAGCGCCGACTGGTAAGACGGCATTTTCGTCGCGTAAGATGGCCTTAGTGATGCGCATCAGGCAGGTCGCGATACCATAGTAGGTTGCGCCCTTACGGTTGATGATTTCGTAAGCTTTCTTCCGCGTCTGATCTTCGATTTCCAACAGGTCGTCTTCAGATAAGCCGTTTTCTTTAGCGATTGCCGTTAAAGGCTTGCTTCCGATGGTGGCAGCGGTGAAGGCTGCGAATTCGGAGTCCCCGTGTTCACCCATGATGTAGGCATCCACGTTCCGTGGGTCGACGTTGAACTTCTTAGCTAACGCAACGCGTAACCGTGAGGTGTCCAGGGAAGTTCCGGAACCAATCACCTTTTCCTTAGGGAAGCCCGAGAACTTCCAGGTTGCGTAAGTCAAGATATCCACTGGGTTGGCTGCGATGACGAAGATGCCATCGAAACCAGAATCAACGATTGGCTTGATGATCATGGAGAAGATCTTCAAGTTCTTGTTGACCAGGTCCAGCCGGGTTTCGCCAGGCTTTTGTGCGGCACCGGCCGTGATAACCACGACATCGGCGTCCTTGCAGTCGGCGTAATCAGCAGAGTAGATGTTCTTAGGTGCCGTGAAGACTTGGGCATCTTCCAGGTCCAGTGCGTCCCCTTCGGTCCGTTCCTTAACAACATCAATAATTCCGAATTCTTCAGCTAACCCTTGGTTGACCATTGAGTAGGCAAATGCGGACCCAACGGCACCGTCACCAACCAGAATAACTTTTTGATGATTCTTAGTAGTCAAATTCTTCATCTCCTAAATTAGTGTATGGACATCTAGGCATACGTTGAATACCTATGCGTTAGTATACCATGTAAGCGTCTTAGTCGTCATAAACAAAACTTATATCTCGGAGAAAAATTGTTTATCAATATCGCCAACTGAGCAGGGGGGCCAATCATGACGTGTGCGGGGGACTATGCTATACTATTCGCAGTTGACTCAGTCATAGAATGTCGGCTCTGGTAGCCAGCTGAACGGGAAGTTTATCCGTCCAGCTATTTTGTCGCTCTGTCAAAAATAACCTGCTTTAAGGGAGCCTATTAAAAAATTATGAAGATGATTGTTGGTTTAGGAAATATCGGTCCGCAGTATAACGGGACGCGGCACAACACGGGATTCATGGTCGTGGATGCCTTCGCACAAGCCCACCAGTTGACCCTGGATACGCGGAAGTTCGACGCTCGGTTCGGAACGGGAATGGTCAATGGCGAAAAAGTCTTAGTGGTTAAACCCACGACCTTCATGAACGAGTCCGGACGGGCCGTCCACCCCTTAATGGACTATTTCAAGATTGATTTGGACGACGTGATTGTGGTCCACGACGATATGGACTTGCCACTAGGCCGGATTCGGTTACGGGACCACGGTTCTGCGGGGGGCCATAACGGCATCAAGAGCATCATTGCCCACGTAGGTAGCCAAGATTTCGCCCGGATTCGGGTCGGAATTGCCCACCCGCAACAGCACACGGTGGTCGATTACGTCTTAGGCCGGTTCACGGCCGAGCAACAACCATTGTTCAATCAAGCCAGTGACCACGCGGTAGCGGCGTTGGATGACTGGGTCGCCGGAACAGAATTCCCGCAACTTATGAATCGGTATAATTAAGCCGACAAGTCGGCGAAGGGTGGCCTTAGGCGGTTGCCATCTGCCGTGGATACCAGCTCAGCATTCTTAAGAATAGGAAGTTATCGTTTGAATTTAGAAGGATTTTTAACCCAAACACCGCAATATACAACGATTCGTCAGTCGACGGCTCCGGGGCAACGACAATTGGTCACCGGGCTTAACGGTTCGGCCGAAACACTCTTGATTGCGAGTCTCTTGCACGACCGGCAACACTCGTTGATCTACGTGACGGACACCCTCTACCACGCAGGTCAACTGGTCGATGACTTGGCGAACCTTTTAACTGAAGACGAACTCTTTGAATTTCCGGTCGAGGAGCTGCTGGCTGCGGAAGTGGCGACCAGTTCTCCCGAATACCGGGCGGATCGCATCAACGCGCTCCGGGCGCTCCAAAGCGACCGGCCCGTGGTGGTGGTGACCGCACTATCGGGCTTACGGCGGTTCTTACCCGCCCCCGATAACTTCGCCCAAGCCCGCTTTACCGTGAAAGTGGGCGGCGATTACGACCTCGAGGATCTGCAGAAACGCCTGTTTGCGATGGGGTACACCCACCAGAAGCTGGTTGCAGGCCCCGGGGATTTTGCCGTTCGCGGGTCCATTGTGGACATCTATCCGCTCGCGGCAGATTATCCCGTGCGCTTGGACTTCTTCGATACCGAAGTGGATTCCCTGCGGTACTTTGACCCGGCGACCCAGCGGAGTATTGAAAACATTGAGTCGGTCGAAGTCTTGCCCGCCACGGACTTCATCCTGAACGCTGATGAACGGCAGGCGGGGGCGGATGCGTTGACTGCCGAACTAAAGACGCAGACGGCGACGTTGGCCCCTAAGGACGCCGGGACGTTGACCGAACAGATTCAACCTTTGATTGATGGGTTGCGCAAAGGGTCGGTCGATCCGCAGTTGATGGAGTTTGCAGACTACCTCTTCCCGGACCATCACCAGATTCTCGATTACCTGCCCCAAGACGGCATCGCGATGTTTGGCGACTACGCGCGGTTGCAAGATGGCGAACGGCAGCTGCTAGAAGACGAAGCGAACTGGGCCACGGATAAATTGGCCCACCACCAGATCTTCGCCCACCAGACGTTCGGTGGTGAATTGCGCCCCATCGTTAGAGACGACCCCCACGCGCAGATCATGCTCTCTTTGTTCCAGAAGGGGATGGGCAGTTTGCGGTTCGTGGCGGTGACCAACGTCACGACGCGGGCGATGCAGCAGTTCTTCAGCCAGTTGCCAGTGATGAAGACGGAAATTGACCGCTGGCATAAGCAAAAGCAGACCGTGGTCTTGCTGGTTCAAGACGAAGAGCGGCTGGAAAAGACGGAAAAAACGCTCGACGACTTTGAAATCCAGGCCGTCTTGACTAAGCGGGAGAACCTCCAACCGGGAGTGACCCAGTTGGTTCCCGAACGGTTGCAGACTGGTTTTGAATTACCAGAAGCGAACCTGGTGGTCATCACAGAAGCCGAGATGTTCCAGAAGGTGACCAAGAAACGCCCACGGCGGCAAAGTATGGCCAACGCCGAGCGGTTGAAGAGTTACACGGACCTCAAGCCCGGAGATTACGTGGTCCACGTGAACCACGGGATTGGGAAGTTCATCGGGATGCAGACGCTGACGGTCGATGGGGTCCACCAAGACTACATGACCATCGACTACCAGGACAACGCGCAGTTATTTATCCCGGTCACCCAATTGAACCTGATTCAAAAGTACGTCTCCTCGGAAGATAAGAAGCCGCGGATCAACAAACTGGGGGGCTCCGAGTGGGCCAAAACCAAGAAGAAGGTCGCGGCCAAGATTGAAGACATCGCCGACGAGCTGGTCGACCTGTATGCGAAGCGGGCGGCGGAGAAGGGGTACGCCTTTCCCGTTGACGATAGTCTCCAGACTGACTTTGACAACAGTTTCCCCTATCCCGAGACGCCGGATCAGTTGCGGTCAATCAACGAAGTTAAGCACGATATGGAAAAGCCCCGGCCGATGGACCGCTTGTTAGTTGGTGACGTGGGGTATGGTAAGACCGAAGTCGCGTTGCGGGCGGCGTTTAAGGCCGTTGAAGCGGGTAAGCAAGTCGCCTTTCTGGTCCCCACCACGATCCTAGCGCAACAACACTACGACACCATGGTCAACCGTTTCGAGGGCTATCCGGTCAACATCGAGATGTTCTCTCGCTTCCGGACCACCAAGCAGATCCACCAGTCCATCAAGGACCTGGAGAGCGGTCAGCTGGATATCGTGGTCGGGACGCACCGCCTGTTGTCGAAGGACGTTAAGTTCAAGAACTTAGGCCTGGTCCTGGTCGACGAAGAGCAACGGTTCGGCGTTAAGCATAAGGAACGCCTGAAACAATTGAAGGCCAACGTGGATGTGTTGACGTTGACCGCGACGCCGATTCCGCGGACCCTGCATATGTCCATGCTGGGTGTGCGGGACTTGTCGGTCATCGAGACGCCGCCAGCTAACCGTTTCCCGATTCAGACCTACGTGATGGAACAAAACGCCGGGGCGATTCAAGACGGTATCCGGCGCGAGATGCAACGGGGTGGCCAGGTCTTCTACCTGCATAACCGGGTCGACGACATCGAGAAGACCGTGAGTCAGTTGCAGGCGCTGGTCCCCGAAGCGCAGATTGGCTATATTCATGGTCAGATGACGGAAACGCAGCTCGAAGGGGTCCTGTTCGACTTCTTGCGGGGTGAGTACGACGTGCTGGTGACCACGACGATCATTGAAACGGGAATCGATATTCCGAACGCCAACACCCTGTTTGTTGAAAACGCCGACCGAATGGGTCTTTCGCAGCTCTACCAGTTGCGGGGACGCATCGGGCGAAGTAACCGGGTGGCTTACGCTTACTTTACCTATCAGCCCAATAAGGTGTTGACGGAAGTTAGCGAGAAGCGGTTGGAAGCCATCAAGGACTTTACGGAACTCGGATCAGGCTTCAAGATTGCCATGCGAGACTTGTCCATTCGGGGCGCGGGGAACCTGCTAGGGAAGCAACAGCATGGGTTCATTAACTCCGTGGGGTATGACCTCTATACCCAGATGCTCAGCGATGCGGTGGCCAAGAAGCGGGGCAAGCAGGTCCAACCCAAGACCGATACCACGGTCGAGTTGGGCGTGGAAGCCTACCTTCCTAGTGATTACATTGAAGATGAGCAACAGAAGATCGAGATGTACAAGCGTATTCGTCAGCTGGAAAGTGATGACGAGGTCTCCGAGATTCAAGCGGACCTGATCGACCGGTTCGGGGAATACCCGAAGCCAGTGGGCCAACTCTTGACCATCGGCCAGTTGAAGCTGGCGGCAGACCTGGCCCTAGTCGATAAGATTCGGCGGGTCAACGGGGACGTCTTCGTGACGGTCTCCAAGAAGGGGACCGACATCCTGGGTGGCGAAGACGTCTTTAAAGCCTTGGCGGCCACGAAGCTTAAAGCGACCGTGACGGTCAACGGGGATCGGTTGCACATTAAGCTGGTCATTCAACCGAATATGCAGGTGGATGATTGGTTGCCCCAGGTTTACCACTTCATGACGGCCTTGCGCGATATCGTGGTGCAGACCACGGCCCCGCAAGCAGACCAGGCCACGGATCAGGCGGATTAACGTCAGGGAGACTAGGCAAGAGTTTCTTAAGAATCATAGAAAATAAAAGCTGGGGCCCCGTCCTGTGCTAAGCTAAGGACTTATTGGCTTAATCAGACTTGAAGGAGGGGGAACCATGGAACACCACAACGCGAAGACCACGTTACGGGGAGCGTTGATCCTATCGCTCGCGGCGTTTATCGCTAAACTGTTGAGCGCCGTCTACCGGGTCCCGTTCCAGAACCTGGTGGGTAATACCGGTTTCTACGTGTACCAGCAAGTCTATCCGCTTTACGGAATCGGGATGACCTTCGCGTTAAGCGGGTTACCGGTGTTCATCTCTAAATTGGTGGCGGACGCGCCGGACCTACCCACCCAGCAACAAGTTGCCCGGCAAGTCTATCGGTGGACCTGGGGGCTGGCCGGTAGTCTATTTGTAGGCTTGACGGTCGGCGCCCCCTGGATTGCCCGGGGGATGGGGGATGGCCAGTTGACGCCACTGATTCGAACGGTGGCCTGGATGTTCCTGTTGATGCCGGACCTGTCCGTAACACGCGGTTACCACCAGGGACGCTTTGAAATGTTGCCGACCGCCCGGTCACAGGTGGTTGAGCAGATTGTCCGGGTCGCCGTGATTCTACTGGTGGCCAGCTGGGCCACGGTTCAGCAGTGGTCGGTCTACCGGATGGGAGCTTGGGCCATGAGCAGTGGGACCTTAGCGGCGGTCGCAGCCTGGTTAGTCTTACCGCGTTGGCGTCGACCGCGGGAACCCCGGGTGGCTCGGGTCCCGCACATCGGTCGGCGACTGTTGGTTGAAGGCGGGACGTTGTGTCTCTTAACGGCGATGATGGTCCTGTTACAACTCATCGACTCCTTTACCGTGAAGAACGGGTTGGTCGCTGGGGGGCTGAGCGACCTGGCGGCGAAGGACCTCAAGGGGGTCTACGACCGTGGTCAGCCGTTGGTTCAGTTGGGCCTGGTGGTGGCGGTGGCCTTTGCGACCTCGTTGCTGCCGGCATTAACGGCCGCACAGCAGCGGGGACGACAGCGTGAGTTCAAACGCCTGACCACCACCATGATGCGGATTGCTCTGGTGATTGCGGCAGCCGCGACGGCGGGACTGATGACCTTGATGCCCTGGATCGACCGGTTATTGTTTGGAAATCAGCAGGGAACGGCGATGTTGGCCGTGTACATGCTGAGCATCATACTGGCCACGCTGATTCAGACCTATAATAGTGTCCTGCAAAGCCAAGACCAGTACCGCTTGACGGTGGTGGCCTTGGTCAGTGGACTAGTCGTCAAAGGGTTAGTTAACCATTGGGCAGTCATGCACTGGGGGGGCCTGGGCGCGAGCTGGGTTACGGTCGGTAGCCTGCTGGTCATGGCCGGGGTAATCTGGTACGGGTCACCGGTGATGTTACGTTCAGGTATCTGGACCTTCCCGTTTCTAGGCAAGCTACTGGGCTGTGTTGCCCTAATGGTGGGCGGCTTACAACTCCTGTTGCACGGGCTTGCGGCCTGGTGGCCCGGCTTGATGGTGGGACGGGGCGCTGCCGGTGGGATATTGATGCTGACGATTCCGGCGGGCGTGATCCTGTTCCTGGCAACGGCTTTGGGGAGTCGACTATTGACGGTTCGCGAATGGCTAACGTTGCCGCACGCGGATCAACTCTTACGTTTTTGGCAAAAATTACGGTTACACGGAGGCAAATAAGATGCGTTTAGATAAATTTTTAAAGGTTTCACGGATCATCAAGCGGCGGTCGGTCGCTAAGGAAATCGCGGATAAGGGTCGAATCCTGATCAACGATAAGGTGGCTAAGTCGTCCAGCAACGTCGCCACGAACGACGAGTTAGTGATTAAGTTTGGGAATAAAACGTTAACCGTCAAAGTTAACGAGTTATTGGAGACCACCAAGAAGGAAGACGCCGAACGGATGTACACCATCGTGAAAGAGGAATACGCCCAAGACTTTCGGCAGTCCGCAAACGAATAATTGTAACGAATGGTTTACATTCTGCTGAACGCGCTAGACGGGCCAACGGGAACTTGCTATACTCAAGTTAATAAATCTGGTCAACTCTAGTGGGGTGGAGAACATGGCAACGAAACAACCGCATACGGCAAAAGTTGAACGCTTAGAAAACGATTACACGCGATTGCTGGACCGGCAGCATGCCGCGGCCAAGCACCGGCGTAACTGGATGAGTCGGCGACGGGCCAAACGGGCGTTGCGGATCATCGCGTGCTTTGCCTTCTTCATCTTAATTCTGGGGGTCCAGCTGGTACGAACTAACGCGAGTCGCCATAAGGTCGATCAGCAGGTCGTGACCAGTCAGCGGCAGTTGGCCAAGGCCAAGCACACCAATGCCGATTTGAAGGCCCAGGTGAAGCAGCTGAATGACCAAGATTATTTGGGCCAGTTGATTCGGTCGAAGTACTATTATTCGAAGTCTAATGAAACCATCTATAGTTTACCGGGAGATCACGCAAATGATGTCACGGCGAAGTAGACGTTAGCTCGCGATTCCCTAGGGAGTCGCGGGCTTTTTTTATGGGCGGCGAGGGGTTAGAATTGACCCAGAACGTTCCCGGACGTCCCCAGACTGATCCGGTCGCGGCAGGGGGGCGAATTTGGGACAAGTCTTTTCAAGTTTTGGCGTGTGGCATTGGGAGAAATTGTGTTATACTGAAAGCACTTATTTTAAGGAGGAACTTCTTGTTTATGGCAATCGAGGTTGGAGCTAAAGTTTCCGGAAAGGTCTCTGGAATTACGAACTTTGGCGCATTTGTTGATTTAGGTGACCACAAGACCGGGTTGGTCCACATTAGTGAAATCTCTGACGGGTACGTGAAGGACATTCACGACGTGTTATCTGTTGGGGACGAGGTAACGGTCAAGGTATTGACCGTTGGAAATGACGGTAAGATTGGGTTGTCGATTCGAAAGGCGACGGATCATCCGGCTTCTGAGCACAGTCATCGGCCCCACACCGGCGATCGACGTGAACACGGCGACCACCGGGGCGGCAATGACCACCGGGGAAACTTCCATAATAATGGCGGGGACCACGGGCATGGCGGCCGGCGTTTTGAGAATAACGGTCCGCGGTCACACCATTCTTCAGCGAACGGACGTTTCGCAAGTCATCACTCGAACCACAAGGAGAACTTTGACGACATGATGTCCGGCTTCTTGAAGCAAAGCGAAGAGCGTCTTACGACGATCAAGCGGAATACGGAAGGCAAGCGTGGCGGCCGTGGCGGTCGGCGGAGCTAGTCTCCTGTACGGATACTGAAATCAGAAAGGGACCGCACGAGTTGCGGCCCTTTTTATTTACCTAAAGGGGGGATGGCCGGTGTCTCTAGAAACGGCATTTCGACAGAATTGGCACGCCCAGGGGTGGGACCACCACCCCCAACCGGGATTGGTCGCGGTCTCAACCGGGGTGGATTCAATGGTGCTCTTGGCTCTGTTGCGAACCCTACCGGCCGCTGAACGGGGGCCGTTAACGGTGGTCCACGTGAATCACGAATTACGGGACCAGAGTCGAGCGGAAGAGACGTTTCTTCGGCAGTGGTGTGCGGATCGGGGCTTACCGGTGCTAGTCCGTCATTGGCCCGTGGCTCAACATCCAGAAACGGGGATCGAAGCGGCTGCCCGGGCTTTTCGCTACCGGTTCTTTGCGACCGCCCTGACTACGCAAGCGGCCACCTGGGTCGCAACGGCCCACCAAGCCGATGAGCAGGCTGAGACCATTCTCCTCAAGCTTCTACGGGGCGGCAACCTTACCCAGCTGACGGGGATGGCGGCGAGTCGGCCGTTGGGTACCGGGGAGGTCCGGCACCCGTTACTGCCCTTCACCAAGGCGCAGCTTCGCCAATACGCGCAGCAGCACCAGGTGCCGTGGTACGAAGATGCGACCAATCAGGACCTGACGGCGAGTCGGAACCGCATCCGGCATCGGGTATTGCCGGTACTGACGGTAGAGAATCCCCAGGTGGTCGCCCACTTACAGGACTACGGCGCTCAGCTAGCCGCGGTCTTGGCCGTGGCGGACCGCTCTTTGGATCAGACGTTGGCGACCATTATCACGAATCGTCACCCGGTCACAGGACAGGTCGCGCCACTCTTAGAGCGACCGTTAGCTGAACAACGGCTGTTGTTGGGCCGCTTGATCAAGCAGACGGCCCCTCAATTATCGACGGCCCCCAGTCATTTAGACCAAGCCCTTAAACTCCTGCGGCACGTCCAGCGTCCTACGGGGCAAATCGTTTTTAGTAACGGATGGATTCTAGAAAAGCGTTACCGGATGTTTCTGTTCTGGCAACCGCAAAAATTCGTGAAAAATCCACCGGAACAAATTAGTTTTATGGTAGTATTGAACCAATGGCAGACGGTCGGTAACGGCTATCTGCTTGGCGTCTTTCAGTCAGCCCCCGATCATGATTCACCTCACCGAACCCTTAGCTTGAGCGCAAGTCAATTGCCCTTGATGGTTCGGTCGTGGCGAACAACGGACCGGTTGCGGTTGGCGGACGGACATCATCAATCGGTACGGCGAGCGCTGATTAACGCAAAAGTGCCTCAGACGCAACGGGCGCGAGTCCCAGTCCTGGTAACCGCTCAGGGCGAGGTCCTGGCGGCACTGGGTGTGAAGTGGGCGGTCTGGCCGCACCGGCAACGGGCAACAACTTATCATATTGGATACCAACCGGAATCGGTGAAAGGGGAAAAAGATGAACAACGATATTGAAAAGGTCCTATACAGCGAAGAAGACATCGCCGCGGTCTGCAAACGACTGGGGTCACAACTGACGGAGGATTATCGTGATAAGACGCCATTGATCATTTGTGTCCTGAAGGGGGCCATCTTGTTCATGACCGACGTGATCCGGGACATGGATATCTATGCCGAAATCGACTTTATTGATATCTCCAGTTATCATGGGGGCACTTCCTCTTCCGGAACGATTACCTTGCTGAAGGATCTGGATACGGATGTTGCGGGGCGTGATGTTTTGTTAGTTGAAGACATTATCGATACCGGGCGGACGCTGAAGTACCTTGAGGACCTGTTACGCGACCGGAAAGCGAAGTCCATTAAGGTCTGCACGTTGATGGACAAGCCTAGTGGCCGCGTGGTTGAAGCCAAGGCGGATTACGTTGGGTTTAACGTTCCTAGCGAATTCGTAGTGGGCTATGGTCTGGACTATGAAGAGAAATATCGGAACCTGCCTTACGTCGGGGTTTTGAAGCCGGAAGTCTATTCGGATAAATAATTAGTCAACGATAGTCAATTGTGATAACATCTAATTTAGTTAAAGGGCATAAGCTCTAATTTTCGTTCCTATCTGTGTGTCAGGTTGGGAACTGTGAGGTAAGGAGGCACGACATGAATAATCGACGAAACGGACTATTCCGCAATAGCCTGTTTTACATTGTGATCTTCTTGTTGATCATCGGTGTGGTTTACCTGTTCAACGGGAACAACACCAGCTCACAATCCCAAGAAATCCAATCGAGTCAGTTCGTCAAAGATCTGAATGCGAATAAGATTAAGAACTTCTCCATTCAACCTTCGGGGGGCGTTTACAAGATTACCGGTGAGTACCGGAACGCGCAAAAGCGGACCACGAACACCGGGTTCAGTCTAGGTGGTAGTCAAAGTACCGCTGTGACTGGCTTTACAACGCAAGTCTTGACTAATAACTCGACGGTTTCTGAGATTGACAAGACCGCTAAGCAGCACAATGTCAAAATGAACACTAAAGCGGAAGAGTCAAGCGGGTTCTGGATTAACCTCTTGGTTTACGTCGCACCACTCGTGATTTTCTTCTTCTTCTTCTACATGATGATGGGTCAAGCCGGCCAAGGCGGCGGCAATGGCCGAGTCATGAACTTTGGGAAGAGCAAAGCCAAGCCAGCGGACAGCAAAGAGAACAAAGTACGGTTCTCAGACGTTGCTGGTGAGGAAGAGGAAAAGCAGGAACTGGTCGAAGTGGTCGAGTTCTTGAAGAATCCACGTAAATTTGTATCATTAGGTGCCCGGATCCCGTCTGGGGTCTTACTAGAGGGTCCTCCTGGTACTGGTAAAACGTTGTTAGCGAAGGCGGTTGCCGGTGAAGCTGGCGTTCCTTTCTTCTCGATCTCTGGTTCAGACTTCGTGGAAATGTTCGTTGGTGTCGGGGCCAGCCGTGTCCGGGATCTGTTTGAGCAGGCCAAGAAGGCCGCACCATCTATCATCTTTATTGATGAAATTGATGCGGTTGGTCGTCAACGGGGTGCCGGCATGGGCGGTGGCCACGATGAACGGGAACAAACCTTGAACCAATTGCTGGTTGAAATGGACGGGTTCACGGGAAGTGAAGGGGTCATTGTGATGGCCGCGACGAACCGTTCCGATGTCTTGGACCCAGCGCTGTTACGGCCAGGACGGTTTGACCGGAAGATCTTAGTGGGTCGTCCAGATGTTAAGGGTCGTGAAGCAATCTTGAAGGTTCACGCCAAGAACAAGCCGTTGGCTAACGATGTTGATCTGAAGGAAATTGCCAAGCAGACTCCCGGTTTTGTCGGGGCTGACTTGGAAAACCTGTTGAACGAAGCGGCCTTATTGGCAGCCCGGCGGAATAAGACGCAAGTCGATGCTTCCGACTTAGACGAAGCGGAAGACCGGGTCATTGCGGGGCCAGCCAAGAAGGACCGGGTCGTGAGTCCGGAAGAACGCAAGACGGTGGCGTACCACGAAGCTGGACACACCATTGTGGGGTTAGTTCTGAACGACGCACGGGTAGTTCACAAGGTAACCATCGTCCCTCGTGGTCGTGCCGGCGGATACGCCATCATGTTGCCACGGGAAGACCAGATGCTGATGTCCAAGAAGGATGCCATGGAACAGATTGCCGGGTTAATGGGTGGTCGGACGGCCGAAGAATTGATTTTCCATTCTGAATCGTCCGGAGCTTCCAATGACTTTGAGCAGGCTACGCAGATTGCGCGGGCCATGGTTACCCAGTACGGGATGAGCGATGCAGTCGGAACGGTGGCACTGGAGAGTTCTGGTGGCCAACCATTCGCTGGTGCTGGCTACTACAACCAACCTGCCTACTCTGAACACACGTCCAACTTAATCGACAGTGAAGTTCGACGCATCATTAACGAAGCGCACGATACGGCACGGAAGATTTTGGAAGAGCATAAGGCGGAACACAAGATTATTGCGGAAGCCCTGCTGAAGTACGAAACGTTGGATGAAAAGCAGATTCTCAGTTTGTTTAATACGGGGAAGATGCCAGAAACTAACGATAACAATGAATTTCCAAGTGAAAAAGCTGCGACGTTTGAAGAGTCTAAGCGTGAATTGGAACGCCGTGAAGCGGCTCGCCATGCTTCTACGGAAGCTAAGCTGGCCTCAACGTCGGCCGATTCAAGTGCGACAAACAGTGAGACTGATGAAACCAGTGTATCTGATCAGAGTGCTGATCACGATGCTGAGAATTCACAGTCTACGACTGAGCCACACGACCATTCTGAAGAATAAGCAGCAACACCAAGGGACTGGAAGTTATCTTCCGGTCCCTTTGTTGTTTGCAATTTGAAAGGTTTCTGGTAAGGTTAGGCATGGTAGAAACGGAACGCGTAAGGCGCTCAGGGAATTTAACGGAATGAATTGAAGGGAAGTTAGGTAAGATGGCAGATTATTTAGTTAAGAGTTTGATTGATCATGGGATGTTTCGGGCCTACGTGGTCGATGCCACGGATACGGTGGCGGAAGCCCAACGCCGGCACGACACCTGGAGTACGGCCACAGCAGCTTTGGGGCGGACCTTAATTGGGACCCTCCTGTTGTCGACCTCGTTACTTAAGGGGAAGGAAAAGCTGACAGTTAAGGTCAATGGGCACGGACCGGTCGGCGCCATTGTGGCGGATGGTAACGCTGACGGGACCGTTAAGGGGTATCTCCAATACCCGCACACCAGTTTGCCTTTGAATACCAAGCACAAGCTGGATGTGAAGAAGGCCGTTGGGACGGCTGGGATGCTGACGGTGACTAAGGACCAAGGACTTGGTCAGCCCTACACGGGACAAGTTCCGTTAGTTTCCGGTGAATTAGGAGAGGACTTTACCTATTATCTGGCAAAGTCCGAACAGATTCCGAGTGCGGTCGGGGTCTCCGTTTTCGTAGAACCCGATAATACGGTCAAGGTTGCGGGGGGCTTCATGATTCAAGTCATGCCGGGAGCTTCAGACGAAGCCATCTCTCGCTTGGAACAACGGTTGAAGTCGATGCCGATGGTTTCAGAACTCCTATTGGCTGGGCAGACGCCGGAAGATATTCTTAAGCTGTTGTTTACGGATGAAGACGTTCAGATTTTGCAAAAGATGCCGGTGGCGTTCAAGTGTGACTGCTCGAAGGACCGATTTGCTAAGGCCTTGGCCTCAGTCTCTAAGGATGCCATTAAGGAAATGATCGAACAGGATCACGGGGCCGAAGCGGTGTGCCACTTCTGTGGGGAGAAGTATCAATTCTCAGAAGACGACCTGCGGCAGATCATGACCCAGGCTCAGGAGAAGTAGTCCGATGACCCAAGAACACTTGAATACTCCCTGGAAGATTGGTCAAGTCACGATTCCCAACCGAGTCGTGGTCGCCCCCATGGCTGGGGTAACGAACGTTGCCTTTCGTGTCATCTGTAAGGAGTTTGGTGCGGGACTGGTTGAGTGTGAGATGATCTCTGGCCAGGGAATTCACTACCATAACCAACGGACGTTAGCCATGATGGCGGTTGATCCACGGGAACACCCGATGAGTATCCAGATCTTCGGCGGGACCCAGGAGACGTTGGTCCAAGCGGCCCAGTTCGTGGACCAACAGACGCCAGCGGACATTATCGATATTAATATGGGATGTCCCGTGAATAAGGTCGTCAACACGGAAGCTGGTGCCAAGTGGCTTTTAGATCCGGATAAGGTCCACGATATGGTGGCTGCCGTGGTGGCCGCTGTGCATAAGCCGGTAACGGTTAAGATGCGAACTGGCTGGGACGACCGGCATTTGTACGCCGTGGAGAACGCCTTAGCGGCTGAAGCGGGTGGTGCGAGTGCGGTGGCCATGCACGGACGGACCCGAAAACAGATGTATCAGGGGAAGGCTGACTGGGATCTTTTATCGCAGGTGGCAGCTCACTTGACGATCCCCTTTATGGGTAATGGGGATGTGCGAACGCCGGAAGACGCTAAACGGATGTTAACGGAAGTCGGTGCCGATGGGGTGATGATTGGTCGTGCCGTCATGGGGAATCCATGGCTGCTTAAGCGGATCAATCAGTATTTGGCAACGGGGGACCTGTTGCCGGAAGCAACGCCTGAGCAGAAGATTGGTTGGGCGAAGACGCACCTGCACGAATTATGTATGGCTAAGGGGCCGCAGGAAGGGCCGATGGATTTCCGGAATCAGGTTGCTTATTACCTCAAAGGTATCCCTCACGCGGCCCGAACCAAGGTCGCATTAACGGATGCTACGGATGAAGCGACGATGCAGACGCTACTCGATGATTTTTTGGCTAAATTGTCGGCTCGTGCGCAACGGGCCCCGGTTCGGCGGTATCGGTAGTTTAAATAGGAATAGGATAAGAAGGACCCAAGCTAAGGCTGGCGGTCCTTTTTTGATAAATTAGTGGTTTAATTGAAAAAAGGCTTGACCCGGTGGGGAATGATTGATAAGATATTATTTGTTGTCGTGAGGACAGCCAATTGCATAAATAACAAGTTTCTGAATGTTCATACAGATTTGAAATTTGTGCTTGACGCTGTAAACGTCAACTGATACAATGATTTATGTTGTCGAGGTAACCTTGATAGCAAACTTAATAAATCTAATTTTGAATAAACATTCAAAATTAAATTTAAAAAGTTGTTGACAGGTTTTAACCGACATGATATACTTTAAAAGTTGTCACGGAGCAATTGCTTCTGATAACTTGGTAGACCTTTGAAAACTGAACATTGTTTCGACAAACCAAATATGTGTAGG